>NZ_ATHL01000025.1 GCF_000445125.1 Novosphingobium lindaniclasticum LE124
CCCAGAACTCGGCGGGCCGCCAGCCGAGCGTGCGCGCGGCAAGACCGCAGAGCACGAGTGCCGCCGGCGCGAACCGGGCCTCGCTCATCCGCTGCCCTTCAAGATCTGGCCGAGCAGCAGGCGCAGCGGCGCCGCGCAGGCCACCAGACCGTGGGACACGACGGCTTCGCCCACGGTCTCGCGCGGCAGGGCGGCGTGCGGACCGAGGCAGTGCCAGAACAGCGCCGTCAGTTCGGAAAGGCGAAGCTCCCCCGCGCCGGCCCGCTCCACGAGGGCGAACAGCGGGCCGAGTTCCTCCTCGGCGGCGACGAGCGCGGTGAAGCTGGGGCGCAGGACATGCGCCGTGCCCCCGATCTCCAGCAGGGCCTCGCCGCGCAGGGCGTTGGCGCCCGTCATGCCGGGGTCACCTGGCCGGAGCTTTCGAGTTGCAGCGTATAGTTGCGCTCGCCGTTGAAATCTCCGGCATAGTCGAGACGCTGGACCAGGAACCGCCCGCGCAGCTTCTCGCCGTCCTCGAAACTCAGTTCGTAGTCGTCGAGCGTCCCCGCCATGGCGTTGGCGCGGATCTTGGCCTCGGCCGCGCTGCCGAGGAAGATTCCGGCGGCGCTCACCGATACCGAGCGGATGCCCGCCCCGGACAGCAGCTCGCGCCAGCCGCCGCTGTCCTTGCTGGTGACGACGACGGCATCGCCGGTCACCGACATCTGCGTGGTACGGAGACCGGCAACGGTCTGATAGCCGGCGGGAGAGCCGCCGTTCGAAATCTTGAGAAGGAAGGCACTGCCTTTTTGGGCGGGCATGGTGGTCTCCTTGAAACGAGAGAGGTCAGGCGGCGAGCAGGCGGAATTGATACTCCAGCAGGACGGCGCGGCGGCTTTCGCCGCGTTGTTCGGCACGGGCGCGCAGGAACCGGGTCGTGACGACCTGGGATCCCGGTTGCTCGGCAGGCAGGGTTTCCACCCGCGCTTCGATCGCCGCGACGAGCGGCGCCACCGCGCCGGGCGTGTCCCCCCGGCATTGCAGTTCGAGCGCGATCCGAACCTCGCGTCCGGCGGCGGTCTTGCAGCTCCAGTCGGTGCTGGCGCTGGAGGCGATTGCCAGCCAGGGCAGGCTGGTGCGCAGCGGCGTTTCCTCCGTCACGCCGTTGAGCACGGAGGAGAGCACCGGATCGGCGGCGAGCCATTCGATCAGGGCGGCGCGCAGGGCGTTTTCCATGACTTATCCTTTCCCGAACAAGGGCCAGACGAGATCTGCGCGGCGCCAGCGCTTTTCGTCGCGGCGTTCGGTCAATCGCCGCGTCGCGGCCCGGGCGGCAGCCAGCGTCCTGGCCCGCTCGGTCAAGCGCCGGGCGAGGCTTTCGAAAGCCGCATCCGCGTCGGCTGCAATCAGGCCGCTCATGTCAGGCGCATGCGCCGCCAGGGACGCCACAGCGCGGCGACGGAAGCGGGCGGCAATGGGGCGGCGCCACTGGTGTCGCGCCCGCGGTGCTGGTGCGCGGCCAAGCGGATCATGCCCTGGCGAAGTCCGTCCGGTAGGCTGTCCCAGTCTTCGGCAAGTCCCGCCTTGAAGCGGACGGCGGCCTTGCGTGCTGCCGTGGAGGAGGAGAGGCAGACTCGGCCGGTGCCGTCCGCATCAAGGTCGATCTCGTAGGAACCGGCAGGTAGCGCAAGCCGAGCGCCGTCGGCGGCGATGCCCTCCACCACGGTGATCGCCTGTACCGGCCTTGTGGCAAGCGACTGCCATCCCGTGGTCGCAGGCAGTATTTGCTCGCACACGGCAACCAGCGGCATTCGGCCGGTGAAGGCCTCGCAGGTTTCCAGGGCGGCGGCGAGCAGGGCGGCCAGCGGGGCGTCGTCTCGCGCGGTGGTAACGCCGAGCCACTGCTTGAGTTCGGCAAGCGCCGAGGTCGGCAGCTCCGCCCGCGTGAGAATGACCCGGTTCATGGGTGTCTCCGATCAGGAAGGAAGGAGGCGGGTGGCCCGCGCCGGGCGGGGCGGGGGAACTGGCGCGGGCCGCTGCTCAAGGGCGTGCGGAGAAGCGAAAGGACGGCCGCTTCCCGCACGCCGGGACGGCGTCAGGCCGTGATCTTGAGCAGCTTGATCGCGTCGGAATCGAGCACCTGGCCGCCAATCCGCTTGGTCGCGTAGAAGTGGACGAAGGGCTTGTTGGTGAAAGGATCGCGCAGGATCGAGGTCGCGCTGCGCTCCGCGATCAGGTAGCCGGCGCGGAAGTTGCCGAAGGCGATCGGTACGGCGCCGGCGGCGATGTCGGGCATGTCCTCCGCCTCGACCACGGGATAGCCGAGCAGGCGGTTCGGCTGGCCTTCCATCAGACCCGGCTGCCACAGGAACGAGCCGTCCGCCGCCTTGAGCTTGCGCACCACGCCCAGGGTCTTGGCGTTCATCACCCAGCTTGCGCCCTGGCGATGTCCGCCCTTGAGCGCATGGACGAGATCGATGAGCTTCAGTTCGGGCGCGGCGTCGAAGCCGCTGGCGTTGCCGGAGCCAAGGAACTGCAGCGTGCCGAAGGGGCGCACCGCATCGGCCGTGGCGGCGTTGGGCGCGGTGAGGAAGCCCTTCGGCTGGTTGGTGCCGGAGCCGCTCACGAAGGCCGCGCCTTCCGCGCGGCCGAACTCCGCGGCGATCTCGTCCGCCAGCCACGACTGGATGTCGAAGGCGGCATCGTCGAGCATGGCCTGGCTCGCCGCCGGGTTCGCGTAGAGTTCGCCGCCGGGAGGCGCGATTTCCGCGAAGCTGGGCGCTGCGGTCTCGACCCGGGCGCCGGTCTCGCTGACCCATCCCGAGGTCGTACCGCTGGTGGTGACGAGCTTGCGGTAGCCGGCAGTGCCGGTCTGCACCACTTGCGCGATCGAGCGGATCGGGCTGATGTTCTTGAGCCTGGCGGAGATCAGGGCATCGACTTCGCGCGGAACCGCGTAGCCGCCATCTGCGGGAACGGCGCCGGAGAGCGACTTGATCTCGGTCTCGCGGCCCATGCGCAAGTAGCCGTCCACGAAGCCTTTCACTTCGAGGCTGGCGGCGGCAGCGGCGGCGCCTTCGATGACCGGCCGGGCAGCGGCGCGGCTGACACGGTCGAGGCGGGCCTTCACGTCATCGACATCGCCGCGCAGTGTTTCGACGGCAGCTTCGGTGGCGTCCTGACGGGCCACGAGGTCGAACGAGGCGTCGAGCGCTTCGACGGGAGTAAGGGAGTCCATCGGGCATTCACCTTTCGGTTGGAGCCGCCCGTTTTTGGCGGCAGGGAAATGAGGGGCACAGATCGTCGTCGCGGACGTGATCCGGGACCCTGGGAAGTTCTTGAGGCGATAGCGTGCGCGGAGGCAGCCCTGCCGCTGGGTTGATGCGGCTCGGCCAGCGGTCCTGGATCGAGGCCGGGACGACGGGTCAGGAGATCAGGTGGACGCGCGCGCCATGCTGCATCGGGTGCGTGACCAGGCTGATCTCGAAGAGTTCGAGATCGAGCAATTCGCGGCCTTCGGCAGTCCGGTGGCTGGCCCGGGTACGATAGCCGAATGAAAGCCCGGTCACGGCCGCCCGCTTCAGCGCGAGACCGGCCGCGCCATCCGGGTTGTCCACCGAGGCGACCACGCGCAGCCCGCGCGGATCTTCGGCGACGGTCTCCACCCATCCGATCCGCAGGTCCGGGCGGTGCTGCCAAAACAGCGGCAGCGGATCGCGCCGCTCCGCCAGTGTTCGGGCGAAGGCACCGGCGCGGATCACATCGCGCCCGGAGTCGCGCTTGCCGAACAGGGCGGCGTAGCCGGCGAAGCGTAGCGGCTCGCTCATCGCAGCAACTCGCCCGCGCCCAGGCGCACGGCAAGGCCGAGCAGCAGCAGCGCCAGCACGCCGCGTACCAGCCAGCCGATCGCGGCGGCCTGCGCACTGGCCTTGGCGTCGCGCCAGGCCTGCAGCAGCTCGCGCAATTCCGAGAGGTCTCCCGGAGCGGTCGCGTCGTCGAGGCCGATCCGCGAGAGCATTCGCCGCGCGCCGACTTCGCTGGCTTCCTCGACGATGGCGCGAAGAGTCACGAGGTCGCTTCCCTCGGCACCGGCCTGCGCGAGCAGGCCGGCCAGCATGTCTTTTTGGTTCATGGTTTGTTCTCCACATCCTGTTGCGCGGGAAGGCCGAGCAGGGCGCGTTTTTCACCGTCTTCCAGGAAGTCCGCGGCGCTGACCTGCGCCCAGAGTCGTTCGCGATCCTCGGCAAGGGCAGGCACGCGGTCGAGGTCGATGGCAAGTTCGCTGCCGGGGAACCACGGCGAAAGGCCTTCGCAGAGTCCGGCGAAGATCTTGCTGGCCAGCGGCAGCAGCGTGAGCCGCCAGAGTGCGCGATTGGCTTCGCGGTAGTTCGCGTAAGTCGCATCACCCGGAAGGCCGAGCAGCATCGGCGGCACACCGAAAGCCAGCGCCACGTCGCGCGCGGCGGCAGCCTTGAGGGTGGCGAAGTCCATGTCGGCGGGCGTCATCGCCATGGCCTGCCACTTGAGTCCGCCCTCCAGCAGCATCGGCCGTCCGGCATTGCCCGAACCGGCGTAGGCCTGCGCGAGTTCCGCCTTGAGCCGGTCGAACTGGTCGCCGGTGAGAGTCTGCCCGTCGTCCGCTTCGTAGACCAGCGCGCCCGAGGGACGCGCCGCATTCTCCAGAAGCTGGCGATTCCATCGCGATGCGGCATTGTGCGTGGCGATCGCCTCGTCTGCGGCGGCGAGGCAGCCGGCGCCGTAGTGATCGTCCGCCGGGTGGAAGTGGCGGATGTGGATCATGTTGGGCGAGGCGTCCTCATCCAACAGGGGGATCGTCAGGCGCCGACCGGCCACGTCGTAGGCGAAGGCCGCCGGCCAGCCGTCTTCCCCGGCGACGATCGAGACGCGTTCCGGGCGCAAGGCGAAGAGTTCGGCCGGTCGTCCGCGTCCGTCCTTGACGACCTGCACGTAGGCATTGCCGTGGAGCAGGAGGTGACAGGCCAGCGTTTCCAGCAGCGACTGTCCGGCACTCGTCTCGGTGACGAGCGCGGCGAGCCCGGGATCGGCGGCACGGAGCGGTGCGCCGCCGATCCCTTCCGCGACGAGCCGGACGGCACGCTGCGCCACCGGATTTTCCAGATAGGCCCGGCGCACGGCCGAACCGTATTCGAAGGGTGCGCGTCCGCCGCCACTTTCGGCGAAGAACCAGGGCGAAGCCGGCCCTCGCGCCAGCGGCACGCGGGCACTCTCGCCCTTGAAGGCGGCAACGAGCGTATCGAGGAAGGACACTGATGGGTTCCTTTCAATAGAGGTTCGAGCGGTTTCGGCCGCTGAATCGGTCAGGCGCGGAAGGGAGCGGGGAGCGTGACGCTACGCCAGCCTCACCCGAGGCTCACCGCCTTTGCCGAGCATGAGTTCGCTCAAGGCCCAGACCAGCGCATCGGCGCGGTCGGGCGAACGGCCCGGCCCCTGGTAGGATCCTCCGGCGATCAGCCCGCACATTTCGTCCTCCAGCTTGGGGAACTGCCCGGCGTGGCAAACCCGTCCGGCTTCGTAGAGCGCGGCGACCGGCTCGGCGCGGGCGACCTTCCCGCGGCTGGCGTGGACCAGTCTCAGCGGCAGCGAGAGCCGCGCCGCCCGCAGAACCGAGCCGACCATCGCGCCCCCCTGGTTCGCCTCGGCGATCACGCGGTCCGCCTTCCAGGCTTCGGCGGTCGCGGCGACGGTGCGGGCCCAGCGTTCGGGACCGGCCTTCTCTACCGAGGCATCGGCCATGACATGTGCGGTGCCGTCTTCCGCAAGGCCAACGACCACGATACCGCAGGCATCCCCGCCGGCCGAGGCAGGCGGATCGACGCCGACCACGATTCGGCTGCATTCAGGAGCGCCGCTTTCACGGCAGGCCTCCAGGAGCGCGCGGCTCCAGAGCGCGCCCTCGATGTCGGCGATCAGTTCGCCATCGATCTCCTGCCGCCCCAGAAGGCTCTGCGAAAACGAGCTTCGCATGGTGTCGAGAAAGCGCTCGGGCAGGTTGGCGGCATTGTCGAACGTGCTGCCGCGCGTCACCGTGACTTCGCCGCTTTCGCTCTCGGCAAGCAGCCGCATGACCAGCGGCACGCTGCGCGGGGTCGTGGTGGCGACGGCGCGCGGGTCCCGGCCGAGGCGCAGGCCCATGAGCAGGTTGTCCCAGCTTGCCACCGCACGCGCCGAGGCATTGTCCCACTTGGCAACTTCGTCGCACCAGGCATGGCTGTGCTGAGGACCGCGCAGCGCTTCCGGTTCGGCGGCGGAATAGAGCATCGCCTGCGCACCGTTCGGCCAGGTCAGTCGCCGCAGCGAAGGTTCGAAGACCGGCCTCCGCCACGGTGCGCCAACCGAGAGCAGGCCGCTCTCGCCCTCGACCATGACCGAGCGTGCTTCGCCGAGATGGGCAGCCACGAGCGCGATGCGTGCTTCGGGCTGGCTTTCCGCGATCTCGTTGACCCATTCGGCGCCGCAGCGCGTCTTGCCGAAGCCGCGTCCGGCCATGACCAGCCACACGCGCCAGTCTCCGGCGGGAGCGATCTGCGAGGGCCGCGCCCAGAGGCGCCAGTCCCAGCGCCACTCGCGCTGCCCGGACGCGCCGAGTCCCGTCATGAAGCTTTCCAGTTCGCCGTCGTCGGCATCTGTCAGCCAGTGCAGGGGATCGGCTTCAGCCATGATCGACCTCCGCTTCGGCTCCCGGCAGGCGCCGCGCCATGACCTGTTCGCGCAATTGCGCGAGCTTGGCGTGGATGGAAGCGCGCACGGCGGTGAGATCCTCGTTCTCCCGCGCGGCCCGTTCGCGCGCCACGGTCTCGCGATGAAGGCCGAGCAGGCGCAGGGCCGTGGCGTTGTCGAACTTGACGTCTCCGTCCTTGGGATCGCCGAAGCGCAGCCGATAAAGAACTTCCATCTCCAGGTTCTCGTAGCCCTCGAGCAGAGCTGCGCGCCACGCGCGGGCAAAATCGGGATCGCTCCGGCGCAGCCTGTAGGCCTTGCCCGGCGGTACGGCGGCCGCGAGGCTGGCGGCACTGACGTTGGAGGTTTCGGCCAGCGCGCCCAAGAAAAGGGTGCGCCACCGCTGCTCGGTCTTGTTGCCTCGCCGGCACGGTGCAGCGCCGGACGAAGCCGTTTTCGGCTCGACCATAGGGGACCATCCCTGCTGTTGAAGGTATTCGACGGACGATATGCGATCGACAAGACCGCTTTCGATGTTCTTGTTTTGTACCTAAACGGATTCGAAATGTCAAGAGCGTATAACCAAATGGGTTATATCTTGCCGCTGCGGGGGCGGCCTACTAAGCACGGCACCACGGCCGCTCGTCTCGCGGCACCCGTTCCACGATAGCCGGAGAACCCGATGCTGCGCCGCCTTTACGACTGGACCATGGCCAAAGCGGCGCACCGCCATGCCGAATGGTGGCTGGCCCTCTTCGCCTTCATGGAAGCCAGCTTCTTTCCGGTGCCGCCGCATCCCTTGCTGGGGCTTATGTGTCTGGCCGAACCGAAGAAGGCGATTCGCTTCGCAGTAATCGCCACGCTGGCCTCCGTCGCGGGCGGCCTGCTCGGCTATGCGATCGGCCACTTCGCTTACGCTGCCTTCGGCCAAGCCTTGCTGCAGGCGCTGGGATTGGCGGACAGCTTCCCGAAAGCGGCCTGCTACTTGCGCGAGTACGGGGCCGAGATCATCGTCGTGAAAGGCGCGACGCCGATCCCCTTCAAGCTGCTGACGATCACCGCCGGTTTCATCGGCATGAACCTTGCCGTGTTCATCGGCGCTTCGATCGTCTCGCGCTCGATCAGCTTCATGATCGTGGGCGTGTTGTTCCGGCTGTTCGGCGCGCCGATCAAGGCCGTGATCGACAAGCACCTCGGCAAAGTGACGGCGGCTTTCGCCGTGGCCGTGGTCGCCGGGTTCCTCGCGGTCGCCTTCCTGGGCGGCGGCGCCAAGGAGACCGACCAGAAGTGCGACTTCACCGCCGCCGCGCAAACGGCCTGAGCGGTTCTGATCGCGGCCGGCGGATCATTCCTTCAGCCTTCGATCACCCGCGCATGAGGGTGGTGCCGGTCGATATGCCGGCGGATGATCTTCAAGTTGCGGCGGTTCGAACGGAACATGAAATCGAACAGGTCGCCTGCTACCGGAATGGCTCCCAGCAGCGTATCCACGCCGACGTTCGTGGTCATGCGTGCGAGCTGCCATTTCGACATACCCAGGTTCCGCGCTTCCCAGACGAGATACATGCCCAGCGCCGCCGCGACCACGTCACCCGCGACGGGAACCAGGCCGATCACGGCGTCCAGCCCGACCTTGCGCCTTATACCGGGAAGCGCCACCGCACGTTCGAGCACATGTTCGAGCATTTCCACGCGGCGAAGGACCGCCACGGGATCGGTGCCAAGCGGCAGATCCAAATCCATGCGCCGCGTGGAAGTCTGTCCAGTTGCCAAAGTCGTGCCTCTCCGGAAAACGGTTGAAGGCTTTATCTGGCGACCCATGCCAGCGGCATCAAGGGGTGCCAGGCCCAGGTGTTGGGGGCGAAGCCGGCCACGCTGCCGCGCACCAGCGACCAGCGGATGGGGGTTCCGAAGGGAATGAAGACGTTGGCGGCCGTCAGTTCCGCTTCTGCTTCGATCAACAGGGCGGAGCGTTGTTCCGGAGTCGCGGCGATCGCCGCTTCCGAGACGCGGGCATCGGCGTCGGCGGAGCAGAGCCCGCGTCCGTTGCGGCAGGAGAGTCGGTTGAGGAACCATGCGGCGCGGGGGTAGCGCGCAACCTCGTCGATCAGCCGCAGGTCGGCGACCTTGGAATCGTCGGTCCTGACGAGTTGAACACCGATCGCGGTCAAATCACTGGTGAGTTTCTCGAGCAGTCGGTCGGAGCCTTCGCCGCTCGGCAGCCAGATCGTCAGGCGCGGACCGTTGCCGATCGCAGCGGGCGGCAGCGGCGGCGCGCCGCGGCCGG
>NZ_ATHL01000026.1 GCF_000445125.1 Novosphingobium lindaniclasticum LE124
CAGGATTCTCATCTTGTTTGTCGCGCTTCCTCACCCTGAATGTCGCGCGACAACCACCCTCGTGGTGGAGTTTTGGAATAGCGGCCCGTTCCGGTATCCAGTCTCAAGGACATCGGCGGCCACCATTCCGAAAGATTTACATCGATAAGCAGAACCGGCGGCGGATCAGCCACAGCCTGCCTAGCCAGTGCTCCAGTCGCTCCGCTCATCAGGCAAGCTGTAATCAAGCTGTGGCGCCATAAATTCCCTGTTCTCATGAGGACGTAGTATGCTTGCCTGCTATCCCCACAATCAAGAATTCAAGGGATTGTAGCCAGCAAGCCGCAGCAGAACGGCTTCCATCGAGAGCTTCAACGCTCGACTGCGTGACGAATGCTTGAACGAGACGCTGTTCACCAGCCTTGGCCATACTCGCCAGGCCCTGGCGGAATGGCGGTACGACTACAACCACTTCCGGCCTCACTCGAGCCTGGGGAACAGAACCCCGGCCGAGATAGGAGCCAGTTCAGTCGGCAAACTGGGTTGGGGGTTAACCCTCAACCCGGTTGTTGCCATCACGTCCGCGCTTGGGCATCAAACCGGGCACAGGCTCTACTCATGGCTGGTAGAAACCTCGGGCTCAGACCAGTGGTGTCGAGGTATCGGATCTGGCGGCGTTTGTGACCTGCCCCCCGGCGGTCCCTCGCTCATAACGAGAGTCTTGCGGTTGA
>NZ_ATHL01000027.1 GCF_000445125.1 Novosphingobium lindaniclasticum LE124
CCCCGCCCTCGATTTCTCGGGGCCAGTTCGAGCTGCACGGGCCCGATCGTCTCGCCTGCGGCAGCTCCTTACCGGAGGGGGGAAGGCCGCCGCGCGTGCCGTCGCCAACGAGCCCCGACGGGGGCGATGTTGGCGGCGGCGCGCGCGGCGGCCTGGCGTGGGGGGAACCGTAGGGTTTCCCCCACGTGGCACAAGGGGACGACAAAGGGCCAGCGCCGGGGAAGTCCCCCGATGCTGGCCCGATGCTCCTGCCAAGGAAAGGGAAGGGGCGGCGCTGGTCCGCCCCTGTTATCTCATCCCCATTGCTGCCGCTTGGCTTCGGCGGGCATGGGTGCCTGTGCATCGTAGCGGAAGGCGTGAACCGGAACGCTTGCGGCCTTCAGTTCGTCCAGCAAGTGCGACTGAATGCCGGTGCCTTGGCAAATGATCGCTTCGACGGGCCGGAGGCTGACAAGCTGGTCATTGCGCTTGAAACCGGCACTCTTGCCAAAGCGCTGCGCGTTCGGGGCAAAGGTGACAATCGGCACGCCAGCTTGTGCGGCCCAAGCTGCGGCGATGGCGTCGCATCCCTTGCGCTGGCCGGTGGTGCAAAGTGTCATGCTCGGAATGCGGGCCTTGATCTGGTCAAGGCGGGCGTAAAGCTGCTGGTAGTCGTGCCATTCCTGACCCCCGGAAAAGACGACAAGCGGGCCGGTGGGGTTGCGCTTTTCGCGCATGGCGGTTGCGCGGGCCTTGAGGAAATCGGCCGATGCGATCTGGCTTGCGGTGGTGACGCTGGAAACCCTCGATCCGCGCGCGGTGCTCCAAGGGCGGCCGGTCTGCGATCGGTAGCACTCGGCGGCATAGTCGCGCATGCATTCGATAGCGGCGCGCTGTTCCATCTTGGTTTGCGCCCTGATCTGCAAATCTTCCATTTCCGTTGCATAGATTTCGCTGCGGTCGTCCTGCTCGATCCGGCTTTTCAGGTCACGGCAAAGCGTGTCCTCTTCGCGGGCCAGCTTGTCCGCTTCGTAGTGAAACGAATTGACGATGCCCCATGCGATTGCCTGCGCGCTCGGCTCTAGGCGGGTGTCGCGGAAAAGGTCAAAGATGGTGTTTACGATGGCGTGACATTCTGCCTGCGCCTCGGCGGCTTCGGGCATGTCCAGTTCCTGACGCTCGGCTCCCATTTCGAGGATGGAAAGCGCGCTCACGTCACCGAATGCCAGCGCGAAGCTATCGGACACGCCATCTTGCGCGATCATGTCGGCAATCTCTGCCTCCCGCGCCAGTGCTGCCAGCTCGTCGGGCGTGGCTGCGGTTCCGGCTTCCTTCTCGCCGTTCATCGTGTCGGCAATCGCCTTGTCCAGATACTGCTTGCGCAGTTCGGCGGGCGTCGTGCCGATGGCCTTGGCCAGTTCGGCAAAGCTGCTATAGCTGCGGTTATTCGTTTCCTTGGTCATGACTAATCATCCTTGGCAGGGGATAGCGAAAGGGTCGGGAGAGGGGTGCATCCCTCTCCCTTCCCGACGGATGTTTAGAACGCGGGGATGTGATCCTCTTCGTCCTGCGTGATACGGCCATCTTCGGTTGCGTTGCCTTCACCGAAATTGTCATCACGCTGGCGGCGGCGGCTCTGGCGGGTGCCGTCCATGTTCTGGCGAACGGGGGCCGGGCGGTTCCAGACCACGCGGAACCCTTCCTCTACGTCGCCAAAGAGCATCACCTGAAGCGGCTCGGGCAGGCTGGGGTCATCCAAGCGGCCCTGATAGAAAACCTCGCCGGTCGAATTGCTCGTCGCTTCCCAAAGCGCGCCGATCTGTGCCCACCGCTTGCCGTTCCACGCCATGATTTCGTAGAACGGTGCTTTGTCGTTGCTGCTGTCGACCGGACGAAGGCCGAGACGGTGAAGGTCGATGGTCGCGGTTGCGATGGAACCGATGATCTGGCCGTTCTTGAGGGCGAAAGAACCAATGTTCATGAGTATTACTCCTATAGTGCGGGGCCTGTCCCCTTGTCTTTGGTCCGGGGCGTCTCCCCTTCCCTTCCGACACACTAATTCTACTCCCTAAACTCAAAATATTGAAATGCATTGATTTCTTGACAGATATTTACCGTACATGGTGAACCTGAGCCTAAATAGTTGGCGCGGTAGCGACATTACAAAGAGAAGCCGGCCCGTTAGGGCCGTCATTACTGACCAACAGAGCGCAAAGGGGTCGGTTGTCATTCACCGCACACGGAGCCACCTTCGCCTGTGTCCCAAGTGGCACGCCGGGGATCGCTCGATCAAAAGACGTCGCGCTGCGACCTAGCGGAGCTAGCCGATCCGCGCTGGCTGTCTGCGCCCAGCAGACCAAAGCCAGCCAGCGCGGATCGGCTAGCGCAGCTTGGTTGGAGGCAGCTTTTGATTGAGCAACCCGGTGTGCGACGCCGGGACACTGGCGGGGG
>NZ_ATHL01000028.1 GCF_000445125.1 Novosphingobium lindaniclasticum LE124
CGGGGGGCGGATCTGCCGCGTCGGGTTCGGGCGCGGGTGAGGCGGCGTCGCGGACGATCGGCTGCGAAGGAGGCTGAGCGCCGTCCGTGCCGTCGAGCTTGCGGCTTTCCTCCTCCGCCGAGACGGCGGGCGCGCCGACGCCGTATTGCGCGGAGTAGGCCCTGAAACGCGTGTCGAGACGTTCCTTCGGTGTTCCGCCCCATTTCTTCTCAAGTTCGATCAGGGCGTCCATGCCCTTCTGCTTGTCGAAGATATAGGTCAGGACATCGCGCGCGATGGGATAGGCCGCGCCGGAACCGCCGCCGTGCTCGACGACGACCGAGCAGGCATAGCGCGGGTTTTCGGTCGGCGCGAAGCAGATGAAATGGCCATGATCGCGGTGCTTCCAAAGCCCGCCCTTGCCACTGCCGACATTGAGGCCGACCACTTGCGCGGTGCCGGTCTTTCCCGCCAGCTTGATATCGGGAAACGGCAGGCGCGAATGCGGCGCGGAGCCGGGGCCGTTCGACACGTCGGACATGGCCTGGCGGACGTAGGCCAGGTGCTCGGCCGGGATCCCCAGAGAAGGGGCGACATCATGTTCGTGCCCGTGGATCAGGCGCGGCATGATTACGCGGCCGCTGGCGATTCGCGAGGCCTGGATGGCCTGTTGCAGCGGGTTGACCAGGAAGTAGCCCTGGCCGATCGTGGCGTTGACGGTGTCGAAAGTCTGCCATTCCTTGCCGTACTTCTTCAGCTTCCACGCCGGATTGGGTACGGTGCCGTAGGACTGGCCGGAGACCGGCAGAGGGAAGTCGTGCCCCAGTCCGAGGCGGCCCGCCATGGCGGCGATCGGGTCCATACCGATGCGCTGGGCGAAGTGATAGAAATAGACGTCGCAGCTCTGGTAGATGCCCTTGGCCATGTTGACCGAGCCGTGACCGCGCCGATTCCAGCAGTGGAACACACGGTTGCCGACCCGCAGGCCGCCGCCGCAAAATACCGATTCGTTCGGGTCCAGCCCGGCTTCCATGAAGGAGAGCGCCACCATCGGCTTGACCGTGGATCCTGGCGGGTAGAGCCCGCGCAGGACCTTGTTGCGCAGTGGCACATGGTCGTCATCCGAGAGCATCTTCCATTCGAGACGACCGATGCCGTCCGAAAAGCTGTTCGGATCGAAGCTGGGCATCGAGCACATCGCCAGGATGTCGCCCGTCTGGCAGTCCATCACCACGACGGCGGCCGATTCCGGGCCGATGCGGCGGGAGGCGTATTCCTGGATGCCGGCGTCGATGGTCAGCTTCAGCGTCTTGCCGGGCACGTCCTCGCGCGTGTCGAGATCGCGAACGATACGGCCCGAAGCGGTAACTTCGACCCGGCGTGCACCGGGTTTGCCGCGCAAGTCCTTCTCGTAGAACTTTTCCAGTGCATCCTTGCCGACCTTGTAGCCCGGCGTAATCAGCACGGGATCGCGGTCCTTCTCGTACTCTTCCGCCGACGCCGGGCCGACATAGCCGATCAAGTGGCCGACCGAGGGGCCGAGGGGATAGTAGCGCGAGAAACCGCGCTGGGTGACCACGCCGGGGAGGTCCGGCAGGCGGACGCTGACAGCGGCGAAAGTGTCCCAGTCCAGACCGCTGGCCACTTCCACGGGGGCGAAGCGGCGGGCGCGCTCCAGCTTGTCTTCCAGATCCTGCATCGCGATCGGCGAGAGGCTGAGCAGCTTGCCCAGAGTCTGGATGGTATGGGCCGGATCCTGAACGCGCTCCGGGATCAGGTCCACTCGGAAGTCTGCCCGATTCGAGGCGAGAGGGGTTCCGTTGCGGTCCATGATCCAGCCGCGACGCGGCGGGATCAGCGAAAGGTTGACGCGATTGCTTTCCGCCTGAAGCTCGTACTTGGCGTTCTGCGCGATCGAAAGGTATCCGAGACGCGCCGCGAGAAGAACTCCGACGCCGCCTTGGATCGATCCCACCACAATGCTGCGGCGATCGAAACTGTTGCGAAGCGTACCCGCGCTGACATGGCGCTGCGGGAAGAAACGCTTGAAGCTGATCTTCATCGCAGGACGACGATCGGCGCGAGCCGAATCCGATCGAACATGGCGACGACACGACCGACAAGCGGATAGGAAAGCACTGAGATAACGACCTGCGGCACGATGACACGGAGTGGGGACGACGCACCCGCTATGTTGGCGAGAGCGAGGCAAAGAACGATATAGGCGACGATCAGGCCCATCGCCATGAGCCATTCGGTCACGAAGTTGCGCCAGGGGAGGCGCAACTCGACGATCTCCAGCACGATCGCGGTGATCGACCAGAGCAGGACCGCACAGCCGAAGGGTTGGCCGGAGAACAGGTCGTCGAACAGGCCGAGCGGCAAGCCGGCCCAGATCGGCAAAAGACCGGGACGAAGCTGCCGCCAGCCGAGATAGAGCAGAAAGCCGAGCGGCGGCATGACCGGCGCCGAGGCGATCAGGAACCAGCCTGGCACCAGCGACGCCAGCATGATCGTCAGCCAGGGAAACGACCGCGCCACGATCCGCGACGGTGCGTGATTGATGCGTTGCCCCGACACGGAGCGGGAGGCGGGACGCTGGAACATCAGCGTTTCTTGACCGCCGCGTCGCTCGCGGGCGGCGGCGGCGGGGGAGGGGCCCAGCTTTTTTCGACCATGACGTAGTCGGTGTCCGAAGGATTGCTGAGCACGCGGGCGATGGCGCCATCGCGGATCAGATCGGTGACGATGGCCATCGGCGTCCCCGGACGGTACAGGCCGCCGGAGCCGGAGGTCACCAGGACATCCCCCTTGCGCAGGGGGTTGATGCCAAGGTTGATCAGGCGGATCCGTAAGGTGCCATCGCCGTTTCCTTGCGCGAAAGCGGCGACGCCGTCGGTGGCCCGGCGCACCGGAACGACACTTTCGCTGTCCGTCACGAGCAGCACGCGCGCACTGGACGAGCCCACTTCGAGAACCCGGCCGACCAGGCCCATCTGCGAACGGATCGGCATCCCCGGCGCGACCCCGCGGTCGCGCCCGGCGCCGAGAACGGCGTAACGCCGCGTGCTGGCACTGGTCGAGGCGGTGAGGCGGGCATAGGCGACCGCTCCGCCGGCTTCTTCCGACAGGCCCATGAGGCTCTTGAGCCGCTTGTTTTCCGCCATTGTCGCACGCGCCTCCACGAGCCGGACCTTGGCTTCCGCCAGTTCCCGCTGGATGCGCGCGTGTTCGCTTCCAGAATGGAAGAAACCGGAAATGTCGGCCCAGGCATCGCGTCCGAGATCTCGGCTGCCTGCTGCGGCTTGAGCGGCGGGTTCGGTCGCGTCATCAGCCAGGCCGCGCAGCGCGGAGAAGAATCCGGGGTTCACGAGCGAGATCACCACGAGCGCCAGCCCGACCGCAGCGCCGAGGACGCCTGCGGTATAGCTGAGGAACGTCGTGTATTGCGCTCGGCGCGAATAGCTGGAGCGCCTGTTTGCGGGCGGCGCCATGCGCCATGCACTCCTTCGTAGTGGCGGCGCGATGGTCGGCCCGATGGTCGACCTGCCGCTCGAACGTCAAAATAGCGGCGTCGATACGCCGTGCAGTGCGGGAGCGACCGGCCTTCGGCGATCGCTCCTGCAAATATCAGGCGGACATCAGCACGCCGCGGTAGACCGGGTCTTCCATCGCCCGGCCGGTGCCGAGGGCGACGCAGGACAGCGGATCTTCGGCGACGCTGACCGGCAGACCGGTTTCTTCGCGAAGGTAGTCGTCCAGGCCCTGGATCAGCGCGCCGCCGCCGGTGAGCACGATGCCCTGATCGACGATGTCGGCGGCGAGTTCCGGCGCGGTGTTCTCAAGCGCGATGCGCACGCCTTCCACGATGGCGCCGATCGGCTCGGCCAGCGCTTCGGCGACGTTCGCCTGAGAGATCGTGATCTCCTTGGGCACGCCGTTGACGAGGTCACGGCCCTTGATGTGGATGGTTTCGCCGATACCGTCTGCCGGCATGACGGCGATGCCGTAGTCCTTCTTGATGCGCTCGGCCGTGGCGTCTCCGATGAGGAGGTTGTGGTGGCGGCGGACGTAGGAGACGATCGATTCGTCCATCTTGTCCCCGCCGACGCGAACCGAGGTGGTGTAGGCGAGGCCGCGCAGCGAGAGCACGGCGACTTCGGTGGTGCCGCCGCCGATGTCGACCACCATCGAGCCCACCGGCTCGGTGACCGGCATGTCTGCGCCGATCGCCGCCGCCATCGGCTCGAGGATCAGGTAGACCTGGCTGGCGCCGGCGTTCGAAGCGGCGTCGCGGATGGCGCGGCGTTCGACCGAGGTCGAGCCCGAAGGCACGCAGATCACGATTTCCGGGTAGCGGAACAGGTTCTTCTTGCCATGCACCTTGCGGATGAAGTGCTTGATCATCTCTTCCGCGATTTCGATGTCGGCGATCACGCCGTCACGCAGGGGACGGATGGCCTCGATGTTGTCGGGCGTCTTGCCCATCATCATCTTGGCGTCGTCGCCCACGGCCTTGACCTTCTTGACGCCGTTCAGTGTCTCGATCGCTACGACCGAAGGCTCGTTCAGCACGATTCCCCGGTCCTGAACGTAGACGAGCGTGTTGGCGGTGCCGAGGTCGATCGCCATGTTCTGTGAGCCGAGTTTGAAGAATCGCGAGACGAGCGAGGCCATCAGTAATCCGTTGTCTTTCCGGGCGCTTGCCATGGGGAATCCCGATGACGCGACAGGCAGGTTGGCATGGAAGCGGTCCCCTTAGCCCATCGATTCGCGAAAGGCCAAAAATTTGTGTCGATTTCATGGGGGAATCGTGAAGAGCCCGTCTCGAATTAAATGCGTTTCATCGCTAGTGTTTGTATCCTGCCGAGATCGCGGTGCCATCCTGAGCGCCTTGCGGTCGTTCGGCCGAATCGCGGCGCCTCTCACGATCCTTGGCCTGCGCCCTACACGCTTCATGCGAGAGACCCGATGCCCACGATCCGCCGCCTCCCCGAACACCTCGTCAACCGCATCGCGGCAGGTGAAGTGGTGGAGCGGCCGGCTTCCGCACTGAAGGAACTCGTCGAGAACGCCGTCGATGCGGGCGCCACCCAAGTGACCGTGCGCCTGGCCTCGGGCGGGCTCGACCTTATCGAGGTGACAGACGACGGCTGCGGTATGGTGCCCGAACAGATCGCTCTGGCGCTGGAACGTCATGCCACGTCGAAGCTGCCGGACGAGCATATCGAACTGGTTTCGTCCCTGGGTTTTCGCGGGGAAGCCTTGCCCTCGATCGGCTCGGTGGCGCGACTGACGATCGAGAGCAGGCCGCACGATTCCGCCGAAGGATGGAAGCGTGTCGTCGATCACGGCGTCATCGCCGCCGATGCGCCCGCCGCGCTTCCGCCCGGAACCCGCGTCCGGGTGGAGGATCTTTTCGGCAAAGTGCCGGCCCGTCGCAAGTTCCTGCGTTCCGCGCGATCCGAATATGCCGCGTGCCAGGACGTGGTTCGCCGTCTGGCCATGGCAAGGCCGGACATAGGTTTCGTGCTGGAGCACGACGCCCGCCGGGTCATCGCCGTACAGCCCCGCGAGGAACTGGCGTCCCGGGTCGCGCGTCTCGTGGCGCGCGAGCTCGCCGAGGACGGTGTGCTGATCGAGGCCGAGCGGGGCACCGCGCGTCTCACCGGGGTGGCAGGGCTTCCTACGTACAATCGCGGGGTTGCCGATCACCAATACCTGTTTGTGAACGGCCGGCCTGTGAAGGACCGCTTGTTGGTCGGCGCAGTGCGCGGGGCCTATTCCGACATGCTGGCGCGCGACCGCCACGCGGTATTGGCCCTGTTTCTCGAACTTCCTCCCGAGGAAGTCGACGTCAATGTCCACCCGGCTAAGACCGAGGTGCGGTTCCGCGACCCCTCGTTCATTCGCGGCTTCCTGGTGGGCGCCCTGCGCCATGCTCTGGAGTCGTCCGGGCAAAGGAGCGCGCAGCCGGCTGCCGCAGCGGCCATGGGCATGTGGCAGGTCGAGCCGGTCGTGCCCGCGCCTGAGCCGGCACCTGCCTTGGGGTCGCTGTTCGCCCGCGAGTATTCCGCCGGCTCGCGCGGAGATTATCGCTCCATTTCGCAGGCCAGGGTGTCGGAAGCGGGCGCTGTCTGGCGATCTTATGAGGAAGAGGTCATGGCGCAGCCTTCCGGGCGCGCCGAAGCTGTGTCCGAAGAGGCGGACGAAGCGCTGCAATATCCCCTCGGCGTTGCGCGTGGGCAAGTGGCGGGGACCTACATCGTTGCCGAAGCGCAGGACGGCCTTGTCATCGTCGATCAGCACGCCGCGCACGAACGCCTTGTCCTGGAACGTCTCAAGGCCGGCGGCGCTGAGGGCGCGATGACGCGATCGCAGGCGCTGCTGCTGCCGGAAGTCGTTGAACTGGAGGAAGCGGCCTGCGACGCTCTGGAAGAAAAATCCGGCGATCTCGCGAAGTTCGGTCTGACGCTCGAAAGGTTCGGTCCAGGCGCCATGCTGGTCCGTGCGATACCGTCCGTTCTCGGCAAGTCGGATGTCCATGCCCTGGTGCGAGACATTGCCGACGATCTTGCGAAAAACGGCGACGCGCTGCTGCTGGGCGAAAAGCTCGACCTCGTACTGGCGACGATGGCTTGCCACGGCTCGGTTCGTGCTGGCCGCTCGCTTTCGGTGGCGGAAATGAACGCGCTTTTGCGTGAAATGGAGCGCACACCGCGATCCGGCCAATGCAACCATGGGCGCCCCACATGGGTTAAACTGGCTCATAACGACATCGAGAAACTGTTCGGACGAAAATGATGGAAAAACCGTTCCTTGCTTTGGCTCCTTTCCTCTTGATCTCAGCATGTGGTCGGGAGGACACCCGAAGCAAGGCAGCGGAAGACGCGCATGACATCGCCATGGTAGAGCGGATGAGCAAGGAGCCGTTCAAACCCATCCTCCCCCGTCCCATCGGTAAGGTGGACATCGCGCGCTACGGCCTCGACAAGCCCGGCTGCAGCTTCCGCAAGCCGGGCAGTGAGGATCCGATCTTCATCGCCAATGCCGAAGAGGGCTTCATGCGGATCGGCGGCGACCTCAAGCGCTACGCCGCCAAAACGGAAAGCGCGCAGTTACCCGGAAATGCGCGCTCCACTTACGTCGGCCTCGCGAGCTGGGTCGATCTCGTCAGCCTGCCGGACGACAAGGGCGGGTCGGATACGGCGCACTGGCCGGCCAAGCTGATCCTTCACGATGCTCAGGACCGCGTTGCCTTCATGTCCGAAGGCCAGGTACAATGCCGATCCTAAGCTATCGACATTAACGCTTTGTTTTAAGAACTTTTAAGAAGGTCTTGTCACTGCCGTCCCCGTCGGATGCAGGGGCGAGCCCCAGCAGGTCACGCAGGAGCGGAGCGACATCCACGTTGTCGAATGGGGAGAGCTTCGCGTTGCGGGCGAATGCAGGGCCGTTGGCGACGAACAGGGCCGCCATTTCCGGTGCGGCATTGTCGTAGCCATGGGTTCCGCCGCTCGATGGCTTTTCGGGCATTCGGGCCGCGATCTGCCAGCCTACCTCGGCAAGGCAGAAGAACGGCGGGATCCGCGCGTTGCTTCCATAATGCAGGCGTGCCGGAATTTCCTGCTTGCGCCAGCACTGCATGTGGTCGTGGGGCTTGAGCAGCGCGGCGGCGAGCGCTTCCTGGTTTCCCGCAGTGGGCGTAAGCCCGGCAAACGGGCCGCTGTCGCCGAGCGTATACAGCGAAGGATCGGCAACCCCGTCCAGCGGGATCGTTCTCTCGCTCGTTACCGCGGCCATGCCATGATCGGCCACGACGATGAGATTGGCAGGCTGGTCTAGCTCTCGCAAGCCATCCACGAGCATGCCGATGTTGCCGTCCACCTCCTGGATTGCCGCATTCGTGCGAGCATCGTCCGGGCCATGGCGGTGACCTGCGGTGTCGACTTGATCGAAATAGAGCGTCACCAGCCTTGGGCGGATGGCGGCGGGGCGGCGCAGCCAGTCCAGCACCGCATTGACGCGCTGGACCGGTGAAACGGCGCCGTTGAACTGCTGCCAGTCGCTCGGCCGAATGCCTCCGGTGACGGATTTCCAAGGACCGCTGGCCATGGTGCCGCCCCAGGCGACATTCGAGCCGGGCCAGAACATGGTCGCGGTGCGGATGCCGCTTTTCTCCGCCGTGACCCAGATCGGCTCTGCTTCGTCCCACCAATAGGGCTCGTCGCTGGCCATGGTGAACTTTTCGCCGGGGTGGGCGGGATCCTCGAAGCCATTCGACACGATACCGTTGCGGTCGGGAACCTTTCCGGTGACGATCGCCCAGTGATTGGGGAAGGTCTTGCTGGGGAACGAAGGGCGCATCGGTGCGCTGATCCCGCCCGCCGCGAGGGCCGAGAGATTGGGCGTGATCCCGCGCTCGAGGTAGTCGGCACGGAAGCCGTCGATCGAGACCAGGATCACGACTGGCGGGCCGTCGTTCTTCGCAGCGTTCTTGGCGGGCTGGGCGGTTGCGGGGCTGACAAGCAGGGCGAACAGGCCGAGCAGGGGGAGGAGAAACTTCATGCCGGCGCCTCTAGTCCCGCAATGATGACAGGTCGATGGCGCCCTACAACATTCGCGCCAGCATCCAGAGCGCCATGGCAACCATGAACAGGTTCTCGGTAAGGGAGACGAAGCCGAGCGGAACCGCCCCCGTGCCGCCAACGCAGGCGCATTTCAATTCGCGCTTCTGAATATAGACGGCGTAGAAGACAGAAACTGCACCTATGCCGCCGATCGCCAGTCCGATCGGGATCGACAGCCAAGGCAGGGCATGCGCCGTCATCAGCGCACCCGCCGACCATTCCAGAACCGGATAAGCGTAGGCATAGGGCACGAGGCGCTTGGCCAGAAGATCGTAGCCCAGGAACATCGTCGAGAATTGCTCGATATCCTGCAGCTTCAACATGGCGAGCAGCATCATCGTCATCGAGACGAACCATTCCGCACTGCGAAGTGTGAAAGGCGTCCCGAAAGCCGCCCAGCTCGCCGCCAGAGCAAGTCCGAGCCCGGTCGCGAAGACGGCGAGTACCGGGCGATAGCTTGTCGCCTTGGGGTCGTGGATCTTCAGCCCGAAATGGCTCCGCAAGTCGGAGTAGCCGCCGATCCGCTTGCCGTCGATGAACGTCTGCGGCGTCGTCGCCACGCCGTGCTGCGCCTTGAAGGCATCGACTTGTTCCCGCGTCGTCAGCCAGTGGTCCTCGACCGCGTAGCCCAGTTTCCTGAGCAGGTGTCTCGACTTGATGCCCCAAGGGCAGGCGTGTTTCTCCATGACCATGCGGTGGAGTACGGCGGTGCGGGCTGGCGTCTGTGTCATAGGCAGGGTTATACGTTCCGTACCATGGTACGGAGTCAAGCATGGCCCTGACGATTTCGGAACTTGCGCGTTCGAGCGGCGTGGGTGTGGAAACGGTGCGTTTCTATCAGCGCAAAGGCCTGCTGTTCGATCCTCGCCCGGCAGCGACCGGCGGCGCGAGAGGACAGCGCCATTACGGTGAGGGTGACGTGAAGCGGTTGCGCTTCATCCGCTCGGCCAAGGCGGCGGGCTTCATCCTCGATGAGATTGCCGAACTTATCAGCCTCGACCACACCGGAGATCGTCCGCGAGCAAGGGAGATGGCGCGCTTGCGCCTCTTGGCGCTGGATAGGGAGATCGCCCAATTGGAAACGGCCCGCCGGTCGTTGCGCCGGCTTGCCCGCGAGTGCGCGGGATCCGATGAGGGGCCGTGCCCGATCCTGGAATCGTTCGAGGATGCTTCGTCGTCCCGGACCTGATCCGGGACGACGATATGGATCAGACGTTGAACTTGAAGTGCATGACGTCACCGTCCTGCACGACGTATTCCTTGCCTTCCTGACGCAGCTTGCCGGCTTCCTTGGCGCCGGCTTCGCCGTTCAGTTCGACATAGTCGCCATAGGCGATCGTTTCGGCGCGGATGAAGCCGCGCTGCATGTCCGAGTGGATTTCACCGGCCGCATCGGGCGCCTTCGCGCCTTTGTGCACGGTCCAGGCGCGCGCTTCCTTCGGGCCGACCGTGAAGAAGGTCAGCAGGCCGAGCAGTTCGTAGCCGGCGCGGATGATGCGGGCCAGGCCGGTTTCGTGAAGGCCCATCTCTTCGAGGAACACCATGCGTTCCTCGATATCCATGCCGACCAACTCGGATTCGATTGCCGCGGACACGATGACCGCCGTGGCGCCTTCCGCCTTGGCCTTTTCGAAGACCCGCGCGGAGAAGGCATTGCCCTCGGCAGCGGCTTCTTCCTCCACGTTGCAGACATAGAGCACGGGCTTCGCCGTCAGCAGCTGCGCCTGACGGAACACGCGTTCCTCGTCATCGTCCTTGGGCTTGGTCAGGCGCGCGGGCTTGCCGTCGCGCAGCAGTTCCAGCGCCTGGCCGAGGACCGAGGCGATCACCTTGGATTCCTTGTCGCCCTGCGCCGCCTTTTTCTGGGCGGCGGGAACGCGCTTTTCCAGGCTTTCCAGGTCGGAGAGCAGCAGCTCGGTCTCGACCGTCTCGGCATCGGCGATGGGGTCGACGCGCTCGTCGACATGCTGGATGTCGTCGTTCTCGAAGCAGCGCAGCACATGGACGACTGCATCCACTTCGCGGATGTTGCCCAGGAACTGGTTGCCCAGGCCTTCACCCTTGGATGCGCCGCGCACGAGGCCCGCGATATCCACGAACGAGAGCTGGGTCGGGATGATCTTGGCCGAACCGGCGATCTCGGCCAGCTTGTCGAGCCGCGGATCGGGCACGCCGACCTGGCCGACATTGGGCTCGATCGTGCAGAACGGATAATTGGCCGCCTGTGCCGCCTGCGTCTCGGTGAGCGCATTGAACAAGGTCGACTTGCCGACATTGGGCAGGCCTACGATTCCGCAACGGAAACCCATGTGTAACTCCGGGAAGAAATGTATGGGCGGCGCCTTAGCGTCCCTGCGCGGGTATTACCAGTTGCCGCGCTCGTTTCATGGAAACTTCAGGGCTTGCCCGCTAGAACCGGGCAATGAAAGCCCTGGCCAGCCTCGTTCTCATCCTTTCAGCCTTCGCCTTGCTTTCTGCTTGCGGCGAACGCGGGCCAGCCCCGCTTGATACGGCGCATGCAGCTTTCGCCTCTCAGGATTATGAAGCAGCGCGTTTCAGCATTATGAAAACGCTGGAAACCGAACCAGGAAATCTCGACGCGCTGCAAATGCTGGCGAGGACCGAAATCGCCCTCGGCAATGCGGATGCGGCGGATCGCGCTATTTCCCGTTTCGTGGCTGCGGGTGGAAAGGGGAGGGTGCTGAACCGGCTGAAGTCCGGCGCGGTTCTCGTTCGCGGCCGTCCAAAGGACGCCATCGCGCTTGTTGTAAACGATTTCGACACCGATGCGTGGAGGCTGCGCGGCGAGGCCCATCTTGCCATGGGAGAGAAGAGCGCGGCCGCTCAGGCTTTCGAGAAAGGCATGAGCGCAGGGGACGACTTACCGCTGGCCGTCGCTTATGCGCGCTTTGCGCTTGAGAACAACGACTTGTCACTGGCGGAAAAAATTCTATCACGAATTCAGCGCTTTGCGAACCGCTCTTACAATGCGTTCGCTCTGGCCGGCGATCTGGCCTTGGCCCGCGGCGAGACCGAGAAGGCGATCGCCGCCTACCGCCGTACGATCGCTGCTTATCCCTCCCGGATAGATCCCATGCTGGCGCTCGCCGAGACTTACCGACTCCTTGGGAAGTCCGGTGAGGCCATGGCGCTTGTCGACAAGGCAGGCAAAGTAAAGCCGTCCGATCCCCGGATCGAAAATCTGCGAATCCGGCTGCTGGCGCAACAGGGCGATTGGGAAAAGATCCGCCTTTCGCTGCAAGGCCGGGAGGGTGGGCTCGAGCCGGCATCGCCGCTCGGCCTTGCTTATGGGGAGGCGCTGCTCCGGCTCGGCCAGGCCGAACAGGCGCGCGTCCTGTTCAGCCGGGCCGCACTGCTGGACCCGACTAACCCCTACTGTCGTGCGATGCTGGGTGAAGCGATGCTGGCGACGGGTGACGCAAGCGGAGCATGGAAAACGCTGGAGCCGCTGAGTGCCAGCCCGCTCGCCCCCGCAGCCTTGCTCGTTGTCGCTGAAAAGGCGGCACGGGCTTCGGGCGATCCGAAGGCCGACGCCTTGCGGGTCCGCCTCGATCCGGAGCGGATCAGGCTGACCATGGACCTGGTCGAAAAAGGGCAGACCGCTCTCGACCGGCAGAACTGGAGCGAGGCGCATTCGATCTACAGCCGGTTGCTTGCCGGAGGGGACGATGCCGAAGTCCTGGGACGTCTCGCCTGGGCATCGGCCGGTCTGGGGCGCCCTCGCGAGGCTATCGCCTATGCCGATCGCGCCTTGGCGCAGGATGCGGACAACCCTGCCTACATGCATTCGGCAGCACTGGTGAGGCTTGAACTGGGCGTCGATCTGGCGACAGCCTGGCGATTGCTGGAAGCGGCGGCCGATGCGGACCCTGGCAATGCCGACATTGCCCGCGATCTCCAGAAAGCGAAAGCCGCCGCCGGTTGAAGCACCGGCAGCGGCTCTGGGAACGCAGGCCCTGACTTTCGGGCCTGCGAAATGGCCCGATCAGTCGCGGGTCTTGCGGCGGCGCGCGTAAGCCAAGCCGAGCAGGCCGAGACCCATCATGCCCAGCATGCCGGGCTCCGGCACGGCGGTGCTGCCACCGGAACCGCCCGAGGTTCCGCCGGACGTGGTAGTGCCGCCCGAAGTGCTCGTATTTCCGCCCGAGGTCGTACCGCCCGAGGTCGTACCGCCCGAAGTCGTGGTGGTCCCGCCGGAGGTTGAGGTGTTGCCGCCCGAGCTGCTGCTGGAGCCGCAGTTCTTCTTGCCCCAGCCGCAGCCATTGTTGCCGCCGCCCCAGCCCCAGGTCGCCTGGGCAGGCGTAGCGAAGGCGAGCGTGGTGCTGGCGGCGAGGGCCAGTGCGAGCATGGACTTGCGGATCATACCTATTCCCCTGTTAGCCCGATGGGCTTGTTCCGAATGGATCGCAGGCAGATAAGCAATAGCCATGCCAAGGTCGGAAAATCGGGGATTTGGCTTCCGCGCAAGCCGCGGCAAGATTGAATTTGTAAGCTAACTCGACACTAATTGGCCGCACTTGATAGCTGATTCAGCGGATCAATCCTGCTGGCGCAGGGCAACGTCACTCATGAATCGCACGTCGTCTCCGGCGACCAGGCGGTCCGCCTCACCCGCAACGGCGCCGAGCATATCGGCCAGGGGGTCGATGTCGGCTTTGGCATAGTTGCCCAAGACATGGCCGTGTACGCGGTCCTTGTGGCCGGGATGGCCTATGCCGAGCCGCACCCGTCGAAAATCGGGGCCGAGGTGCTGGTCGATCGAACGCAGTCCGTTATGCCCGGCATGGCCGCCGCCCTGCTTCACTTTGACCTTGAACGGGGCCAGGTCGAGTTCGTCATGGAAGACGGTGAGATCCGACAATGCCAGTTTGTAGAAGCGCATGGCTTCTCCGACCGCGCGGCCGCTCTCGTTCATGAACGTGGCAGGCTTTAGCAGCAGGACCTTCTGGCTGCCGATGCGGCCTTCCTGCAGCCAGCCCTGGAATTTCTTCTGCGTTGGGCCAAAGCCATGGACTTCCGAAATGGCGTCGATCGCCATGAAGCCGACGTTGTGCCGGTTCATGGAATATTGAGGACCGGGATTACCGAGGCCGACCCAGAGCTGCATGACGGATTATCCTGTAGTATGAACGCGAAGCGGCCCCTCCTGCACACCGGCATGCCGGGGCGGGAGGGGCCGATCGTTTAACCGAAGACGACCTCTATTCGAAGAGGCCCGGAGGCGAAATTACTCGCCTTCGCCTTCCGTCTTCGCCGTGTCGCCTTCCGAGCTCTTCAGAGCCGAAGGAGCAGCGATCGTCGCGATGGTGAAGTCGCGGTCGGTGATCGCGTTCTCGACGCCGGCCGGCAGCTTCACGTGGCTGGCGTGGATCGATTCGCCCACGTCGAAGCCGGTCACGTCGATGACGATCTCATGCGGGATCTTTTCGGCGTCGCAGACCAGTTCCAGGTCGTGGCGAACGACGTTCAGCACGCCGCCACGCTTCAGGCCCGGCGAGGCGTCTTCATTGGCGAAAACCACCGGCACGTTCACGTGCACGGTCGCGCCCTTGGCGATGCGCAGGAAGTCGGCGTGAAGCGGACGGTCGGTGACGGGGTGGAAGGCAACGTCCTTCGGCTGCGTCCGGAACGTCTTGCCGCCGACTTCGACTTCGATGATCGAGTTGAAGAAGTGACCGGTTCCGAGCTGGCGGGCCAGCTCCTTTTCCTCGACGTGGATCGCGAGGGGTTCTTCATTACCACCATAGATAACGGCGGGGACGCGGCCTTCGCGACGCAGTGCACGGGAGGCTCCCTTGCCAGCCCGATCACGCGTCTCTGCCGGCAGGTTAAGCGTATCGCTCATGAGGACTTGCCTTTCAAAACTGGATAGATGTCGGATACCAGCCGCGTATCGGCCAGCACCGTCCCGTCACGCCTCCAGGGATGACCATGACGGGAAGCGCGCGCCCTTAATGCGAAATCCGCCAAAAGGCAAGTATCCGGCGCCTCGTCGGAGATTACTGAACACGCGTGACGGTATAGCCTTGCCGCGCCAGCATCGCCGGAAGGCCTTCCGGCCCCGCCATGTGCGCCGCGCCCACTGCGACGAACGGCCGCCTGCCGCTCTTGATGGCCTGGGCAATCCGCGCCGTCCAGTCGCGATTGCGGCCCACGAACAGCACTGCGCGCAGTTCGGGGTCGGCGAGCAGCCCTCTTCGGGTTTCGCGTTCGATCGCGACCATGTCCCCCTTGCGCCAGCGCGCGGCAAGATCGGCGTCCAAACGATCGGCTTCCGCGACGACGGCCGAGAGCAGATCGCGCTGCTCATGTTCGGCTAGCGAGTCGAACAGCCCAAGCTGCTTCGCTGCGCCTTCCAGTTCGACGACCGGGCGTTTGCCGGCGGCCGCTATCACGGCCCGGTCCACGCCATTGCGCGCCTGGTCCTTGTTCGCGCCGGTTTGTGCGAGGGTGAGGGCGGCGGCCCAGGTATCCATCGCTGCGAAGTCCCCGTCAGAATAGCCGCTTTTCCGAAGCAGCGTTGCAAGAGCGGGGCGCTGCTCGGCCTCAACGCGCTGGGAGAGTGGCGGCTGTCCCCGGTTTTGAGCGAGGCGGGCGAATGTGGCGGCGATGTCACTTTCATCGGCAAGATTGCCGACTTCCACCATGATTTCATTTGAATCGTCCAGAGCCTGCCGGACCTTGCCAGTCTGCCAGAGCAATGGCGTCTTGGCGCTATGGATGGTGCCGAAGAGCCACGCCATCTCTCCTCGCGGACTCTCGACATGCCAAAGCGCAGGTCTTGCCGCTTCCGGGCTGGGACTGCACGCGTGGATGACGAAAGCGACACCCGCCAGCGCCAATCGCGAGACTATTCTGCGCATCGCTCTATTGCACCCGAACCGACCGGAATCCGACTTTTGCCAGCTCATCCTGAACGCTGCCGCGTCCGGCGAGATGGCCGGCCCCCACCGCCACGAAGACGACGCCCGGCTCATCCATTCGGGCCTTCAGCCACTTGGCCCAAGCCTTGTTGCGGTCGCTGAGAAGCACCTTGCGCATCAGTTCGTCGGATTCGTCTTCGTTGAGCAATTCGGCCAGTTCCTCCGCTCGTCCTGTTTTCCAGGCTTGAACGAGCTTGGCGATGTCTTCACGTAGAGTGGGAAGTTGCTCGACCACCTCATTGAGATAATTGAGCTGGCTCTTCTCGGGTAGTCCAGCGAAAAGTCCGATCTGGTAGTCGGCTGTCTCGAGGGGATGACCTGATAGGTTACGCGCTGCCGCTTTGGCTTCGATCTGGGTTTCGATCCCGTTCGACTGATCGTAACCCGCAGCCTTCAACGGCAAGAGCGTGAGTAGAAGACCAGCGTACCAGGGTTGGAACTGATCGAAGATATTTAGCGGAAGATGCAGATCTGAAAGGGATTTCTCGAATTTTTCACGCTCCTTGGCGTTCAGGCTTTCCCGCAATGTCTTGCCGTCGCGCCGCAGTCCCTTTTCCATAAAGGCGTTCTGAAGCGTCTGCGGCGCGTTAACCGCCGTCTCGGTTACCAGCAGATCCGCAGCATCGAACGCCGCCTTTACGGGGCCGTGAAACCAGTCGGCATTTTCCGGCAGGATATGGATCGTACCGAAGAGATAAATCGTCGTGTCCTGGTCTGCGATCTTCCACAAGGCCGGGTGGTCCGGAGCCGCCGTTTCCGGACGAGCCTCCGCCATCGCCGCCGGCGCGGCCTGGGCCAAGACCGGCGGAGCAAACAGGAACAGCGGCACGAAAGCAGTAAGGCGCAGCCGCCTGGCACTGGAAAAGATCATCGGGTTTCCCTGAAACGACAGGAGCGAATGCAGCCTTAACAGCATCATTCCTGCGGGGAGATAGCGCCTGGATCGGATTTCCGGTAGCTCCCCGGCAAACATGGATTCATGACGTAAACTGGGGCTTGCGCGGTTGATTTGCGGGGTTCGATCCGCCAAAGGCCACGAAGCCAAGAGTTTTGACGGGATTTCGATGTCGACCGTAGCGCAGCAGCCGCTCAGTTTCCAGGACATGATCCTGACGCTCCATAATTTCTGGAGCGCCCAGGGCTGCCTCATTCTTCAGCCTTATGACATGCGCATGGGAGCCGGAACCTTCCACCCGGCGACGACGCTGCGCGCGCTCGGCCCCGAGCCGTGGAAGGCCGCCTATGTCCAGCCTTCGCGCCGCCCGACCGACGGCCGCTATGGCGAGAACCCGAACCGCCTCCAGCACTATTACCAGTATCAGGTGATCCTGAAGCCGAACCCGGACAACCTTCAGGAACTCTACCTTGCCAGCCTCGCCGCGATCGGCGTCGACCCGCTGGCGCACGATATCCGCTTCGTGGAAGACGACTGGGAAAGCCCGACGCTCGGCGCCTGGGGGCTGGGCTGGGAAGTCTGGTGCGACGGCATGGAAGTGACGCAGTTCACCTATTTTCAACAAGTCGGCGGGTTCGACTGCAAGCCGGTCGCCGGCGAGCTGACCTACGGCCTCGAACGCCTCGCCATGTACATTCAGGGCGTCGACCGAGTATACGACCTGCGCTTCAACAATGAAGGTGTAAGCTACGGCGACGTATTCCTCGCCAACGAGCAGCAGATGTCGAAGTACAACTTCGAGATCGCCGATACCGAGGCGCTGTTCGCAGGCTTCAAAGCTGCCGAGGCCGAATGCATGCGCTGCATAGAGGCGGAAATTCCGCTCGCCGCCTATGACCAGGCCATCGAGGCCAGCCATCTCTTCAACCTGCTTCAGGCGCGGGGCGTGATCTCCGTGCAGGAACGCGCCAGCTACATCGGCCGCGTCCGCGATCTCGCCAAGGGATCGTGCGAGGCCTGGATCGCGAAGAACAAGACCGAATGGGAAGCCAAGTTCCCGGGGTGGACCGTATGACCGACTTCCTTCTCGAACTGCGCTCGCAGGAAATTCCGGCTCGCATGCAGGCCGGCGCCCGCGCCGATCTGGAGAAGCTGTTCCGCAAGGACATGGCCGCTGCCGGCGTCACGGTGGGCGAAGTCACCGTTTGGTCGACCCCGCGCCGTCTCGCGCTGATCGCGCGCGGCCTGCCGCTCGCGACCGAAGCGGTGCACGAGGAAACCAAGGGCCCGGCCACGACTGCGCCCGAACAGGCGCTCGAAGGCTTCCTGCGCAAGACCGGCCTCACCAGGGACCAGCTCGAAGTTCGCGATCTCAAGGGCAAGGACACTTACTTCGCCGTCGTCGAGAAGCCGGGCCGTGCCGTGGCCGAAGTGCTGGGCGAGGTGATCCCGGCGATCATCCGCAACTTCCCCTGGCCTAAGTCGCAGCGCTGGGGTGCCGCTTCGATCTCGACGGAGTCGCTGCGCTGGGTGCGGCCGCTCTCGGGCATCGTCGCCATCTTCGGCGAGGATCTGGTCGAATGCGAAGTGGGCGGCATCCGCTCGTCCTACGTGACGCTTGGCCACCGTTTCCACGCACCCGGCGAGATCACCATCGGCGGCGCGCATGACTATGCCGACAAGCTGCACCTCGCTCATGTTCTTGTGAACCACGAGGAGCGCCAGGACATCGTGCGCAGCAAGGCGCGTGAAGCAGCCGCTGCGGCCGGTCTCGTGCTGGTGGAGGACGAAGGTCTGGTGATCGAGAACGCAGGCCTTACCGAATGGCCGGTGCCGCTGCTCGGCCGTTTCGAGGAGGACTTCCTGGAAGTTCCGCCCGAGACGATCCAGCTTACTGCGCGAGTCAACCAGAAGTACTTCGTTTGCGAAGACGCCGCAGGTTCCCTTGCCAACGCCTTCATCTGTACGGCGAATATTGTTGCGACGGATGGCGGTACGGCGATCGTCGACGGTAACCGCAAGGTCCTGGCGGCTCGCCTTTCGGATGCGCGTTTCTTCTGGCAGCAGGATCGCAAGACTCCGCTTTCGGATCATGCGAAGAAGCTTGCGCGCATCACCTTCCACGAGAAGCTGGGCACGCTTGCCGACAAGGTGGAGCGGGTGGCGACGCTGGCCGAATGGCTGGCCAGCGAAGGTGTCGTCCCGAACTGCGATCCCGCGCTGGCGCGTCAGGCGGCTGAGCTATGCAAAGCCGATCTCGTTACCGAGATGGTAGGGGAGTTTCCTGAACTTCAAGGGCTTATGGGCGGATATTACGCTCGCGCAGAAAGCCTGCCAGATAGCGTCGCGGATGCCATTTGCGACCATTACAAGCCGGTCGGGCAGGGTGATGAAGTACCCACCGCGCCGGTGACTGTCGCGTTGGCGCTGGCGGACAAGCTCGATACGCTCCGCAGCTTTTTCGCGATCGACGAAAAGCCGACTGGCTCGAAGGATCCCTTCGCTCTGCGCCGTGCCGCGCTTGGCATCATTCGTCTCGTCACCGACAACGGCCTGCGCTTCGGCGTGGCTGAGGGCGACCTGCTCGACTTCTTCGCGGACCGCCTCAAAGTCCAGCAGAAGGAAGCGGGCGTCCGTCACGACCTGATCGACGCGGTGTTCGCGTTGGGCGGGGAGGACGATCTCGTTCGCCTGCTCGCCCGTGTCCATGCGCTTCAAGCTTTCGTCTCGACGGACGATGGCGTGAACCTGCTGGCGGGCTACAAGCGCGCGGCCAACATCCTCAAGAAGGAAGACTGGCACGGCGTCGAGGGTGAGATTTCGCGCACCGGCGAGGAAGATCCGCTCGCCGTCGTCGACGATCCCGATCTTGCCCCGGTGATCGCCGCCAAGATGGCGGACCGTCATGCCGTCGAACAGGCGCCCGCCTACACCTGCGAGCCTTCGGAGCAGGCGCTGATCGCTGCCGTGACGGCGGCGGAGACCGAAGTGGCGCAGGCCGTTTCAGCGGAGGACTTCGCGGCGGCCATGACGGCGTTGGCCTCGCTGCGCGCACCGATCGACGCCTTCTTCGAGGATGTCACCGTGAACGACGCCGATGCCAGGAAGCGGCAGGCCCGGCTTGCGCTCCTGGATCGGTTCCGCGCGGCGGTTCACAAGGTCGCAGACTTCTCGCGCATCGAAGGCTAGTCACGGGCGCCGGCCATTCGGGAGCTGTGACATCCCGGATGGCCGATCTCGTGCGGGCGGACGCGCGGTTCTACTTCTTCCAGCCGGACAGCGTGAGGATCTCGAACCGCTCGACGGTTCGTCCATCGGTTCCGGCGGCGGCAAAAGCCTCTCGCGCCCGAGACCATGCTGCCTTGGTCAACGGCGGGGCGACATCGGCCAGCACATTGCCGGCAGCTTGAGCCCGGATATCGCCGACCAGTCGTTCGAGGCTGCGAAAGCCGACTTGAAGAGGGCGCTGATCGATCACCGGATCGGCAAAAAGCGCTCGCTGCAACAACTGGCCGCCTGCGCGTACATCGACCATCGGGTGGATGCGGGCGGCCGGCCGGTCGCCATCGGCCGCCAGCATTACATCACGCAGGACCGGCAGGCTCCCCGCCGACAGGAAGCTCGCGATCATCATGCCGCCTTGCGCTAAGGCGCTGCGAATGTGAACCAGGGCGCCGGGCAGGTCGTTGACCGTATCGAGGGTGCCCAGGCTAGCAATCAAGTCGAACCCGCCGAACGGGTAGGGCGCTTCTTCGTCAAGGCCATCCCCTGGCTCGGCCTGCGTCACTTCGATACTCCGGGCCTCCAGCGCCTGAGCGAGGGATCCCGTCCAGTCCCCGACGATCAGCGCGCGCTTGGGCTCGAAGCGCAGGAAAGAGAGGCGCTCCAGAACGTCTTCGACCATGTCGTCGAGCAGGTAACGAGGCGCGTCCGGTTGGTGCCGGGTAGCGATGGCGCGGCGGCGGGCGGCGATGCGCCGAGCGGGCGAGAAGATGCGGGGGGGAGCTTTGCTGGCCATCATGGTCCCCTGCCGATTTGTCACGCCCGGCGCAACCGCGCTTCGTGCAATCGGATTAACGCCTTGTAGCTTGCAAAGAGCCGCTCGGCCTTTACCCCTCGTCGAAGATGTCGATTTTGCGCGCTTTTGATCTCCTGGTCGATCTGCTCTTTCCCCCGCGATGCCCGCTTTGCGGGGCGGGAATCAGCGCCCACGGCGGGCTTTGCAGTGCCTGCTGGGGCGAACTGGCCATTCCCGGCGATCCGTGCTGCACCGCCTGTTCAAGGCCCTTTGCCGCGGATGTGCCTACCGGTTCCCTGTGCGCGCCCTGCATGGGCGATCCGCCCAGGCATGACGGCATCGCCGCTGCCACGCTCTACAACGATGCCTCGCGCCGCCTGGTGCTGGCCTTGAAGCACGGCAATCGCATCGCGCACGCCGGCCTCATGGGGCGGCTTATCAGTACGAAGTTGCCATTCGTGGATGAAACCTGGCTGATCGTGCCGGTGCCGCTCCATCGCTGGCGGATCTGGCGGAGGGGCTACAACCAGGCAGCGGAACTGGCGCGCGAGATATCGAGAGCGACCGGGGGGACGCTGGTGGTGGACATGCTCGACCGGCGCAAGGCCACGCGTTCGCTGGCCGGGCTGGGCAAAGTTGCCCGGCGACGGGTTCTCTCCGGCGCGATCGCGGTCCGTCCGGCGCGCAGAACGATGCTGAAAGGGGCGCGAGTCGTGCTGGTGGACGACGTCCTGACGAGCGGCGCCACCAGCGAGGTCTGCGTGTCCGCCCTGAAGCGCTCGGGAGCCGAACGCGTGGTGATCGGCTGCTTTGCCCGGGTCTTGGACGAGGCGTTGGACCATGTCCGCCCCACGCAAGCATCCCCGAGGCCGGTTTTCCCGACAGCCGGACAAGCGTGAGTGGCCGAGCCGATACATACGAAAACGCCCGAAACCGAAGGTTTCGGGCGTCCTCGTGACGAAACTGTTGAGCCCTGCATGGCAGTTCGGCGGTCCCCTGCCGGCCGCCTGGCCCGATCCCTCAAGTATTGAAACCAGACCACTCGAAAGTATTCCGGTCTTGTTCCCTGAACCGTGGCGCTTGTATCAGCGACCTGTGGGTCAGCAGCAGCCCCCCGGCTGCACATGCACAATCCTACGAAACCCAGGGGTTGAAAAGAGGTAGCGCAAAGCTACGAGGATTTTGGTGGGCGGCTGTGGTTATCGTGCAACAACAGCGTCCAATGAACATCGAGCGAAGGAAATGGTCATGTCCGAAGTGAGCAAGGTTGAACGCGAGCTGGGCACAGTCTTTCTGCCGCGCTTCGACGCGCAGGGGCTGTTGATCGCGATCGCCGTGGACACACAGACGCGCGACATTCTGATGGTGGCCTATATGGATGCCGAAGCGCTCGAGAAGACGCGCGAAACCGGGCTGGCCCATTTCCATTCCCGCTCGCGCGGCAGGTTGTGGCTGAAGGGGGAGACCTCCGGCCACTTCCTGCGCGTGGAAGAGATGCTTGTAGACTGCGACCAGGATGCTCTCGAGCTTCGCGTGCGCCCCGAAGGTCCGGCCTGTCACACCGGGGCTCGCAGCTGTTTTTATAGGAAGCTCTCCGGCGATTTGCTGATTCGAGTGGCGGAGTAAGGCGTTAGCTACCGAAACCGCGGTACAAGTATAGGAGCAGCATCTCTTGCCCTAAGAACATGCACTTATCGGCTTATTTCAAAATTAACCGAAGAATCAGCATGTTCTATCGATCACCACTGAGCGGACGGAACGGACGGATCGTCGCAATCGGCTCGCAAGAGTATTCCGCGCAATGAATTATCCCGGATGACAGGGTGCAACGACCTTCTTTGGTCGCGCCCGTCCTACGAGAAAATCGTTGAACGGCAGTGTGTTCGATCCGTGCTTCGTGCCCCGCGCGCGGATCGGCGCGCACTGGCGGCTGCCGGTTCGCCGACGACTGGAAGCGGCCCGGCTGCGGGAGATTGGGTGGCCTTGTCAGGCGCCTGGGGCACACGAATGGAAGGGAAGCATCAATGAAGCATAAAGCGTTGATTGCTGCCGTGGTGGTGGGGCTCGTTGCAGCACCAACCGCCGCGATGGCAGATCAGAGGCCGAGCTCGTCCTCCAGCAACTTCCAAACCTCCAACTTCTCCAAGAACTCCGGCTGGGGCCGGGGCGACAGTGGTGAACGTGGAAACGACCGCGGTGGCGATCGTTGGGGCAAGCCCGGTTGGGGTTCCAACAAGCCCGGTTGGGGCCGACCCGGTTCCGGCTGGGGCTGGGGTTGGGGCAAGCCCGGCGGCAGCTGGGGTAAGCCCGGCTGGGGCTGGGGCAAGCCCGGTTGGGGCTGGGGTAAGCCTGGTTGGGGCTGGGGCAAGCCCGGCTGGGGCCATGGCGGACCTGGCCATGGTCATGGACCCGGTCACGGCTGGGATCCGGATGACGGCAAGTCGGACGGCTGCTGAGCCGGCGACCTGACGGCCGTGGCCGCTCCTCGAGGGGCGGCCACGGCTTTCGTCATTATCCCAGAACTTCGTCGAAGAAGCTGAGCAGCGCCGCCCAGCTCTGGCGATCCGCGCTGGCGTCATAGCCGATGGCCGCCATGCCGCGCGCGTCGCTTCCCGGATCGGTGAAGCCGTGACGGACGCCCGAGTAGGCATGGAAATGCCAGTTGGCACCGGCACGGTCCATCTCTTCCCAGAAGCCGAGCACTTGTTCACGGGGGACGAGCGGGTCGGCGTCGCCATGACAGATCAGGATACGCGCCTTGACCGCACCCGGCTCGGCAGGTGCCGCAGTCGAGAGCGTGCCGTGGAAGCTCACGGCCGCCGCCAGATCCTCTCCGCTGCGCGCCGCTTCCAGCACCGCCTGCCCGCCCATGCAGTAGCCGATGCCGAGCAAAGGCAAGCCGCTTGCTTCCGGCACACTGCGCAGCGCGGCGATCCCGGCAGCGATGCGGGCGCGGTAGTGGGCATTATCGGCGCGCAGCTTCTCGGCCAGCGGGAACGAGGCTTCGAAGCTCGCTACCGGCTCGCCGTAGAAGTCTGCAACCATGACGATGTAGCCCAGATCTGCGAGCATTGCGGCACGGCGTTCCATCGCCGGATTGAAGTTGGCGATCGTCGGAAAGACGATAACCGCTGCGCGCGGCGCGTCCTGTGGCCGGGCCAGGTAGCCGGTCAGTTCCTGACCGGCATGGCTGTAGGCGACCTTTTCGAGCATGGTCATTCCGGCAGGAAGTCCGGCACCGAAAGATAGCGCTCGCCGGTGTCGTAGTTGAAGCCAAGGACGCGGCTGCCCTCGGGAAGTTCCTTGAGCTTCTGTGCGATGGCGGCCAGCGTGGCGCCTGAACTGATGCCGACCAACATGCCTTCCTCGGTCGCGCAGCGGCGTGCCCACTCCTTGGCGTCGGCAGGATCGACCTGGAGCGCACCGTCGATCGACTGGGTATGAAGGTTGGCGGGAACGAACCCGGCGCCGATGCCCTGGATCGGATGCGGACCGGGCTGGCCGCCGGAGATGACCGGCGAAAGCGTCGGCTCGACCGCATAGGCCTTGAGCGCCGGCCAGGACTGCTTGAGCGTTTGCGCGCAGCCGGTGAGGTGACCGCCCGTGCCGACGCCGGTGATCAGCACGTCGATGGGGCTGTCCGCGAAGTCCGCAAGGATTTCCCGTGCCGTGGTCTCGACATGAACCTGGATATTCGCCGGGTTCTCGAACTGCTGGGGCATCCACGAATTCGGCGTGCTCTCGATCAGTTCCTTGGCGCGCTCGATCGAGCCCTTCATGCCCTTTTCGCGAGGCGTGAGGTCGAAGGTGGCGCCATAGGCCAGCATCAGTCGGCGGCGCTCGATCGACATCGATTCCGGCATGACGAGGATGAGCTTGTAGCCCTTGACCGCGGCCGCCATGGCGAGGCCGATGCCGGTGTTGCCCGAGGTCGGCTCGATGATGGTGCCGCCGGGCTTGAGCGTGCCACCGGCTTCCGCAGCTTCGATCATGGCGAGGGCGATGCGGTCCTTGATCGAGCCGCCGGGATTGGCACGCTCCGCCTTGACCCAGACTTCATGGTCCGGGAACAGGCGGGAGAGGCGGATATGCGGCGTATTCCCGATCGTGGCGAGAATGCTGTCGGCCTTCATTGTTCATGCTCCCATCGTGGTGCGAAGGTGCGGGCGCGGCGGATCTCGGGAAAGCTCCAGGCCCAGATTGCGGTGATGACTATGGCAGCGCCGCCGCCGAAAACAACAGCCCCGGTCGCGCCGAGCAAGGCCGCCGCCACGCCCGACTGCATTTCGCCAAGCTCGTTGGAGGCCGAGATGGCGAGACCGGATATGGCCGACACGCGGCCGCGCTTGTCGTCGGGGGTGCGAAGCTGAACCAGCGAGCTGCGGATGAACACGGAAATCATGTCCGCCGCGCCGAGAAGGGCGAGGAAGCCGAGCGAAATCATGAAGCTGCGGGACAGGCCGAAGCCGACCGTCATGGCGCCGTAGGCGGCGACGGACAGCAGCATCTTCACGCCGACGTTCTTCGCCAAGGGCCTGAACGAAAGCCAGAGCGCGACAACGGCGGCACCGCAGGCGGTCGCCGCACGCATCTGGCCCAGGCCTTCGGGTCCGACGTGCAGAATGTCGCGCGCGAAGACAGGCATAAGCGCGGTCGCTCCGCCGAGCAGCACGGCGAACAGGTCCAGTGTGATGCAGCCGAGCAGGAAGCGTTCTCGCCAGATGAAGTGAAACCCATCGACGATCTGCCGGATCGGGTGGTCGCGCCGTGCCTCCTTGGGAACCGGGGGCAGGTTGCGGATGCTGGTGATGCTGAAGGCGGCGATCGCCATCAGCCCGGCAGCGACCCAGTAGGGCGTCGCATGATGGCGGGCGAAGAGAAAGCCGAAGGCGGCCGGGCCGATGATCGTACCGGCTTCGATCGCGATCGAGTTGAAGGCGATTGCGCGGGGTATGAGCGAGACCGGGACGATGTTGGGCGCAATCGCGGTCATCGAGGGGCTGACGAAAACCCGCGCAATGCCGTGGAGGGCCGCGTAGACATAGAGCAGCGGCAGGCTGCGCAGTTCGAGTTCCGTGATCACCGCCAGGCCGATCGCCACGAGAATGTCCGCCGACATGGCCAGGCCCGCCACTTTGCGCCGATCGAAGCGATCGGCGATCACGCCTGCGATCGGGGTCAGCAGGAAAATCGGCAGGAACTGGGCAAGCCCGAGCAGACCGAGCTGGAACGAAGCCTCCGCGATGGACATGCCGTAATCGCTGCGGGCGACATCGTAGAGCTGGTAGCCGATGATGACGACCATGCCTGTCGAGGCGAAGACCACGGCGAAGCGGGCGAGCCAGAACTTGCGATAGTCGGCGATGCGCAGGGGGGAGGTCGCCTCGGGCGGAACCGGGCTGGGGGTCTCGATGGTGTTCACCCGCTGGTGCATGGCAGCATGTCAAAGCATTGCCAAGACATGCTGCTCCGCCATCCGGGCAGGTTATGTTTTTCGCTCAGTAGGTAAAGCGCGCGGTGATCCGCACGTCACGGCCGGCGATCGGCACGAAGTCCCGCGTTTCGGAAGCGGCAAGGCGGCCGGTCACATCCAGCAGGTTGTCGGCGGCGAGAATGAGCGAGAGGGGGCCCTGCTCACCGAACGGCCGCCAGGTGGCGCTGGCATTGACGAGGGTGAACGCGTTCGTGGGGTTCTCGTTCTCGGTCACGCGGGTCTGTTTGGCGTTCCACTCGACTTCGCCGCGCAAGGTAAAGGCGGACGAATCGAATTCCAGGCCGCCCCGCGCACGAACCGGCGGGATGCGAGGCACCGGCCCCCTGTCGACGAGGCGGGCATGGGTGTAGTCGACCCCGCCATCTGCCTTGATCGCCTTGTCGCCCCAGCGGGCGAAGGTCACGCCGCCCTCGGCCTCGATGCCGCGAAAGCGGGCAGGCGCCTGGAGATACTGGTACACTGGGAAGTCCTCGATCACTTCGCCGGTCGGGACTGCGGTTATGAAGTTGGCGAAGTTGGTTCCGAACACCGTGACGGAGGCGGCGATGTCGCCGCCATTGTAGCGCGCTCCGGCCTCGATGCTGTCGCTGCGTTCCACCTTGAAATCGGGATTGCCGCGTTCGTAGGACTGGGTCGCATCGTGCATGCCGTCGATGAAGAGTTCCTCCGCCGAAGGCGCGCGTTCGCCGTGCGCATAGTTGAACGACAGCGTGACGGTGTCGGTCGGATGCCAGGCGGCCCCGGCGACGGCGGCGTATTGATCGAAGTTGCGGTGGTCGCGTGCCGGAATGGTGCGGATCCGGGTGTTCTCGTAGCGAAGCGCGCCTTCCAGATCGAACCGTCCGACTTCCAGCCGCTGCAGCGTGAAGACTGCAAAGCGATCGCTATTGTTGTTGGGCAGCAGCTTCTCGTCGCCGTTGATGTCGAGCTGCGAGGAGGAATACTGCGCGCCCGTCGAGCCGCTCCAGATTCCGCGCCGGGCCTGGTCAGCCTGGACCCGGACTTCGACGGCCTTGTTGTGGAACTGGGTGCCGATTTCACCGCCTTCGATCTCGGCGTGCTCATAGTCGCCATAGGCCCCGCGCACTTCCAGTCGCTTCAGGAAGCCGGAAAGGTTGAGACCTGCACGCAAGTCCACGCGGGTCTGCCGCAGGGAGATGCTGGTGGCTTCCGGATCGGCCGAGGGGCGCGGCGGAATGCCGTAGTCGGTGGCGAGGCGCTGGACCGAGACCCCGATGTCACCGCCGTCGTCGATAAAGGCCAAGCCGCCGCCCAGCGTCCAGCCTTCGGTGCCGCTGTTGGCGATCTTCCCGCGCCGGTTCGCCTGTTGCGCCAGCGTGGCTGCGCCGGTGAGATCGCCGGCATCGGCAAGGTCGCTGGCCTGGGCCAGCGTCTGAGCGCGCAGCTGCGGCGAGAGGACGTGGCCGCCGACGCGCAAGTCGTCGCTATGGTGATACGAGGCGTCGAGGTGTGCGACGAGGCGGCTGGCAAGACGAATGTCGGTCGCCACGCCGCCATTGACCATGTCAGCAGCCGTACCGAAGGAGCCCAGCGCATCGACGGTGAACGCCTTCTCGGGAACCTTGCGGGGGATGCGCTTGTCTACGGCATTGACCGCACCGCCCGCGGGATCGCTGGCATAGAGCAGGACGCGGGGGCCATGCAGCACTTCGACGCGGTCGATGTTGAGCGTGTCCAGCGAGACTGCGTGGTCCGCCGAGACCGACGAGGCATCCAGCGAGCCGATGCCGTCGAGCAGAACCTGTACGCGGGGGCCATCGAAGCCGCGCAGGACCGGTCGCGAAACGCCGGGCGCGAAGCCGGTGCTCGAGACGCCGGGCAGGCTGGCAAGCATTTCGCCGATCTGCGGCCTCAGGTCGCGGGTGAGGGCCTCGCCGGAAAGCACGACAGGAGCGGAAATCGGATCGGCATTACCGGAAATGAGACGCCCGGTGACGATGATGTCGGCGCCGCTCTCCTGAGGGTGGGAGCTGGTGTCGCTCGCGACAGGGGCGGTCGTGGTCTGCGCGGTGGCAAGCGTGGGCACGAGCGCGGAGGACAAAGCGCTGGCAGTTACCAGCAGAGCGATTCGGGAGGTGGGGAGCGTCATGCGCCTCGGTTAATTGCGAGGATATAACATATCAATTCCGAAAGGTTTCCGGGCGACGAGGCGTTGTTAGCAAGCGATAAGTCGATAAGGCGTGGCTTCTTCAGGCGACTGCACTCATAGCTCCGACGGGCGGCTCGATAGTCGGATCGCAGGTATTGCGACGATCCGCCGACCCGTCAGCTTTTTATAACTGCAGTCCGCACCTTGGAGGCAGACACTCAGCGCCGGGGGCGAAGACGAGGATTGGGTTGAACCGTATCGACCAGCTTCAGGAAATCGTCGACGCGAATGATGCGTTCGAACTGAAATCCGGCCCGGCCCTCATGCGCCCAGATCTGGTGAGCCTCGATTCGCCCGATCACCGGTAGCCGCATGACGAGGCGTTCTCCGCGATCGAGGGGCAGCTCGCCTTGCGACATGAAGCCCTGTGCCGAAAGGTTGACGATATGAAGGTGCAGGTCGCCCAATTGACGGTGTTCCGCAATCACCTTGTAATCGACCGGGTGGCGTGCCGCACGACGCTTGTCGGTTACAGTGAGCTGCGCTCCTGCAGTCATTTCTATCGCCTCTGCTGTGATCTTGAGGGGAGACAGTGCAGGGAAATGGCAAAGAAACGGTAAACCCGTTTACTACTGCGCAGTGCAAGGCGGCAAAACGTGCCTACCTTACGTTGAAGCGCCCCGGTTTCTGGAACCGGGGCGCTTCCAGATGGAAGTCTCAGACGATCAAGCGCCCTTGAGGATCGCGTGCTTCTTCTTGCCGAGGCTGAGCTTGCGCGTTTCTCCGGAGGCGACCTCGATGAGGAATGCCGGGTCGGTCATCGCCACGTCGTCGAGCTTGACTGCGCCTTCGCCGATCTTGCGCTTGGCTTCGCCATTCGACGCAGTGAAGCCCAGTTCGGTGAGCGCCGCGCCTAGGCGCACGCCTTCACTGGCGACTTCCAGGGCCGGCAGGTCCTCGCCGAGACCGCCGCCTGCGAACGTCGCCTGCGCGGTCGCTTCGGCGGCGACGGCGGCGTCCTCTCCGCGGCACAGCCTGGTCACTTCGTTCGCAAGCACCACCTTGGCGTCATTGATCGCGGCGCCTTCGAGCGTTTCGAGGCGCTTGATCTCGTCGAGCGGTAGGTCGGTGAAGAGGCGCAGGAACTTGCCCACATCGCGGTCGTCGCAGTTGCGCCAGTATTGCCAGAAATCGTAGGAGGGCAGCATGTCCTCGTTGAGCCAGACGGCGCCGGCGGCGGTCTTGCCCATCTTGCCGCCATCGGCCGTGGTCAGCAGAGGCGTGGTCAGCCCGAAGACTTCCTTGCCGTCCATGCGGCGCGTCAGCTCCATGCCGTTGACGATGTTGCCCCACTGGTCCGAGCCGCCCATCTGGAGGCGGACGCCGCGCTCCTTGTTGAGATGGCGGAAATCGTAGCCCTGAAGGATCATGTAGTTGAATTCGAGGAAGGTCATCGGCTGCTCGCGCTCGAGGCGCAGGCGCACCGAATCGAAAGAAAGCATGCGGTTCACCGTGAAATGGGTGCCGACTTCCTGGAGCAACTGGATGTAGCCGAGCTGGCCCAGCCAGTCCTGGTTGTTGACCATGACCGCGTCTGTGGGGCCGTCGCCGAACTTCAGCAGGCGCGAGAAGATCGAGAAGATACCCTTGATGTTGTCGGCAATCGTCTCGTCGGACAGCATCTTGCGGCTCTCGTCTCGGCCGGTGGGATCGCCGATGCGGGTAGTGCCGCCGCCCATGAGCACGATCGGCTTGTGACCGGTCTGCTGGAGGCGGCGCAGCATCATGATCTGCACCAGGCTGCCGATGTGAAGCGACGGGGCCGTCGCGTCGAAGCCGATATAGCCGGGCACGACCTGCTTGGCGGCGAGGGCGTCTAAGCCTTCGGCGTCCGTCATCTGGTGGATGTAGCCGCGCTCTTCGAGCGTGCGGAGCAGGGAGGATTGGTAGGTCATGATGGCCCAGTGCTTCTTGGCTAGGATGATCGAAAGCCGCGCGCCTAGCACGCACGGCGCATAAGATGAAGCGGTTGGTCTCCTGCAAGGGCGAGCCGGTCGGATTCTCTTCGATTTACATTGCCAGCCGGTTGGCGGTCCCTCTAGGCAGGCGCGATGGCCGAACTGACCTGCCACCCGGCACACCCTTCCGTCCTCGTCCGCTCCATAGAGACGCGCGTAATCGGTTTCGATCGCAACTGGCTGCGCGTGCGCTGGCGTATTCTGGGCGCGGGCAAGCTCGTGGTTCCAGCCTTTGCCGGCAAGGGCCGCGCCAGCGATCTATGGCAGACGACCTGCTTCGAACTGTTCCTTCAGGAACCGGGCGCGGCAGGCTACATCGAGTTCAACCTTTCGCCTTCCGAGCGCTGGAACGCCTACGATTTCTCCGGCCGCCGCGAGGGCATGGTCGAGCGTCCAATGCCGCGGGAGCCTGAATGCGGCCTGCGCAAGGGCTCGGACATCGCCGTCTTCGATGCGGCCATTCCAGCGGCAGCAGTGCCTGGCACGGCGCTGCGCTGCGGCTTTACCGCAGTGATCGAGGAAGAAGGCGGGGTAAAAAGCTACTGGTCGCTTACCCACAAGGCAGATGCACCGGACTTCCACGATCCGGCTTGCTTCACGATCGACCTTGCGGCACCCACCGGCACATGAAATTCGGCATCGATCGCCTATTGGCAAACCCTGAACTGCGTGCCCCTCTCGAAGGCAAGCGCGTCGCGCTCGTGGCGCACCCTGCTTCGGTTACCGAAGACCTTGTCCATTCTCTCGATGCGCTGATCGCCGCGGGCGTCAACGTGACGAGCGCCTTCGGTCCGCAGCACGGGCTCAAGGGCGACAAGCAGGACAACATGGTCGAGACCGAGAACGAACGCGATCCGACTTACGGCATCCCGGTCTACAGCCTCTACGGGCAAGTCCGCCGTCCGAGCGCGGAGATGATGGCGAGCGCGGACGTGTTCCTGTTCGATCTCCAGGACCTCGGCTGCCGCATCTATACTTTCGTGACCACGCTGCTCTACCTGCTCGAAGCGGCGGCGGAGCAGGGCAAGTCGGTGTGGGTGCTCGATCGTCCGAACCCTGCCGGTCGCCCGGTCGAAGGCACGATCCTGTTGCCGGGACAGGAGAGCTTCGTGGGGGCAGGGCCGATGCCGATGCGTCATGGCCTGACCCTGGGCGAAATGGGGCACTGGTTCGTGCGCCGGTTCGATCTCGGCGTGGATTACCGCGTGGTCGAGATGGAAGGCTGGGAACCGGAAGGCGAAGGTTTCGGATGGCCGCAGGACCGCATCTGGATCAACCCGAGTCCGAACGCCGCCAATCTCAACATGGCCCGCGCCTATGCCGGAACGGTGATGATCGAAGGCGCCACTCTGTCGGAAGGGCGCGGCACCACGCGGCCGCTGGAAGTGCTGTTCGGCGCGCCGGATGTCGACGCCAAGGCAGTGCTGGCGGAGATGCAGCGGATCGCGCCGCGATGGCTGGAGGGCTGTGCCTTGCGCGAGTGCTGGTTTGAGCCGACCTTCCACAAGCACGCTGGCACGCTCTGCAGCGGTCTGATGATCCATGCCGAAGGCAGGTTCTACGACCATCATGCCTTCCGGCCCTGGCGTCTCCAGGCCCTGGCATTCAAAGCCATCCGCCAGCTCTATCCCGACTACCCGATCTGGCGCGATTTCCCTTATGAATACGAGTTCGATCGCCTTGCCATCGACGTGATCAACGGCGGCCCGGCCTTGCGCGAATGGGTCGACGATCCCGCCGCGCTTCCCGGCGATCTCGATCTCATCGCCGGACGCGACGAAACGGCGTGGAAGGCCGAAGTCGCGGACCTGCTGCTCTACCGCTGACCCGGGCGCTGACCCGGGCGCGGACCCGGATCAGCGGGCCGGCGCCAGTCTCGCCGGTCCATCGCTATAGGCAGGCGGCGCCATCACTCGCCCGCTCGTGCTGACCAGCACCGGGCAGCCGTCCAGCTTCCGCTCCACGGCCCGTATCATTCCGGGCTGCATGTCGGATCTGGCGCGCGGCTCGGCATGGCCGGCAGCAGCGTTAGCCTGTTGGATGGTATAGCCGCACCGGGCTTTGTCGGCCGCAGTTCCGTCAGCCTTTTTCGGCGGCGCTGCGGCCATGGTGGCCGCTCCGAGCGCCAGCAGAAGGACAACCTTTTTCATCGCCGGACTCCCGATAATGGTTGCAGATATGATCCCTCAGATTTCGCGCCGCTACAAGTGGTCAGCCTTTCTTCCGGCTTAGCTCGCGCATCGCGGCATCGAGGCCGTCCAGCGTCAGCGGGAACATGGCGCCGCCGAGCAGGTCGCGAATCATGCGGGTCGAGGAAGAATAGCCCCACTGCCGCTCCGGCGTGGGATTGACCCAGATCGTCGCCGGGTAAGTCTGCGCGACGCGGGAGAGCCAGACCGAGCCGGCCTCGTCGTTCATGTGCTCCACCGAGCCGCCCGGATGGCTGATCTCGTAAGGGCTCATCGCCGCATCGCCGACGAAGATCACCTTGTAGTCGTGCCCGAACTTGTGGAGCAGGTCCCAGGTCGGCGTGCGCTGCGACCAGCGGCGGCGATTGTCCTTCCACACGCCTTCGTAGAGGCAGTTGTGGAAGTAGAAGAATTCCATGTTCTTGAACTCGGAACTGGCAGCGCTGAACAGCTCCTCCATCAATTCGATATGGGGATCCATCGAACCACCGACATCGAGGAACAGCAGTACCTTCACGGCATTGTGCCGCTCCGGCCTCATGCGGATGTCCAGCCAGCCCTGCCTGGCGGTGCCCGAAATCGTTTCGTCGAGATCGAGTTCCTCTGCCGCGCCTTCGCGGGCAAATCGGCGCAGACGCCGCAGCGCGACCTTGATGTTCCGCGTGCCGAGTTCGCGGGTGTTGTCGAGATTGGCGAACTCGCGCTTTTCCCAGACCTTGATCGCGCGGCCGTGCTTTCCTTCGCCGCCGATGCGAACGCCCTCGGGATTGTAGCCCGAATGGCCGAACGGCGAGGTGCCGCCCGTGCCGATCCACTTGTTGCCGCCGGAGTGACGCTTCTCCTGTTCTTCCAGACGCTTCTTGAGCGTCTCGATGATCTCGTCCCAGGATCCCAGCGCCTTGATCTGCGCCATCTCTTCCTGCGAGAAGTAGCGCTCGGCGACCTTGCGGAGCCAGTCCTCGGGGATCTCCACCGGCTGCTGGCCGTAGTCGGTCAGCACACCCTTGAAGACTTTCTGGAACACCTGGTCGAAGCGGTCGAGCAGGCCCTCGTCCTTCACGAAGGTCGCCCGGCTGAGATAGTAGAAGGCTTCCGGCGTCCGCTCGATCACTTCCCGCTCCAGCGCTTCCAGCAGCACGAGGTGCTCCTTGAGCGAGGCCGGGATGCCCGCAGCGCGCAGTTCGTCCACGAAGTTCAGCAGCATGAGATGTTCCGGTCGGTCTGTTCCCTGGCGCGGTGAAGCCATGCCACCAGCACGAAGGAGATATACATCAGCAGATACCAGGCGCCGAGCTTTTCAGGGTGAACCATCGCCCAGCCGTGCTTCTGGCTCGGATAGATCCATGCCCGCGAGAACGTGGCGAGGTTCTCCGCGAACCAGATGAACAGGGCGACCAGGAACCAGCCCAGCAGGAGCGGCATCCATCTCTCCTCCCTCCAGACGCGAAACCAGATGCGGGTACGATGGAAAAGAAGCGCCAGTGCCGCGAAGAGGCCGATACGCACATCGGGCAGCCAGTGGTGTGCAAAGAAGTTGATGTAGATCGCCGCGCCCAGCACTGCGGAAAGGCCTTCTGCGGGATAGCGGGTGAAGCGAAAATCGAAGATGCGCCAGATGCGCGCGATGTAGCTGCCGACAGCGGCATACATGAAGCCGGAGAAGAGCGGGACCGCGCCCACTCTCAGCAGGCTGGGCTCGGGATACTCCCAGGAGCCATGGGCCGTCTTGAACAGCTCCATGACCGTCCCGACGATATGGAAAGCCAGGATGACCTTGGCCTCGTCCAGTGTCTCCAGTCTCAGCGCCAGCATGGCGATCTGGATCGCGAGCGCGGCGCAAGTCAGGAAATCGTAGCGGGCGAAAGCGGCCTCGGCAGGATAGAACAAGTGCGTTGCGACCAGCAGGCCGAGCAGCAACGCTCCAAACAGGCAGGCCCAGGCCTGCTTGAACCCGAACAGCAGGAACTCGTAGATCCATGCAGCCGCGCCGGGACGCGGCTCGAACGCCTCCAGACGGGTGCGAATGCCTGCGAAGCGGGTGTGTGCGGTGCCCGGCTTCTGCCGAGAAGGCGTCGTCATGCCGCCGCTGGCGGGGCGGAGGGCGGTGGCGGCTGGCCCGGCCAGCTTTCCAGAGCAGTATCGAACGTAGCCCACTCGGGCGCATCGTCCGTCCAGATCACTGCTTCGGGTTTCAGCCCGTGACCCGCGTTCAAGGCGCCAAGACGCATCGTCATGAGGTGTGGCCGAGCCGAGCTTTGCGCGTAAATCTGCGTGCCGCACATCGGACAGAAGTGGAACGTGAGGGCATTTCCGCTCGCCGCCGTCCAGGTGGAAGAAGCCAGGGCGCCGTCTATCGACACCTCCTCGGCCTTGAAGATCGCATTGTTGGTCGGACCGCCTGCCGCGAGTTGCTGGCACTGCCGGCACCAGCACTGCCGGGTGGCGATCGGCTCACCGGCTACGGTCAGCGAAACGGCACTGCACAGGCAGCCGCCGGGATAGGGAGCGGTCATGAAGGTCGATTCCCCGTGATCATCTTTGGCGGCGAGCCATGAAGGCGAGCCGTTCGAACAGCATGACGTCCTGTTCGTTCTTGAGCAAGGCTCCGTGCAGCGGCGGGATCGCCTTCGTCGCGTCCTGGTTCTGGAGCACGTCGAGCGGCATGTCCTCGCTCAGCAGCAGCTTGAGCCAATCGAGCAGCTCGCTGGTGGAAGGCTTCTTCTTGAGGCCGGGCACGTCCCGTAACTCGTAGAAGATCTCCATCGCCCGGGACACGAGCGTCTTCTGGATGCCGGGGAAGTGGACATCGACGATGGCCTGCATCGTCTCGCGGTCGGGGAACTTGATGTAGTGGAAGAAGCAGCGGCGCAGGAAGGCGTCCGGCAGGTCCTTCTCGTTATTCGAAGTGATCACGACGATAGGGCGTTCCGCCGCAGCAACGTGCTCGCCGGTTTCGTAGACATCGAAGGCCATGCGGTCGAGTTCGGCGAGGAGATCGTTAGGAAACTCGATATCCGCCTTGTCGATCTCGTCGATCAGCAGCACCGGCAGCCGGGGCGAGGTGAAAGCCTCCCAGAGCTTGCCCTTGCGGATGTAGTTGTTGATGTCGTGAACGCGCGCGTCGCCAAGCTGGCCATCGCGCAGGCGGCCCACTGCATCGTATTCGTAGAGCCCCTGATGCGCCTTGGTGGTGGACTTGACGTTCCAGGTGATCAGCGGCGCATCGAGCGAAGCGGCGATCTGCTCCGCCAGCACGGTCTTGCCGGTGCCGGGTTCGCCCTTCACCAGCAGCGGACGGCGCAAGAGGACGGCGGCGTTGACCGCGACTTTCAGATCGTCGGTGGCGACATAGCTAGTGGTGCCTTCGAAACGCTGCATCTTCGTCCCTCTCGTCTTCGGCCTTTAACCGCTCGCTTAAGTTCTATGTTTTGCAACGCAGCAAGGCAAGGGCGGAGCCGACTACCTCAAGCGGAGCATGGACTTCGCTGCCGGGGCGTTGCAGATGATCTGCATGGGGGCCGATTTTCTGAGACGCATGGAATGGTTGGACGCCTCGCGCGTCACCGGATATCTGCGCCTGTTTGCGGCGCTCAACACCGCGATGATCGTATGGCTCGTGGCGACATCCCGGGGCGGGATCGATTTCAACGGCTATCTGCTGGGAAGCGATTTCATCAGCTTCTGGACGACCGGCCATATGCTGGTCGATCACGCCAATCCCTATGACGGCGCCGCGCATATCCTGGCCCAGCGCACCTACTATTCCACTGATGGCGCTTATACCGCCTTCTATTATCCGCCGCCCTTCCTGCTGTTCTGTTGGCCGCTCGGCTGGCTACCCTATTTCCCTGCACTCGGCCTGTGGCTGGCAACGACCGCAGCGGTCTATCTCGTCGCCGTGCGCCTTTGGTGGAGAAAGGCCAGCCTCGCCGCACCGCTCTGGCTGCTGTTCGCGGCCTTTCCGGCCGTACCGATCGTCATCACCCATGGGCAGACGGCGTTCCTGGTCGCGGGGCTGCTTGGTCTCGGCGCCTGGCTGGTTCCGGTAAGGCCGTATCTCGCCGGAGCGATGTTCGGCCTGGCGACGATCAAGCCGCAGTTCGGCCTCTTGCTGCCGCTGATGCTGCTGGCGACCGGAGAATGGCGGGTGATCGCCTCTGCCGCGGCGACGGCTGCGATGGTGGCCCTGCTTTCCGCCGGAACCTTCGGCGCGCAGACCTGGATCGACTGGCTTGGCGCCAGCGAGCGGGCGCAGGTAGCGATGGCCTATGGCCAGATCGGTTACGGCAAGATCATGAGCCCCTTCGCGGCGCTGCGGCTGCTCGGGGGATCGATGGCGATGAGCTATGCCGTTCAGGGCGCCGTGACGCTAGCCGTCGTCGCGCTGGTTCTGAAGGCTTCATGGCGCAAGGCCTGGACGCCGGGGCTTGCCGCTCTGATGCTGGCGGGCGCACCGCTGGCGACGCCTTACGTGCTCGATTACGACATGGTGATCCTGGCCTTCCCGATGTTCTGGCTGGCCGGGGAGGGGCTGCGGAACGGCTTCCGGAACTGGGAACGCTGCGCGCTGGCCGCAGCTTTTGCCGCGCCGGCACTGGCTCGACCGCTGGCGCTTTTTCTGAACGTCCCGATCATGCCGCTGGCAATGATGCTGCTGTTCGCCGTGATCTGGCGCCGCGAAAAGATGCCATCCCGCTAATCGATGGGTTCAGGCGTCGATCAGTTCGGGATCGATCTCGCCGGCACGGTTCTGGATGAACATGAAGCGGTGCTCGGGGTTGCGACCCATCAGGCGGTCGACCAGATCCTTCACCGCGGCGCGGCCTTCGTATTCGGGCGGCAGGGTGATACGGATCAGCGAACGGCTCTCCGGCGCCATCGTCGTCTCGCGAAGCTGGCCGGGGTTCATTTCGCCGAGACCCTTGAACCGGCCCACCTCGACCTTCTTGTTCTTGAACACCGTCGCTTCCAGTTCGGCGCGGTGGGCATCGTCGCGGGCATAGGCGGATGTCGAACCTGCCGTCAGGCGATAGAGCGGGGGCTGGGCCAGGTAGAGGTGGCCGCGCCGCACGATATCCGGCATCTCCTGGAAGAAGAAGGTCATCAGCAGGGTGGCGATATGGGCGCCGTCGACGTCGGCGTCGGTCATGATGATCACGCGATCGTAGCGCAAGTTGTCGGCGTTGCAGTCCTTGCGGGTGCCGCAGCCGAGCGCGAGGCCGAGGTCCGCGATTTCCGAGTTCGCCCGAATCTTGTCGGCCGTGGCCGAGGCGACGTTGAGGATCTTGCCGCGGATCGGCAGGATCGCCTGGGTCTTGCGATTACGCGCCTGCTTGGCCGAGCCGCCTGCCGAATCGCCTTCGACGATGAAGAGTTCGGTTTCGCCTCCGCCTTCACCCGAGCAGTCGGTCAGCTTCCCGGGCAGGCGCAGCTTGCGGGCGTTGGTGGCGGTCTTGCGCTTGACCTCGCGCTCGGCCTTGCGGCGCAGGCGCTCGTCCATGCGCTCCATCACCGCGCCGAGCAGGGCCTTGCCGCGTTCGAGATTGTCGGTGAGGAAATGGTCGAAGTGGTCGCGCACCGCCGCTTCCACGAGGCGCGCGGCCTCGGGACTGGTAAGGCGGTCCTTGGTCTGGCTCTGGAACTGCGGATCGCGGATGAAGACCGAGAGCATGACTTCGCTGCCGGTCACCACGTCGTCCGGCGTGATGTCCTTGGCCTTCTTCTGCTGCCCGACGAGTTCGGCGAAAGCGCGGATGCCCTTGGTGAGCGCCGCCCGCAGGCCTTGCTCGTGGGTGCCGCCATCCGGCGTCGGGATGGTGTTGCAGTACCAGGAATAGGAACCGTCGGAATAAAGCGGCCAGGCGATCGCCCATTCGACGCGGCCCTGCTCCGAGCCGTCGTCCCCGCGCGGGAAGTCCTGCGTGCCGGAGAAGAACTGCGTGGTCACGCATTCGCGGCTGCCGATCTGCTCGGCGAGGTGGTCGGCCAAGCCGCCGGGGAACTGGAAGGTCGCTTCAGCGGGGATAGTGTCGTCCGCCAGCGACGGCGCGCACCTCCAGCGGATTTCCACGCCCGCGAAAAGATAGGCCTTCGAGCGGACGAGCTTGAACAGCCGTGCAGGCTTGAACTGCTGGTCCCCGAAAATCTCGGTATCGGGCGTGAAGCTGACGGCGGTGCCGCGCCGGTTGGGCGCAGCGCCAATCTTCTGGAGCGGCCCCAGGGTCGCCCCCCGCGCGAACTCCTGCGCGAAAAGCTCCTTGCTGCGAGCCACCTCCACCCGGGTATGGCTCGACAGCGCATTGACCACGGAGATACCCACGCCGTGAAGGCCGCCCGAGGTGGCATAGGCCTTGCCCGAGAACTTGCCGCCCGAGTGCAGCGTCGAGAGGATCACTTCCAGCGCCGACTTGCCCGGGAACTTGGGATGCTCATCCACCGGAATGCCGCGGCCGTTGTCGGTGATGGTCAGCCGGTTGCCTTCATCGAGGGTCACCTCGATGCGGTTGGCATGGCCCGCGACAGCCTCGTCCATCGCGTTGTCGAGCACTTCGGCCGCGAGGTGGTGGAGGGCACGCTCGTCGGTGCCGCCGATGTACATGCCGGGTCGGCGGCGGACGGGCTCCAGCCCTTCCAGCACTTCGATCGCGGAGCCATCGTAGGATTCCCCGCCCGCGGACGGGAGCTTGTCGAACAGGTCATCGGACATCGGCAGGACTATAGGGTGCGCAAACCCGTGATCAAGCACGGGTTTGGGCTTATCCGCAAAGAGATGTTCACTTTCTGATCCTTCGTCCGGAAATGAACGGCTACTTGGCAAAGCCGCTGGGCGCGGCACTGATGACCTTGACCGCGCCGCCTTCCACCGCGCGGACCTCGAGCGCGCGCTCGATCAGGCCGTTGCGACCGAAGCGGAAGGGGCCGTCCACGCCGAGGAAGCCGCCGGGATCGAGCATTTCAGCGGCAGGGAAGGCCTTTCCGGGCATCCAGTCGCGCGCGACGCGTAGGGTGAGGAGCACGGAATCGTAGCCCAGCGTAGCAATGCGGAACGGTGCGGCGCCGAAGCGGCTGCGATAGCTCTTGGCGAACTGCGCGAAACGAACGTCGGAGACGGTGGAGAACCAGGCGCCGTTGAGCGCGGGGCTCGTCGCCAGTTCGCGCTCGCCGCCCCAGAGTTCGGTGCCGAGCAGGCGGACGCCCGCGCCGCCGCCCGCCGCGCGATAGGACACTGCCGCCTTGGCCGAAAGGCTGCCGCTGTCGGCGATGAGCAGGGCGCCGTAGCCGCTCTTGGCCTTGATCCGGTTCGCTGCCGCCGCGATCGAGGCGGCGGAGCGGTCGTAAGTCTCCATGGCGACGACGGAGCCGCCGCCACTGCGCACGGAGGCGAGCAGCGAGCTGCTGACGCGCTCGCCGTAATCGCCCTTTGGCACGAGCGCCGCGAAAGTGCTCACGCCCTTGCCGCGCGCATAGCTGACGGTACGGGCGATCGACTGGCCGGGCAGGTTGCCGATGATGAAGACGTCTTTGCCGGCCGCCTTCTCGTCGTTGGAGAACGAGATCAGCGGCACATGTGCAGGCTTTGCCACGGCCGCCACCGAGGCGATATCGTCCGAGAGAAGGGGACCGAGAATCAGCTTGTTGCCGTCGGCAATGGCCCGGCGCGCCGCCTCGCCGGGATTTGTCCCCGTATCATAGGTGGTGATGCGCAGGTTCTTGGCGCCGGTATCGAGCAGCGCCATGTTGGCGGCATTGGCCAGGGACTGGCCGACGCCGGCGTTGGGGCCGGTGGTCGGCACCAGCAGCGCCACGCGGTGACGCTCTGTATCCGTGGGGATATCGCCTTCCGGCTGCGTCGGGGCAGGGGCGGGGGCGGGAGCGGGCGCCTTGGGAACCACGGCGCAGCCCGCCAGGGCCACCATCGCTGCCGCCGCGAGCAGGTTGCGCCGGTTGAGGCGATTGTAGAACATTGCTTGCCGCTCCCCTAGTCCTTGGGCCATGAGTTCCCGCGATGGAACACACTCTCTCTTCAGGCCTGTACATAGTGGCCACCCCGATTGGCAACCTCGGGGACATCACCTTTCGTGCCGTGGAGGTCCTCAAGGGGGTAAGCGCGGTGGCCTGCGAGGATACGCGGATCACCGGAAAACTCCTGCATCACCTCGGCATCAAGCGGAAGATGGTCCGCTACGACGACCATGCGGGCGAGGGCGACCGCGAGCGGTTGCTGGCGCTGATGGAAAGCGAGGCCGTCGCGCTCGTCAGCGATGCGGGAACGCCGCTGATCTCCGATCCCGGCTACCGTCTCGTGAAGATCGCGCGGGAACGCGGCATTCCCGTTACCAGCCTGCCGGGAGCCAATGCGGCGGTGATGGCGATGACGCTTTCCGGGTTGCCGAACGACCGCTTCCTGTTCGCCGGTTTCCTGCCGAACAAGGCCAAGGCGCGCGAGACGGTGCTGTCCGATCTGTCCAAGGTTCCGGCGACGCTGATCTTCTACGAGACCGCGCCGCGCCTGGAGGATGCGCTGACGGCGATTGCGTCCGTTCTGCCGGGACGCGAAGTCGCGGTGGCGCGCGAACTGACCAAGAAGTTCGAGGAATGCCGCAGCGGCACGCCGGAAGACCTCATCGCACATTACGCCGCACACCCGCCCAAGGGGGAGATCGTCCTCCTGATCGCACCGCCAGGGGAGGAGTCGATCGGCGAAGTCGACGTGGATGCCCTGCTGCGCGCCGAACTTGCCCTTGCCAAGCCTTCCCAGGCCGCTGCCAGCGTGGCCAAGCTTACCGGGCTCGACCGCAAGGTGCTTTATGCCCGGGCGATGGAGCTCAAGTGAGACGCCGTTCGTGAGCGGGCAGCGCGCCGAGGCGGAACGCAGGGGCCGCAAAGGCGAAGCCCTCGCCGCGTGGTACCTGCGTCTGACCGGTTGGAGCATTCGCGCGGTCCGGGTGAAGACCGGGCGCGGCGAGATCGACATCGTGGCCCGGCGCGGGCGAACCTTGTGCTTCGTCGAAGTGAAGTGGCGCGCCCGCCGGGCCGATCTCGACCATGCGATCGACCACTATCGCCTCCGCCGCGTGGCTGCCGCCGCCGAAGCCGTAGCGCACCGCTACGGGAAGCCGGGGGACGACGTGAGGATCGACGTCCTCTTGCTGGCGCCGGGTTGCTGGCCTCGCCGTATCGTCAATGCCTGGCAGCCCGGCGCCTAAAGCTGCGGCGCTATCCCGAAATCATTCGCGCAGGCCGCGAAACTCGATTAAGCCGCCTTTCCGAAAGATACCGCTCGGTACAAATCCGCAAGGACCAGACTTTTTCATGACCTTACGCATTGCCATTCAGATGGACCCGCTGGAATCGATCAAGATCGCGGGCGATTCCTCGTTCGCGCTCATGCTCTCGGCGCAGGCGCGCGGGCATGAGCTGTTCCATTACGATGTGCGCACACTTGCCTATGACGCGTCCTCGGGTGCGGCCGGGCGGCTGACCTGCTGGGGTGCGCCGGTGACGGTGCAGCGCGTGGAAGGCGCGCACTTCACACGAGGCGAGTACCGCCTGATCGACCTTGTGGCAGACGTCGATGTCGTGCTGATGCGGCAGGATCCGCCGTTCGATCTCGGTTACATCACCGCCACGCACCTGCTTGAGCGGCTTGCCGGGCAGACCCTGGTGGTCAACGATCCCGTATCCGTCCGCAATGCGCCGGAAAAGGTCTTCGTGCTCGATTACGCGCGCTTCATGCCGCCGACGTTCATCGCCCGCCGCATCGAGGACGTGCGCCTGTTCCAGCAGCGAAACGTGGAAGCCGGTTTTGGTGGCGACCTCGTCATCAAGCCGCTTCACGGCAATGGCGGCAAGGCGGTGTTCCGCGTGCCTGCCGACGGCAGCAATCTCGGCGCCCTGATCGAGATGTTCGAGAACGCCTGGGTCGAACCGTTCATGGTCCAGCCCTTCCTTCCCGACGTGGCAGAGGGCGATAAGCGCATCGTTCTGGTCGACGGTGCGTTCGCGGGCGCCATCAACCGCAAGCCCGGTGCGGGCGAATTCCGCTCCAACCTGGCTGTAGGCGGTTCGGCCGAGGCCGCCGAGCTCACTTCGGCGGAAGAGGAAATCTGCGCGGCGCTTGCCCCGGAACTCAAGGCGCGCGGCCTTGTTTTCGTGGGCATCGACGTGATTGGCGGAAAATGGCTGACCGAAATCAATGTGACTTCGCCGACGGGCATCGTCGCGATCGACCGGTTCAACGGGACCGATACCGGCGCGAAGATCTGGGATGCGATCGAGGCACGTCACGCTGCGATGTAACCTCTTGGTTCGGCGGGCCTGGACTGCTCCGCCATGGATAAATGGGTCATCTCCCTGATCGAAAGCGGCGGATACTGGGGTATCCTCCTGCTGATGATGTTGGAGAACATCGTGCCCCCGATCCCCTCGGAGCTGATCATGGGCGTGGCGGGTATCGCCACGGCGCATGGCCGCATGGAGTTCCTGCCGGTGCTGCTTGCGGGCACGGTGGGATCGACCCTGGGCAACTATCTCCTGTTCGTCGCAGCCGACCGGCTCGGATACGAACGCCTCAAGCCCTTCATCGACCGCTGGGGCCGCTGGCTCACCCTGGATTGGCAAGCGGTGGAGCATGCGGGCAGCTACTTGCGCAAGCACGGTCACTGGGTCGTTTTCGTTCTGAGATTCATGCCCATGTTCAGAACGATGGTGTCCGTGCCAGCAGGGCTCGCGCACATGCGGCATTGGATCTTTCTGCTCTACACGGCTGCCGGCGCGGCGATCTGGAACACGTTGCTGATCATGGCAGGGCGCTGGCTTGGCCGGCGTTTCGCAGAAGCGGAAAGCTGGATCGGCTGGGGGACCGTGGCAGTCGCCGCGGCTGCGGCAGTATGGTACGTCTGGCGTGTTGCCACCTGGAAGCCGTCGAAGGACCGCGCTGGATGAATTGCGCGGACGGGTTCGCCCATCACGAAGTGGGGAGCGCGGTGAACGCAGGGGGTGACTAGCGCAGGGTGTGATGAGAGCCGGAGCCGCCGGACCTCACCCTTGCTCGCGCGGATGGGCGTTGCGGTAGACGTCGAGCATGGTCGCTGCATCTACTTTGGTGTAGATCTGCGTGGAACCCAGGCTGGCGTGGCCGAGCAGTTCCTGAAGGCTGCGCAAGTCCGCGCCGGCACCAAGCAGATGGGTGGCGAAGCTGTGGCGCAAGGCATGGGGCGTGGCGCTGGCGGGCAGCCCCAGCACGGTGCGGGCGCGGGCGACGGCTTTCTGCACCATGCCCTGCGACAGCGGCCCGCCCTTGGCGCCTCGAAAGATCGGCGCATCCGCTGCCATCGGCCACGGACATTTGGCAATATAATCCACGACGCCGGCGCGCACGATCGGCAGGAGCGGGACCATGCGCTGCTTGCCGCCCTTGCCGTTGACCATCAGCGTCTCGCCCAGCGGCAGAGCTGAGCCAGTGACGCCAAGCGCTTCGGCAATGCGCAGGCCTGCACCGTAGAGTAGGAGCAGTACGGCACGGTCCCGCGCCCCGATCCAGGGCTCGCGAGCATCTTCCTCGACCATTGCGGCAAGGTTGACGGCTTCGTCGGGCGTGACCGGTCTCGGCAGGCCCTTCTTCACGCGCGGACCGCGCAGGCGCGGGGCGGTGGCATGAGCCACGCCGGCCTGCTCGCGGGCGAAGGCCAGGAAGCTCTTGAGCGCGGAAAGCTCGCGCGCGGCGGACGTATTGCCGATCCCGCTTTCCCGCCGCTCGGCCAGGTAAATCCGCAAGTCGCCCGCTTCAAGACCGACGAGAGCAGCCCAGTCGCTGGGCCTGGCGCTGTCGATCAGGCGCGCGGCCGTGGCGACGTAGGCACGTACCGTATGCGGGCTGCGCCGCCTGCCGTTCTTGAGGTGGTTGCCCCAGGCTTCGAGCAGGTCCGCCTTGGTCACGGACCTCAGGGCTCCACCAGATCGACGGGGACGATCTCGCCCAGCAGGCCGTCGAGCAGCGGCATGCCCTGTTCGGTGACCTGCAGCCGCGATCCTTCCTGCCGGACCAAGCCCTGCTTTTCGTAGAAGGACGCCTTTACCGGATCGCAAAGCTCCGCGATGGCCAAGCCGAAGCGCGCGGCCATGACATCGAGGTCCACGCCTTCGCGCAGGCGCAGGCCCATGAGCATGGCCTCGCTCGCCTGTTCGCGGCGGCCGAGGTCGCGGTGTTCGTTGATGCCCTGCGCGTGGAGGTCGATGGCTTCGAGCCAGTTTTCGGGCTTGCGGTGGCGGGTGGTGGCAACGCCGCTGCGCCGTCCGTGCGCGCCGGGCCCGATGCCGCAGTAGTCCTGGTAGCGCCAGTAGGTGAGGTTATGGCGGCTTTCCTCGCCGGGGCGGGCGTGGTTGCTGATCTCGTAGGCCGGGAGGCCCGCGCCGGCCGTCATCTCGCGCGTAAGAGCGAACATGTCGGCACAGGCGTCTTCGTCCAGCGGCTCGAATTCGTGCTGGCGCACCATGGTCGCGAACTTCGTGCCCGGCTCGATAGTGAGCTGGTAGAGGGAGAGGTGTCCGGTGCCGTAAGACAGGGCATGAGCGAGTTCCGCCCGCCACTGGTCCAGCGTCTGACCCGGACGCGCGTAGATCAGGTCGAAACTGACGCGGGAGAAGCGTTCCTGTGCGACTTCAAGCGCCTTCAGCCCCTCTTGCGCGTCGTGCAGCCGGCCGAGAAAGCGCAGGGTCTGGTTGTCGAGCGCTTGCAGGCCCAGCGAGGCGCGGTTGACGCCTGCCGATGCCAGCGCCTCGTAATTGCCTGCCTCGATGGACGAGGGATTGCCCTCCAGCGTGATCTCGATCCCGTCTGAAAAGCCCCAGAGCTTCTCCGCCTCGTCCAGCAGGCGCGCGACGAGGGCAGGGGGCATCAGCGAAGGCGTGCCGCCGCCGAAGAAGATCGAATCGAGCTTTTCCCCGCCCGCGACTTCGTGCTCGTGGCGCATGTCCGCCAGCAGGCCGGCCTGCCAGCGGTCATGCTCCACGCGCTCGCGGACATGGCTGTTGAAGTCGCAATAGGGGCACTTTGCGAGGCAGAACGGCCAATGGATATAGAGCGCGCGCGCCATCGTGTCAGATTAGCCCGGGAACTGCTCCGCGACCAGCTTGGCGAAAGCATCGGCCCGGTGGCTGATCTCGTGCTTCTTTTCGGGCGCGATTTCGGCAAAGGTCTGGTCTAGTCCGTCTGGCACGAAGCACGGATCGTAGCCGAAGCCCAGCTTGCCACGCGGCGGCCAGGTGAAGGCGCCGTTGGAGCGGCCTTCGTAGACCACTTCCTCGCCATCCGGCCAGGCGATCGCCAGGACGCAGGAGAACCAGCAGGAGCGGTCCACGCCCGGCCCTTGCTCGCAAAGCAAGCCTTCGACTTTGCCCATGGCCATGAACCAGTCGCGACCGGACTCACCTTCGAACCACTGCCGCTCTGCCCAGTCGGCGGTGTAGACGCCAGGCCGTCCGCCCAGCGCCGTCACCGAAATGCCGCTGTCGTCCGCCAGCGCGGGAAGCTGTGCAGCCTGGGCGGCGGCACGAGCCTTGAGGAGAGCGTTCTCGACGAAGGTCGTGCCGGTCTCCTCAGGCTCCAGCAGGCCGAGTTCGCCGGCGGAGACGCATTCGATGCCGAACGGCGCGAGCAGGGCGCCGATCTCGCGCAGCTTGCCCGCATTGTGCGTGGCAATGACGAGGCGCTCTCCATTCAGGCGGCGATTGCTCACCGGCCGACGGCCTTGGCCTGGGCGGCGAAGATGCTGTCGCAACCGATGCGGGCAAGGCGCAGCAGGCGCAGCAGGCCTTCCTCGTCGTAGGTCGCGCCTTCCGCTGTGGCTTGCGCTTCCGCGATCTTGCCGCCTTCGATCAGCACGAAGTTGGCGTCGGCATCGGCCGCGCTGTCCTCGATATAGTCGAGATCGAGCACCGGCGTGCCCTGGCAGATGCCGCAGGAGATCGCGGCAACGCGGCCGGTGATCGGATCTTCCTTGATCTTGCCTTCGGCCATCAGCTTGTCGACGGCGAGGCGCAGGGCCACCCAGGCGCCCGAGATCGACGCGGTACGGGTGCCGCCATCGGCCTGGAGCACGTCGCAGTCGAGCACGATCTGGCGCTCGCCCAGCTTCTTCATGTCGACCACCGCGCGAAGCGAGCGGCCGATCAGGCGCTGGATTTCCTGCGTGCGGCCGGACTGCTTGCCCTTGGCCGCTTCGCGGCTGCCGCGCGTGTGGGTGGCGCGGGGCAGCATCGAGTATTCGGCCGTAACCCAGCCTTCGCCCTTGCCGCGCAGGAACGGCGGAACCTTCTCCTCGACCGAGGCCGTGACGAGGACGCGGGTGTCACCGAAGGAGATCAGCACCGAACCTTCGGCGTGCTTGGTGAAACCGGTCTGGATGTCGATAGCACGCATCTCGTCGGGGGTACGGCCGGAAGGTCGCATGTGAGGTCCTTTGCTCAAGTTCTGATCGTCGATGTCCCGCGCGCCCCTAGAGCATTTTTGCGGCGGGTGGAAACACCTCCGGCGCGGAAAAATGCGCGCGATCGAATGGCTCCCGCGCATTTGGCTTGAGACGCCCGCGCCAGGCCCTAAATTGGAGACAAATGCCGACACCGCCGATCACCGAGCTTTCCGAGCGCGCACGCGAGATCTTCCGCCTCGTGGTGGAGGGTTATCTGGCGACCGGGACCCCGGTCGGCTCCAAGGCTCTGGCCGGGCCCGGGGGTGTGAGGCTGTCGTCGGCCTCGATCCGGTCGGTGCTGGCGGACCTCGAATCGATCGGCCTCCTTGCCGCGCCGCATACGAGCGCGGGGCGGCTGCCGACCGAAGCGGGCCTGCGCCTGTTCGTGGACGGCATCATGCAGGTTGCCGAGCCTACCGTGGAGGAGCGCCTCGCGATCGAGAGCCGGATTGCCTCGCCGGGCCCGATCGAGGCAGCGCTGGAGGCGACCAGCGCTTTGCTTTCGAACCTGACTTCAGGCGCCGGCGTCGTGATGGTGCCGCGCCGGGAGCCACGGCTGATGCACCTTCAACTCGTACCATTGGGGCCGGGCAGAGCGCTGGCCGTAGTGGTGGACGAGGACGGCGCGGTGGAGAACCGCATCGTCGAGTTTCCCGCTGCCTTGCCGCCCGGCGCCCTCGAGGAAGCCTCGAACTACATCACCGCGCATCTGGCCGGGCGAACGCTCGGCGAAGCGGCGCGGGCGATGCGGGCGGATATTGCCGACGGCAAGTCGGCACTCGACACCGCAAGCCGCGATCTGGTCGAGCGCGGTCTCGCCGTGTGGAGCGAGGATGCCATGGCTCGCCCAGTGCTGATCGTGCGGGGGCAGGCGAATCTGCTGGATGAGACGGCTCTTTCGGACCTGGAACGCGTGCGGTCTCTGCTGGACGATCTGGAGAACAAGCAATCCGTGGCCGACCTGCTCGACATCGCGCGCGAGGCCGATTCCACGCGTATCTTCATCGGATCGGAGAACCGCCTGTTCGCGCTGTCGGGCTCCTCGGTCATCGCTTCGCCCTACCGGGATCGCGAGGGCAGGGTCGTCGGCGTGGTGGGGGTAATCGGGCCGACGCGGTTGAATTATGCGCGCGTCGTCCCCATGGTGGATTTCACTGCCCAGAGCCTGGGCAAGCTCATCGGATAGTTGGAACCTTACGATAATGACTGACGACAAGACCCAGCCGCCAGAGGGTGGGACTGTAGATCCCGCCGTTGCAGAAGAACTGAAGGGCGTGCCCGAAGACATGATCGACAGCAGCAGCATCAATGGGGACAAGGACAGCGGCGAACTCGCCAAGCTCCGTGAGGAACTGGAAGTCGCCAAGCAGGACGTGCTCTACGCGCGCGCGGAAACACAGAACGTGCGTCGCCGCCTGGAAAAGGACGTCGCCGATACGCGTGCCTATGCCGCGACCGGCTTCGCCCGCGATATTCTTTCCGTGTCGGACAACCTCAGCCGCGCGCTCTCGGCAATTCCCGCCGACTTGCGGGAGGACGAAAAGCTGAAGGGCATCGTCGCCGGTATCGAGGCGACCGGCCGCGAGATCGAGAAGGTCTTCACCAACCACGGCATCACCCGTGTGGCCGCAATGGGCCTGCCGCTCGATCCCAACCAGCACCAGGCCATGATCGAGGTTCCCTCGGCCGATGCCGAGCCCGGGACGATCGTTCAGGAACTTCAGGCCGGGTACATGATCAAGGATCGCCTGCTGCGCCCGGCCATGGTTGCCGTCGCCAAGAAGCCGGACTGACCGCCGCTTCGAGGCCGCACTCCTGCCGAGTTTCCAGGATCGTCAAGGTCTTGCGCGACGGACAGGGGTGTGGCGTCGATGGCTTGAGAGGGGGTATGGAACCGCTTCGCCCTGCACCCGTTGATCAGGCAGAAACCTGAAAATCAGCGGAGACAAACCATGCGAATGCTTATTCTTCCTCTCCTGGCCGCAGGTGCTCTGGGCATCACGGGCTGCGCGAGCAATTACGGCGGCGAAGGCGCTCTGGCTGGCGGCGCGCTGGGCGCGGGCGTGGGCGCGTTGGCAGGTGATGTCGGGGCTGGTGCCGCCGTCGGCGCTGCTGCCGGTGCTGCGGTCGGCTCGACCCAGAAGAAGCATAACGGCTGCTACCGCTATGACCGGCGCGGCGACCGCTACTGGGATCGCGATTGCTGATCGCGCTTGCGCCAAGGACATGAAAGAGGGCGCGGATTTTCCGCGCCCTTTCGTTTTTCAGACGGATAGCCCGGTGAACGGCAAGATGCCGCGATAGCTGTCGAGCGGCGGCGCGCCGGGCACACGCCACCCACGGCCCAACAGGAAGATGTGGCGCACGATCTCCGCCTGTTGCTCGATCCCGTAGCGATCGAGAGTCCAGCCCGGCCGCAGCGCATAATCGTAGCGGCAAAAGGGGTGGCGCATCAGGGGGAGATACCAGCGCCCCTTGCGCTGGGTCTGCCAGACATGGGTCATCTCGTGGACGAACAGCCCCTGGAGCCCTGCCGAGGCCTGCGAGAAGTCATCCCGGTAGAGCGGCGATGCGTGATGGAAGTGGAGATGCCCGCAAGGCGCCATGACCACGTTCGTAGGCTGCAAGGGAAACCACTTGCGCCGCCTGACACGAACGAATGTGCAGTCCAGCGCGTCTCCGAAAATGGAACGAGCGAGCGCGATCTCGCCCCCCGTCAGTGGCCTTTCGGACCTCGACAGGCAGGGTTCCCCGCTCTCCAAATCATCGCTGCTCGGGATGACGCTCAGCTTCCCATGCCCGGCATCGCGCCATGATCGCCACCGGCGTCGCCGCCCATGGTCTCCACGCGCAGAGGCATCGAGAGCTTGTCACCGTCAGAGAACGTGAGGGTAAGCTCGGCCATGCCGCTGGCCTTCACGCTGTCTTCGATGCCGAACGCCATGACGTGGAGGCCTCCCTGGCGAAATTCGACTTGAGCGCCGGGAGCGATGTCGAGCGACTCCACGGCGGCCATGCTGCCGCCGTCGGTCCTGTGCATCTGCGCGCTTTCGGCACCCTCGATGTGAACGCCCACGAGCTTCACGGGCGCGGCACCATCGTTGCGGACCGTGAAGTAGACCGCGCCGGGCCGCCCCGCGACCACGGGAAGCACGAAGTGGCCGTCGCTGGCGCTGATGCCGGGCTTCGCGCTCGGGCCGTTATCCGCCGCTGCGCTTTCCTGCGGCGCAGAGGCCTTGTCTGCCTGCTGGCAGGCGCCGACCGCCAGAACCAGGGTCGAGGCTCCGACAAGGGAGATGGTGCGGGCGGAAACGAACGGACGCGCAGACTTCAAGGCGAACTTCACGGCAGGCAGATCCTCCTGGACGAACCCTGACCACAAGGAGTTCAGGGGCGCTGAAAATTTCCCCCGCGTAATGCCATTGCGAATGACTTGTTCCAAGCGAAACCGCACCTATATGCCGCTCCGACGACTTTGAACGTCATCGAGCCGTGCAAGCCGCCTTGCCTTGTGGAGGGAGGCGATCCGCATGGTGTCATCCACTGACGTGAGGAATGGGGATAATGGCAAAAGTAATTGGTATCGACCTTGGCACCACCAACAGCTGCGTCGCCGTCATGGACGGCGGCAAGCCCAAGGTTATCGAAAATTCCGAAGGCGCGCGCACCACGCCCTCGATCGTCGCCTTCACCAAGGATGGTGAGCGTCTGATCGGGCAGCCTGCGAAGCGCCAGGCCGTGACCAACGGCGATAACACGATTTTCGCGGTGAAGCGCCTGATCGGCCGCCGCTTCGACGACCCGGTGACCAAGAAGGACACCGAGCTGGTTCCGTACCACATCGTCAAGGGCAAGAACGGCGATGCCTGGGTCCAGGCCGGCGGCGAAGACTACAGCCCGTCGCAGATCTCTGCCTTCACGCTGCAGAAGATGAAGGAAACCGCCGAATCGTACCTCGGCGAGACTGTGACGCAGGCCGTCATCACCGTGCCCGCCTACTTCAACGACGCTCAGCGCCAGGCGACCAAGGATGCCGGCCAGATCGCCGGTCTTGAAGTATTGCGCATCATCAACGAGCCGACCGCGGCCGCGCTGGCCTATGGCCTCGACAAGCAGGACGGCAAGACCATCGCGGTCTACGACCTTGGCGGCGGCACGTTCGACGTTTCGATCCTCGAGATCGGCGACGGCGTGTTCGAAGTGAAGTCCACCAACGGCGACACGTTCCTGGGCGGTGAAGACTTCGACACCAAGCTGGTCGAATGGTTGGCCGACAAGTTCAAGGCCAAGGAAGGCATGGACCTGCGCAGCGACAAGCTCGCTCTGCAGCGCCTGAAGGAAGCGGCCGAGAAGGCGAAGATCGAACTCTCGTCCACCGCGACGACCGAGGTCAACCTGCCCTTCATCACCGCGCGCATGGAAGGCGGCGCCACCACCCCGCTGCACCTCGTCGAGACCGTCACCCGCGCCGACCTTGAAAAGATGGTCGCGGACCTGATCCAGCGCACGCTCGAGCCCTGCCGCAAGGCGCTGGCCGATGCCGGCGTTTCGGCAAAGGACATCGACGACGTCGTTCTCGTGGGCGGCATGACCCGCATGCCCAAGGTGCGCGAAGTCGTGAAGGACTTCTTCGGCAAGGAACCGCATACCGGCGTGAACCCTGACGAAGTCGTGGCCATGGGCGCCGCGATCCAGGCTGGCGTGCTTCAGGGCGACGTCAAGGACGTGCTGCTGCTGGACGTCACCCCGCTGTCGCTGGGTATCGAGACGCTGGGCGGCATCATGACCAAGATGATCGACCGCAACACGACGATCCCGACCAAGAAGAGCCAGGTCTACTCGACTGCCGAGGACAACCAGCAGGCGGTGACCATCCGCGTGTTCCAGGGCGAGCGCGAGATGGCGCAGGACAACAAGATGCTCGGCCAGTTCGACCTCGTGGGCATCCCGGCCGCGCGTCGCGGCGTGCCGCAGATCGAAGTCACCTTCGACATCGACGCCAACGGCATCGTCAACGTTTCCGCCAAGGACAAGGGCACCGGCAAGGAACAGCAGATCCGCATCCAGGCGTCTGGCGGTCTGTCGGACAACGACATCGACCAGATGGTCAAGGACGCGGAGAAGTTCGCCGAAGAGGACAAGAAGCGTCGTGAGGCCGCAGAGGCCAAGAACAACGCCGACAGCCTCGTCCACGCGACCGAGCAGCAGATCGCCGAACATGGCGACAAGATCGACGCCGGCCTGAAGGCCGAAGTCGAAGCGGCCATCGCCGCGACGAAGACGGCAATCGAAGGCGGCGAACCCGCCGAGATCACCGCCAAGTCGCAGGCGCTGACCGAAGTCGCGATGAAGATGGGCCAGTCCATCTACGAGAAGGAACAGGCTGCGGGCGCTTCGCCGGAAGCCGCTCCGGCCGGCGGTGACGATGATGTCGTCGATGCCGAGTTCTCGGAAGTCGACGAAAACAACAAGGGCTGATCGGTCCTCATGACAAGCGTGGCCGCCATCTTTGCTCCATGTGAGGATGGCGGCCAGGTCGCACGCGGGGAATAACGAGACGTGTCAGCTACCGAAATCGACTATTACGAACTGCTTGAAGTAGAGCGCGGCGCCGACGACAAGACGATCAAGTCGTCCTACCGTCGCCTCGCGATGCGCTACCATCCGGACAAGAATCCCGGCTGTGGAGATTCCGAAGCGCGCTTCAAGCAGATCAGCGAGGCTTACGACTGCCTCAAGGATCCCCAAAAGCGGGCGGCTTACGATCGCTACGGCCATGCCGCGTTCCAGCAGGGCATGGGTGGTGGTGGCCATCCGGGCGGCGCCGAATTCGGCGACATCGGAGACATCTTCGAATCCATATTTGGCAGTGCTTTCGGTGGCGGCGGTCGCCAGCAGGCCCGTCGCGGCGCCGACTTGCGCTACGATATGGAAGTGAGCCTGGACGAGGCCTTCCACGGCAAGCAGACCGAAATCACCATCGAAGTCTCGCAAAGCTGCGAGCCGTGCAACGGTTCCGGCGCTGAACCGGGGACGGGCAAGCGCGGCTGCAACATGTGCGGCGGCCACGGCAAGGTTCGCGCGCAGCAGGGCTTCTTCGTGGTCGAGCGCACCTGCCCGACCTGCCATGGTCGCGGCGAAGTGATCGAAAAGCCGTGCCGTTCGTGCGGCGGCGAGGGCCGGGTCGACAAGCCGCAGGCCTTGCAGGTGGAAATCCCGCCGGGCGTGGATTCGGGCACCCGTATCCGCCTTTCCGGCAAGGGCGAGGCCGGACCGTTCGGTGCGCCTCCGGGAGACCTCTACATCTTCCTGCACGTCAAGCGGCACAAGGTGTTCGAACGGGACGGCACGACGCTGATCACGCGCGTTCCGATCACTTTCACCACCGCAGCGCTCGGCGGCTCCATCGAAATTCCGGGCATGGACGGCGAGAATCTCTCGATCGACATTCCGGCCGGGATCCAGTCCGGCAAGCAGCTGCGCAAGCGCGGCGCAGGCATGCCGGTGCTTCAGGGCCGGGGCCGCGGTGATCTCGTCATCGAGATCAGCGTGGAAACGCCAACCAAGCTTTCGGCGCGCCAGAAGGAGCTTATCCGCGAGCTTCAGGCCACTGAAACCGGCGACGAATGCCCGCAGTCGAAGGGCTTCTTCGACCGGATCAAGGAAGCCTGGAGCGATCTGACGGAATAAGATGAGTTACTACGTCGTCCCGGATAAAGTCCGGGACGACGTAGTCTCCTTCTCAGCCGCCTCGCAGCACTTCATCACGCACATTGCGGACGAGTGACGGATCGGCAGTCAGTCGCTCCTGCTCCTCGTCCAGCACGGCCAGGAACGCCTCGCGTTTGAAGGTCCAGAGTTCGCCTTCCAACAGCGCGTGCTCCCCTTCTGCTGTCGAGGCGATCAGGTCGATCATCCGCTCCGCGCCGTGGAGCCGCCCCCACAGATAGTCGTTCTCGCGATAGGCGCGGCTGAAGAAAGCGCCGAAGTTGAAGAACTCCGTTCCGCGCAGCACCGGCCCCTTGCGGATCATGTGGCAGTCTTCCGGCGAGATGCGATCGACGCGGATCGGGTCGAACTCGGTCAGCCCTTCGCCGCGCAGCAGCGGCAGAGTGACGGTATCGTAGAACGGGAAGCCGAGATAGGCGAGCAGCACCCGCCGCCGCAGGACCTGCGGCATTTCCGCGAGCGCTTCGGTCAGCATGACGTCCACTTGCCCGTCGATCTCGGCAAGGCTGCGAACTTTCTCGATGTGGTCGATCGCTGCAGCGGGATCGGTGAAGATGCTCGCCGCCAAATCCGCGAATTCCTCGCCCATGGCCGACACCGGCTCGCAGTCGAGATAGAGCGCCAGCGCTGCGTAGATCGTTTCGCGGGCCTTGTCCCGCTCTGTTTCCGTCACGCTCGCTTCCTGCTGCCATTCCTGCGTGACGCGCCGTGCCAGCAACCTGAGGCGCCGGATGCGGAACGCAAGGTCATGACGGCGAAAAAAGTCGATCATGCCCGGTGATCCGTCGCCTTTCAGACCGTGGATGCGGTCGAGTCCGATGCTGGCGAAATGATCGTGCAACCGCAGCGCGACCGGCTCGCTGGAAGAGAGCCCGAGCTGCGGTGAAGCATCCAGGATAAGCCGAGCCAGCTTGGCGACGATCCCGGAGAACTTAACCTGCACATAGCCGTGATAGGCGAAACCGGCCTGTTCCAGGGCCGCCTGCTGCGCCTTGTTGCGCCAAGCCGCAAGCCGCTTGGGCGTTGGCCGGTCAAGGAAGAAGGTGTTGCCGAAGAGGCGGTCGACGGTGTCCTCGATCTCGGGGCGGACGGCCTGTACGATGGCGCGCAAGGTCGCCATCTCCTGCGAATCGCGCTCCAGTGCTTCGAGATTGTCGCGGATCGGCTGCTCGCGCGGGATCGAGGATAGTGAACCGAAGATCGTCGAGAAGAAGCCGGGAGCTCTGCGCTCCTGCCGCACCGATGCGCCGATGCGATCGGGCGTGGGGTCGATGTAGACGAACCGGCGGTCCACTTCGCGGGTTGCTGGGCGGTCCCGCAGCACGCTCATGGCATCGGCGAAAGGCGCGTTGTTGAGGACGGAGCCGTCGATCAGTGCAACATTGTCGAGATCGCCGCGCTGGCTATGTTCCGGCATGACGCGGCGGAAGAACGCTTCCCGCCCTGGCCAGGCCAAGCCAAGTTCGCCGATCAGCGCATCGATCTCTTCGATCTGGAGCGGGGGAAAGGCGCCGGGAAAGCTCGCGGTCGATCGCGCTGCGAACAGCAGTTCGGGCATCGCCGCGAGGGCAGGGGAGCCGGCACGCCCCTCGAAGCCGATGCTGAGACGATGCTCGCTTTCCAGCACCAGTTCCGGCGAGTGCAGGCGCAGGGTTTCGAGATGGCCCTTGAAGTCGGTGGCGGTGACGAACAGGTTGATGGGATGGCCTTGGGGGAGTAGCGGCGGCCCGGCCTTGCTCTCGGCCATGGCGGTGAAGGCACCGGCCAGCAGCCGCGAAAGGCCCATGCCGCTGAAGGGCGGCTCGAACCAGCGCGAACGGATCAGGCGGGACAGCTTCTGCCGCACTTCCTCTCGCGTCTCCGGTGCGACGCTGGTGGTCACGGCGTTGCCGGGGCGATGCAGCAGGTAGGAGACGATGGGCCTCGCCCAGAATTTCGTGACCTGGCTGCGCGCCCGCGCTTCGGGATCGAGGAGCACATCCACATCGGCGTTTTCCAGCCAGAGTTCGGTCAGCGGTTCCAGCGAATGACCGGAATGGATCGCCTGCGAGAGGAACACGCTATTGATCCCGCCGGCGCTGGCGCCCGCGACGATATCGGTGAGGATGCGCAGCCTCAGGTTGCTACCTGATTCGAGCCTTTCCAGCAGCTTGCGGTAAACGCCGGCGGCGCCTTGCGGCGCATCTTCTCCGCACCAGAATGCCTGGCTGGCCTGAAGCGCTTTCCAAAGCTCCTTGGTGACCCCATGCATGTAGACGGCCAGGCTGATGCCGCCGTAGCAGACCAGCGCAATCCGCAGTTCTTTTTGCCGCATGGCTCCATGTTGGCGGGATCCTTGAGGAAAGGCAATTGCGTTCTCATTCCGTTCCAGATATTCGAGGCCGCATGGCAAAGCCCAAGCGTCGATATGTCTGTCAGGCCTGCGGAGGCGTCTCCACCCGCTGGCAAGGTCAATGCCCCGATTGCGGGGAGTGGAACACTTTGGCGGAAGAGGCGCCGCAGACGGTGTTTTCCTCCAAGCACGATCTGTCTTCGGGCGGGCGGCCGATCCTTTTCACGCCTCTCGACGCGCCGGGGCCTCTCCCCAAGCGCCGCGCCAGCGGCTTTGCGGAATTCGACCGCGCGCTGGGCGGCGGACTCGTGCCCGGTTCGGCGATCCTGATGGGCGGCGATCCCGGCATCGGCAAATCGACCCTGCTGCTTCAGGCTTCGGCCCATATCGCCATGGCTGGCGGCAGCGTCGTCTATGTCAGCGGTGAAGAAGCGGCGGGGCAGGTGCGTTTGCGCGCGGAACGTCTCGGACTTTCCAAGGCGCCGATCCAGCTCGCTTCGGCCACATCCGTGCGGGATATTCTGACGACGCTGGGCATGATGGAAGCGCCGACGCTGCTGGTGATCGATTCGATCCAGACCATGCATTCCGACACGATCGAGGGGGCGCCGGGCACCGTCAGCCAGGTGCGCGGCTGCGCCTTCGAATTGATCCGCTACGCCAAGGAGAACGACGTCACCCTGGTCCTGGTCGGCCACGTCACCAAGGACGGCACGATCGCCGGGCCGCGCGTGTTGGAGCACATGGTGGACGTCGTCATGGCCTTCGAAGGCGAGCGCAGCCATCAATATCGCATCCTGCGCAGCCTGAAGAACCGTTTCGGACCCGTCGACGAGATCGGCGTCTTTGCAATGGAGGGTGCGGGACTGGCGGAAGTCGGCAATCCCTCGATGCTGTTTTTGTCGGGCCGTGACGAGGAAATGGCGGGAAGCGCCGTCTTCGCGGCCATGGAGGGCACGCGTCCGGTGCTGGTGGAGATCCAGGCGCTGATCGTCCGCCTCCAGAGTGGAGCGACGCCGCGCCGCGCCGTGGTCGGGTGGGATTCCGGCCGCATGGCCATGCTGCTGGCAGTGCTGGAGGCGCGCTGCGGCCTCAATTTCTCCAGCGCCGAAGTCTATCTGAACGTGGCTGGAGGCTATCGTCTGGCCGACCCCGCCGCCGATCTGGCCGTGGCGGCGGCCTTGATTTCGGCGCTGGGCGACAAGCCGCTCCCCAAGAACGCGGTCTGGTTCGGCGAAGTCTCGCTGGCGGGTGAAATTCGCCCGGTTTCGCATTCATCGATCCGTCAGCGGGAATCGGCGAAGCTCGGTTTCGGGCGTGCGATCGGACCGGCGGGCGGAGCCAATGGTGAGGGCCCGGCAAAGGGCATCCAGTTCACCGGTCTGACCATGTTGCCCAATCTCGTTGACCGTATCCTGACGGATGCCTAGTTCGAGGCCTTATGACCGGTTTCGATATTGCTGTCCTGGTGTTCGTCGGCGTAGGCGCCGCCATCGGATTTCTGAGAGGTTTCGTGCAGGAGATCCTCGCGCTGGGCGCGTGGATCTTGGCGGTGTTCGCAATCCGTACACTGCACACGCCGCTGTCCGCCTGGCTGGAGCCCTATAGCGGCTCGGGTACGGCGACGCCGGTGATCGCTTTCGCGATCCTGCTGCTGGTGCCGTTCATCGTCGTGAAGCTCGTCGCCAAGTGGGCAGGAAAACAAAGCCGTGCTTCGGTTCTCGGACCGATCGACCGGGTGCTGGGATTCGGCTTCGGCGGCGTGAAGGGGGTCATCATCGTGATCCTGGGCTTCTCGGTCCTGGTGCTCGGCTACGACACCGTCTGGGGGCCGGGCGGCCGTCCGGAGTGGATGAAGGAGGCGCGGACTTATCCCTTCGTCAATGCCAGTAGCGAGGCGCTCGTGAAGATGATCTCCGAACGGCGGCGCGAAGCACGGGCAGCCGAAGCGGCGGAAGCGAGCTGATGTCCGCAGAGGTTCTCTACACGCCGGACGTGCTTGGCCTGACGATCCGGCTTGCGGCCTATCCCTGGGACGAAAGTCTTCCACTCAAAGGCGAAGCACGCTCGCAAAGCTGCGGTTCGACGATTGCGCTTGGACTGGCGTTGGACGAGAACGGGATTGTGGAACGCATCGGTGTTCGCAGCCAGGCTTGCGCGATCGGACAGGCTGCGGCCGCGATTTTTGCCGACGCCGCCATCGGACGCAGCTCGCAGGCGTTGCACGATGCGGGCGAAGCTGTCGCCCGCTGGCTTGCCGGAGAAGGCGAAACTCCCGATTGGCCGGCCTTCGACACGATCGCCAGAGCACGCGATTACCCCGCTCGCCATGGCGCCGTCCTGCTTCCGTGGCGTGCGGCTGCGCAGGCGCTTTCCATGGCAAGAACCCCGCGCTAGATCTCTCCGGAGGACCTCGAAGCCGGGGCCGTAGGGGGGACTGGCATGGCAGGAATTGCTGCGGAACATTCGGCAGAGCCGAGCGCGTCGGACATCAGACTGGTGATCGCCGCGTCCTCGATGGGCACGGTGTTCGAGTGGTACGATTTCTTCATCTACGGAACGCTTGCGGGAATCATCGGCAAGACCTTCTTCCCCTCTGGTAATGCCACGCTGGAGACGCTGCTGGTCTGGGCGGGCTTCGCAGTGGGCTTCGGCTTTCGCCCGCTGGGCGCGGTGCTCTTCGGCTACCTGGGTGACCGGCTCGGCCGCAAGTACACCTTCCTCGTCACGGTGACGCTGATGGGCATGGCGACCGCGGGCGTGGGGCTGACGCCTTCGGCCGAGGCCATCGGATACGCCGCGCCGGCGCTGGTGCTGCTGCTTCGGGTGCTTCAGGGGTTGGCTCTTGGCGGTGAATACGGCGGAGCGGCTATCTACGTTTCCGAACACTCGCCGCCTGGTCGGCGCGGTTTCCATACCGGCTTCATCCAGGCCAGTGTCGTCGGCGGGTTCGTACTTAGCCTGGTTGTCGTCCTGGGCTGCAAGGCGGCGATGAGCGCCGCCGTGTGGGAGGCATGGGGCTGGCGCGTTCCGTTCATTCTCAGCATCGTGCTGCTGGCGGTCTCCCTGTGGATGCGCCTCAAGCTTTCCGAAAGCCCGGTGTTCAGGGCCATGCGCGAAGAGGGTGAGATCGCGGGTAATCCCTTCGTCGAAAGTTTCACTTACCCCGGGAACCGCAAGCGCATCTTCATCGCGCTGTTCGGCATTGCCGCAGGGCTGACGGTGATCTGGTATACGGCGATGTTCTCTGCGCTGAGCTTCCTCAAGGGCGCGATGCGCATGGAGGACACCGCGGCGGAGATCATCGTCGGAAGCGCTGCGGCGCTCGGCATGGTGTTCTTCGTGATCTTCGGCAGCCTTTCCGACCGGATCGGACGCAAGAAGCCGATCGTCTGGGGCTATGCCCTTACGCTCGCCCTGCTGTTCCCGGCCTTCTGGATTATCGGAGACCATGCGAACCCGCACCTTTCGCGCGCTGCCGAGCGGGCGCCTATCTTCGTGGTAGGGCCGGACTGCGACTACAACCCCCTCGATTCTGAGCAGGCGACCCGCTGCGGCAAGCTCCTGAGCGATCTTGCGGGGGCGGGCGTTTCCTATCGTCTTTCGAAAGCGCCCGTACTGGTTCTTCAGGTGGGTGGACGTGCCTTGCCGCTCGAAACACATCCATGGGACGATCGCAAGGCCCGGAGCATGCAGCTGCAGCAATGGCTTGGCGAAGCCGGCTACAATTTCACCAAAGTACGGCCTGCTATCCGAGACGCTTTCGCCATCGGAGTGACGCTGCTGCTTCTGATGGCGCTGTCCGGCGCGACATACGGCCCAGTGGCGGCGCTTCTTTCCGAGATGTTCCCCCCGCGCATCCGCTATAGCTCGATGTCGATCCCCTATCACATCGGCACCGGCTACTTTGGCGGTTTCCTTCCGCTGATTTCCAGCTACATGGTCGCGAGCAGCGGCAATCCCTACCAGGGCCTTTGGTACACCTGGGGCGTTGTCGCGGTTGCCCTCGTCGTCTCGCTATGGGGGCTGCGGGGCGGCCTCCCGCGCGATTATGGTGAAGATGTTTCCTGAGTTTCCCGCTTCCGCCCTGCGTCTCGCTTTCGATCGCGATGCTCTTCGCTCCAACTGGCTGGCGCTCGATCGCCTCTCGGGAAGTGCCCGCGCCGGAGCGGCGGTAAAGGCGAACGGCTATGGCTTGGGTGCCAGGCAGGTGGTTCCGGTGCTGCACGCCGCCGGATGCCATGACTTCTTCGTCGCTCATTGGGGCGAGGCGCAGGACCTGCTCGACTGCGTGAGCCCAGCTGCGCTTTCCGTGCTGCATGGCCCGTTGACAGCGCAGGATGCCGCCTTCGCGCGCGAAACGGGCGTGACCCCGGTGATCAATTCACTGGCACAGGCGCGCCGCTGGACCGAGGCAGGCGGCGGCCGCTGCCATCTCATGGTCGACACCGGCATGAACCGCCTCGGCATCCGCCTCGAGGAACTCGGGGATGAGGCGATCGCGGCTCTCGATATCGATGTGCTGATCTCCCATCTCGCCTCGGCTGAGGAAGAAACCGACCTCAATGCCGTGCAGTGCGGGCGCTGGCAGGAAGCCCGCAAGCAGATACGCCATGCCCGGGCCAGCCTCGCCAACAGCGCCGGCATCGCGCTTGGCCGCGACTATCACGGCGACCTCACCCGACCCGGCATTGCGCTCTACGGCGGGGTTCCGCGTTCAGGCATGGAGGCGGACTTGCAGCAGGTCGTCCGGCCCGAGGCAGCGATCCTCCAGGTTCGCGAAGTGCCAGCGGGTGAGACCATTGGGTACAACGCCACTTTCACTGCAACTGCGCCCATGCGGGTGGGCGCGATCGCGCTGGGCTATGCCGACGGCTATCTGCGTTGCTGGTCGGACAAGGGACGGTTCCAGGCCAGGGGACATGACCTGCCAGTGCTCGGCCGCGTCAGCATGGATCTCACGGTGGTGGATCTCACCCATGCGCCGGATGTGGGCGAGGGCGACTGGATCGCCGCGGACTACGCGCTTCCGGCAGCGGCTGCGGCATCCGGCCTCTCGCAATACGAATTGCTTACCCTGCTAGGCCGACGGTTCGGCCGCTAGGGTTAATTCCCCAGGGTATCGATCGTCGGTTTTGCTGCGCAGCAAATTGTGTTGCGTTGCGACAACCGGGGGTGGTAACCTCTTGGCATACAGGTCGGGAACGAAGCAGAACGGGGATAGGCAATGGCTGAAACGGCGTCGCAGGACGACAACACGGTAATCATAAAAAAATACGCGAACCGTCGCCTCTACAATACGCGTTCTTCGAGCTACATTACGCTTGATCATCTCGCGAAAATGACGCGGGAAGGGGTCGACTACAAAGTGCTCGATGCGAAGACCGGCACCGACATCACGCATACGATCCTGACGCAGATCATCATGGAGGAAGAATCCAACGGAGAGCAGATGCTCCCGGTGAACTTCCTGCGCGAACTGATCAGCATGTACGGCAATTCGATGCAGTCGCTTGTGCCGCACTATCTCGAAGCCTCGATGGACAATTTCCGGGCCAACCAGACCAAGCTGCACAAGGCTTTCGAGGACAGCCTGGGCAACAATCCGCTGGCCAAGCTGGCGGAACAGAACATGGCCATGTTCAAGGCCGCCGCTTCCGCCTTTATGCCTGGAGCGGAAAAGCCGGAGCCTAAAGCGCCGCCCGCCGAAGATGCCGGCGATCTCGCGGCGCTGCGCGATCAGATGGCGGAAATCCAGAAGAGGCTTGACGCGCTGGGCAAATAAGGGTCTGCGCAGGTGCTCTCGCGGCGCGTAAGACGCGCCGCGACTTGCCTAGATCGCAACGGATGGTCCGTCGCGTCGCTCAGTTCAGGAAGAAGCACCCGTGTCTGCCATTCGCCACGCCCTCTCCACCAAGCGCGAGGACGACTTCGCCCAGTGGTACCAGGAAGTCATTTCCGAAGCCGAAATGGCCGAGGAATCGGGTGTTCGCGGGTGCATGGTCATCAAGCCGTGGGGCTACGGCATCTGGGAGCGCATCCAGCGCCTCATGGACGACCGCATCAAGGCGGCCGGTGTGACGAACTGCTACTTCCCTCTGTTCATCCCGCTGTCCTACTTCGCCAAGGAAGCCGAGCACGTCGAAGGCTTCGCGAAGGAAATGGCTGTCGTCACTCATCACCGGCTGGTCGGTGACGGCAAGGGCAGCCTCGTTCCCGACCCCGAAGCGAAGCTGGAAGAGCCGCTGATCGTCCGCCCGACTTCGGAAACGGTGATCGGCGCCGCCATGGCGCGCTGGGTGCAGTCGTGGCGCGATCTGCCGCTCATGGTCAATCAATGGGCCAATGTGGTGCGCTGGGAAATGCGCACCCGCATGTTCCTGCGCACCAGCGAGTTCCTCTGGCAGGAGGGCCACACCGCCCACGCCGATCGCGACGACGCCATGACCGAGACCCTGCGCGCGCTCGAAATGTACCGCGACTTTGCCGAAACCGAGCTGGCCATGCCGGTCGTCGCCGGCGAAAAGCCGGAGAACGAACGCTTCCCCGGCGCGGTCGCGACCTATTCGATCGAAGCCATGATGCAGGATGGCAAGGCGCTTCAGGCGGGTACTTCGCATTACCTCGGCACCGGTTTCGCCGAAGCGGCCGGCATCCAGTACCAGGACAAGGACGGTACCCAGCAATACGCCCACACGACCAGCTGGGGCACATCCACCCGCATGGTCGGGGGCGTCATCATGACGCATGGCGACGATGACGGCCTGCGCGTGCCGCCGATGATCGCCCCGCAGCAGATCGTGATTCTGCCGATGCTGCGGGACAATGACGAGGACGAAGCGCTGCTCGCTTATTGCGAAGAACTGCGCAAGGCGCTCGTCACCCAGTTCGCGCTCGGCGAGCCGCTGCGCGTCCTGCTCGACAAGCGTCCGGGCAAGGCCACGCAGAAGCGCTGGGCCTGGGTCAAGAAGGGCGTTCCGCTCATCCTCGAGATCGGCGGCCGCGATGCTGCCGGCGGCCAGGTTTCCATGCTGCGCCGCGACAAGCTCTGGAACGAGGCTGCCAAGGCGAACTTCGTCGGGCTGGCCAAGGAAGATTTCGTTTCCCGCGCTGCAGCCGAGATCGAAGACATTCAGAGCGCGCTTTTCGCAGAAGCCAAGGCCAAGCTGGACGCCAACATTTCCCGCGCTGACAGCTTCGACGGACTCGCCGCCTTCTTCTCGGAAGACAAGCGCTATCCGGGCTGGGTGGAAGTCGAATGGTCGCGTCCTACCGGTGCCGCACTCGAAGCCGTTGTCCAGAAGCTGAAGGCGCTCAAGCTGACCATCCGCAACACGCCGCTGGATTCCGCTCCGGTGACCGGTAACTGTGTGTTCACCGGCGATCCGGCAGTGGAACGCATCTACGTGGCAAGATCCTACTGATCTGAAAGGAGCAAGAGGGCGTGCTGGGATCGATCAAGTACAACCTGACGAACCTGCTGAACTTCAAGGGCCGCGACGCGCGGCAGACTTTCTGGTTCTACGTCCTCTTCCTCATCGTCATCCAATACGCGGTGGGTATGGTCATCGCGATGCCCATGATGGGCGGCATCATGAAGAGCGCCTTCATCGCCGCCCAGCAAGGCGTTACCGGCGACGACATGAATGCCCAGGTCATGAGCCAGATGGCCGGATACATGCGCACGTCGATGACGCTTTCCACCCTCGTTTCGCTAACCGCCGGACTGCTCTTGCTGGCGGCTTTCGCGCGGCGACTTCACGACTCCGGAAGACCGGGCTGGATCTCGGCGGTGACGTTTCTGCTTTCGCTTTCGTCCAAGGCGATTGTCTGGTCCAGAATGGATGAGATCGTCTCGACCATGCAGCGCGTGTCGGCGGATAATCTCGAGACGGCTTTCGCGATGCAGTCGAAGATGGTGGCGGCCAGTCTGCTGGGATATCTCGCCATTCTCATCGTCATAATCTTCGGCGTCTGGCCATCCAGTCCGGGACGGAATCGCTACGGCGAGGCCCCGGTTCGCTTCTGACGCTCTTGCCAATCGCGTCCGCCTTCGTGACAAGCACTGGCATGAAGAGGATTCTGGTCGCGAGCGCGCTATCCGCTACGTTGTTCCCCAATTTCGCTGTCGCTACGGCTGACAAGCCGCAGGCCTCACGCGCCGTGTCCGAGGCCCGGATGCGTGCGGACGTGGAAAAGCTGGTATCCTTCGGCACGCGCCACACGCTCTCCTCCGACATCGACCCGAAGCGCGGCATCGGCGCCGCCCGGCGCTGGGCCGCCGATGAACTGCGCAAGACCTCGAAAGGCTGCGGCGGCTGCCTGGAGGTGGTCCTGCCCGAAGCGATGGTGAGCGGCACGCGCATTCCGACCCCCGTGAAGATGGTCGATGTGGTCGCCATCCAGCGCGGCACCGAGCGCCCCGATGAAGTCGTGATCGTGCAGGCGCACATCGACAGCCGCGTGACCGACGTGATGGATGCCAGCAGCGATGCCCCAGGCGCCAACGACGACGGTTCGGGCGTTTCGCTCGTTCTCGAATCCGCCCGCGTCCTCTCGAAGCAGAAGTTCGCCGGGACCATCGTCTATGCCGCGCTCTCCGGCGAGGAGCAGGGGCTCTACGGCGGCAAGCTCCTGGCAGATTATGCGAAGCAGCAGGGCTGGACGGTGAAGGCTGTGCTCAACAACGATATCGTCGGCGGAACCCGCGGCTCCGACGGCCTGGTGGACGACAGGAACGTGCGCCTTTTCTCGGAAGGTCCCCGTGCCGACGCGACCGACAAGACCCGTGCCGACGCCCGCCGTTTCGGTGGGGAAAACGACAGCCCTGGTCGCAATATCTCGCGGTTCATCGCGGAACTGGCGAGCGGCGTGCAGGGTGATCTTGCCGTCAGGCAGGTCTGGCGGGCCGACCGCATGGGCCGCGGCGGGGACCAGTTGCCGTTCCTCGAACAGGGCAACCCGGCGGTGCGATTTTCGGTGGCGATCGAAGATTACGAGCACCAGCATCAGGACCTGCGCACCGAGAACGGCATCCGGTACGGCGACACGATCGAGGAGATGGATTTCCCCTACCTCGCCAAGGTGACACGCCTCAACATCGCTGCGCTCGCTGCCCTGGCGGCCGCTCCGATGCCGCCAACGGCCACGGCGGATGCTGCCGTGAAGACCTGGACCGACGTCAGCTGGAAGCCGGTTGCCGGTGCTGCGGCTTACTCGGTCTGGCGCCGCCGCACCGATGCGCCGGAATGGGAAACGCAGCCGATGGTCGCTCGCACGACGCAAACGAGTGTGAAGCTCGATGGTCTTCGCGGCGACGATTGGATACTGGGCGTCCGCTCGATCGCGGCGGACGGCAGCGTCAGCCCGATCGCCGCGGCGGTTCCGGGCGGAGGGTTTACTCCGCTTTCCCAATTGCCTTGATCCTTCCGATGATCGAACCTCATTGGCGGGTAATCGCAGTGCAGGGCGCGAGACGTGCTCGGATGGGGCCAAGGAAAACTATGTTGTGGGGCGAAGGTCGTCGTGACACTCGGCGCGTGGCGGCAGTCTTGGACTGCGATTTCGGGGGACGGGTGATTTCAGGCGACGGTGAGCGAGCATGGCGTTGACGCAGCATTTCGATTATCTGCACGTCTTCGCAGGCATGCTGGTCGGCGTATTGGTCGGACTGACCGGGGTGGGCGGCGGCTCGCTGATGACGCCGTTGCTGGTGCTGCTGTTCGGCGTAAGCCCGCAGACGGCGGTCGGCACCGATCTTCTGTTCGCCGCGACGACCAAGATCGCGGGCTCGGTGGTCCACGGCAAGCGCGAGACGGTGGACTGGCGGATCGTGCGGCGCATGGCCTGCGGCAGTGTTCCGGCGGCCATCCTGACGCTGGTCATGCTGTCCTGGTTCGGCAAAGTCGGCCAGTCCACCGAGCACTTTATCATGATCTCGCTGTCGGTGCTGTTGGGGATCACCGCCCTTGCCGTGATCTGCCGCAAGTGGCTGCTGCGGCTCGCGCAGAATGTCGATCCGGCCCAGCCTCGCTCGCGCGTGCTGGCAGGGACCGTTCTGCTGGGCGCGGCCATCGGAGTGGCCGTATCGATCTCCTCCGTAGGGGCGGGCGCGATCGGCATGACGGTGCTGCTGGTGCTCTATCCGAAGCTCCCTGTGGCGCGGATCGTCGGTTCCGACATCGCCCATGCCGTTCCGCTGGCGCTGATAGCCGGCTTCGGACACTGGATGATCGGCGATGTTGATTTCGCTCTATTGGCGGTCCTGCTGGTCGGCTCGATACCGGGGGTGGTGATCGGCAGCTATCTCTCGTCCCACGCGTCCGACCGCATACTCCAGCCTTTGCTGGCTTGCGTGCTGGCGGTGTCCTCCTGGCAGCTGTTCCTCAAGGCCGGCGCCGGCGAAAAGCACGATGCCCGGCCTGAACCGGCTGAGGCGATATCGATCGCCGGTTCCGCGACGGCCAGCCAGCCGTGAACCCGCGCCAGTCGGAGCATGAGTAGCGCCATTGCAATGACGGCCATTCGGGCGCATGGCGGAAACCATGCCTTCCAAAAACCGGCCCGCACATGGCCTGCCGTCGCGCAAGCAGATCCTCGACCTCATCCAGAACTCGGCCGAACCCATCGGCAAACGCGAAATCGCGCGGGAGTTCGGGCTCAAAGGCCATGAGAAGATAGAGCTCAAGGCGCTGCTCAAGGACATGGCCGAGGAAGGCTTGATCGACGGCAAGCGCACTGCTTTCCACCGCATGGGCGGACTGCCCAAGGTCACCGTGCTGCGCGTCGTGGAAGTGGACGAAGGCGAGCCCGTCGCCATTCCCGACACCTGGACTCCCGACGATGCCACGCCGCCGCCGCGCATCCGCCTGATCGAGAAGGGACGCTCGGCGCTGCGCAAGGGCGACCGCGTGCTGGCGCGTACGGAAGAGACGGTAACCGGATGGCGCGCTTATCCGATGAAGAAGCTGATGCTGCGGTCGGAGCAGATGCTCGGCGTCGTCGAGATCGACGGCGCGGGCAAGCCGTGGCTCGCCCCGGTCGACAAGCGCATCCGCAATTCCTCGCCCATCTCGGACCTCGGCGGCGCCGAAAAGGGCGAGCTGGTGCTGGCCGAGCCGATCGGCCGCTCCGCGCGTCCTTCTGTCAAGGTCACCGAGGTGCTTGGCGAGCCTTTGGCGCCCAAAGCCTTCAGCCTGATCGCCATCCACAAGCACGGCATTCCCAACCACTTCGACGACGAGACCATTTCCGAGGCCGAGCGAGCCGCGAAAATGCCGCTCAGCCACGACAAGCGCGAGGACTTGCGGCATCTTCCCATCGTCGCGATCGATCCCTCGGACGCGCGCGATCACGACGACGCGATCTGGGCCAAGCCGAACGAGGAGGGCGGTTTCGACGCCCTCGTCGCGATCGCCGACGTCTCTTTCTACGTCCGTCCCGGCGGCCATATCGACCGCGAGGCGCGGCGGCGCGGCAATTCGGTCTATTTCCCCGACCGGGTCGTGCCGATGCTGCCCGAAGTGCTCAGCGCCGACGTCTGCTCGCTGCGCTCGGGCGAGGACCGCGCGGCCATGGCCTGTCACCTGAAGATCGACGGACAGGGCAAGGTGACCGAATGGCGCTTCACCCGCGCCCTCGTCCGCATCGACGAAGTCATCGCCTATGAAGAGGCCCAGGCCCGCATCGACGAAGGCCGGGCTCAGCAGCATCTGCAAGACTTGTGGGCATGCTGGAAATTGCTTGCCAAGGCCCGCGCGGACCGTGACCCGCTCGAACTGGAACTTCCCGAACGCCGGGTTAAGCTGGACGAGCAGGGCCGAATCACTGAAATCGCCATTCGCGAGCGGCTTGATGCCCACCGCGTTGTGGAGGATTTCATGATTTCCGCCAACGTGGCAGCAGCGAAGGCTCTCGAGGCCAAAGTGGCTCCAGTGGTCTACCGCGTTCACGAAACGCCGAGCCGCGAAAAGCTGACGTCGCTCAAGGACTATCTCGCGACCTTCGGCCGCAAGCTCTCGCTGGGGCAGGTCATAACGCCCGGCCTGTTCAACCGCATGCTCAAGGATATCGCGGACGAGAGCGAGAAGGCGCTGATCATGGAAGCCGTGCTGCGCAGCCAGACCCAGGCCTATTACGGCCCTCGCAACGAGGGCCACTTCGGTCTCGCGCTGGGGTCCTACGCGCACTTCACGTCGCCGATCCGCCGCTATGCCGACCTTCTGGTGCACCGCGCGCTCGTCGATGCCTACGGCCTGGAACAGCCGAAGCCGGAAAGCGACATCCCGGCCGCTTCGGGCCTGTCCGACCGGGATCGCGACGACCTTGGCCGGGTCAGCGAAGCGATCAGCAATTACGAGCGCCGCGCCATGGAAGCCGAGCGCGAGACCATCGACCGCTACGTCGCCGCCTGGCTTTCCGGCCGCGTCGGACAGGTCTTCGACACCCGCATCACCGGCGTGCAGAAATTCGGCTTCTTCGCGACCATCATCGGTCTTGGTGGCGACGGACTGGTCCCGGTTTCGACGTTGGGCGACGAACGCTTCGCCTATGACGAGAAGGCGCAAGTGCTGGAGGGCGAAAGCACCGGCACCACCTTCGGCATGGGCCAGATCCTGCGCCTGCGCCTGGCCGAGGCCAATCCGCTGACCGGCGCCCTCAAGTTCGAGCTGGAGGAAGGCGGGGGCCGCATCGAGCAGCGCGGCAAGCCGGCCCCCCTCAAGAAAAAGGGCAAGCACTTCGTTTCGCCGCGCGGCAGGCCGGGGAATATCCGGCATCAGGGTCGGAAGAAGAAGTAAGGCGCGGAAGAAGAAGCCTCGTCGTCCCGGACTTGATCCGGGACCGGTGGCGGTCTTTAGGAGCCACGCTCTCGGGTCAGCGCCCTGCCGATCGTTGTGCGACCCTCGGCCAGCGGCCCCGGATCAAGTGCGGGACGGCGGCCTCTAGCTCAGCCGCTCGATCGCCTCCGCATCGAGCGTGCCTGGAATGACGAAGACCGGGCAGGGCATCTGTCCCAGGCCGGCACCGGTGAAGTGCGTCACCAGCGGCCCCGGCCCGCCTTCCTTGGCAGCACCGAGCACGAGCGCGGAGACCTCTGCGTTCTCCTTCAGGTACTCGCGCACGATCTTGATGTCTTCTCCCATGCGAACGGAGATGACCGGCATCTTGGCGCCTTGTGATAAAAGGTTTCCGGCAGCGGCCGTCACCAGCGTTTCGGCCCGGGCGCGAGCTTCTTCCTCGATGGTTGCCTGAACCCCTCCGAAGGCATTGAACGGCTGGGGTGGAACGATGGCCAGAAGATGCAGCGCGCCGTCGGTTTTCGCGGCGCGGCGCGCGGCGAATTGCAACGCCACCAGCGCTTCTTCCGTTTCGTCCACGATGACCAGGTAGATGCGCATAGGTTTCCTCTCGAGGCGGCTTATCGGGCTATTCAGGTCGCGGTGCAAGCCATCACGATTGCGAAAAAAGCCGTGCGAAGGCGCTTGTGCGCGGGCTTCAACTTGTCCAAGGAAAGGCGGACCCCGCATACCTCCCCAAGGAAAACAAGGGACACACAAGCTTCCATGCCCATCGACATCAAGATGCCCGCCCTGTCCCCCACTATGGAAGAGGGAAAACTGGCAAAATGGCTGGTTAAGGAAGGCGACACCGTCAGCTCCGGCGACATCATGGCCGAGATCGAGACTGACAAGGCCACCATGGAATTCGAAGCCGTGGACGAAGGCGTCATCGGCAAGATTCTCGTGGCCGAGGGCACCGACGGCGTGAAGGTCGGCACCGTAATCGCCGTCCTTGCCGGAGAAGGCGAAGACGCCAGCGCCGTTTCCGCCGCGCCTGCCAAGACCGAAGCGCCCAAGGCTGCCCCCAAGGCCGTCGAAGCCGCTCCGGCGCCCGCAGCAAGCGCACCGGCTCCCGCATCCAAGGCGCCTGCCTCGAAGGAAGGCCGCATCGCAGCCTCGCCGCTCGCCAAGCGCGTCGCTGCCGACAAGGGCATCGACCTCGCGACCGTTACCGGCTCCGGCCCGAACGGCCGGATCGTCCGCGCGGACGTTGAAGGCGCCAAGGCCGCTCCGTCCAAGCCCGCAGCCGCCGCTCCGGCGTCCGCCGCCGCTGGCGAAGCCAAGGCCCCGGCCGTCGACATGGCACCGGAAACCCGCGCACTGCTCGACGACCGCGTCCCGCATTCGGTCGAGAAGCTTTCGGGCATGCGCAAGACGATCGCCAAGCGCCTGACCCAGTCCAAGCAGGAAGCGCCGCACATCTACCTCTCGGTCGATGTCAACCTCGACAAGCTGCTGGCCCTGCGCGGCGAGATCAACGCCATGCTCGAAAAGCAGGGCGTGAAGGTTTCGGTCAACGACATGCTGGTCAAGGCCCTTGGCCGCGCCCTGATCGATGTGCCGGAATGCAACGTGACCTTCGCCGGGAACGAGCTGATCAAGTATGCCCGCGCCGACGTTTCGGTCGCCGTGTCGATCCCCGGCGGCCTGATCACGCCGATCGTCACCGACGCCAGCGGCAAGTCGTTCTCGCAGATCGCCAAGGACATGAAGGACCTCGGCTCTCGCGCCCGCGAAGGCAAGCTCCAGCCCACCGAGTACCAGGGCGGCACCGCCTCGATCTCGAACATGGGCATGATGGGCATCAAGCAGTTCTCGGCCGTGATCAACCCGCCGCAGTCGACGATCATGGCGATCGGCGCGGGCGACAAGCGTCCCTGGGTCATGCCTGACGGCACGCTCGGCGTGGCCAGCGTGATGACTGCCACCGGCAGCTTCGACCACCGCGCGGTGGACGGTGCGGACGGTGCCCGTCTCATGGCCGCTTTCCGCGAATACGTGGAAGCGCCGCTGAGCATGGTCGCCTAAGTGCCCGAAGCACGACGTGACCCGGTGATCCGGGTCACGGCCATGCCGGCCGACGCCAATGCCTACGGAGACATCTTCGGCGGCTGGCTGATGAGCCAGATGGACATGGGTGCCGGCCTCGTCGCCGCCCGTCGCTCGCGCGGACGCGCGGTGACGGTGGCGATGGACGGCATGCAGTTCCACCTGCCCGTAAAGGTAGGTGACGAAGTCTCGGTCTACGGCGAAATCCAGCGCGTGGGCCGCACTTCGCTGACCATCGCCATCGAGGCCTGGCGCCGCCACCGGCATGAAGAGGAAGAAGTGAAGGTGACGCAGGCCGTGTTCACCTTCGTCGCGGTGAACGAATTCGGCAAACCGCGCGCCATCGATCAGGAGAAGTAAGACAGTGGCTGATACCTACGACGTCATCGTCCTCGGTTCGGGCCCCGGCGGTTATGTCGCGGCCATCCGCGCCGCCCAGCTGGGCCTGAAGACCGCCATCGTCGAGCGCGAGCTGCTCGGCGGCATCTGCCTCAACTGGGGCTGCATCCCGACCAAGGCGCTGCTGCGCTCGGCCGAGGTGTTCCACCAGATGCAGCATGCCAAGAACTACGGCCTGGCCGCGGACAACATCACCGCCGACCTTGCCGCCATCGTCAAGCGTTCGCGCGGCGTTGCAGCCCAGCTCAACGCAGGTGTCACGCACCTGATGAAGAAGAACAAGATCACCGTCCACATGGGCACCGGCAAGCTGGTCGCCAAGGGCAAGCTGGCGGTGACCGACAAGGACGGCAAGACCGCCGAACTGGGCGCGAAGCACATCATCGTCGCCACCGGCGCGCGTGCCCGCGAGCTGCCCTTCGCCAAGGCCGACGGCAAGCGCATCTGGACCTATCGCCACGCAATGACCCCGTCCGAGATGCCGACCAAGCTGCTGGTCATGGGCTCGGGCGCGATCGGCATCGAATTCGCCAGCTTCTACAACGACATGGGCGTGGATGTCACGGTCGTGGAGATGCTCGACCGGATCGTGCCGGTTGAGGACAAGGACGTTTCCGCGTTCCTCGAAAAGGCCCTCACCAAGCAGGGCATGAAAATCATGACCGGCGCCGGCGTCGAGGCGATCACCGCCAACGACAAGGGCGTGAAGGCCAAGATCAAGGGCAAGGACGGCAAGGTCGTCGAGCACGACTTCAGCCATGTCATCTCGGCCGTGGGCATCGTGCCCAACACCGAGGAGATCGGACTGGAAGCACTCGGCATAAAGGCCGACCGCGGCTTCATCCAGATCGACGACTATGGCCGCACCAATGCCGCCGGCATCTGGGCCATCGGCGACTGCACGCCCGGACCCTGGCTCGCCCACAAGGCCAGCCATGAAGGCGTGACCGCTGCCGAATCGATCGCCAAGGAACTGGGCAACAAGGACGTCCACCCGCACGGTCTCGACCGTAACAATATCCCGGGCTGCACCTACTGCCACCCGCAGATCGCTTCGGTCGGCATGACCGAGGAAAAGGCCAAGGAAGCGGGCTACACCGTCAAGGCCGGCACTTTCCCGTTCATCGGCAACGGCAAGGCGATCGCGCTGGGCGAGCCGGAAGGCTTCGTGAAGACCGTGTTCGACGCCAAGACCGGCGAACTGCTCGGCGCCCACATGATCGGCGCGGAAGTCACCGAGATGATCCAGGGCTACGTCGTCGGCAAGACGCTGGAAACCACCGAGGCGGAACTGATGCAGACCGTGTTCCCGCATCCGACGATCTCGGAAGCGATGCACGAATCGGTTCTGGCCGCCTACGGTCGCGCGATCCACATCTGAGCCTTCGGCCAGAGAGCCGACAGATCAGACGCAAAAGAGAAGGGCGGGTCCGCATGGGCCCGCCCTTCTCTTATCGGCGCTCGGGTGGATATTCGCTTCAGAACGTCCGCGAGAGAATGACCAGCGCGGGATCGCCGATAAACGGCTCCGGAATGAAGCCCTTGTCGCGCTCCACTTCGATGGCGGCGCTGTTCTCACGGCTCTCGATGGCGATCACCCGCTTGCAGCCGCGCTGCTCGGCTTGCCTGCCGAGGAAATCGAGCATGGCCCAGCCGACGCCCTGGCCCTTGTGGTCGGCGCGCACGGAAATGGCCACTTCGCCCGTATCGCCCTCGTCGTCGTAGGCCAGCACGCCCGAAGCGATGATCTCGCCGCGATCCGAAAAGCCCAGCCACGATTCGGTCTGGTAATGATCCGCCTTGACGATGGGCGCAATCTGCTGCGGGCTGACCCGGTCGGCCGCGGCGAAGAAACGGAAGCGGCGGTCGTCGTCGGTGACTTGTTCGAAGAACTGCGAGAGCGCTTCGGCGTCGGTTTCCCGCGCTGGCCGAACGTCAAGCCTGGTGCCGGATCGGGTCGGTAGCGTGATGGCGTCGTTGAGCGACATGAGTCAGGTCTCCGCTAGTTCCATGCGTTCGAGGGATAAGCCTTCCCAAGACGGAAGTCTTTGATCGGGATCATCGCCCAGGCGTGCGGAAACGGCAAGGCTGACACGGCCGGTCGGTTATGTTCCACTGCCGAAACAAGGCGGCCGAAGACAGTGGCGCTTGGCGATCGATCGGTTAAGGTGGCGAGGAAGCGGCGGCTCCCAAGCGCGCCCGGAACGAAGGCGGCCGGAAGGATACCGGCAAGAGGAGAAGGACATCATGGCCGAGGCCATCTATCCCGTGCCCAGCGAATGGGCGAAGAACGCCCTGATCGACGCGGCGCGCTATGAGGACATGTATGCGCGTTCGCTGGAAGATCCCGAGGGCTTCTGGCGCGGGGAAGCCCAGCGGATCGACTGGATCAAGCCGTTCAGCGTGGTCAAGCAGACCAGCTTTCACGAAGCGGACTTCGGGATTTCGTGGTTTACCGACGGCACGCTCAATCTTTCGGCCAACTGCCTTGACCGTCACCTTGCCGAGCGCGGCGATGCCGTGGCTATTCTCTGGGAGCCGGATGATCCGAAGAACCCCGAGCGCCGCATCACTTACCGCGAGCTCCACGAAGCGGTCTGCCGCTTCGCCAACCTGCTGAAAGCCAGGGGCGTCAAGCGCGGCGAGCGAGTGACGATCTACCTGCCGATGGTGCCAGAAGCGGCTGTGGCCATGCTCGCCTGCGCGCGGATCGGTGCGATCCACTCCATCGTTTTCGCCGGCTTCTCTCCGGACGCGCTGGGAGGGCGTATCCAGGACTGCGACAGCCGCATTGTCCTCACTTCGGACGAGGGTCTGCGCGGGGGCAAGAAGATCGCGCTCAAGGCCAATGTGGACGAAGCGCTCAAGGCCTGTCCGGGTGTCGACACCGTCATTGTGCTGGGCCACACCGGCGCCGACGTGCCGATGGTTAAGGGCCGCGACATCGACTGGGCTTCGGCCGTTTCGGAACAGTCGGCCCACTGCCCACCGGAGGAAATGAACGCGGAAGATCCGCTGTTCATCCTCTACACCTCGGGCTCCACGGGCAAGCCGAAGGGCGTGCTCCACACGACCGGTGGCTATTCCGTCTGGGCCTCGATGACGCACGAATACGTCTTCGACTACCGCCCCGGCCAGATCTACTGGTGCGCGGCGGATATCGGCTGGGTGACCGGGCACTCCTACGTCGTCTACGGCCCGCTGATGAACGGGGCGACGACGGTCATGTTCGAAGGCGTCCCGAATTTCCCCGATCCCAGCCGGTTCTGGCAAGTCGTCGACAAGTTCCAGGTCGAGATCTTCTACGGTGCCCCCACGGCTCTGCGCGCGCTGATGCGCGAGGGCGACGACTGGGTGAAGAAGACCTCGCGCCAGAGCCTGCGCCTGCTCGGCTCGGTGGGAGAGCCGATCAATCCCGAGGCCTGGTCCTGGTATCACGAAGTGGTGGGCGAGGGGCGCTGCCCGATCGTCGACACCTGGTGGCAGACCGAGACCGGCGGCGCCATGATCACCCCGCTGCCCGGCGCCACCGCGCTGAAGCCCGGCTCCGCCAGCAAGCCGCTGTTCGGCGTGAAGCCCATGCTGCTCGACAACGACGGCACCGTGCTGGATGGCTCTACGGACGGCTGCCTGGTCATCGCCGACAGCTGGCCAGGCCAGATGCGGACTGTCTGGGGCGATCACGAACGCTTCTTCCAGACCTATTTCACGACTTTCCCAGGCTATTACTTCACCGGTGACGGCTGCCGCCGCGATGAGGACGGCTACTTCTGGATCACCGGCCGCATCGATGACGTCATCAACGTCTCGGGCCACCGCATGGGTACAGCGGAAGTCGAATCCGCACTCGTCGCTCACCCGGCCGTGGCCGAAGCCGCGGTCGTCGGCATGCCGCACGAGATCAAGGGGCAGGGCATCTACGCCTTCGTCACCTGCAATGCTGAAATCGAGCCGGATGAAGAGCTGCGCCGAGACCTTATCAAATGGGTCCGTCACGAGATCGGCCCCATCGCCACGCCGGACGTGATCCAATTCACGCCAAGCCTGCCGAAGACCCGCTCGGGCAAGATCATGCGCCGCATCTTGCGAAAGATCGGTGAGAACGACTTCTCGAACCTGGGCGACACATCGACACTGGCCGATCCATCGGTCGTCGACAACCTGATCGCTGGCCGGCCGCAACCCGCGGCAGCTTGAAACCTGGACGGAACGCCGGTTGGCCGCCGGGTCGGCGCTGCCGGCGTTCTTTCCATCGTCAAGCAATCAGGCGGACTCTGCGCGCAGCAATTGTGTCATGGAAGGTACGTAAGGTTTCCCTCTGGTAAACAGAGGCGAATCCATGAACGCAACCCTTGCGGCAACACCGCCCCACACTCCGTCGGCGATCGAGGTCACTCGGCCGGATCTCGATCAGGGTTTGGGCACCGCAGGAAAGATCGGGTTCGGCGCGGCCATCGTGGCCGCCATCGGCTATGTGGCCTACAGCGTCTATTCGGACGCCTCGGCTGTCGGCATCGAGCCCACGACCTACCTGCCGTTCGTCCTGCTGTTCATCGCACTGCTGATCGCGCTGGGCTTCGAATTCGTGAACGGCTTCCACGACACCGCCAACGCCGTTGCGACGGTGATCTACACCAACGCCATGCCTGCCAATATCGCGGTCGTGTGGTCGGGGTTCTTCAATTTCCTGGGCGTATTGCTCTCGACCGGGGTAGTGGCGTTCGGGATCGTTTCCCTGCTGCCGGTGGAACTGATCCTGCAGGTGGGCTCCAATGCCGGCTTCGCCATGGTCTTCGCCTTGCTCCTGGCGGCGATCCTGTGGAACCTCGCGACGTGGTGGCTCGGTATTCCCTCCTCGAGTTCCCATACCCTGATCGGCTCGATCATCGGAGTCGGCGTCGCGAACGCGCTCATGCACGGCAAGAGCGGCACGTCCGGTGTGGACTGGAGCAAGGCGACCGACATCGGCAAGGCGCTGCTCTTCTCGCCATTGATCGGCTTCGGCGTGGCCGCCTTGCTGTTCCTGGCGATGAAGGTGCTCATTCGCAAGCGGGAGCTTTACGAAGAACCCAAGGAAGGGCTGCCGCCGCCGCTCTGGATCCGCGCGCTGCTGATCTTCACCTGCACCGGGGTGAGCTTCGCCCATGGCTCCAACGATGGCCAGAAGGGCATGGGTCTCATCATGCTGATCCTGATCGGTACGGTCCCCACCGCTTACGCTCTCAACCGCGCCGTGCCGGAACGCTACATGGCCGAGTTCCACAGCCAGTCGGTGGCCGCCGAGATGGTATTGCGTAGTGACGGTGCCGGCGCGAACATAGCACCGGCTGACGCTCGCCGACACGTCACGGCCTATATTGCCGAACGGAATTTCACGCCGGAGACTTTGCCCGCGCTCTCGGTGCTGGTCCATGATGTAGATGCGCAAGTCACCGCCTATGGGTCGCTCGCGAAGGTCCCTGCGGCGGCGGTCAGCAATATCCGCAATGACATGTACCTCGCTTCGGAAGCGATCAAGGGGCTGGGCAAGCAGAAACCCACTGTGCTTTCGGAAAACGGACAAGAAACGCTCGCCACCTACAAGGAGTCGCTGGATGCCGGAACGCGCTTCATTCCGACCTGGGTGAAGATCGCCGTGGCTTTCGCGCTGGGTCTGGGAACCATGGTCGGCTGGCGCCGTATCGTCGTGACCGTGGGCGAGAAGATCGGCAAGACCCACCTGACCTATGCCCAGGGCGCCGCAGCCGAACTCGTCGCCATGGGCACGATCCTCGGGGCCGACCACCTCGGCTTGCCGGTATCGACCACCCATGTGCTGTCCTCGGGCGTAGCGGGGACCATGGCGGCCAATCGTTCAGGCTTGCAGATGAGCACGATCCGCAACCTGCTCATGGCCTGGGTGCTGACGCTTCCGGTGTCGATCGTCATCGCGGGCGGCCTCTACATGATCTTCGCGCGCATGTTCTAGCGCTCGCGCGCCCTCTCTCGTAGCAAACCCTGTTGTGAGATCCGCCTGTCGTGATAGCCTGCGCGGACAAACCAGAAGGGAGAGCTGGATGCCGCTGATCGAACGGGCCGCGCAGGCCCTGGCCAAGTCGCAACATGGCCAGGACGACTTCCACCGTCTTGCGCCGGATGCCCAGGAGCAATTGAGAGAGAACGTCCGGGCGGTCATTCGCGCGCTGCGTGTGCCCACGCCGGGAATGTGCGAGGCCGGGCACAAGCTTTTGGAACAGGATCGCGGCCATTCCGTGGGCAATAGCGATGCGCATGACGCATGGCAGATCATGGTTGACGCCGCCATTGGCGCTTTCGCTAGCAAAAGCGCAGTGGATGTCCGCAGCGACTGAGTGGTCGTGACGGAAACGTTGGGGAAGCGTGCGGAAACGCTTCCCCGACGTTGTTCCTGAAACGGTAAAGCACCCGAATAAAGAGGAGCCGAGGGGGGGGCACCTCCTGACGGATTTGAATCGACCCTGACGCTCTGGCGAGCAGAGGTCGTGATTCGTGCCCGGCAATTGCGACCGGCTCTCAATTCATACGAAAATCATATGCTTCATCCCGGCAGTTCGTCTCGAATTGCCCTGGCGGATGGGCCTAACGGCTCTGCTGCAATCGACCGGCGCCTCTTCCGGCGCGGGCTTGCAGGAGCATTTGCATGCAGGACATCCTCTGGGTGGGCCTCTTCCTCATCCTACTTGTCGCCAGCCTCTGCTACGCGGCTTTGTGCGACCGCGCGTGAGGAACAGGCGACCATGACCATCGACCTCGGGCTGGCGGGTTTCAGCGCTCTCGGCCTTCTCATCTATCTCTTAGCCGTGCTTGCGCGGCCTGAACGCTTCTAGAAGGAGCGCTTCCATGACAATGCAGGGATGGCTGCTCATCGCGGCCTTCGTGGGCCTGTTGCTCGCCCTCGCCAAGCCGGTGGGCCTCTGGCTCTTCGCGCTCTACGAGGGCCGCCGAACACCGCTTCATGCCGTGTTCGGTCCGGTGGAGCGCGGCTTCTATCGCCTTTCCGGCATCGACCCGCAGGAAGACCAATCCTGGCGGCGCTACGCCGTCCATATGCTGATCTTCAATGCGGCGCTCATGCTGCTCACTTACGTCCTGCTGCGGGCGCAATCGCTGCTGCCGCTCAATCCGCTGAGTTTCGGTGCGGTGAGCGAGCATCTCGCGTTCAACACGGCGATCAGCTTCGGCGCCAACACCAATTGGCAGAGCTATGGCGGGGAATCGACGATGTCGAACCTCAGCCAGATGCTGGCGCTCACCATTCACAACTTCCTCTCGGCAGCGACCGGCATCGCGCTGGCCTTTGCGCTGTTTCGCGGCTTCGCACGGCGCAGCGCCGCCGGGATCGGCAATTTCTGGACGGACATGACGCGGGTGACGCTTTACCTGCTGCTTCCGCTCTGCATGGTGCTGGCTCTGTTCTACGTCGCGAGCGGCGTACCGCAGACGCTGGCCGGATCGGTGGACGTTCACACGCTCGAAGGCGCGAAACAAACGCTCGCTCTCGGCCCGGTCGCTTCGCAGGAAGCGATCAAGATGCTGGGCACCAATGGTGGCGGTTTCTTCAACGCCAATTCGGCCCACCCCTTCGAGAACCCGACGGCCCTGACCAATCTGGTGCAGATGCTCTCGATCTTCCTGATCGGTATCGGGCTTACCTATACGTTCGGCAAGGCTGTGGGCAACACGCGCCAGGGCTGGGCGATCCTGGCGGCCATGATGGCGCTGTTCCTCGCAGGCACGGCCGTCACCTACTGGCAGGAAGCCGCGGGCAATCCGGTGCTGCATGATCTGGGCGCCGCTGGCGGCAATATGGAGGGCAAGGAAGTCCGCTTCGGCATTGCCGCTTCGGCCCTGTTCTCGGTGGTGACGACAGCGGCAAGCTGCGGCGCAGTGAATGCCATGCATGACAGTTTCACGGCCCTTGGCGGCCTGATCCCGCTGTTCAACATGCAACTGGGCGAAGTCGTGATCGGCGGCGTGGGGGCCGGCATCTACGGGTTCCTGCTGTTCGCCATCCTCGCCGTCTTCGTGGCGGGCCTGATGGTCGGCCGAACCCCTGAATATGTCGGCAAGAAGATCGAGAGCCGCGAAGTTAAACTGTCGGTTCTGGCGATCGCCGTCCTGCCGCTGGTCATCCTGGGCTTCAGCGCACTGGCTTGCGTACTCTCGGCCGGGCTTGCGGGACCGCTCAACAAGGGCCCGCACGGCTTTTCCGAGATCCTCTACGCCTTCACCAGCGCCGTCGCCAACAACGGCTCTGCCTTCGCCGGGCTTACCGCCAACACGCCGTTCTACAACGGTATGCTGGGCGTTGCCATGTGGATCGGGCGCTTCTTCATCATCGTGCCGATGCTGGCCGTGGCAGGGAGCCTGGCCGCCAAGAGGTACACCCCCGCGACGTCCGGCAGCTTCCCCACGACGGGTCCGCTCTGGACCGCCCTGCTGATCGGCATCGTCCTGATCGTCGGCGGTCTCACGTTCCTGCCCAGCCTCGCGCTTGGCCCTATCGCCGATCATCTTGCGATGATCCGCGGCCAGCTCTTCTGAGGATCTCCCGAAATGGCCCGATCCGAATCCAAGTCTCTTTTCACCGCCGACCTGATCTTTCCCGCGATCGGCGACGCGTTCCGCAAGCTCAATCCCCGCGAACTGATCCGCAATCCGGTGATGTTCACGACCGCCGTCGTCGCGGTGCTGCTCACCGTCCTGCTGATCGTCGGCAGCGACGGGCTGGCGGCCGGTTTCAAGATCCAGCTCGTGCTCTGGCTGTGGCTGACGGTGCTGTTCGGCACTTTCGCGGAGGCCCTGGCCGAAGGTCGCGGCAAGGCGCAGGCCGCTTCGCTGCGGGCCGCCAAGGCGGAACTGACCGCCAAGCGACTGAAGGGCGACGGTCTCGGCAGCGACCGCTACCACGAGGTTCCCGCCAGCGCGCTCAAGCGCGGCGATGTCGTGCTGGTGCAGACCGGCGACCTGATTCCCTCTGACGGCGAGGTCATCCTGGGCGTCGCCTCCGTCAACGAGGCCGCCATCACCGGTGAGAGCGCCCCGGTGATCCGCGAGGCAGGCGGCGACCGCTCGGCCGTGACGGCCGGCACCCGCGTCATTTCGGACGAAATCCGGGTGCGCGTCACCGTCGATCCGGGGCAGGGCTTCCTCGACCGGATGATCGCGCTGGTGGAAGGCGCCGAGCGGCAGAAGACGCCGAACGAGATCGCCCTGACCCTGCTGCTGGTAGGCCTCACGGTGATCTTTCTGATCGCGGTCAGCACCATCCCCGCGTTCGCGACCTACGCCGGCGGATCGGTGCCGGTGTCGATCCTTGCGGCGCTGCTGATCACCCTGATCCCAACGACCATCGCCGCGCTGCTCTCGGCCATCGGTATTGCCGGAATGGACCGCCTTGTCCGGTTCAACGTGCTTGCAAAATCGGGCCGCGCGGTCGAGGCGGCGGGTGACATCGACGTGCTGCTGCTCGACAAGACCGGCACCATCACCGTGGGCGACCGGCAGGCCACCGAGTTCCGCCCGGTCGGCGGCATCGACGTTACCGAACTGGCCGAAGCGGCCTTGCTCGCCAGCCTTGCCGACGAAACGCCGGAAGGCCGCTCCATAGTCGTCCTGGCGCGTGAGAAGTTCGGGTTCACGAGAGTCACGCTGCCCGAAGAAGCCCGGATCATCCCGTTCACGGCGCAAACCCGGATCTCGGGAGTCGACACCGGCGGCCGCACTATCCAGAAAGGCGCGGTCCAGGCCATTCTCAGGGCCAACCCCGGTGCCGGTGAAACCGCAGCAGCCACGGAACTGCGCCGCCTGACCGATGAGATCGCCCGCGCCGGCGGCACGCCTCTGGCCGTAGCGGTGGACGGCAGGCTGCTCGGCGCGATCTTCCTCAAGGACATCGTCAAGGCCGGCATCCGCGAGCGTTTCGGAGAGCTGCGGACGATGGGCATCCGCACCGTGATGATCACCGGCGACAATCCACTGACGGCGGCCTCGATCGCGGCGGAGGCGGGTGTCGACGATTTCCTCGCGGAAGCTACGCCGGAAGACAAGCTCGCGCTGATCCGCAAGGAGCAGCAGGGCGGCAGGCTCGTCGCCATGTGCGGAGACGGCACCAACGACGCGCCCGCCTTGGCGCAGGCGGATGTGGGCGTGGCCATGAACACCGGCACGCAGGCGGCGCGCGAGGCCGGCAACATGGTCGATCTCGACAGCGATCCGACCAAGCTGATCGAAATCGTCGGCCTCGGCAAGCAGTTGCTGATGACTCGCGGGGCGCTGACCACGTTTTCGGTCGCCAACGACGTGGCCAAGTACTTCGCGATCATCCCGGCCATGTTCGTGGCGCTCTATCCCGGGCTCGGCGTGCTCAACGTCATGAAGCTGGCTACACCGGAAAGCGCGATCCTTTCCGCCATCATCTTCAACGCGCTCATCATTCCTCTGCTCGTGCCGCTGGCGCTGAAGGGCGTGAAATACAAGCCGATGGGTGCAGGGCCGCTCCTGGCGCGCAACCTTGCGGTCTACGGCCTGGGCGGACTGATCGCTCCGTTCATCGGCATCAAGCTCATCGATCTGGCCGTCGGGGGCCTGGGACTGGCGTGAGGTTCGAAAGGGTTTCGCGCGGGTCGCGGAAAGGACCGGCCGAAGCCCTCTCGTCCAGACGCAGCCCCTCCAGGAGATAGACAATGAACAATGACGTACTTTCATCCCTTCGTCCGGCCATGGTCATGACGGTGCTTTTCGCTGCATTGCTGGGCCTGGCTTACCCCCTGGCGATCACCGGCCTGGGTCAGCTCCTGTTTCCAAGCCAGGCTAACGGCAGCCTGGTGGAGGAGAACGGCCGCGTGATCGGCTCCACCGTGATCGGACAGGCCTTCACGTCCGAGCGTTATTTCCAGACGCGGCCCTCCGCCGCCGGCAAAGGCTATGACGGGCTGGCGTCCTCAGGATCGAACCTCGGCCCGACGTCGCAAGTGCTGGCCGATCGCGTCAAGGAGCAGGTCTCGGTCATGAAGGCCGCTGCGCCGGGCAGGGCGGTCCCCGCCGACCTCGTCACGGCCTCCGGCTCCGGCCTCGACCCCGACATCACGCCCAAAGCCGCCTTCTATCAGGTCGACCGGATTGCGCGCCTGCGCAACCTCGATCGTTCGGAAGTCCGACGCCTGGTCGAAGGTAGCGTGAAGCTTCCCATCCTCGGCTTTCTGGGCGAGCCCCGCGTGAATGCGTTCGAACTCAATCGACGTCTGGACGCGATCGGCGCTAAAGCGCTTGCGGGGCGGGAGGCAACGGCCACCCCATCGGAAAGTGCGGCGAACAGGAAGTGATGCGAGCATGATGGTTTCGGTCCGAACGAGATATGCTCCGGTCTATCCGGCGGCCGGATGAGCGGCAGGCGCATGAACGAACCGTCCAGACCTTCGCCCGAAGCTCTCCTGCGCTCCGCTGCGCAGGAGGGCCGAGGCCGTTTGAAGATCTTCCTCGGGGCTGCGCCTGGCGTGGGCAAGACCTGGGAGATGCTCACCGAAGGTCGCCAGCGGCGCGAGGCCGGCGTGGATGTCGTGATCGGCGTGGTGGAAACCCATGGCCGCCAGGAAACCGAGGCGTTGGTCGTCGGGCACGAGATTGTCTCTCGCCGCGCCGTGCCGGGCGGGGGGCAGGGGGCAGGCGAAATGGACATCGACGCCATTCTGGAGCGTCGGCCGCAGCTCGTCCTGGTAGACGAACTGGCGCATTCCAACGCTTCCGGCAGTCGGCACCCGAAGCGATACCAGGACGTCGAGGAACTTCTCGCTACCGGGATCGACGTCTATTCGACGCTCAATATCCAGCATGTGGAAAGCTTGAACGATGTCGTCGCCTCGTTCACTCGGGTCCGCGTGCGCGAGACGGTGCCCGACGGAATCCTCGAACAGGCCGAGATCGAAGTCGTCGACATACCGCCCGACGAACTGATCGACCGGCTCAAGGACGGCAAGGTCTATATCCCGCACGAGGCGACGCGGGCGCTTGCGCACTTCTTCTCGAAATCCAACCTCACCGCCCTGCGCGAATTGGCATTGCGCCGTGCGGCCCAGGCAGTCGATGCCCAGATGCTGGAGCATCTGCGCGCCCATGCCCTGGCCGGCACGTTCGCAGCCGGAGAGCGTATCGTCGTGGCCGTCAGCGAGCAGGATCATGCCGAAGGGCTGGTCCGCGCGGCCAAGCGGATGGCCGATGCGCTGCGCGCGCCCTGGACGGCGGTCCATATCGAAACCCAGCGCGACAGCAATTTTCGTGATGCCGAGCGTCTTCAGCTTGCCGACACCCTGGCGCTGGCTTCGCGCCTGGGAGGCTCGACGACCAGTATTCCGGCGGCGAGTGTCGTCGAAGGGCTGCACGCATTTTCCGTCGAGGCTCGCGCCACGCAGATCATCATCGGCAAGTCGAGCCGCTCCTGGTGGTTCGAGAAACGGCACGGCTCCGTTGTCGACCGGCTGGTGCGGACCATCGGCGACGTGGCGGTTCATGTGCTGCCGGCGGGCGGCTCGTCTGTACGCAGGGCAGGGCAGCCTGCGCGCCATCCGCCGCGAACCTCAAGTCGTTGGGGAAAACCGGCGGACTATGTGTGGTCGCTGCTGGCGGTAGCTGCCGTAACTGTTTCCGGCCGCCTGCTGCTGGAGGCCATCGAACTCGGCAACATCGCCTTGCTCTATCTCGTCCCGGTAATGTTCGCCGCCGCCACGTTCGGCCTGCGCGCCGGCCTGTTCGCAGGGCTGGCGGCGAGCCTCGGCTACAACTTCTTCTTCCTTCCGCCTACCGGCACCCTGACGGTCAACAACCCGGAAAACGTCATTTCCATCCTTGTCCTGCTGGGGGTAGCGGTGGTCACCAGCCAGTTTGGCGCGCGGGTTCGTGCCCAGGCCGATCTTGCCCGAACCAGTTCGCGGCAGAACGCCGCGCTTGCCAGCTTCTCGCGCCAACTGACCGCCGCAGCTTCCCGGGACGAACTCATGCAGGCGATCTGCGCAGAAGTCGCGCGGCTGCTGGATGTCCGCACCGTTCTCCTCGTGCCGTCCTCGGCCGGACCTTATCTGAGCGCGGCCTTCCCGCCCGAAGATCGCCTCGACCAGATAGAGATCGCCGCGGCGCAATGGGCCATCGACAACGAGCAGCCGGCGGGACGCGGATCCGCCACGCTCACGGCATCCGACTGGCTGTTCCATCCTCTGCGTGCGTCCTCCTCATCCGAGCGCGGCGTGCTGGGGGTGCTTGGCATAGCGCGCGAGGATGCGGGCGCGCCGCTCCGCTCGGACCTGCTGCCGCTGCTGATGAGCCTGCTGGATCAGGCGTCCATCGCCCTGGACCGCATGGCGCTGGAGGAAGAACACCTCAAGACCTTGGCCGCAGGGGAGCGGGATCGGCTGCGCTCCGCCCTGTTGTCTTCCGTCAGCCACGATCTGCGCACGCCATTGACGACTATTCTCTCGGCCGCGCACGAGATGAAGCGGAACCTGTCCCTGGATCTGGCCACGACCATCGAAACCGAAGCCCTGCGCCTGAACCGCTTCATCGCCAACCTGCTGGACATGGCGCGGATCGAGGCGGGCGCCCTGCCGATCAAGGACGAGGCGATCGATCTCTTGGACGCCGCTGCTGGAGCCGTCGACGATACCCGAGCCTCGCTTCAAGGCCATGCGATCGAGATGGAGGTCGCCCCCGACACCCCGCTGGTCCGGCTGGATCCGGTGCTCCTCCATCATTGCCTCATCAATCTGCTCGACAATGCCGGTCGCTATGCCCATCCGGGAACGCCGATCACGATCCGCTGCCTCCGCTCGCCCGATGCGCTTCTGCTTTCGGTGATCGACCAAGGGCCCGGAATTCCGCGCGGCCAGGAAAGGCGCGTCTTCGAGACCTTCACCAGACTGGAGGGGTCCGACAGGGCACGGCAGGGCACCGGGCTGGGGCTTGCCATCGTCCGGGCGTTCGCCGAAGCGATGGATCTCACCGTCGAAGCCGCCAACAGGGATGACCCGCAAGGCGCCTGCTTCACCATTCGCATTCCGGCACGCCGCATCATTATGCCTATCGAGGATGGCGAACTGTCATGACCATTCGCAACAAGGTGCTCGTCGTCGAGGATGAGCCGCAGATCCGCAGCCTCATTCAGATAGCCATGGCGCGTACCGGCCATGCGACCAGTGAAGCCGGAACCGCGCATGAGGCACTGGAGCGGCTGCGCAAGGATCAGCCCGATGTCGTGGTGCTCGACCTGGGTCTCCCCGACCGCGACGGCCTGGAACTCGTGCCGATCATCAAGCGGAATACGAGTGCGGCGCTGATCGTCCTTTCCGCAAGAGAAGCCAGCGAGGAGAAAGTCGCGGCGCTCGATCTGGGAGCGGACGACTATATTACCAAGCCTTTCGATACCGACGAACTGCTCGCGCGGGTTCGTGTCGCTTTGCGGAACCGGAGCGCACGGGGCAGCGGGGATCCGGTGGTGAACGTCGGAGATGTGTCGATCGATCTGCCGGAGAGGAAAATCACCAAAGGCGGCCGGGAAGTCCACCTGACCCGGAGGGAATTCGCCGTTCTCTCCCAACTCGCGAAGTTCCCCGGCCGGGTGATCACGCATCAGCAGATCATGGCTCAGGTCTGGCCCAACGAGGCGGAGCGCCACGTCGAGTATCTACGGGTACTGGTGCGCGCCTTGCGTCAGAAGCTGGAAACGGATCCCCAGCGGCCACAGGTGATCGGGAACGAGATGGGCATCGGCTACCGGCTAAAGATGGATAGCAACCCGGCCGCTTGAAAACATACGAAATCCTTATGCGAACCCAGGAGGCTTACTCTCGATACAGAACGCGGCGCGCCTCTAATTCGAGGTCCTCGATACGCTCCGTCACGCCGGAACGTGCGCATAGAAGAGGACATCATGAAGACCATCGCCATCGCCGCCGCCCTGATTGCCGCATCGGCTCCTTTCGCGGCCCATGCCGGCGAGACCGGCACTGCGGACCTCACCGTTTCCGGCTCCGCGACCCTGACCTCTGACTACCGCTTTCGCGGCGTCTCCCAGTCGGACAAGAACATGGCGGTGCAGGGCGGCCTCACCGTCAGCCATGCGAGCGGGCCTTACCTGGGCGCCTGGGCCTCCAACCTCGCCGGTTGGGGCACCTTCGGCGGCGCCAACATGGAACTGGATCTCCTTGCCGGCTACAAGGCGAAGCTGAGCGACAACGCGGCGCTCGATGTCGGCCTCACTTGGTACATGTACCCAAGCGGCGCCAACGACACCGATTTTGCCGAGCCTTACGCCAAGCTCTCTGGCACGAGCGGCCCGTTCACCGTGACGGTAGGGGCAGCCTACGCTCCGAAACAATATGCCCTCGCCAACGTCTCCAACGCGCCGAACAGCCGAGGACAGAAGCAGGACAATCTCTATATCTGGACGGACGGTGCTGCGGCGATCTCCGGGACGCCGCTGACCGCCAAGGCTCACGTCGGCTATTCGGACGGCAATCCCGGCCTCGGCCCCAATGGCACCAGTGTCGCACCGACTGGACGCTATTGGGACTGGTCGCTGGGCATCGACGCTGCCTGGCGAAACCTGACCTTGAACCTGTCCTATGTCGACACCGATATCACGACCGCCGAAGCGGCCCGCCTGCAACCCAACTTCAGCACGGGACAGGACGGGCGGGGGTCGATCGCGGACGGCGCCGTGCTTGCCTCTATCACTGCGGCATTCTGATGGACCCGGAGCCCGGCCGCGCACGCCGGGCTCCTGTGCCAGGCATGAATACCGAGGTGTCTGCCTAGGCGCAGGACAACTTCGGGAATGTGCCTGGAAATCCCATACCAACGTATGGGGCCAGGCATTCGCCGTCTGGCCCACGAAGTGCGCGATTTCAAGCCGGACCCCGTTACACTCATCGCCCCATGCGCGCCGGAATCGTCGTGCTTCGCGTTAGGCCGGCATAACCGATCGTATGTCTACAGCTCGCCGCGACATGGGTCCATATCCGCCAGCATACATTGGCTACCTGAAATCCTGAGACCGGGTGTTCCAGAGGCCATTCTTGCAAAGGTGGAATATGAACCACGCATCTGTTCTTCAGGGAAAGACGTCCGAACCGTCGCACATCAGCGGCGGACTTACTTTCGCGATGGCGGTCTCCGCCGGACTTGCCGTCGCGAATATCTATTACAACCAGCCCATGCTCGGCGTGATCGAACGCGATTTCCCCGGCACCCTGACCGGCCTGGTACCGACCGCCACCCAGCTGGGCTACGCGCTGGGCCTCTTCGCCCTGGTGCCGCTCGGTGACCTGGTTGAACGCCGCCGGCTCATCATCACCCAGTTCTTCATCCTGACGCTGGCCCTGGCGGCCGCCGCGGTGGCGCCAAGTGCGGTGACGCTGCTGGCGGCATCGCTGCTTCTGGGCGTGGCTTCCACGGTCGCGCAGCAGATCGTGCCTTTCGCAGTGCATCTTTCTTCGCCCGAGCGGCGAGGTGCCGTGGTCGGCACCGTGATGTCCGGCGTCCTGTGCGGCATCCTGCTCAGCCGTACCCTGTCCGGGTTCGTCGCGGCCCACGCCGGTTGGCGCGAGATGTTCTGGCTCGGCGTGCCACTCGCGCTGGGAGCTGGCGGTTTGATGGCCGCGACGCTGCCCAGGAGCGCGCCTGATACCGAGCATACTTACGGCAGCCTCATGGGTTCGCTGGTCCATCTCTGGAAGGCGTTCCACGAACTGCGCGTGGCAGCCATCACCCAGGCGCTGATCTTCGCGGCCTTCACCGCGTTCTGGACCATTCTCGCGCTCCATCTGCAAGAGCCGAAGTTCGCCCTCGGTTCCGAGATCGCCGGTCTCTTCGGGATCGTCGGCGCCGTGGGCATCTTCGCGGCGCCCATCGCCGGCCGCATCGCCGACCGCAGCGGGCCGCACAAGGTAATCCTGGCCGGTGCCATTCTGACTGTCGCCTCCTGGGCGCTCTTCGATATCTGGTCCTCGATCGGGGGCCTGATCGTGGGCTGCATCCTGCTCGACTTCGCGGTGCAGAGCGCCTTGGTGTCCAACCAGCACATCGTCTACGCGCTTCGCCCGGAGGCCCGCGCCCGGCTCAACACGATCTTCATGGGCTCGATGTTCCTGGGCGGCGCCGCCGGCGCCGCAGGGGCCACGGCCGCCTGGAACCATGGCGGGTGGAGCAGTGTCGCCTATTTCGGTGTGGGCCTGGCCCTGGTCGCCACGCTCATCCAGATCGCAGCCACCTTGCGTCGCCGCTGAGCACGGCCGCCGATACTCGCCTTTCCTGCCGCATCCGAATGATCGCGGCAGGATGGGGCTTCGAAACCCAACGCCGGAGGACGCCTTCATCATGGACGAAAAACCGAAAACGACCCGCCCCGCGGGTTTGATCACCGTAGTCTCCGACACGATCTGCCCTTGGTGCTATGTCGGCAAGCGCCGTCTTGAAGGCGCCCTGAAGATACTGTCCGAAGAAGGATTGGACTTCGACGTCGAATGGCGGCCCTTCCAGCTCAATCCGGACCTGCCCGATCGCGGCATGAACCGGCGGGATTACCGCGCGGCCAAGTTCGGTTCGGCCCAAAGCGAAGCACTGGATCGACATGTCCAGCAGGTCGGGCTCCAGTCCGGCATCGACTTTCGTTTCGATCTGATCGAGCGGACGCCGAACACCCTGGCTTCTCACGTCCTGATCGCCGACGCCCGCCGCGCCGGCGGGCTGGTGATGCAGAACAAGGCCGTCGATGCGCTGTTCGCCGCCTATTTCACGCAAGGGCGCGACATCGGCCGGGCAGACGTGCTGCGCGAGATTTCCTTCGAGGCCGGCGTCGACCACGGACCCGACGTCACCGCCGAACTATGGGAGTTCGTGCAGGAGGAGGAGAATGTCCTGCGCCAGTCGGGCCTCAACAGTGTCCCGACCTTTCTGTTCAACGGCCGCTATCTCCTGAACGGGGCGCAGCCGACCCTGGCACACGTCGAGGCGCTGCGCCGCGCGGCAGCGGCAGGCGCCTTCGACGCGCCGTTCTCGGGTTGGGACGCATGACGAGCGTCGTCGTGGCCGGCGGATCGATCGCCGGGTTAGGCGCGGGTGTCGCGCTGCATGCTGCCGGCATCGACGTCCATGTCTTCGAACGCGACGCCGGCTCCCTGAGTGCCGCCGGAGCAGGCCTCGTCGTTCAGCCGGAGCTTTCCAGGCTCGCGGAAGCCGTCGGCGGTCGAACCCTGCCGATGACCGCGTGCAGCGGGCGCCGCTATCTCGGGTTCGACGGCCGGGTGGGCCATCTTCAGCCCATGCCGCAGCAGTTCACGTCCTGGGAGGCGGTGCATTCCACGCTTCTCAGGAGCTTCCCGAGCGATCGTTATCATGCCGGGGCTTCCGTGCTGAAGGCCGACAACCGCGCCGACGGCATCGAGATACTTGTCGAGGGTCTGGGGACCTTTCCCGCGGACCTACTGATCGCGGCGGACGGAGCGCAATCGCCCACCCGCCGCGCGCTGCTGCCTGACCTCAAAGCGCGCTACGCCGGATATGTGGCATGGCGCGGAACGGTGCCCGAACGCGATCTCCCGCCGCAGGTCGCGGAGTTCTTCGACGATACCTTCACCTTTACCGACGCCCGTTCCGGGGGCCATGCCTTGGCCTACTTCATACCGGGCGAGGGCCTGGCGACCGCACGCGGCGAGCGGCGCATGAACTGGGTGTGGTATGTCGGCGCCGACGCGGCGGAGCGGGACGACCTGCTCGTCACGAAGGACGGTCACCGACGCCGCGCCTCTCTTCAGCGGGGCATGGCGCGCGGCGCAGTGGTGGAAGATCTGAAGGGGCGCGCGCCGCGCGAACTGCATCCCATGTTCGCCCGCCTGGTCGAGGCGACGGACGCGCCGTTCCTTCAGTCGATCGTCGACCTGGACGTTCCCCGCTCGGTTTTCGGGCGAACCGTCCTGATCGGCGATGCCGCCGTCATCGTCCGGCCCCATACTGCCGGCGGGGCAGCCAAGGCCGCGCGCGATGCGATGGCCCTCGCGGACCTGCTCGCCGACCCCCGCGTCCCGACCGATGAAGCGCTGGCGCGGTTCGAGCGCGAGCAGCTGACTTATGGCCGCGACCTTCTGGACTACGGCATCAGGCTCGGCAGGCAGTGGGCCAGACTGTGAGCGATGCGCAACGGCGAGAAGGCGGTTACGGAGATCGACCAGGCGATAAGGCGCGTGCATCCCGAGGTGGTGCTGCGTCTACTGAAGCCGCAAAGAAGCGAGAGCTTCCGCACGATAAGAATGCGGAGAGGATGGTAAGGCGCGGCTGCGAGGAATGCCCCGAGAGCCCATGCCGTTCTGGCGTGTCTGGCGGCCAGGCTGCGCTGAAAGTCGAAGATCATGCCTTAACGGAGCAAGTGCTCATCATCTCGGGCCATCAGGAATGGTGAAGAGGAACTCGGTGCCCTCGGGGCCGGTTTGCCGGATCGCCAGGCTTCCACCATGTTGCTCTGCGACGGTCCGGGAAATGGAAAGGCCGATTCCCATGCCCTCCGGGCGCGTGGTGAAAAATGGCTCGAAAATCCTGTCGGCGATCTCGTCGGGGATGCCGGAGCCGGTATCGCGAATGGTGACATAGGCTACATCGTCGACGATCCAGGAAGTGATCTCTAGGCGTCGGCGATCCTCGGGTCGCGAGGCCATAGCATGAATGGCATTGTAGATCAGGTTTACGACGAGTTGCTGGAGCTGTGTCCGGTCGCCCGCGAAAGTCCGGCCGGATGCCGCGAGATGCTTGGTGACCAGGACGCCCGCTAGCGCGAGTTCCGGTCCTGTCAGGCGCAGGACTTCGCTGATGAGATCGTCGATATCGATGCGGCCCGAGATTGGCGGGACCTGTTTGGCCAGTGCGCGCACGGCACGGATGATCTCTTCCATTCGCGCGGCAGCGGCCTTGATATCCTCGATATTGGCGACCACTTCCTCGATGTTCGGCGTAGGTCGCCGGAGCCAGCGAAGGCTCGCGGCGGCGGAGGAGGCGATACCGAGCAGAGGCTGGTTGGTTTCGTGCGCGATTGAAGCGGCCAGGCCTTCCATCACCGACCGCTGAGACGCGCGCGTCAGGGCCGCACGCGCGGATTGAAGCTGCTCTTCGCTTTCACGTCGCCGCGAATTTCCTTCGACCAGTTCGTCGAAGTCCATCGCAGCGGCCAGCGCGCTCGCGAGGTGCGGAGCAAGGGTGTGAACAAGCGCAAAGTCCGACGACGTCATCGCCGAGCGAGCGGTGCCCTCCTGAAGCACAAGGACACCCACGGCATTGTCGCCCTTGTAGAGCGGCTGACACAGGTACATGTCGCCTTCCCCGTCGCCGCGCCCAAGATCGGCACCGGCTTGCCTCGTGGCGAGGAATTCCGCGGCCTTGCGGAGTATCGCGGCGGATAGACGGGGGATCTCAGCCGCATCCGTAATAGCCGGCTCGCCGCGCCGCGCGAAGGCGGCGGGCTGTAAAGTTCCGTCCCGGTGCAGGAGCACATGGCCTAGCGTGAAACTTCCCAAGGCGATCAGATTTTCCGCTATCGCAGAAGAGACACGCTCGACACTCGTTTCCAGCGCGATCTTTTCGAGGATATCGAGACACAGCCCGAAATCTGGCGCTATCATCGCGCGACCGGCGCCATCGTCCGTCACGGCTGGATCTAGACGCTCGGTACGGTGGGGTGCGCTGGTAGGTTTCGCCTCGGTGATCGGAACCATGATGCTCGGCCCTTCGTCGTTCGCCTGCCGGGTTCATAGCGGCAGACCTGGGTACTTGGTAGGTCTCTGCCGGACGACCGGAGCGGATCCAATCAGACTTCAGTATATCGCCTCTGCCGCAGGGGGCTCGGCTTATCGATCAGTCCAGCGGGCCCAGAACGCGTTCCAGGCTCGTCACGAGATCGTCGATGTTCCATGGTTTTTCCAGGAACGCCTCTACCCCCGCGGCTTGCGCACGGCCTTCGATCTTCTCGTTGGCGTAGGCGGTCACGAGGATCACCGGCAGTTGGATATCCAGGGAACGAAGCCTTTCCAGCAGAGCCAGCCCCGACATCTCGCCCATCTGAACGTCGGAGATCAGGCAGTCGAACGAAAGCAGATCGGACTTCAGAAAATTTTCCGCGGATTCGAAGGTTTCTGGCACGACACCATAGGAGCGCAGAAGACTGGCCGCCGAAGATCTCACCAGAGGATCGTCATCGATGATGGCTACGCGCTTCCCGCCAGTCATTGTATTTCCGGGCCTTTCAATCAATGCAATCGTCGCGACCTGTCATGCCCCGGCGCGCGAAACGGGAATGTCAGAGCGAGCGTTCCAGCATCTCGGCCATTCGGACGAGTTGGGCGACCGTTTTCGCCTCCATCTTCTTCATGACGCTCGCACGATGGAGTTTGACGGTGATTTCGCTGAGACCCAGTTCGTTGGCGGCCTGTTTGTTGAGCAGGCCGGATGACACGAGTTCCATGACTTGGCGCTCCCGGGGGGTTAGCAAGTCGTACCGTGCACGCAGGCTGGATATCGTGGCGCGTTGTTCCCGGTTCACCCGATCCCGAGCAAGCGCGGCGTCGACAGCGTCGAGAAGGTCCTGATCGCGAAACGGCTTCTGCAGGAAATCGACTGCGCCGGCTTTCATGGCACGCACGCTCATGGGCACATCGGCATGGCCGGTGATGAAGATCAGCGGGCGCTCGTCGCCCTTGTCGCGCAGACGGGTCTGCAATTCGAGCCCGCTCAGGCGAGGAAGGCGCACATCCAGGATGATGCAGCCGATGTCATCGGTAACCTCCATGTCCAGCAGTTCCTGGGCGGAAGCATAGGTTGCCGTCCGAAGGCCCGTGGAGCGCAACAGGCTGTCGAGCGTTCGCCGCACGATCTCATCGTCGTCGACGATCAGGACGAGGGGCTGCCGCTCGAGAGAACCGTCTGGCTGAGGGGAGTTGGTTCCAATCATCTTCCGTACCGGTGTGATCGTCGGCCAATCTGCCGCCAGTTCGCAAGCAAGCTTGGAGGGCGGCATTCTGGCATGTGGGACGTTCGCGTCATGGGCCCGCCTGAGCCGCCCATCTGATGGGCTCTGACCGAAATAGCGCCAGGGGTCAAACTCTTGCCGCGCGATAAGGAGTGCCGACGCTCAATCTTGCGGGAAACTCGTGCAATTCGGCGAGATTATACAAGTCGCACAAGGGGCGATCCGTGCCGGTGGTACTGACGCCAGCCGGGTCAGGTTGTTGGCTGCCGGCAGCAAGGCCGCGAGGAAAAGCGCTGGTCCGTGGTTCACTTCGAGGCCTGCCGCCACAGGAACGGGGTCGCGCCGAAATGCTGCCGGAACAGGCGAGTGAGATGGGCATGATCGGTAAAGCCGCAAGCACAAGCGACCTGGCTGAGGTTCTCCTCGGTCGTCAGCATCAGGGTCTGCGCTCGCTCAAGTCGGCACCGAATGATGTGGCGATGGGGTGTCTCGCCGGTCGTCGCCTTGAACGCACGGCAGAAGTGGCTGGCACTTAGCCGGGTCAGCGCGGCCAGGTCGCGGATGAGAATGGAATCGGCGAGATGACGCTGGATGTGGTCCTTGGTTACCCGCAACTGCCAGGAGGCAAGGCCGCCGCGCGCGAACTGGCTCTTGGTTGAAACGCCGGCCGGATCACTGGACGTTTCTTCTTGAACGGCGGCTGTGGCCTCGTCCTGCGAGCCAAGCAGGGCCGAGATCTGCCGGATGTACTGCCGGGCCAGCACCGGATCCTTCTCGATCACACCTTCCGCCTGGTGGAGCAGCCGCTCGGCCAGGGGAAGGGCTGTAGTGAATGGGCTCGCATGCACGATCGGCCTAAGCTGTTGCATCTGCATCTTCGTCGTCCTGGTGCTGATGGGCGTTTCTCGAGGATCTACGGCCTCTCCAGGGTTGCATCTATCGCACGCTGGTTCAGCCAGAGCACCGTGGAGCATAGCCATCTCATACCAAGGTATGGGGTGGCAGTCCGGCGGATCGGGATCGAGTCCCCTCAAAGCGCGGAACGGCCTACGCGTCCGAGGAGATCAGATAGCGACGTTCTGACGGACCTTCACCGGCCGGTGGCAGGAATGTCCGTCGACGGCCAGCGGTCAGCAACCGAGTTGTCAATGAGGATGCGCCTGACCCAGAACCGTAAAAGCCGGAGTCGACGATCGTCATCGGCCCCGGCTTTCAAGAACGGCGGGCTTCCGCCGGACCTTAGCTCATGGTGGAGTTCGGTGCGGCGGAGCCTTCACGTGGCCGTGATCAAGCGCCCTTCACAAAGGCGAGCAGATCGGCGTTGATCGTCTCGGCCTCTGTGGTCAGCATGCCGTGGGGGAAGCCGGGATAGATCTTCAGCTCGCTATTCTGGAGCAGCTTGGCCTGGAGCAGCGCGGCGTCCTTGTAGGGAACGATCTGGTCGTCATCCCCCTGAAGGACGAGGGTGGGGACGGTGATGGCCTTGAGATCGTCCGTCTGATCGGTCTCCGAGAAGGCCTTGATACCCTGCAGGTGTGCGAGTGCGCTGCCGTTCATGCCCTGACGCCACCAGTTGTCGATCACGCCTTGCGAGACTTTGGCGCCTTCGCGGTTGAAACCGTAGAACGGGCCGGCTGCAACGTCGCGGAAGAACTGCGCGCGGTTGGCGGCCAGTGCTTCGCGGAAGCCGTCGAAGACCTCTAGCGGGGTGCCTTCGGGATTGCTGTCGGTCTTGACCATCAGTGGCGGGACGGCGCTGACGAGCACGGCCTTGGCGACGCGGCCCTGCGGCTGACCGAAGCGAGCGACGTAGCGCGCCACTTCGCCGCCGCCGGTCGAGTGGCCGATATGGACGGCGTTGCGCAAGTCGAGGTGTTCGGCGACCGCCGAAGCGTCGGCTGCGTAGTGGTCCATGTCATGGCCGACATCGATCTGCGACGAACGGCCGTGGCCGCGACGGTCATGCGCGACCACGCGGTAGCCGTGGGCCAGGAAGAGCAGCATCTGGGCATCCCAGTCGTCGGATGACAGCGGCCAGCCATGGTGGAACACGATCGGCTGAGCGCCCTTGGAACCCCAGTCCTTGTAGAAAATTTCGGCGCCGTCTGCAGTCTTCACAAAGCCGCTGGTCATGATCGAATCTCCATAAATGTGTCACGGTCGGATGAAGAGTGGCTGATTGCAGAAGGCAGAAAAGAGATCGTACCTGCCAGTCGGTTACCACTGCCGGGCCGGTTCACTGCAATCCGTTCGCTATCGACATCCGTTTACTGAAACCCGCTCTCGGAAAATGGAACGATCCGAGCAGCGCGGGATTGAGAGATCGCAGAGAAGACGCGGCATAACTATCCGTTGATAGGCACTATGCCGATCATACCAATGTATGAGCCAGGGACGATATAGATCATGGCAAGGGAGGGCTCAGGGTATTCCACGCATGACAGGGCGCGCTGCTCTATGCTGCAAGAGCGAAATGTGTGATGGGGCACACATGCGCGATTTCGGTCCTCTGATGACGGCTGCCATTCTCATCACGCCTTTTGCGGCCACGTCGGCCGCGGCCGAACCTGCTGCACAGCGGCTGACCATGCGATCGAAGCCGCTAAAGTCGGCCCTGCTGGAAGTCGCCCGCCGCTACAAGGTCGAGATTCTTTTCTCGAACGACACTGTGCGTTCTTTCCGGGCGCTGGCGATTTCCGGAACGTTCACGGCGCAGGAAGCTCTCAGCGCACTGCTAACCGGCTCCGGCCTTGCCGTGCGAGGCTCTCGCGAAAGCGGCTTCATGATCGTTCGTGCGCCGCAAAGCGACATTCCGCCCGCGGCAGGGATGCCGGACATTCTGGTCGTCGGCCACAAGACCCAGAATGCGGACATCCGGCGGCGCTCGAACGACGTGCAGCCTTACCAAGTGCTGGCCCGGCGCGACATCCGCATGGCGCAAGCGGGGACGGTCGATGAACTTCTTGGCAAACGCGTGTCGCAAAACACCGCCGGTCTTTCCTCCGCCCAGAAGCCCCAAGGCTCCCAAGGGTCCGTTCGCTCGAACTTCAACTTGAGAGGCCTGGGCATGGACGAGACTCTGGTGTTGATCGACGGGCGGCCCATGCCTCGCGTGCCGGGGATGAAGTTCGCCCTTGCGCAAGCCGACGTGAACGCACTCTCGACCGGAGCTTTGGAACGTGCCGAAGTGCTCACCTCGACGGCTGGCGGGATCTATGGGCCTGGAGCCATGGGCGGCGTCATCAACTTGGTTCTTCGCCGGGATTATCGCGGCGCAGAGGTCACCGCCACCAGCGGACTGACCTCGCGCGGCGACGGCGCCTACCGGCGATGGGACGCTCGGGCGGGCTTTACGCCGGACGGCGGCGCCACCGATGTGATGATCGCCTACAGCCGGATCATGAGCGACGGGCTTTCGAATGGCGAACGGGACTATGCCGATCGCACCCGTGCGCGCAAATACGCCGGCGGTCTTCCGTCTCTCTATGTTGAGTTGCCGTTATCCAGCTCCGTCAATATCGCCAGCATCGGCGGTACGCCGTTGACGCTGAGGGCCGCTTACGGCGGACAGGCACTCGGCAGCAGCATCACCTATCTGGCCCCTCAGGACGGGCGATCGCCGGGCGACCTGGGAGCGGCATTGAGCAGCCGTGCGGGTGGGTTGGATACGGGGCTGCCATCAGGCGAGGGCGGAACCGGCAGTACCTTGGTGGCCGCGCAGCGATCGAGCATGCTCCTGGCCAACCTGCGTCATCGCTTCGGAAGCCGACTGGAGGCCTACCTGGACCTGATCAGGCTCAGCGACAAAGGGATCATCAACTACTCGCGATCGTCTTTGACGGGAACTCTGTCCGCAGACGATCCGCGCAATCCCTTCGAGCAGGACATCGGCTTCGTCATGCCGGCTCCAGGGCTTGGAACGAAAGGAGGAACCGAGACGAGGACCACGCGGGTGAACGCCGGCCTGATCGTGTCGCTTGCCGACGAGTGGAAAGCGAATCTGGATGTCAGCCTGGGGCAAGTCCGTCAGCTCTATGCCGTGGCGGGCCGGACGTATGGGCTTGATGCGTTATACGCTCTTTACGGAGTTCCGCTTGCGGGACGCCCGGCGCTGGATCCGTTTTCGAGCGCGGCAGACTTCAACGCCGCTCTTGCCGATTACCAGGTGCAGTCCAGCTTCCGGTTTGCGCAAGTCAACCGCATGTCCGATGGTGCCCTGCGAATCGCTGGCCCGCTGGCCAGGCTTGGAGGGGGTCCGGTCACGGCGACCTTTCTGCTCGAGCAGCGCCTGGAGAAGGTCCGGCCAAGTCGCTACGATGCGCTCTCCGAGCCGTTCGGCATGCCATACGGCAGCGCCGTTCCGGGGTTCTCTGAAAGAATACGGTCGGCTTATGCGGAGTTGCACGCCCCGCTCATCGACCGGAGCAGCGCTATCGTTCCCTTTCGCGGGCTCGAACTGCAGCTTGCCGCCAGACGTGACGCGACTCGGGCGAGGCTGCAAAGCGGGTATCTTCGCAATGTAATCGGCGCGCCCGACGGGTTCGACAGTGCAGGCCGCGCCGCTATCACCTACACCGTCGGTGCCAAGGCCCTGCCGGTTCCATGGCTCTTAGTCCGCGCCAGCGTCGCGACAGGCGAACAAACTCCTCCTCTCAGCGAGCTTGGCCAAACCGGCGTGCTGATCTCTCCCATATTCGATCCCAGACGGGGAAACAAAGTCACCACCACCCCTGTCGACCTATCGGTATACGGCAAGGGCAAGATCACGCCAGAACGCGCCAAGTCCTTTTCTGCCGGCCTCGTACTGACCCCGCTCGGCGCCGATGGCGCGGTCTTCAGCCTGGATTACACACACATCCATCGCACGCGGGAGGTCGATGGCCGCGTGATCGGCGATGCAAATTACTTCGTTTATAACGAAGCCGCTTTTCCCGGGCGGGTGACGCGCTTGCCGCTCTCGGTTGAGGATGCGGCTCTGGGCTATACCGGAGGTGTGATCACGCAAATCGACACTTCCTACCTGAACACGGGTTGGACCAAGGTCGATGCCGTCGACGCTCACCTCTCGTTCCCGATCGGCACTGCAACATTCGGCGATTTCGTCGTGCGCGGCAGCCTGACCTGGCAGCCGCGGTTTACGCGCTACATCGGTTTGGACGCACCTGCCGCAAGCTATGTGGATCATTCGGACGGGGTGTTGAAATGGCGCGGAAACGGCGGCATCGACTGGGTCAGCGGTCCGGCAAGCATCTCGCTCAGCGGCCAGTACTACGGTCCCTATCGCGTCACGAGTGCAACAGGAAGCCCGTCCTACGCTGAAAGCGTCCTCGCGCAGCAAGGGCGGGTTTGGGTCTCTTCCCAGCTGACGTTCGATCTCGCGGCCGCTTATCGATGGGAGCTGCAGCGTAGCGGCGGCTTGCAGCCCCGTTCCATGGATTTGCGTTTCGGCATTTCCGACATCTTCGACCATCGGCCGGCCATCGATGTGGTGGGAGAGCCCGGTTACAGCATTTATGCAAATCCCTATCGCCGCCGCTTCGAACTAGCCCTCACGCTCGGGGTCTAGGGCGTAAACTCATGAATGCACCATTGAGGCGTGCAAATGGCGAACGGCTTGGGCCGAAGCGGCCGCCGCGCGGGCCGGTTGCCCGTTCAAGGTTGCTTAGGTTCGAGATGGACGCGATTTGGGCATCCTTCGGATCAACGCAAAATGGTCCATCGCTTCGTCAGGAAACCTTCAAAAATACGGACGTATTCCGGCCGCTTCCGTCGTGGCGCTGAACCATCATGCCTCAAACCTCGAGGGTGGCATTTATGAGTTTACGCCCTGGTCGCTTCGCAGTGCAGCTCTTTCGGACGGGTTGATGTTCTGCATCTCCGCTGCGCTCTTCGTCCGATGGATAATCTGCAGGATCTCCTGGCCGCAGGCGTCGAGCATCCCGAGCAGCTTGCAGACTTCGTCAAGGTCCGGCGTGCCGCGCTCGATCCAGTGATGGCATGCGCGGGCGATCGTGACCATGCCGATCACCGGTTCCCGCAGCCGGTCAAGCCCATCCGGTCCCGCGCCGCCGAAAGGGATTTCGTCTCCGTGCAGGTTCCTTTGGGGCTTCGCTGTGCGCCGGACACGTTCAACCACCTTGGCCACCTTGCTTATGGAATTTGGACATCGTTGAGAAGAAACGCACCTCTTCCGAAAATCCACATCCCGCACCCACGTTTTTTTGAGGCACACCAAGGTCTCCGCTGAAGCTGCCTCGAAGAAAGTCTGCAATCCTCGAAAAACTCGGGTGAGAAAGTGCGGATCCGGACAGCGCGTGCGTTCAACACATTACCGGTCCTGCAAGAACTTCCAACAGGCGTAAGAAACTATGTGTCAGGTGGGACTGGATTTTAGGATCGAGATGACGCAGACGCCCGTCATGGCCGACGAAGAGATTCCGTCCAGAGAGGAAGGTCTGCGGGCGGCCCAGCTCGAGAACTTACGCTACACGCTCGAGCGTTTTTTCCAGAGGCGCGTCAAGGAACGCGAGGACATTCCAGACCTCATCCAGGACGTTTTCGTTCGCCTGCTCGGGCGCGGAGGCGAAGCGAATATCGAGCACCTGAACAGCTACGTCCTGCAGATCGCCGCCAGCGTTCTGGTCGATCGTAGCCGGCGGCGAAGCGTTCGGCATCATGACGATCACGTGCAATTCGATCCTCAGCGCTCCGCAGAGGCGGATATCGGCCCCGATCGCATCGTCGCCGGACGCGAAGCGTTGAGAATGCTGATGTTTGCCGTCGAACAAATGCCGGAGCGAACGCGGAGCGTCTTCGTACTGCGGCGACTGGAGCAGATGTCCTACAAGGAGATCGCCAAGCGCCTCGGCCTTTCGGTCAGCGCGGTGGAGAAGCATATGGTCCGCGCGGCGGAACGGCTGGCAAGCCTGGGAGACCTTCCATGACGGTGAAGGTCACGAGAGCGGCGCTCGCTGAACTCTCGCCGGGCGATGCGGCGGCACTGTGGAAAATTAAGCGCGATAGCGGCGCGCCTTACGATGTGCATCTGTTCGAGCGATGGCGCGATGAAAGCGCGGCAAACGCGGCGGCCTGGGACAGCCTGAATCACGCCTGGTCGCTGTTCGACGATGCCGACGATCCTGTCTTCGCCGCCTTGCGCCAGGACGCGCTGGCCGCCGGTCCGGCGCGCAGCACCCACCGCAGGAACGGGCTGCTCGCGCTCGCCGCATGCCTCATTCTGGCATTGGTCGGGACGCTGGCCTTCGTTCGCGCCGATGGTGATGGGCGCGGGGGGCGATCCGCGACGTTGGCGCATAACGATGGCGGGCCCGCAGAGCAGAGCTATTTTGCGCAGGACGCCAGCCAGCGGATCGAGCTGGCCGATGGCACGGAAATGATCCTGGCCAAGGGCGCGCGTGCGCGCACTGCCTTTGCGGACGGCACCCGCCGCGTGCTCCTCGATGAAGGTCGGGCGCGCTTTTCCGTCCGCCATGATCGGGAACACCGATTTGAAGTCGTCGCCGGGGCCTGGTCGATCGTGGACTACGGCACACGGTTCGACGTGGAGGTCCAGAAGGACGGGCTACGCGTCGCCCTGTTCGAAGGTTCAGTGGAGGTGACCGGCAACGGCAATGCTCCCACGCGGCTGCAGCCGGGCAAGCAACTCATCGCCCAGGCAGGCGCGTCGGACAGGATTTCGGATATCGGCGCTGCGGACGGATCGCAGGATGCGGATGGCATGGCGCAATTCGAGAACGCCACGCTCGGCGAAGCGGTACAGCGCTTCAATGCCGTGAACGAGGTCCAACTGGTGATCGCCGACCGGCGGGCTACGAATCTGCGCATCACCGGGCTGTTCCGTCTCCGCGATCCCGCCCGGTTCTCGGCGCTGCTGTCGCAGCTCCTTCCGGTCAGGGTGTCGCGCGTGGACGCCGAGAAGATCGAGATTCGATCGCTGCGTTGAGGCCGTTTGGACGCTGCGCAGTGGGCAGTACCACACTCAGTGATATGCCGGCCTAACCTTTCGCAGGTGTACCGATCTGCGCGCCGTCCTTTTATATCGGATCGGACGGAGGACGTTCGGTCCGAAGCGCGCGGCCTTCCTGTCGGTATCCGGCAGTCATGCTGGCAGTATCTTCCAAGTCTGAGTGAGAAGCCATGAGCAATGTCCTGTTCGAACCCATAGTCCTGGGCGATATGCTGCTGCGCAATCGTATCGTCATGGCCCCGCTGACCCGCTCCAGGGCCGGTGTGGAAGGCGTGCCGGGAGTCATGAACGTCGAGTATTACCGCCAGCGCGCCAGCGCAGGCCTGATCATCACGGAAGCGACCCAGATCTCGCAGCAGGGGCAGGGGTATGCCTGGACCCCCGGCATCTACACTAAGGAGCAAGTCGCCGGATGGCGGCGCGTTGCGGAGGCAGTCCATGCGGAAGGCGGCAAGATCTTCATGCAGCTGTGGCACGTCGGGCGCGTGTCCCACCAGGTCTTCCAGCCCGGCGGCCAGCTTCCGGTCGCGCCCAGCGCCCTGCCGGTGCCCGGAAAGGCCTTCATCGCGGATGAGGAGGGCAGCGGCGTCTGGGCCGATATTCCCGTGCCCCAGGAACTCGACATCCCCGGCATCGAAGCGGTCATCGCCGACTATGTTCGCGCCGCGCGCCATGCGATCGAAGCCGGCATGGATGGCGTCGAGATCCACGCCGCCAACGGCTACCTCATCGACCAGTTCATCAACAGCGGCAGCAACCTGCGGAGCGACCGCTACGGCGGCTCGATCGAAAACCGGGTGAGACTGCTGCTGGAAGTCGTGGACGGAATTGCGGAGGCCATCGGCATGGGCCGCGTCGCGGTCCGTCTTACGCCGCTCGGACGACTGTTCGGAATGTCGGACGACACTCCCGAAGAGACGATCAGGTACATCGCGGCGGAACTCGACCGCCGCTCCATCGCCTATCTCCATGTCGTGGAACCTTCGACGCTGGGAACGGAACTGGATGCCGAGGCCGATCCCCGGTGGGACGAGATCGTCTGGAAGATCCGCAATACCTTCAAGGGAACGCTGATGCTGGCGGGCGGATACGATGCCCGGTCGGCTGAAGCCGCTCTCGAAAACGGCCGGGGCGACCTCATTGCCTTCGGCAAGCTCTTCATCGCCAATCCCGACCTGCCGCGACGGTTCCTGGAAAGCGCCCCGCTCAATGAGCCTGAAAGGGCCACATTCTTCGGCGGCACCGAGCTTGGCTATATCGACTATCCGAGCCTCGAGCCGGCAAACGCCTGAACAGTCCTCGGCGGCGCCGCGGCCGACCTCTCCGCGGCGCCGCTCGACTTCATCCAGTCCGCCGGCATCGCTGTGGCACTCGATCCCCACTCTGCGCTGATCCTGCTCTTCCACCAGCACGATTGGGAAACGTCGCTCCTGCTCGAGGCCGTTCACCAGGACTGCTTGTACATCGGGGCGATAGGTAGCCGTCGCACCCATTTTGAACGGTCCGAAAGTCTCCAGGCTCGGGGCGTGACGGCGGCGCAGATCGGGCGGATCCGTCGGCCCATCGGCCTCATTGTCGCATCGCGCGACCCAGAGACCCTCGCGCTCCCGGTCCTTGCCGAAGTGGCGGAGGCTTATCAGAAGAAGCTCGGGAGCGCACGCATGCTGGACTTCAGGCGCACGCCGGCCGTGAGGATGGCGCGGACGCCACAGGCCGACAATCGCTTCGCGCGCGCGGCGTTTTAAGTTCACCGCACGAGGCTGAACTTAGGGGGCGCAGTTCTGACCAGTCAAGCCGCACCCCATACCGAAGTATAAGCCCGGCGTTCTTCCAAGCTATATCTTCATATTATTGGAACGACGGCAACCGTCCGGTAGCCGGTGGTTATGCTGACGGGGGACATTCTCCGGTCGCCCTCAATCGGAAGACAAGGTACGATGAACCGGAAACGTCTCGCAGGCACGGCGATGCTGGCCGCCATGGCAGCAGGTGTCCTGGCGCTCGGCCTGACCTGGAGGCCGACGATTTCGGCGATCGATCGGCCGCAGGCTGGCTCCTTCCCGGCCGCTCAGGTGAACCAGGGCGCCATTCTTGCCAAGCTGGGCGATTGCGCGGTGTGCCATACCGCTACCGGTGGACGCGCGCTGGCCGGCGGCAGGCCGCTGGCGACGCCCTTCGGGACGCTGTTCGCCAGCAACATCACCCCGGATGCGGAAACCGGGATTGGCAACTGGTCCTACGAGGCGTTCCGGCGGGCGATGCGGGACGGGGTGTCGCGAACGGGATCCCATCTCTATCCAGCGCTTCCCTACGACCATTATACCCATGTCACCGAAGGCGACTTGCAGGCCATCTATGCCTATCTGATGACGCGCCGCCCGGTCCATGCACCGAAGCCTGACAACAAGCTCATCTTCCCCCTGGGATTCCGCCCGCTTCTGGCCGGATGGAAGTTTCTCTATCTTCGCCACGGCGACGTCCCTTACGACAGCGGGCAGTCGGCCCGATACAACCGGGGGGCCTATCTGGCAGAAGGTCTGGGCCACTGCGGCGGTTGCCATACGCCGCGAAACCTCATGGGTGCGGAAGTGGCCTCGAAGGCCTATGCCGGCGGCATCGCCGAGGGCTGGCGGGCTCCCCCGCTGAACGCAGAGAATCCGGCGGCCCGCAAATGGACGGCCGATAGCCTCTACACGTTCCTGCGCACCGGCGTTTCCCCGGACCACAGCGCCGCCGGCGGTCCGATGGGACCGGTGGTGGAAAGCCTTTCCTCCGTCCCCGAGGAGGAAGTGCGCGCGCTTTCCGTCTACTTCGCGGCAAAGATGGGGAAGGCCGCGCCTGCGAAGGCTGAGGCGGAACCGGTCGATCGTCCGGCCGAGGCGGTAGCGGCCTTTCCGGAAGGCGCCAGGATCTTCGCCGGCGCATGCGCTGGCTGCCACGGTCCCGGTGCGCCGATGATGTCGCAGGGACGGCCTGCGCTCGGCCTTTCGACCGACCTGACGGACAGCGAGCCGACCAGCGCCATTCAGGCCGTCCTGCAAGGCATCGAGCCCCCCGTGGAAGGCCGCGGCCCCAAGATGCCCGCATTCGCGCCCAGCCTGACCGACGGTCAGGTGGCGGCGGTGCTCGGCTACGTCCGCACCCGCTACACGCATAAACCGGCCTGGAACCACCTTGAGCACGACGTTCGCCAGGCCCGCAAGGAAGGTGGTCAGCCATGACTTTCGAACTCACCGTAAACGACAAGACCCACATCGTCGATGCGGAGGCCGAGACCCCGCTTCTTTATGTGCTGCGAGGCGAACTGGGCCTCAACGGTCCCAAATATGGCTGCGGCCTCGGTCAATGCGGCGCCTGCACGGTGCAGCTGGGCGGCAAGGCGGTCTATTCGTGTCTTACGCCCCTGATCACCGTGGGCGAGCGTGAGGTCCGTACCGTGGAAGGCCTCGGCGGGGTGGACTCGATGAACCCGCTCCAGCAGGCCTTCGCGGACGAGCAGGCGGCCCAGTGCGGCTACTGCATCGCGGGCATGATCATGCGCGCCCAGGCGCTGCTCGATGAAAATCCTCACCCCACCGAAGCGGAGATCCGCTCTCATATGCAGCCGAACTTGTGCCGGTGCGGCACTCATATGCGCATCCTTCGGGCCATTCGCCGCGTCGCGGCCGTACCGGCGGGAGCGGCAGCATGAACGCGCCGGTTCTCGATCGCCGCAAGGTCCTGAGCGGCGGCGCCCTGGTCGTCGCCTTCGCGATGACGTCGCGCCTTCTCGGCGATGCGGTCGGCGGAGGCGAGGGCGGCGCGGGTCCCAAGGTGGTGCGCCCCGACCTGGAGGGCAGCCTCAAGACCGACCCCTGGCTCGATGCCTGGATCCGCATCGATGCCGAGGGACAGGCCACCGTCTGTTCGGGCAAGGCCGAACTGGGGCAGGGCATCCGCACGGCCCTGTTGCAGGTGGTGGCGGAAGAACTCGACATGCCGCCGGCAGCCATCACGTTCATCACCGCCGATACCGGGCGGACTCCCGACGAAGGCCTGACCGCGGGGAGCCACTCGATGCAAGACAGCGGCACGGCCCTGGCAAATGCCGGCGCCAATGTGCGGATGCTGCTCATCGGCGCTGCGGCGAAACGCCTGGGGATTCCGGTACGAGAGCTCGACACGACCGGTGACGGGCACATCGCCGCGCGCGATGGGCGGCGTGTGAGCTACGGTGAAGCGGCGCGCGCGCTGTCGCTTCACGTCGAGGCCGTGGCCGATGCGCCGCGCCGGTCGCCGCAGAGCTACCGGACGATGAACCGCGACTTCCGCCGCGTCGATATACCCGCGAAGCTCACGGGCGGGGAGGCCTATGTCCAGGATATGCGGCTTCCCGGCATGGTGCATGCCCGCGTGGTTCGCGGGCCGAGTTACGGAACCCGGCTCACCGCGCCCGACATCGCTGCGGCGCGGAAGATGCCCGGCGTGCTCAGGATCATCCAGAACGGTCAGTTCCTGGCCATCGTCGCCCGCAAGGAGTGGCAGGCGATCCAGGCCATGCGCGTGGCGCAGACGAGCGACTACGTGAAAACGGGGCCGGATCTGCCCGGCGAGCAGGGGCCTCGGCGGCTGCAGTCGCTCGCGAGCCGCGAGATAATCGTCGAGCAGAGCGACGACGGCCCCAAAGCCTCGACCAGGACGTTCAAGGGCTCCTTCTCGCGGCCATGGTATAGCCATGGTTCGATCGGACCGTCCTGCGCGGTGGCGCATCTTCACGGCGGCGAACTCACCATCTGGTCCCACAGCCAGGGCGTGTTCGACATGCACCGCGCCACCGCTGAACTCGTCGGCCTCGCGCCGGACAAGGTACGCGTGATCCATACCCCTTCGGCGGGGTGCTACGGCCATAACGGCGCGGACGACGCGACTGCGGAAGCCGGCCTCATCGCCATGCAGTTGCCCGGCGTGCCCGTCCGTCTGCAATGGATGCGCGAGCAGGAATTCGGATGGGAACCCTGCGGATGCGGGATGGTCACGCAAATCGAGGCTTCCATAGGACCGGACAACAAGATCGCCCATTGGAAGTACGAAGTCTGGAGCAATTCGCATAACAACCGGGCCGTAGGGGCCGGGGGCTATGCGGTCGCGCAGGAGATCGTGCCGGGCTTCCCGATGCAGGTTCCCGCGCCGATCCCCATGCCGGAAGGCGATGGAGACCGGAACGCCAATCCGCTCTATGTCTTCAACAACATGGACATCCGCTATCACTTCGTTCCCGAAATGCCCATGCGCGTCTCGGCGCTGCGATCCCTGGGCGCTCACCTCAACATCTTCACGATGGAAGCGGCGCTCGACGAACTGGCGAAAGCCGGCGGCGTGGATCCTTTGGCATTCCGCCTCGCCCACATGCAGGACGAACGCGCGCGCGCGGTCATGCTGCGCGCCACCGATGCGTTCGGTTGGAGCAAGCGGCTGCGCGGCGACGGGCGGCGCGGATGCGGAATGGCCTTCGCGCGGTACAAGAATCGCGGCGCCTACTGCGCCATCGCGCTGGAAATCGAGATCGAGCGCGAAACGGGAGCAATCACCATCCACCGGGTCAACGCCGCTGTCGATGCGGGCCAACCGGCGAACCCGAACGGGATCCGCAACCAGATCGAAGGCGGCATCATCCAGTCACTCAGCTGGGCGATCCACGAGGACATGACGTATGACACGTCGAAGCGCACCGGCTTCGACTGGGGAACTTACCCAATCCTGCGCTTCGACCAGGTTCCCGGTTCGATAGACGTCGATATCGTCGAGAGCGCCGGCTTGCCGTTTCTCGGCGCGGGCGAAGCCGCTCAGGGGCCGACCTCGGCGGCTCTGGCGAACGCCATCGCCGATGCCGCAGGCGTTCGATTGTGCGACATGCCGCTGACCCCCGCGAAAGTGAAGGCTGCAATCGGCAACGCCGGCTAAGGCCGTTCAGGGCTCCACTGCGGCAGGACTGTCGAGCACTGCGGCCTGCGCCGTTCGCAATATCGTGGGGAGTGTGATCTCGACGATCGCACCCCGGTCCACGTCATTGTCCAATCGGATTTCGCCGCCGTGGGCTTCCACGATCGATTGGCAGATAGCCAGACCCAGGCCCATTCCGTCCGTTTTCGTGGAATAGAAGCTTTCGAACGCCCGTTCGCGCAGGGAACGGTCCCAACCGGGGCCATGATCTCGAACGCGCAAGACGACTTTGTCCGGGCCGACGTTTTCAGCCATGATGTGAACGCCTCGCTCGATATCGGCGTCGCTCTCCATGGCCTGGAAAGCGTTGTTGATCAGGTTCAGAAACAATTGCTGGAGGAGGATCCTGTCGCCGAGGATCGTGCAGGCATCCGACAGCGGTCCTACGACGATGCGGCTTCCCGGTTGCAAGCCCAGCCGGGCGACCTTGGCGATTTCTTCGATCAGTGGGCGAAGAGCCAGTTCTCGCATCTCGCCGCTTGAATCCCGCACCAGGCCCCGCACGCGCTTGACGACTTCATGAGCATGTTGCGCGCAGCCCCGAAGACTGCCCAAGGCTTCCAGAGCCTCTGCGACGTTCGGGGGCGTGCGTTGCAGCCAGCGTGTCGCCGTGTCGACGAAATTCTGGATCGCGGCGAGGGGTTGGTTGATCTCATGCGCGATGGCCGCCGACATGGCAGCCACCGAGGCGCTTCGCTGCGCCCGCTCGAGCTGCGCCCGGGTGCTCGCGACGATCCTTTCCAGTTGCCCTCGCTTGGTGATGTCGAGAATACTGCCGGGTACGCGATCGAGAGGGAAGTGCGGCGCCAGACTGAAAGTGACGATGATATCGATCGGTTCACCGCTGGCTGTGCGGACGGTCGTTTCCGTCTCGAAGACCTCCCTTCGCTCGTCGATTGCCAGAAGGCAGTCGGCGAAGCTTTCGTCGGACTCGGGAAGAAAGTCGCTCAGGCGCCCGAAGAAGGAGTCCTTGCCGCTGAAGCCCATCATGCTGATGGCAGACCGGTTGGCGTCGGTTATGCGCACCATCCGCCGGGTCCTGATCACGAAATCGGGGTTGTTCCTGAGGTAGGTTCGCAAGTCCGTGACACCGCTGTCGCGCAGGCGCTTCAGTTCTGCCGCCACCGGCCGGAAGTCGTGCTCCCAGATCGCCATCGACAGACTGTTGAAAACCGCCTCGTAATGTAGTTCCTCCCGCCGCAGGCGATCGTCCATGATCTTTCGATGACGCATCAGGGCAGTGGTGACTCCGATCGCGGCCAGGCTGATCACCATTCTCAGCAACGCGGCTATGTCAGGGTGACGACCATGGACGACCGCAAAAGAAAGAATTGTCAGCGCAACGCATAAGATCGGCCAGGTTTTGAGCGAAGACCTGCCGCTGCCGGTAGTGCTGGCGATCACGATGACCAGGCAATACAGCGTAGCGAACGCGCTGCCCAAGTTGGTGTAGGTGTCCAGAAGAAACACGCCGGCCGCCAATCCGGCTGAGCTTAGTACCTTAAGCCGACCCATTCTTCCACCTAACCAAGCCAAGATCCTTCCGCGGAGCAGCTGCCTGTCACTCGCTTATCGGATGCCTGGCGCCTGACCAGGTGATGAAATACTACGATACCAAGGAGATATAAAGCCCTGCAAACAAGCAATTCAGAGCGGTGACGCAAAAGTCTCTGCCAGCGAACCAAGCAGGTGTGACTGGAGGCCCGGCTATAGGCTTTGACTTTTCTATTGCAGCCTACCCTGAACGCTAGGCTGATATCAGGTCGTCCGCCCGTACCGGATGCGAGTCGTCACGACATTCCAGAAACTGGCGGACAGGGTGGGATTCGAACCCACGGTGAGCTTCCACCCACGGCGGTTTTCAAGACCGCTGCCTTAAACCACTCGGCCACCTGTCCTTGTCGGAAGAGCGCATAGACAAATCGTGGCGGCTTGCAAGCGCGGACTGTCGCTGCCGATCCACAGCGCTGGGCCGAGCGAGAGATCGGACGGAAAGCCACTGGCTTGCGGCGACTGTCCACGGCCGATGCACGCCAGCCATTTGCAAGGAGGCCGCATTGTGCAAGATTTACAAGGATGACTTTCTCCTTGAAGCTGCGTTCCCTGCATCAGAACCTCGCCGTAACGGTCGCTGCGCCTCTCGCCGCCGTTGCCCTTGCCGTTCCCGCCGCCTCGGTGCAGGCGCAGCCGGTGGTCCAGAGCACCGCCCAGACCTCGGCGCCGCAGACTGTGGCGGGCCAGACGTTCCAGGGCTATCTGCAAAGCGTAGGCGCGCGGGCGCGCCGCGAAAGCGTGAGCGAGGCGACGATCGCGCGCGTGCTGACTGGGCTTACTCCCAACCAGCGCGTCATCGAACTCGATTCGGCGCAACCGAGCCGCTCCACCACGCCGCCGCCGATCGCGCCCTACATCGCCCAACATGTCGGCTCCAGCATCATCGCCCGCGGCCGCTCGCGCTATGGCGAGCTTTCCAGCATGCTTCCCGCGATCGAGCGACGCTACGGCGTGCCGGCACCGGTGCTCTTCGCGATCTGGGGGCACGAAACGAACTACGGAAGCTACGTCGGGGACTTCGATCTTGCCCGCTCGCTCGCGACTCTCGCCTGGGAAGGGCGCCGCCGCGCCTTGTTCGAGGGAGAGTTGATCGCGCTGCTCAAAATGGTGGATCAAGGTGTGCCGACCTATCGCCTGAAGGGCAGTTGGGCCGGCGCCTTCGGCTATCCGCAGTTCTTGCCGAGCGTCTACTTGCGCCTTGCCGTCGACGGCGACGGCAATGGTACGCGCGACATCTTCACCAGTCCGGCCGACACGATCGCTTCGATCGCAAATTACTTTCGCGATGCAGGATGGCGGCAAGGGGAGCCCTGGGGCGTTCGCGCCACCGTGCCGGCCGGGTTCAACGCCAATGCCTACGCCACCAAGCTGGCAGCTCCCAGTTGCGACCGGGTCCATGCGCGTCACGGGCAGTGGAAGACGGTTTCCGAATGGCGCGCTCTGGGCGTGATAGCGCAGCAGCCGATCGGAGACTCGGTGCTCACTTCCTTGTTCCAGCCCGATGGCCCTGGAACCTCGGCCTACCTGCTGACCGGTAACTATCGTGTGATCCTTCAATACAATTGCTCGAACTATTATGCCTTGTCCGTCGGACTGTTGGCAGACGAGATTGCTCGCTGACCGAGCCCTTGCTGATCGCTGGCGGGCGGAGCAGGGAAGGGCGACTTGGGATGCGAGCGTCTCCAGGGCATGATCACGCCCGCGTGGACGGCGCCCTTCGCAAATCGTGCACAAGCTGCCGCAGCGCTGGAGAAGGCCCGGACAGCAGGGTATAGCGACGCACGAATCCAGCGCGCGGAGAGATAAAGGGTCGTTTCGCGCGCACCAACGCAGCCGTTCCGGCTCGCGGGGAGAAGCCGCGTCTTGAAATCCTGTCTTAAGTCTGCCCTCTCGCTCGCCGCCTCGGCAAGCCTCGTTGCCGCCACGATCTCAAGCCCGGTACAAGCCGCGATACCCGCGCCGCCGCCGGAACTGGCGCCGATCCCCGTCAGCATCCTGGTCGATATCGGCTCGGGTCAGGTGCTCGTGCAGCGGCGTCCCAACGTGCCGTTCCTGCCGGCTTCGGTCACGAAGGTCATGACCGCCTTCGTCGCTTTCGAAGAAATCGACGCCGGGCGCCTCAGCCTGGATCGCCGCATGCCGGTCCGACCGGAAACGGCCAAGGAATGGTTCGCCAAAGGTACCTCCATGTATCTGACGGAAAAGGATCAACCTACCGTCCGGGACTTGCTGCACGGTGTCATGACGGCATCCTCCAACGACGGCGCCGTGGTGCTGGCCGAGGGTTATGCCGGCAGCGTCGCCGCCTGGGCGGATATGATGAACGCAGCGGCGCGCCGCATCGGGATGACCGGAAGCCGTTATCACACCCCGAACGGGTGGATGGACGACGGTCAGACCTACATCACCGCCAGCGACATGGTGAAGCTGGCTGACGCCATGATCACGCGGCATCCTCAACTCTACCACGAGTTTTCCGGCGTGAAGCGGTACATGTGGCGTGATGTCGCCATGCGCAGCCACGACCCGACGGTGGGCGTCGTCCCCGGAGCGGACGGCATCAAGACCGGCTACACGCGCGAGGCAGGGTATAATTTCCTCGGCACGGCAGAGCGGGGCGGCCGGCGCCTCGTGATGATGCTCGCCGCTTCGCCCAAGCCGAAGGTCCGGGACGACGCCGCCAAAGCGCTGTTGGAATGGGGATTCTCCGCCTGGGAGGCTCGCCACCTGTTCGACCAGGGGCAACCGGTCAGCCAGGCCAAGGTGCAGGGCGGGGACGCACGATCCGTTCCGCTGGTCGCCAATCGCGAGGTTCATGCCACGCTGCCCAAGGGCGGGCACGAGAAAGTCGCGCTTGCCGTGCATTACAGGGGACCGCTGGTCGCGCCCATCCGCAAGGGGGATCAGGTCGGCGAACTGGAGATCAAGGTCGAAGGCCTGGCACCCGGACGGGTTCCTCTCTACGCAGGCAAGGACGTAGGCGTCGCAGGACCGCTGGACAGACTGATGAACGGCCTTATCAGCTTCTTCGCATGACCAGAGGAAAGTTCATCGCGCTCGAAGGGGGCGAGGGGGCAGGCAAGTCCACTCAATCGCGCCTTCTGGCAGCGGCGCTGCGGGAACGCGGTCTGGAGGTGGTCACCACACGGGAGCCGGGCGGCACGGCCGGGGCCGAGGCGATCCGCGCGCTCGTGCTCCACGGCGTCGGCGAGGACGCGGCCGGATGGAGTCCGCGCGCCGAAGCCCTGCTGTTTGCTGCCGCCCGTTCGGATCATGTCGAGAAGCTGATCCGCCCCGCGCTCGAACGGGGCGCGTGGGTGATCTGCGACCGATTCCTGGATTCGAGCCGCGCCTACCAGGGCGGGGGCGGCGGTCTGACGGACGAGGAACTGCGTAAGCTTCACGAGATCGGCAGCGCCGGGATGCTGCCCGACCTGACGGTGCTCATCGAAGTCGCTCCCGAGGTTGCCGCAGCCCGGCTCGCCCGGCGCGACCTGGGCGGAACTGACCGCATCGGCAGCCGCGACGCCGCCTATCATGCCCGCGTCGCACAGGCCTTCGCCAGTTTCGCGCAGGCCGAGCCGGAACGGTTTGCTCGCGTTTGCGGCAATGGCACGCTGGAAGAGACCAGCGCCCTGATCGTCGCGGCGCTCGGCACGCTTTCATGAGCGAGGATCTGCCGTTCGTCGGTCAGAGGGCTGCGTGGCAGGAGTGGCTCGCCGCGATCGGCTCGGATCGCATGCATCACGCCTGGCTTCTCGCGGGCGGGAAGGGGCTGGGCAAAGCCGCATTCGCGCGGGTGGCCGCGGCGGAGCTCGTGCGTGCACCCGGCGAGCAGCGGCCCGATCCGGCGATGCATCCGGACATTCATGTCCTCGAGCACCTGCCCGCCAACGACGATGAGGCCAAGAAGAAGGCGGAAGGCAAACCGTTCCAGACGAAACGGAACATCTCCGTCGATCAGGTCCGCGAGATGATCCGCCGCCTGGCGACGAAACCGACCATGGGCGATCGCCGCGCCATCATCATCGACCCTGCCGACGATATGGAGAAAGGCGCCGTCAACGCCCTTCTGAAAGCCTTGGAAGAGCCACCGGCCGGCACTTACTTTCTGCTTCTTGCGCACCAGCCCGGGCGGCTTCTGCCGACCATCCGGTCGCGCTGCCGCGTCTTGCGCTTCGCCTCTCTCGACGAGGCTGAACTGGAGGAAGTCATCCGCCGCGATCTGCCGGAGGCGGATGCAGAGACACGCCGGGCCGCCATCGCAGCGGCGCAGGGATCGCCGGGGATAGCGCTCAATTTCATCCAGCATGACCTCGGCGGCATCCACCGACTGATGATGCAGATCCTGCACGAGGGGGATGCCGACTATCGGCTGCGTGGCAGCCTTGCCGAAGAGATGGGTGCAAGGCCGGCTCGGGAGCGCCAGTTGGCTGCCCTCGAAATGGCGCGAGCGGCGCTTGCGAACGATCTGCCTCATGCAAGCACTGCGCAGCAGCGGCGGTTGATCGATGCCCATGGTGCGCTCGTCACGCTATCAGCCCAGGCTCCGACCTACAATTTCGACGCGGGCCTCCTCATAATGGAAATTGGCGGGTTGCTGGCGTCGGCTGCGATGCCTAGAGAGACGGCTCGCTAGGACCTCCAGAAAAAGAAAGCGCGACGCCGCATGGGCGAGCCCTATTATATCACGACCGCGATCAGCTATCCGAACGGCAAGCCGCATATCGGCCATGCCTACGAAGCGATCGCCGCAGACGTCATCGCCCGCTTCAAGAAGGCCGAGGGCTTCGACGTCCGGTTCCAGACCGGCACCGACGAACATGGGCTGAAGATGGCGCAGAAGGCGCGTGACCTCGGCACTACACCGGCTGATCTGGCAACCGAAATGTCATCGCATTTCAAGGCGATGTGCGACGCTCTTGATATCGACTACGATGTCTTCATCCGCACGACCGAGCCGCGTCACCACGTCGCTTCGCAGGAACTGTGGCGCCGCATGGAAGCGAACGGCGATCTCTATCTCGATCGTTACGAGGGCTGGTACTCGATTCGGGACGAAGCCTACTACGACGAAGGCGAACTGGTCGCGGGCGAGGGCGGGGAAAAGCTATCGCCGCAAGGCACGCCGGTGGAGTGGACCGTAGAGGAATCGTGGTTCTTCCGCCTTTCTAGGTATCAGGACAAGCTGGTCGAACTCTACACCACGGCGGACTTCATCCGCCCCGAAAGCCGCAAGAACGAGATCCTGCGTTTCGTCGAAGGAGGTCTTCGCGATCTCTCGGTGTCGCGCACCAGTTTCGATTGGGGCATCAAGGTTCCCGCAAGCAACGGGTCCGAAGATACCGGACACGTCATGTACGTCTGGGTCGATGCTTTGACCAACTACCTGACCGGCCTGGGCTTCCCGGAAGAAACGAGCGAATTCGCCAAGTTCTGGCCTGCCGACGTTCACCTCATCGGCAAGGACATCGTTCGCTTCCATACGGTATACTGGCCCGCCTTCCTCATGAGCGCCGGCCTTGCCGTGCCCAAGCAGGTGTTCGGCCATGGCTTCGTCCTCAATCGCGGCCAGAAGGAATCGAAATCGCTTGGCAACGTGACCGATCCCATCGCTCTGGCCGAGACGTTCGGGATCGATACCCTGCGTTACTTCTTCCTGCGAGAGGTAGCATTCGGCCAGGACGGCTCGTGGTCGCCTGAAGCCATCGTCACCCGCGCCAATGCAGAGCTTGCCAACAGCTTCGGCAATCTTGCGCAGCGAAGCCTCTCCATGATCTTCAAGAACATGGACGGCGTTCTCAAGCCCGGTCTCCCGCAGACCGAAGCCGACGCGCAGCTGCTGGCGGCGGTGGCTGACGGTATCGCCGGTCTGCGTGCCAGCTTCGACGCGCTTTCCTTCAGCGAGGGACTCGAGGCCTGGATGCGAGCGGTCTTCGCCTGCAACCAGTACGTCGACGAACAGGCACCCTGGGCCCTCCGCAAGTCGGACCCCGAGCGCATGGAAGCGGTGCTCATGATGCTGTTCCGGGTCGTGCGCGACCTTGCGATCGCCGTTCGTCCGGTCGTTCCCGGATCCATCGACCGACTGCTCGACCAGATGGGTGTAAGCGCAGAGGCGCGCGACTTTGCCGCACTCGGCGATAGCAAATGGTTCGAAAGCCTGGCGGCAAGCGGCTACAAGGTCGAAAAGCCCGTCGGCGTATTCCCCCGCCTGGAACTGCCGGAGGAAACGCCTGCGTGATGCTGATAGATTCGCATTGCCATCTGGAATATGAAGGCCTTGTGGAGGATCAGGGCGGCGTGCTCGATCGCGCGCGTTCGGCAGGCGTTCAAGGGTTCCTCAACATCTCCACCCGCCGCAGCGAGTGGGACAGGGTGGTCGCCACGGCGGAACGTCATGCCGACGTCTGGGCCTCGGTGGGTATCCACCCCCACGAGGCCGACCAGCATGCGGACCTTGGCGAAGCTGCCCTGCTGGAAGCGACGAAGCATCCCAAGGTCGTGGGCATCGGCGAGACCGGCCTCGACTACTATTACGACAAGTCCGACCGCGAAGTTCAGCAGGCCCTGTTCCGCACGCACATCTCGGTGGCGCGTGAAACCGGACTGCCGCTGATCATCCATACGCGCGACGCCGAGGAGGACACTTTCCGCATTCTCGACGAGGAGATGGGGAAGGGCGGCTTCCCGGCGCTGATCCACTGCTTCACTGCCAGTGCGGATTTCGGGCGCAAGGTGCTCGATCTCGGTCTTTCGATTTCCATATCCGGTATCGTGACTTTCAAGAATGCCCAGGACCTGCAGGCGGTTGTCGCCACCATTCCGGCCGATCGCATCCTGGTGGAAACGGATTCGCCTTTCCTGGCCCCTGTGCCGCATCGCGGCAAAAGATGCGAGCCGGCCTACACGGCGGATACGGCTAGGTTCGTTGCCGATCTGCGCGGCACATCGACCGATGAACTGGGCGCAGCAACGACGCGTAACTTCTTCAATCTGTTCAAGAAAGCCGCCGCGTGAAAGTCACTATCCTCGGGAGCGGCACCTCGACGGGCGTTCCTCGGCTCGGCGGCGAATTTGGCGCGGACTGGGGCCTTTGCGATCCCAACGAGCCGAAAAATCGGCGGACGCGCGTTGCCATCCTGCTGGAGAGCGATGCTGGCAGCCGTATTCTCGTGGACACGCCGACCGATCTGCGCGCGCAGTTGCTGGCAAACGACATCCACAGCATCGATGCCGTCTTCTGGACGCATGATCACGCGGACCACTGCCATGGCATCGACGACCTTCGGCCGCTGCGTTACGGCCGCGCCGGCCCGATCCCGGGATTCGCCAACTCGGAAACGGTACGGCGGCTGCGCCAGCGCTTCGGCTACGTCTTTGCAGGACAGTTCGGCTATCCGACGTTGATCGCACTCGACAACCTGGACACCTTGCGACTCTGCGAGGGGTTCCGCGTCGATCACACGCAGATGCCGCATGGACCGGCTGAGTCGACCGGGTTCCGCTTCGATTGTGACGGTAAATCGGTCTGCTACATGACGGATTTCAGTGAAATCACACGAGGCATGATCGACTTGTGCTACGGCGCAGATCTGCTGATCGTGGACTGCCTGCGCCGAGAACCGCACCCGACACATGCGCACCTTGGCATGGCGCTGGAAGTTGCGGAAGTCTGCCGCGTGGGCCAAGCCGTCCTAACACACCTCGACAAGAGCATGGATTATGCGACACTCGGCGACGAAGTGCCCGAGAACGTACGGGTCGCTTATGACGGGATGACAATCGTACCATGAACCAGACCGGGATGATCGTCGCCGTAATCTCCGTGATCGGATCGCTCATTCTGGTAACCAATGGCTCGCGTTTTCGATCGATGCCGATGGGCAAGATGGTGAAGCTGGCACTCATCTGGACAGCGATCATCGTTGGACTGGTGCTGATCATCCGGGTTAGCGGCTTCCAGATTCGTCAGTGACCCGCCCCGCCAACAATCTCATTTAACATAAGATGTATTATCAGCCCTCATGACAGACCATAGCCATCAGCAGCTCGACCGTCTCCTTGGTATAATGGCCCGCCTTCGTGATCCGGTGTCCGGTTGCGAATGGGATCTGGCTCAGAACTTCTCTACGATCGCGCCTTATACCATCGAGGAAGCCTACGAAGTTGCAGATGCCATAGCTCGTGAGGATCTGGTCGGCTTGCGAGACGAACTTGGCGATCTCCTGCTGCAAGTCGTCTTTCACGCCCGCATGGCGGAAGAAGCCGGCCATTTTGCTTTCAGCGATGTCGCGCAATCTATTTCGAACAAATTGGAAGCGCGCCACCCGCACATTTTCGGTGAGGACACGAGCGAAGATGCTCAGGTCGATCGATGGGAAAAATTGAAGGCCAAGGAGCGCAGCGCGAAAGGCGAAACCAGCGCGGTCGATGGCGTGGCGATCTCGCTGCCCGCGCTCATGCGCGCGGAGAAACTTCAGAAGCGTGCGGCGCGCGTCGGCTTCGACTGGCCCGAGCCGAGCGGCGCGGCGGCGAAGGTTTACGAGGAAATGGACGAACTCGCCGAAGCTTCCGAGACCGAAAAGTTGGAGGAAGCCGGCGACCTGCTCTTTGCGGCCGTCAATCTCGTCCGCCTTCATGGCATGGCGCCCGAGGATGCCCTGCGCGCCGCCAACGCAAAGTTCGAGCGCCGCTTTAGGGCGATGGAAGCATTCGCTCATCGGGACGGAAAGGCGTTCGAAAGCCTCCCGCTCGGCGAGCAGGAGGCTTACTGGCAAATGGTGAAGGCGTCAGAGCGCGCTGAAACGACCTAGTTCACGCTCGGCAAGCCGGACTTGAAGGCGCAGCAAGGGACCTTGGTCCCCTGCGCCGGCGTCTTCTTCCGACAGGACCTCCCCGCGGGCGTGCAGAAAAGCGATACGCTGCCCATCGGCCGCCGGAATCACGAAAGTGTACACTTTCGCATCCGAGGTCAGCGTGGCACCGATCGTTTCGAGCAGGAACTCGCAGCCCATCCCGGTACGGGCGGACAAAGGCACGATCACCTCATCGGGTCGCTGCGCCATGACGTCCCGGAGCTCGTCCGCCTGCATCGGCGTCAGCAGGTCCCACTTGTTCCAGACCTCGATGATGGGGATTCCCAGGGCAGTTTCGCCTTCTTCCTCGCTGCCCCCTTCCCCATCGATCACGCCCAGATCGGCAAGCACGTCCAGAACCTGGCGCTTCTGCGATTCGGTGTCGGGATTGGCGATGTCGCGCACGTGAAGGATGACGTCCGCTGCATTGACCTCTTCCAGGGTCGCGCGGAAGGCGGCCACCAGCTGGGTGGGCAGGTCCGAGATGAAGCCGACGGTGTCGGAGAGGATCGCCTTCTCCACCGCCGGCAGACGGATCGCGCGCATGGTGGGATCGAGCGTGGCGAAAAGCAGATCCTCGGCCATGACCTCGGCGCCGGTCAGGTAGTTGAACAGCGTCGACTTGCCTGCATTGGTATAGCCGACCAAGGCGACGATCGGCCAAGGCGCCTTATCGCGGCGGTCGCGGTGCAACCCGCGCGTGCGGCGCACCTGCTCCAGTTCGCGCCGGATCTTGGCCATGCGATCGCGGATCATCCGGCGGTCGGCTTCGATCTGCGTCTCACCGGGCCCGCCCAGGAAGCCGAAGCCGCCGCGCTGCCGTTCCAGGTGAGTCCAACTGCGCACCAGACGCCCGGCCTGGTAGTCCAGGTGCGCCAGTTCGACCTGCAGCCGGCCTTCCGCCGTGGCCGCGCGTTCCCCGAAGATCTCGAGGATCAGGCCAGTTCGGTCGATAACCTTGCGCTTGAGTTTCTCTTCGAGATTGCGCTGCTGGATCGCCGACAGCGAACCGTCGACGATGATCAGTTCCGCCTCGTTCAACTCGCAGGCGACAGAGATGTTCTGGATCTGCCCTTCACCGAAGAGCGTGCCGGCCCGGGGTTCGCGGATCGGGATCGCCATGGCTTCCGCCACGACCAGGCCGATGGCTGCTGCAAGGCCCCTGGCCTCTTCGAGACGCGCTTCGGGATCGAGATCCCCTCTGCCACGCATCTGCGGATAGACGACGAGGGCACGCGCGCCGCGCGTGACCTCGCCTGTGAGTTCATCGTTCAAATCGGTTCAGCTTCCCGTAGCGTTTCAGTCTTCGGCTTCTTCATGCGCCTGAAGGTCGACCGGAGTCACGGGCTGAATCGTCGAAACGGCATGCTTGTAGGCGAGTTGGACGTAGCCTTCGCGCTCCAGCAGCATGCAAAACAGATCGTAAGCCGCCACGCGGCCCTGAAGCATGACGCCGTTGATCAGGAACATCGTGACCTGAACGCCGGCATTGCGAATGCTGGAAAGGAACACGTCCTGAAGAACACGGGTCTTCTTGCCGTTGTCCGCGCCGCTCGAGAACTGGCGCGCATCGACCGGGGTCGAGGGCATGATCGTCGAGATCGCATGCTTGTAGACGAGTTGCGACTGGCCGTCGCGGCGCAGCAGGATCGAGAAATTGTCGAACCAGGTAACGATGCCCTGCAGCTTCACGCCCTTCACCAGGAACATGGTCACCGGGGTCTTGTTCTTGCGCAGGAGGTTCAGGAACTGGTCCTGGAGGTTCTGCCCTTTCCCTGCCGAAGTTCCGGCGGCAATCGGAGGCGGTGCCACGGCAGCCTTGGCAGGCGCCGCTTCGGCTTCGGTTTCAGCCTCCGGGGTCGTGGTTCGCGGACGAGCGGTCAGCGTACGGCCGGCCATATCATTTCTCCTTCTTTTTGGCGGCCGCTTTGCGGTCCGCGATCTGGCCATCGGAACTTCCCGAGACCGTTCTCGAATCGAAATCTAGCGATTTGCTGCAATGCAGTAAACGCGGAAAATGTAGCATTCTTGTGACACGTTTCGGAAAACCAGTTGGTCGGGGCCAAGAACCGCTTGTTTTCCCTGGGTCTCGTCAGATCTGCTCGTCACCTTCCTGCTCGCCTTCGCGGCGGTCGGCCATGCCCAGCAGCTTGAGCTTGCGATGAAGCGCCGAGCGTTCCATGCCGATGAACGAAGCCGTTTTCGAAATGTTGCCCGAGAAGCGGCGGATCTGGACGCGCAGATACTCGCGCTCGAAACTCTCCCGCGCTTCGCGCAGCGGCGCGCTCATCATGACCGAGACGCCCGCGTCTCCGTTCCCGCGGCTGTTGAAGATCTCCGGCGGCAGCATGTCCGCCTCGATCCGCGCCAGCTTTTCGCGCGGCGCCATGATCACCGTGCGCTCGACGACGTTGCGAAGCTGCCGGACGTTGCCGGGCCACTCGTAGGCCTGAAGGGCAGTCATGGCCTCGGCACTGACCACCGGCGGGGAGACCCCCTGCTCGTTGGCGTAGCGGGCGAAGAAATGGTCGACCAGGGCCGGGATATCATCCCGCCTTTCCCGCAGAGCGGGGATGGTCACGGGTACGACATTGAGCCGATAGAACAGGTCTTCGCGGAAGCGGCGCTCGGCGATCTCCTTTTCGAGATCGCGCGAGGTGGACGACACCACCCGCACATCCACGCGAATCTGGCGCGTACCGCCGACCCGCACGAAGGCCTGATCGGTCAAGACCCGCAGGATTCGGGCCTGAGTGGAGAGCGGCATGTCCGCGACTTCATCGAAGTAGAGCGTCCCGCTGTCGGCAGTCTCCAGCAGGCCGGGCCGGATGAGAGCGCCGTCCGCTTCCTCGCCGAACAGCTCCTGCTCGAAACGCTCCGGCGTGATGCGCGCGGAATTGACGCTGACGAAGGCGTTACCCGCGCGCGGGCTCCAGGCATGGAGGAGACGGGCAGCGACTTCCTTGCCCGATCCGGCCGGACCAGTGATCAGCAGTCGGCTCCCCGTATTGGCCACCCGCTTCAAGGTTGCGCGCACCTGGTTGATCGACCCGCTCGATCCGGTGAACTCTTCCCCGATCGAGAAATCGTGGCGAAGCTGCGCATTTTCGCGCCGCAATCTCTCCGTCTCGGTCGCGCGGCCGACGAGATGAAGCAGTTTCTCCGCTTCGAACGGCTTTTCGATGAAATCGACCGCACCGCGGCTGATCGCGGCCACGGCCGTGTCTATATTGCCGTGACCGGAGAAGATGATGACCGGCAGTTCCGGCTCGCGCGCCTTGATGGCGTCCAGCACTTCCAGCCCGTCCATGGGGCTGCCGTGAAGCCATACGTCCAGCAGCACCAGCGAAGGCCGGCGCGCGTCGATCGCAGCAAGGGCGGCTTCGCTGTCGCCGGCGGTGCGGCATTCGTAACCTTCGTCGCTCAACACGCCTGCAACCAGTTCGCGGATGTCGCGTTCGTCGTCGACGATCAGGATTTCAAGAGCCATGGCTTTGTCTTCTTGGTGAGGGTGATGGACGGGGAAAGCAGGTTGCGACCGGCCGGGATCATTCGGCGGCCTCCTGCTTGCGGGCGCCGGTAACGGGATCGTGCGCCAGGGGATCGGTGGCGAAACGCATAGAGACGGTAGTGCCCCCGCCGGGAGTCGGCATGAACAGCATCTCGCCCCCGTGTTCCTCTATGATCTTGTTGACGATCGCCAGCCCGAGCCCGGTGCCCTTCTCGCGCGTGGTGACGTAAGGTTCGATGATGCGCTCGCGGTCCTGCGACAGACCGATGCCGTTATCGGCTATGCTAACCAGGATCGCATCGGGAACGGACTCCACGGTGACGCAGATCGCGCCGCGATAATGTCCGTCAGCTTCCTTGGCTTTCGCTTCGATTGCCTCGACCGCGTTCTTGAGGACATTGGTCATAGCCTGGCCATATTGATGGCGGTCGCAGTCGATCGCCCGGATGCCGGGATCGCTGCTGAAGCTGAAATCGATATCCGGGCGGGCTATTTCCTGGAGGAACAGCGACTGCCGCGTCAGGGCGACGGGATCTTCCGAGCGGAACACCGGCTTGGGCAGCCGCGCGAACGAGGAGAACTCGTCCACCATCTTGCGCAGTTCGCCGACCTGCCGAATGATCGTGCGGGTGAGATCCTCGAAAAGCTCGGGATTGTCGACGATCTGCTTACGATAGCGGCGGCTGAGCCGCTCCGTCGCGAGCTGGATCGGCGTGAGCGGGTTCTTGATCTCGTGCGCGATGCGGCGGGCCACGTCGGACCAGGCGGCGGTGCGCTGGTCGAGGAGTTGCCGGGTGATATCCTCGAACGTGATGACGTAGCCGGTAGCATCGCGGCTGACCTTCACGGCGAAGGTCAGCAGATCGCCTTCGCGATTGTACTGGACGATACCGCCGGAGCTGCCCTGCTCGATCAGCGCCGCGATCTGCGGCGCCAGCTCGGCCAGGGGCATGGCTTCGGGAAGGTCGGCCCGCGCGGTCAGCAGCTTCTGCGCAGTGCTGTTCATCAGCAGGATGCGCCGCTCGGTATCGAGCGAGATGATGCCGGATGTGACCGATTCGAGCACCGCTTCGATGAAGACGCGTCTTTCGTGAAGTTGCCGGTTCGCACCGAGCAGCGCCTGAGTCTGCTTCTCGATCTGCGCGGTCATCCGGTTGAAGGCGCGGTTCAGCAAACCGATCTCGTCGGCGCCGGTGCGCCCTTCGATTCGCAGGGAGAAATTGCCGCTGCCCACCCTGCGCGCCGCATCGACAAGTTCGTAGAGCGGCTTCACCTGCCGGTCGGCGAAACGCAGCGCGAACCATACGGCCAGACCCACGAGCGCCAGCGAAGCGATGAACAGCGCCACGTTGAAGCGAAGCTGCAGCACGCGCGCACGGCTTGTCAGAACCTCGTAGGCCTGGACGATATTCTCCGCGTTCTCCGCCCGCTGCCCCTGGCTGAGCGCCAGGAGATCGGAACTCCGCGCCGCGTAGAGGAAAACACCGGATTCCTTGTTGATCGGCACGACCGAAACGATGCGGTCGTTGTTCGAGGTGACGACGTACTGGTCGCCCTTCGCCAGGCGGTCCTGCACTTCGGGCGAGATGCGCCGGTCCTCGGCCTTACCTTCCGGATCGACAATGATCGCCGTGCGCTGGCTGCCGTCGCCGGCGATCTGGATGATCGCCGCGACCGAAAGATTGCGCTTGTAGACCTGGCTGGCGAAGAAGCGCTGGAAATAGTCGCTGGCGATGGGAGAAACGGCCAGTTCGTTGCGCGTATCGTACGCCATCGCGGCGGACTCGTAACCGACCTCGCGCTGCGTCTGCTCGTAATAGCCGCGCGCCAGCTTGTTCGCGTTTTCCAGCAATCCACGCGAGGAATCCGAGAACCAGAACTCCACGCCCGACTGGAACAGCCATGACGCGAAGACCACCACCAGAAGCGTAGGGACCGCCGAGATCAGCGAGAAGATGAAGACCAGGCGGACGTGCATCTGGCCGGTGCCGCCGATGTTCTCGGCAGCGCGGCGCAGGGCCATGCGCCGGCCGAGCAGCACCAGAATCGCCATGGCTGGAACCAGCGTGCCGACCAGCAGCGTCGCGGTGAGATCCGAAGGCAGCAGCTGACCCTTGTCCCGCGAGTTCAGCGCGAGCCAGGTGATCGCCGTCATCAGGACGAAGGCTGCGATTGAAAGCAATTCGATGATGGCGAAAAAGTTCGCGCGGCGGGCAGCAACCTGCATGCGCCGCCACCAGCGCGGCCAGGCGCGTTTGTGGACCAGTGTCTCGCTCATCGTTGCACCGTTACAACGCCGGTGTTGCTACTTTGCAAGGGCAAATCCATGAAGGTCGTTTCAGGAGCGACGAACGAATTCCTCGGGATCGAGCGCCAACTCGCTGAGCCGCTTGCGCAAAGTGTTGCGATTTATCCCAAGCGCCTGTGCGGCGCGGAGCTGGTTCCCACCGGTCGCTCGCAGCACTTCGGCAAAAAGCGGACGCTCGAAAGCGGCGGCAGCGGCTTGATAGATCGTTCCGCTGGCAGGCCGCTCGGTGGCCAGCCAGCGGCACACGGCCTCGGCGATGTTCCCGATCTCGCCCTCGGGTTCGGCGGCAGCCTCGGTGATCAGCAGCGACTGGATGCTTTCAGAATCGATAGCATCCTCGCGGGCGAGCAGGGCCAGACGATAGATGAAGTTCTTCAGTTCCCGCACATTGCCGCGCCAGGGTTGCCTGCTGAGCAGTTCCGCCGCGTCGGCCGTCAACTGACGGCGCGGCAGGCCCTCGTTCGCGGCGTGCTGAAGGAAATGGCGTGCCAGCACGTCGATATCGTCGCGCCGGTCGCGTAGCGGCGGCATGTGGATCGGCACGACGTTGAGGCGGTAATAGAGATCCTCGCGGAACCGCCCGGCGGCGATTTCAGGCTCCAAGTCCTTGTTCGTGGCGGCGATGATGCGCACGTCGAGCCGGATTTCCTCCTGTCCGCCGACCCGGCGCACGGTGCCGGACTGGAGCGCGCGCAGCAGGCGGGTCTGGGCCTGCATCGGCATGTCGCCGATCTCGTCGAGGAACAGCGTGCCTCCCGCCGCCTGCTCGAACTTGCCGATGTGACGCGCGACGGCGCCGGTGAAGGCGCCCTTCTCATGGCCGAACAATTCGCTTTCGATCAGTTCGGCGGGGATGGCGGCGGCGTTGACGGCGACGAACGGCCCCTCTCGGCGATGACCGAGGTTGTGGACCGCTTCGGCCACCAATTCCTTGCCGGTTCCGGATTCACCCAAGACCAGCACCGTCAGATCGTTGCGCAGGACGCGGGTGATCATACGGAACACGGTCTGCATGGCAGCGCTACGCCCGACGAGCGGCAGTCCGTCTCCCAGCGGCTCCTCGCCCTCTATCGTCCCGCCCTGCCCGGCTCCCGCCGCCTGGCGCACGGTGCGCGCAAGTTCGTCGATGTCGAAAGGCTTGGGGAAGTACTCGAATGCACCGGTATCGGTGGCGCGAACCGCCGTATCCAGTGTGTTCTGCGCGGAGAGGATCACGATCGGCAGGCCGGGATGGAGCGCGCGGACGCGGTGGATCGTCTCGATGCCGTCGCCATCAGGCAACATGACATCGGTGACGAGCGCCTGATAGGTCTCCGCCTCCAGCAACCGGTCGCGCTCGGCGATGGACTGGCAGTGGACCACGCCGAAGCCTTCCGCCTCCAGGGCGGCGGTGATGACGATGGCGATCGAAAGGTCGTCCTCGACGAGCAGCACGCTCACGCGGCCGGTCTCCTTCTGGTCGGGCGGCTGCGCGTCTCGCGCGCCAGCGGCAGGTGGACGCGGAAGTGGGTGAAGCCGCCCTCTTCGTCGCGCTCGTGGGTGATCCGCCCGTTCATGTCGCGCACCAGCTTGCGCACGAGCGGCAGGCCGAGGCCCTGCCCGGATTTCTTGGTGGTGACGAAGGGCTCGAAGATGTGATCGCGCATCGCCGGATCGACGCCGGGGCCGTTGTCCGTCACGCGCAGTTCGACCGGCAAGCGAACCGGCTCGCCGGAATCACTGGTGTGGAGTTGAAGCCCGCTGGCGAAACGGGTGCGGATCGTCACCCGCGGCTTCTCCTCATGGGCGCAGGCTTCCAAGGCGTTGGCGAGCAGGTTGATGATCACCTGCACTAGCGCATCGGGGCTGCCCAGCACGGGGGGAAGCGAGGGATCGAACTCCTCCACCAGCCCGACCCGCTCCGGCGCTCCGCCATTGGCCGCCGAAAGGACGTCGAGCGCCCGGCGGGCTGCCTCATGGAGATTGCAGGGCTCAACCGGCGGGGTGGTGCGGCGGCTGAGCTTCTGCATCCGGTCGATCAGGTTGGCGATCCGGTCGACCTCTAGCGTGATGAGGTCGGTGAGCGCGCGATCCTTCTCCTCGACCTTGCGGGCCAGCAGCTGCGCCGCGCCGCGAATGCCGGCGAGTGGGTTCTTGATCTCGTGGGCCATGATCTCCGGCCCGCGCAGCACCGCGTTGTCGGGCCCGCCGGAATCGTCGCCGAGCGCTTCGGTGGCGGTATTGTCGTGGATCGTCAGGACCTGCCAGCCCGGCGTATCGGCCACCGGCGCGATATTGATGTCTATCCGGCGCGCAATCCTGCCCTTGAGCGTGACGACGACCTCACGCGCGGAAACCGGGGTTTCGTAATCGTCGAGACGCTCCAGCAGGAGCTGGTCGGAGAAAGTCAGGATGTCCTGAAGCGGTGTGCCCCTGAGCAGGCGCAGGGACTGGCCGAAGAACTGCTCCGCAGCGGGGTTCAGCGACGCGATCCGCAGCCCCGGCTCCAGCAGCACCACCGCCTGCGGCAAGCTCGCGAGAAGCCGCGACGCCGCAGGCAGAGTGGTAGACTGGGCCGTGGGCTGCGCGAGGCTCATGCCGCCTGACGGTCTGCCGATGCGGTTTCTCCGCCGTCCGCGTTGGCGCCATCACGATAGGGTGCGTAGAATTCGGCCAGCAGGCGCAGGACCTCGTCGGGATCGCTGACGAAGTTGATGCGGTTACGGAATTCCGCCGAGCCCTTGATGCCCTTGATGTACCAGCCCAAGTGCTTGCGCGCCATCTTCACGCCGGTATCGCGGCCATAGTGGAAGAGCATGTCCTCGTAGTGCTCGCGGATGATCTCGTACTGCTGGCCGAAGCCGGGTTCTTCCATCAGCCCGTTGCCGCGCCACCACTGCATGACCCTGGCGAGAGCCCAGGGCCGGCCATAGGAACCGCGCCCGATCATCAGCCCGTCGGCGCCGGACTGGTCCAGCGCGCTGGCGGCATCCTCGATATCCAGGATGTCGCCGTTGACGATCACCGGGATCGAAACGGCTTCCTTCACACCGCGCACGAAAGCCCAGTCTGCCGAGCCCTTGTACATCTGGTTGCGGGTGCGGCCATGGACCGTGATCATCTGCGCGCCGAGATCCTCGGCGATGCGGGCCAGTTCAGGCGCGTTGAGGCTGTCGTGGCACCAGCCCATCCGCATCTTCACGGTGACGGGTACCTTGACCGCCTTAACCGTGGCCTCGATCAGGCGGGTGGCGAGCGGCACGTCGCGCATCAGCGCAGAACCAGCGTCGCCGTTGACGACCTTGCGCACCGGGCAGCCCATGTTGATGTCGATGATCGCAGCGCCGCGATCCTCCACCAGCCTGGCGGCCTCGGCCATCTGCTCCGGCTCGCAGCCGACGAGCTGCATCGAAACCGGATCCTCGATCTGGTCCCACATCGCCTTCTGAAGCGATACGCGCGTCTCACGGATGGCTGCCGGACTGGCGATCATCTCGGTGACGTTCAGCCCCGAGCCGAAGCCGCGTACCATGCGCCGGAACGGCAGGTCCGAAACGCCGGTCATCGGCGCGAGCACGACCGGGCAGTCGATCGTCACGGGACCGACCTGGATCGGCTTCAGAGCCGGAGGAGTGGGCAGAGTCTTCATTGCGCGAACCGGAAATTGCCTGAGAAACAAGGTATGCCTAAAAAACAGGCAGCGCATAGTGGATTGCCCTCGCCTCGGCAAGCGATTACCGGCAACGACAATGTCGCAGGACCTGTCAGAAACGCCTCGGCGTCCCGCCCCGCTCCCTTCCACCGCGGCTATCGTCGTGGCCGCCGGCAAAGGACTTCGCGCTGGCCAGCCTCTTCCGAAACAGTTCGCCCGGTGGCGAGGAAAGCCGGTTCTCCGCCATTCGGTGGAAGCCCTGTCCAGCGCTGGAGCCGCACCGATCCTGGTGGTTATTCCTCAGGGCGCGGAGACCATCGCTGCCGATGCCCTCGCCGGTATCCCCGGCGTGCAGTTTACCAATGGCGGGGAGACGCGGCAGGAGTCCGTTCGGCTGGGGCTCGAAGTTCTGGTCGCCAGCGAACCCGATCTGGTGCTTGTCCATGACGCTGCTCGCCCCATTCTGCCCTCGGCGGTGATCGAGCGGCTGCTCGATGCCCTCGTTGAGAAGCCTGGTGCCATTCCGGTTCTTCCCGTTGCAGACAGCCTGGCACATGCCGAACACGCGGACGGTCTTGAAGTAATGGGTGCCCCCGCCCGTCGCGAGGATCTACGAAGGGTGCAGACTCCCCAGGCTTTCCGCTTTCCCGAGATTCTCGCCGCCCATCGCGCCTGGGAAGGGCCGACAACAGCCGGAGACGATGCCCAGGTGGCCCAGGTCGCCGGCCTTCAGATTGTGCTCGTCGAAGGAGACGAAGCCTTGCACAAGCTTACTTACGCATCCGATTTCGCAAGCACCGCCCCTCCCATCCGTGTGGGCACCGGCTATGATGTTCACCGCCTGGAGGCAGGCGAGGAGCTCTGGCTCTGCGGCGTCAGGATCGACCATACGCATGGTCTGTCCGGTCACAGCGACGCGGACGTCGCCATCCATGCTCTCGTCGATGCCATGCTCGGCGCCGTTGGACGGGGTGACATCGGCCAGCATTTTCCGCCCAGTGATCCGCAGTGGAAAGGCGCAGCGTCGGACCGTTTCCTCGCTCATGCCGGCAAGCTCGTTGCAGAAGCCGGTTACGCGCTCGGCAATGCCGATGTCACGATCATCTGCGAGGCCCCGAAGATCGGTCCGCATCGTGATGGCATGCGCGCGCGCTTGGCAGAAATTCTCGGCGTCGACCCATCGCTCATCAGCGTGAAAGCAACCACCACCGAAAAGCTGGGTTTCACCGGCAGGTCGGAAGGAATCGCCTGCCAGGCCGCCGTCAGCCTGATACGGCTGTAAGGAGATGACGATGCACAAGACGTTCACCCTCGCCGTGGCTTCCGCGCTGGCGATTCTCCCCGGCGTGGCGAGCGCGCAGCAGGCATGCCTGACCAAGTCCGAGGCCAGTTCGCTGTTCGGCTATGCCCTGCCGCAAGTCATTTCCGGCACCAGCAAGCGCTGCGCCCAGGTTCTACCGAGCGATTCCTTCCTGCGCAGCCATGGCACAGAGCTGGTCACGCGCTATTCGGCGCAGAAGGCTCGCTACTGGCCCCAAGCCAAGGCAGCCTTCCTCAAGCTCGGGTCCAGCAAGGATGCCGGAGTGGGTCAGTTCACCCGCAACCTGCCCGACGAATCGCTGCGTCCGCTCGTGGACATCACCGTCGAAGGGCTAGTTTCTCAGGAGCTTTCGCTGAAATCTTGCGACAAGGTCGATCTTGCGCTGGACCTGCTGTCCCCGCTTCCGCCCGAGAATACCGCGGGACTGATCACGTTGCTCCTCGAAGTCACGTCCAAGGCCGACGATGTGGCACCCGGTAAGGCGAAGCTCGGCGGCTTCACGCTCTGCAAGGACTGACATGCCCGGCGACATCCTCTTTCCGCGGGACCTCTACGAGCTGGCCGCGCGCGTGATTGCCGAGAACAAGGCCATCGGCCGCAAGGTCGCGCTGGCCGAAAGCTGCACCGGCGGCCTCGTCTGCGCCGCCCTGACCGAAGTGGCGGGCTCATCGGCAGTGCTCGATCGCGGGTTCGTGACCTACTCGAACGAATCGAAGCAGGAGATGCTGGGCGTTCCGTCCGACATCATCGACACGCTCGGCGCGGTCTCGCCCGCCACGGCCTGGGCCATGGCACAAGGCGCGATCACGCATAGCCATGCCGACGTAGCGGTGGCGATCAGCGGCATTGCCGGGCCGGAAGGCGGCAGCGAGCTCAAGCCGGTAGGAACGGTCGTCTTCGCCCGTGCCCATCGCGGTGAGGAGGAAGTTCATGCCGAGCAGAAGCTGATCGAGGGCGCCAACCGCGCTGAAATCCGCCATCACGCGGCAGTGGTCGCGCTGGAACTGCTGCTGCCCGGGACTGAATTGCCGGCCTACGCGGACTGAGGAACTCCGGCGTCCTGCGGGTCAGACCGGCTCGCCGTAAAGCTCGTGAGCCCGGGTCTCAAAAGCCGCCACCATCTTGCGGAAGGCCTTGTCGAAGTACTGGCCGGCCAGCTTCTCGAACAGGGCATTGCGGAAGCTGAAGCGCACGTCGAACTCGATGTCGCAGCTATGAGAGTCGACCGGGTGGAAGATCCAGTGGTTGTGCAGGTCCTTCATCGGACCATCGACATAATGCACCTTGATCTCGCGCGGATGCACCTTCTCGACCCGCGACGTGAACTTCTCGCGCAAGGCCTTGAAGCCGACCAGCATGTCCGCGACCATTTCGGTGTCGGTGTCAGACTTCACGCGGGTGGCGACCACCCAGGGAAGAAACTCCTGGTAGCGGCCCACGTCGGCAACGAGGTCGAACATCTGCTCGGCACTGTAGGGCAGCCGCTGCGTCTCGTGAATTCCGGGCATGTCTCAGGCCTTCTGCGCGACCTTGGGGGCCTTGGCAGCCAGCTTCGCCTCACGCGCGGCGCGCATTTCCGCGAAGTCCTTGCCCGCGTGATAGCTGGAGCGCGTCAGCGGCGAGGACGCGACCTGGAGGAAGCCCTTGGCGCGGGCGATCGCACCATAGGCGTCGAAGGCCTTGGGCGTGACGAATTCCTTCACTTCGGCATGCTTCGGCGTCGGGCGCAAATACTGGCCCATGGTCAGAAAGTCGATGTCCGCGCAGCGCATGTCGTCCATGACCTGATGCACTTCGAGACGTTCCTCGCCCAGGCCGAGCATCACGCCGGACTTGGTGAAGATCAACGGATTGTGTGCCTTGACCTCTTCCAGCAGGCGCAGCGAGGCATAGTAGCGCGCGCCGGGGCGGATGGTCGGATAGAGCCGGGGGACGGTTTCCAGATTGTGGTTGTATACGTCCGGTCCGGCTTCGACGATCGCCTCTACCGCACGGCGCATCTTGCCGCGGAAGTCGGGCGTGAGGATCTCGATCGTGGTGCTCGGTGTCGCAGCGCGCAGAGCCTGGATCACCTTCACGAACTGGTTCGCACCACCGTCCGGCAGATCGTCGCGGTCGACAGAAGTGATGACGATGTGTTCGAGGCCGGTCTTCAGCGCCAGCTCGGCAACGTGCTCGGGCTCGGAAGGATCGACGCGGCCCGGCATGCCGGTCTTCACGTTGCAGAACGCGCAGGCACGGGTACAGGTATCGCCCAGGATCATCACCGTGGCGTGCTTCTTGGTCCAGCATTCCCCGATGTTCGGGCAGGCCGCTTCCTCGCAAACCGTGTTGAGCTTGAGGTCGCGCATCAGCTGGCGCGTTTCGCCGTAGCCCTTGCTGGTCGGCGCCTTCACGCGGATCCAGTCGGGCTTGCGCTGACGTTCGGGCTTCTGCTCTGGGCTCGGCACGGAGGAAAGATCGTTCATGGCGTCCAGATAGTCGCAACCATGCCAGCTTGCCAGTGCGAATATCCGCTCTAATGGTTGCGTGCGTTTCAATGGAGGCAAACCATGACCGATTCCAGCGCCCCGCAATCCGAACAACGCGTCCTCGACAATCTGCTCGAAGGATACCGCCGCTTCCGCAGCAGCGGCTGGAGCCCGAACCGTGAACGTTGGGCTCGCCTCAGCGAAGGTCAGCAGCCCGAAGTGATGATCGTTGCCTGTTCGGACAGCCGCGTCGATCCTTCGCAGATTTTCGACGTCGATCCCGGCGAGATCTTCGTGGTTCGCAACGTCGCCGCGCTTGTGCCGCCGTTCGAGACCACGCCCGGCCATCACGGCGTCTCCGCCGCGCTCGAATTCGCGGTACAGGTGCTCAAGGTGAAGGAAATCGTGGTCATGGGCCACGGCATGTGCGGCGGTTGCAAGGCGGCGCTCACCCAGGAACTACACGGCACCGAGCCCGGCCAAGGTGGCTTCATAGCCGACTGGATCTCGATGCTGGACGAGGCGCGCGGCCCCGTGGCCGAGCAGTTCGGCACGAGCGGACGCCCTGCCGAGCGCCAGATGGAGCAGGCCGCCGTCCGTGTCAGCCTGGAGAACCTGATGACCTTCCCCTGCGTCCGGCAGAAGGTGGGGAACGGCGATCTCAAGCTGCGCGGCGCGTTCTTCGCGATTTCCGACGGACAGCTTCACCTCATGGACGAGACCAGCGGCGAGTTCGCGCCGGCGTCATGATCCTGACGGGACAATGACGCCCGGGCAGAGAGTCGCAAAAGGCTCAGCCCGGTTATCCAGATGAAGAAACGGGCGACGGGACAACCCGCCGCCCGTTTTCTTCATCGCCGAAGCGAACCGCCTTACGAAGCGGGCGTGGCCTTCGACGCGGCATAGGCCGCCCAGAGCTTGGCGACCGGCGCACGGGTGCCGGTGACCTTGGCGAGAGTCGCCTGGGCATCGGCCGCCTTGCCCTGCATCGCCTGAGCCATGCCGAGGCGCAGATTTGCCTTGTTGGCATCGACGCCGGGCTTGGCGAGAGCCGCCTTGTAGAGCGTTTCCGCCTTGGGATAGTCTTCGTAGCTGAGGAACACGTCGCCCGCGCCCGTAACCTGCGCCGCGGTCGCGGCGGGTTTGAGCGCATCGCGCTCGGTGGCCGGCAGGGAGGCCTTGTCGGCAGCGACACGGCCCGCGCTGTTGCCGCGATCGGGGACGTCCGCCTGGGTCAGGAGGTTCTTGGCAAGGCCCTGGTCCATGATCTTGACCGCTTCACCCGGGAAGGCGCGGGGATCGACGTTCTGGAGATATTCCAGATAGTCGCGCTTGTCCTTCATGGCGCCCGTGACGTACATCAGGCGCATGAGATCGAGGTTCTCGGCATTCTGAAGCGAAGCGAGCTGGCGCACGATCGAGGTCGAAATGTTCCACGAGGCAGGGCTCGGGTAGTACTGCGCGAGCATCGCGGCGTACTCGGTCGAAGGTGCTAGCTGCTTGGCATCGTAGGAAGCCTGGAGCGCGCTGCGGATCGAGGTCTCGCTGGGCTTGGTGCCGCTGGCCTTTGCTGCCTCGAGTTCCTTCTGGACCATCGCCAACGCCGCCTGAGGGTTGTTCGACCGCTTGTAGGAATCCGCCAGCAGCGGCTGGATCATGTTCTGCGTATCGCGATACCCGCCGTCGAACGACTGCTGGAGATAGCGCGCGGCCACGTCGTACTTGCCGCTCTGATATGCCGTGACACCGGCGAGATACTGGATCTGGCCGAGCGATTCCGGGCTGGTCTGCCCGCTGTCGAGCATCATGACCAGACCCTTGTGCTGCATCGCCGGGTCGTTCATCAGAACGCCCACGTTGCGGGTCATCTCGCCCT
>NZ_ATHL01000029.1 GCF_000445125.1 Novosphingobium lindaniclasticum LE124
GCGGGGGCGGCGGGGGAGCAGCCGGTTCGCCGAAGTTGTAGCCCAGAGTCGCGAGCAGCGAGTGCGAACGCCAGCGGGTGCTGATGTCGTTACCGGCAACGTCGACGAAGTCGAGGTTGTTGACGTTGCTGAAGCGATACTTCAGGCCCACGTCCACGCGGTCGCTGATCGGCGCGCGGATACCCGCGATGGCCTGCCAGGCGAAGCCCGTGTCCGAATCGTCGAAGATGTCGTAGTGAACGCGGCCGACACCGGCGCCACCACCGACGTAGCCCTGAAGGCCGTCATCGGGACCGAAGTCCAGCAGGCCGTTGACCATGAAGGTCAGGGCGCTGGCGTCGGGGCCGTTGCTGCCCTTGAACGAGGACTGGCGGTAGCTGGCTTCGGTTTCCAGGCGGAAGGGACCGAAGTCGTAGCCGAGAACGGCGCCGCCGTCGAAGCCGGTTTCGAATTCGGCCGTGGCAGCGTTGTTCACGCCGTTGATGTCGAGATCGGCATCTTCGACGATCATCGCGCCGGCGTTGAGTTCAAGATACCACGAGTTGTCGCGCGCGAGCGCGGGAGTGGCGATAGCTGTCGAAGCCAGCGCCAGTCCTAGGACGAGTTTCCTCATATGTTTCCCCTACTAAAGAGATTTGGAGCCACCGAGTGCCTCGAGTGTCTACCCCCTCAGCTTTCCGTGTGCAAGCGCACATTGAGTGCGACTGTTGCAGAAATGTCGCGTTTTCGGGGGCTTGGTGAAGCGTGTGACCCCGTTATTGGAAATCGACTGCACCGTGTTACCCCTGTCAATGCGACCGTTACGCTGATGGAACGATACCCAAGACTTGCAGGACGCCGATCAGTTCTGCGATCGCCGCCCGAGCCTGAACATCAACTGTGATCCCGCCAAGTGGTTCCACGGGAAGTACCGCTTTTCTCCAAAAATTATGGAAAAGACGTTCCTGGCGGGTCGAAAGGTCGAAAACCCTAAGGCCTTCACGCGGCTCGACAAACAGCCAGTTGCCGCCGTGGAGGCCGGCGATGCTGGCGTCGCGGCCCGACCACGCGCCGGTGGCGCCTTCTGCGACCAGCCAACTTTCACCGGGTCTAGGGTCTTCCGGCGGAGTGGCCCGTTCGCCGGATATCGTAGCATGGAGCAAGATGTCGCAGCGCGAGAGGGCCTCGTTGACGAAGGCCTCCTTCTGGGCCTGGGCGACATGGAGAAGCGGCAGGCCATACCGCGGGCTTTCGGTTTCGAACGTGATGGAATCGCTCATGATTTGAATCCTTGCGGGGTTCAGGACAGGCGGAAGAGATCGAGCGGCGCGGACAAGCCGTAGGTGCCTTGCTGGCGCACCGTCAGCACAGCGCCAGGCAAGAGGGCGACAAGGCGCGAGAGCGTATCCGGCGGCAGGTCGAGCGAGGGCGTCGGCACCGTCCATGTCGCGAGAGGCGTCGCAAGAGGACCGCAGGCGACGACATAACTCTCCGACTGTTCCACAAGCGGCACGTCGATGCCGTCTTGCCACACCCAGTCGCCGCGCGCCCGGCGCGTCCAGTTGAGGCGCAGCGTACCGTCGTGCAGCAATGCCGCGCGGGGATGGACCGGAGCCGGAGGGCGCAAGGTGAGGCCGCTCATCTGCACGGAGGCAAGGACCGGTTCCGCGTCCCCCCGGCCCAGTGCCGCGACCTTCCGCCCGGCGGCTCCGCCGAGCAGCGCCGCATCCAGAGCGCTCGCCTTGCCGTCGAGCAGAACGAAGACTTCGCCTTGACCATGATCTGCGATGGCGCCGTCGGTGCGGCCGCGTCCGCGCAGGAAACCGTCGAGCCGCCACTGTCCTGCGCCGAGGGGGGCGGCCGCGGCGAACTGGACGATCTCGTCTCCCACCAGCGCCAGGTTCGCCCCCTCCGCCATCTGCGCAGTGGTCGCCGACACGAGTTGCATGCCCGGATCGACCAGAGTCACCCGCAGGCTGGACCGGCGATCGAAGATCATGGGACTCATCGGCAGAAGCGCGTTCGTGGCGGTGCCCATGATCGCGCGGCGGCGCCCACTCGGGCCAAGCGGATGCAGCGCGCCGTCGCCGCGATCGGCAAAGAGGGCCGCTCCGCTCCAGTTCGCCCCGGCAGAGGACACGGCCGCAAAGACACGCGCCTGGCCGGCGGCGAGGGTGGCGGCGTCGCAAGGCAGTTCGAAAGCAGCCAGTTTCGTCGCCGTTACAGGAAAGTCCTGCGGAGGATTGAGCCGTCCCGGATCCGCTCCGGCCTGTGCCGGTACATCGGCCGAACGGGGCACCAGCCGCTCGGCAGTGATCTCCACCCCGGAATCGCGCCACTCCCAATCGAGTACGCGCCATTGCCCGGCGATCTGGGGGAACGCGACCAGGGTTCCCGGCGCGACGTCGGGATCGAGTTCGCTGGACCGCCAGGAAATGCGGTCGCGGCTCCAGTCGTTCCGGCGTCGGACACGCTCTATCATGCCGCGCGCCGTATCCGCGCTCAGCGCGGCGGGAAGTTCGATCGCGCGCGGCGCACCTCTGGATGCCTGACCTTGCGCATGCTGGACTCCGGGAAGGTAATCGCGGTCGCTGTCGAAGTAGCGGAGCTGGGAGACGGGATGCTCGTCGGCGGCGAGGCGGTGCCGGGCAAAGCCGGTAGCGGCGCCGAAGTCCCCGTCGCCTGTGGAGATCGCGGCTTCGGACAAGACGATCGGACGGGATTGCAGCCGTCGGTGCGAGATCAGCAGGGTGTCGCTTCCGGCATCCACGTCCAGCGGGAGTACCCGGTCGATGGTCTCCAGAACGCCGCCGACCGGCCCGTCGCAGGTGAGGCCTTGAAATCCGTCGAGCGGCACCGCGACCTCGACGTCCTCAACAAGCTCGCCGAGCAGATCGGCAAGTTCGATCCGCTCGTCCGCCAGGACTTCGAACGTCAGGGCGGGCAGGCGGTTGTAGAACTCCGAGAGATCGAGGTCCTCGAACACGGCGTAGGCGAGATCGCGGTGCGCGGGGCAGCGCGCCTCGCCTTCGGCGGCGAGCATCAGCGGATCGCAGGCCTGGTCGCCGTGGCCGGTGTGGATGCGCAGCGTGCCTCCCGCCTTGAGGTCGCCCTGGGCACCGCGCAGCAGCTTGCCGTCGGCCCAGATCCGGCCGATACCCAGGATCGGGCGGCTGGCCAGAGCAACCGCGAAGCTGGCCGTGTAGCTGTAACTCGTCAGTGAGGCTGCGCCTTTGCCGCCGCCCAGTAATTCGCTGCTTTCGACGAGGTCCGTTGCCCAGATGATCTGCCCGGCCACGCGCATGCGTCCGAAGTGACGGGGCAGCGGCTGGCCGTAGCTGGACATGGTGACGTCCAGTTCCTTCAGCCGCGCACCATCCCTGCCGGGCGAACCGAAGATGGCGGCATCGAACTGGCTGCCGACCATCGATCCGATCGCGCCGCCCAAAGGGCCGCCCAGGGTGCTGCCTACGGCGTTGAGAACGAGCGTGGCCATGTTTTCTCCTGTGGGTTGAGGGGCCGCCAGTGGCCGATGAGCGGCCAATCCTGCGGCACCGGGCCGAGCACGACGCGGCGCAGGCCCGCATGGGCGTGGACGATCCGGTCGGGACCGACCGCCAGGGCGAAGTGGACCTGGCAAGGCCCCGGTCGCAGCATGAGCAGGTCGCCGGCAACGGCGGAGCCTTCGACGGGAAAGAGCCCCATACTTTCGGTCACGGCAGCGACGATGGGATCGGCAGGGCTCAGGCCACGGCTTCGCAGGCCGTAGTGGTTCGGCATGCGCGCGGTCTGGCCATAAGCCAGCGCGACCACGCCGAGGCAGTCCAGCCCGATGCGCGGATCGCGCCCGTGCAGCCGGAACGGCACGCCGACAAGGCGAAGTGCCGCTGCCGCGACGTCTTCTCCGGTCACGAGGCGGGGGCGGGATAGCGCGTGAGCAGGTCGTTCCCCGGCAGGAACGGCTCGCCGCGAAAGTTGACGGCATTGCCGAACCGCGTGCCGCAAGTGCCGAGGGTATGATCGCAGCCCTCTCGCAGGAGCGCGCGCGATCCGGCTGCGGCGCCCGGGTTCAGCGGGAGGTCGAGCACCAGGCTGCGGTCGTCCACGCCGACGATGCGGCTTGTCATGCCCGCTTGCGGCCCTTCCAGCCATCGCAGTGTCCCGCCCTCGAAAGCGTGGAGATCGCCGGCGATCGCCGGCATGACCGCGTTCTTCGAGCCGTCGGTGGCCCCGACTTCGACCTCGCGCGTGAAGCGCTGCGGATCGAGGTTGCAGCCCGGCCCGCAGAACGGGGCGCGGCAGGAGGGACTGCTGCGCGGCACCGGATCGCGGGCCAGTTCTTCCTTGCGCGATCTCAGCTCGGCCGAGAACATGCCGTCGTCCTGCGAGACGGCGCCGATCGCGCCGGTGTAAAGCGTGTCGCGCTCGGCCGTCTCCCAATCGATCAGGCCGATGCGGACGCGGGCACCGTCGAAGCGGCCCTCCGCAAGGTCGGTTGCGGAGATCGTTTCGTGGCTGAGGATGCCGCGCACTTCCGCGCTGTCGGCTTCGAAGCCCGCAGACTTGCGGATTGAAGACGGCACCATGCCGGGAGAGGCGCGGTGCAGCACGCCGTCGAACCAGAGATCGGCGTCATGGGTGGTGAAGCCCAGGGTCACGCCGTCGCGCCGGTCGATGCGCCAGAAGGTGGCGACCGTTTCCAGGTCACTCGCGAACCAGATCCGGCTCATGCCGCCTCCCGAATTTCGACGACAGGGACGCTCGGTGCTTCGCCGGCCGCGAAGGAAGCGCCGGCGATCTCCAGCTGATCGTCCGCGAAGCGGACCGGAACGTCGAAGAGGAAGCCTGCGCGCACGACAGCGCCTGCCGGAGGGGCATCGTCGAACGTCAGCATCCCCATCGGACCGAGCGACCAGTTGCCGAGTTGCGCGGCGCCGTCGATCGAGACGAGCAGGCTCTCGGCCAAAGGCCGGGTGATCCGGCGCACCTGGGCCTCCTTGCCCTCGCCGTAACGCTTCACCAGCGGGAATGCGGCGTTCACGCCGTCACCGCTGCCGAGCCGCTGGTCGAGCGGGCTGGGCACGCCGGTCATTCCTTTCGAGCTGAAATCGCTGGGATCGCGCAAAAGGAAACCGCGCGCGGGGCCGCGCCGGGCGCGAAAGAAGGCGATCAACGCGCCGAGTTCCTCTTCGGAGCGAATGCCGGGGCCAAGGTCGAACCGCAGGCGCGCATTGGACCACAGGCTGTTGCGGCGCTCGAAGCCGGATGCGGTCACGGAGATCGCGGTGGAGAACTCGGTAACTACTGCGGCGTCGCGGCCGAGCGCCAGAGGGTAGGGCACATCGTCGAAAGCCTGCATCGGGTCGGTTCCTGAAGCGTCGAGGGTGGGGGGAAGACGGACGAAGCCGTCGCGGGCGACCTGGGGCAGAGCCCAGACGACGATTTCGTGATGAGACCGGGCGATGGCCTCGTCGACGCCTGCGTCGATGCGGCGCCACTGGTCGCTTTGCGAAGGCTTCAGCACGAAGCCGGCAAGGTAGTCCTGCTCCTCGGGAGGATAGCGCAGGCGCTGGTTCACCGTGTCGTAGGCACGGCGGCGCAGGGAGTCGGCTCCGGCGGTGAGCCAGTCGTAGTCCTCGACCTGCAGGCGGTCGAAGGCGGGGAATGCCCAGCCCACCGGGAGGTTGGCGCGCTGCATCTCGGGCATCGTCGCGTCGAGCACGGTGGGCGTGAAGACCAGCGCCAGCGCTTCGACCCTCTGCGGGGCGGCGGCGATGCGGACGGCGGCGACGAGATCGGCGGTGGAGCGGGCCAGCAGCGCCCCCGCCGCGTCGAGCAGGGCCGTGCGAGCGGGGTCGAGCGCCGCGCGCATGTCGGGAATAGCGGCTGGGGAGCCGCCCAGTGCGGCGCGGGCCGCTTCATCGTAGATGCAGATGCGGCCGTCCGCAAAGCACCACCACCACGGTTCGCCGACCTGGAAGCGCACCGGAGCACCGGCCTCGATCATGATCTGCGCGAAAGCGGCGCCGACGGATTGCAGCCAGCCCATCGCCTCATCGTTCGCCGGGGAGAGCAGCGTGGACGGCGGGTCCCAGCCGGTGAGCGCGGGATTGCCCTGGTGATCGCGCTGTTTCCAGGCCTCCGGGCAATGCTGGTCGAGAAGCTCGTAGGAAAGCGAGGCGACTGGGCTGAAGCCGAGCCTCATGCACTCGGCGAAGAAGGCGCGGTGCCAGCTGCGCGTCGGCGCATTGAGCGGATCCCCGCCCGTGCCGATGGGACTCGTGCCGGTGAGAAAGCCGCCGCTTTCGGCAGCTAGCCGGAAGTAGTGGCTCATCCCGACATAGTGGACCACCGAGCCCCGGTAGCCGAGTTGCCGCACGCTGCGCAGCAGCCGGGCCGGGGTCTGCACCCCCTGGTCGTCGAAGCCGGTGGCCATGGCCAGGCCGTTGGGCGGTAGGATGATGTCGCCGATTTCCAACATGGCGCGGGCGCCATCGGCGCGAATCTCGCTGAGCTCGATCCAGCCCTCGGCTTCGGCGGGCAGGGGATCGGCACTGCCGTCGGAGCCCGGCGGACAGAAGGAGATGAACATGCGGTCGATCGCATGGGGCCAGAGGCGATCGGCTTCGGCCGGCAGCGCATAGCCGCCGTCGAGTTCCGAGAACCGCAGGGTGATCCGCGCGTCCTCGCCGGTGCCTTCGGCATAGTTCCAGAGCCTGACGTACCAGACCCGCGCAGCGCCGGTGGCGTCGTGGCCCTCGATCGTCAGCGTCGGTCCATTGCCGGCGTCGAGGGGGATCACGCCAGACGAGCGCCAGCGGAAGCTGAGCGACGTATGGGCGTAGTCGCGGTCGGCCTTGTAGGCGAGCAGGGGATGGTCGAGCGTGTCTTCGCTGTCCCAGATCAGTCCGCCGAGGTCGGCCTTGCGCAGGAAGGATGCATCGACGCGCAAGGCATCGGGGGCGGTGGAGACGACCGAGGCCATCATCGGGCGCGGGAAATTGACGGTCCAGAAGCGCGGGTCGAAGCGCCTGATCCAGTCGCTTGCCTGTCCGTTGCGCTTGCTTGCGAGCCAGAATGCCATGCGGGATTCCTCCAGGATTGCGTTCAGCGGATAGCGATTGCGCGGCGCACCGCGCTGGCGACCTGGCGCGACGAGCGCTGAAGCGACTGCGGCGCACTCGATCCACGCGGCGCGGAAAGGTTGATGGCGACTTTCACGTCGCGGGCGGATGCGGTGGCGGGCGCTTCGATCCGTCCCGCCGAAGTGGGCACGAAGAGTTCCGGGCCGCGCTCACCGACGACATAGCCGCGTCCCGGCGAGACGTTGCCGCCCGTTGCGCGTCCCGGTAGCCCGAGCAGGCCGGAGAACAGGCCCGAGTAATCGAGCATGCCTGCCGCCGCACCGTGAGAACCGCTTCCGCCGGTGCCACTGCCACCGAGCAGTCGCTGCAGCGACTGTGCCGCGATCTCCCCCAAGGCGCCGAGCGCCGTGCGCTTGAGGTCTTCGAAGCCGAGACTGCCGCGCCGGATCGCGCTCGTCAGGCCCCTTTCCAGCGCCTGTCCGGCCTGGGTGAAACCGGCCACGAGATCGCCGTCGATACTGCCGCGCATGCGGGCGATGTCGCGGCTGAACGCTTCGGTGCCGGCGCGCACTTCCACCAGCAGGCCGTCGATGTCATCGCTCATTGTCGTGCTCCATCAGCTTTTCGAGCAGGAACCGATCGAGGCCCTGAGCCTCGGCGGCGGCGTGCAGGCCCAGTGCAGCGGCGAGTTCGGCGGGCGTCGCGGCCC
>NZ_ATHL01000030.1 GCF_000445125.1 Novosphingobium lindaniclasticum LE124
AAAGGTCGAAGTGCAGGTATTAACGTTGTTTTATCAATGCAAAAACCACTTGCGACAACAATTAGCACAGATATAAGAGACCAACTGAGCTTTAGATTAGTTCTAGGTAAAAACACGACTAAAGATACAAGACGCCTAGTATTTGGCGAGTCAGATAATCAAATCGTTATGACTGATAATGTACCTGTTTCAGACGATTGGGAAACATCAAAAATTTCCCAATATGGTGGCTGGTATGCTTTACCAAATATGAACGAACCGTTTGCTATTTTTGAAACACCAGACCTAAAAAATTTAAAAATTTAGAAGTAAGCTAAATGTTATGGTTATAGCATTTTTTGGATATCATGATTTTTTGGCAAAAGGAAATGGAGGGAAAACGTTTGAAATCTTATACGATTAGGCATATCATTATGCATATAGTGTATATACATTTTAGTGCATATCCTATGCATAACGAACAAATGTTCTATCCTAAAAATGCATAAAAAAAA
>NZ_ATHL01000031.1 GCF_000445125.1 Novosphingobium lindaniclasticum LE124
TAATTTATCATGTCAGTGTTCGCTTAACTGGCTAGCATGATGCTAATTTCGTGGCATGGCGAAAATCCGTAAATCTGAAGAGACCTGCGGTTCTTTTTATATAGAGCGTAAATACATTCAATACCTTTTAAAGTATTCTTTGCTGTATTGATACTTTGATACCTTGTCTTTCTTACTTTAATATGATGGTGATCTTGCTCAATGAGATTATTCAGATATTTCGATGTACAATGACAGTCAGGTTTAAGTTTAAAAGCTTTAATTACTTTAGCCATGGCTACCTTCGTTGAAGGTGCCTGATCTGTAATTACCTTTTGAGGTTTAACAAATTGTTTAATGAGACGTTTGATAAACGCATATGCTGAATGATTATCTCGTTGCTTACGCAACCAAATATCTAATGTATGTCCCTCTGCATCAATGGCACGATATAAATAGCTCCATTTTCCTTTTATTTTGATGTACGTCTCATCAATACGCCATTTTTAATAAGCTTTTTGATGCTTTTTCTTCCAAATTTGAT
>NZ_ATHL01000032.1 GCF_000445125.1 Novosphingobium lindaniclasticum LE124
CCCCGCCGCCGCCCCCGCCGCCGCCTCCCCCGCCGCCCCCGCCGCCGCCTCCGCCGGTCGTGGAATGCAACAAGGGTCCGTACATCGTGTTCTTCGACTGGGATAAGTCGGACATCACGCCGGAAGCCGCCACCATCCTCGACAGCGCCGTCAGTGCCTATGGCAACTGCAACAGCGTTCCGATCATGCTGGCCGGTTACACCGACCGTTCGGGTACCCCGAAGTACAACCTCGGCCTGTCGTCGCGTCGTAACGACGCGGTCCGTGCGTACCTCACCAGCCACGGCATCCCCGACGGCTCGATCTCGAGCCAGGCCTTCGGTGAAGCCAACCCGCGCGTCCCGACTGCTGACGGCGTGCGCGAGCTGCAGAACCGCCGCGTCGAGATCACTTACGGTCCGGGTTCGGGCATGTAAGCGAACCGGCAACGGTTACAGATTGGGGGGTCGGAGAAATCCGGCCCCCTTTTCTTTTGCCCATCGTCTTTTGCGAGATCGGTTCGCCGGAAGCCGACGTCGGGCACAAAAAAACGCCCGGCGATCCGCCGGACGTTGATTTGTCGAAAGCTGCCGCGGAAGGGTCAGACGGCGTAAGGCGTAGTATCCGTCAGCCCCGCGTCCGCAAAGCCGGCCTTGCGCAGACGGCAGCTGTCGCATTCGCCGCAAGCCAGATCGCCCGGCTGGGGGTCGTAGCAGGACCAGCTCATGCCCGCATCCATGCCCAGACGATCGGCCTCACGGGCGATATCGGCTTTGCCCAGGAATTGCAGCGGTGCATGGATCTTGAAATCGGCGCCCTGGTCGCCCTCCTTCGTTGCCAGCCGCGCGATATCCTGGAACGCGGCGATGAACTCCGGCCGGCAATCGGGATAGCCCGAGTAGTCCAGCGCGTTCACCCCGATGAAGATGTCCGTCGCGCCGATCGCTTCCGCCCAGGCCAGCGTCAGCGACAGGAATACGAGATTGCGGGCAGGAACATAAGTCACCGGAACGCCGGGGCCGATGCCGTCCTTGGGTACGTCGATATCGTCGGTCAGCGCCGATCCGCCGAACTGCCGCAAGTCCAGCGGCAGGATAACGTGACGCTCCGCCCCCACGAACGCGGCGATCGTGCGAGCCGAGTCGATCTCGCAGCGGTGGCGCTGGTTATAGTCGATGGTCAAGGCATTCACGGCATAGCCCGCCTCGCGCGCCATGCCGGCAACGACCATGGAGTCGAGACCGCCGGAAAGAAGAACGACCGCCTTGCGGCCTACGGTATCTGGAGAATGCTGCATCGGCCTGCGCTAGGCTTTCGTGGAAGCGATGACAACCTTGGCCTTGGACTCAGCGGCAGGCGCCCGCGCGGCGGCCTTCGCCGGCATAGGCAAACGGCTGGCCGTTGACGATGCCCTGGGAATCGATCTGGACCAGCGCATTGGTCTCGCGGCGGATGCGCGTCCGGCCATAGCCCTGGCCCGCGCACATATACTGCACCACCACTTCTGTCGGCGAATCCTCGACCGTCACCGATTTGCAATTGAGGCCCGGATGGCGCAGCTGGATCAACTGGCGCCCGCTGCGAATGCAGATATCGCCGGCGCTGCCGCCAGTGCCGTGCTCCCGCAGTTCCCAGGATCCCGGCTCGAGCTGGTCCAGCATCTCCAGCGACCGCTTCTGGCCGGTCGCCTCAGTGCCCAGCATCAGCGCCGCGCCGCCTGCCAGCACCAGCAGACCGCTTCTGGCCAGCCGGCCGGATCGGAAGGAGGGCCTGCGAACCGAAGCCTTCGGTCCGCGCGCCTGATTTCGCACCTGCAGCATTGTCATGGGACCCATATCGGCATTCCCCCTCGACAAGACAAGCCAGTCGTTGGGATGATGGGATCAGACAGGTACGTGCAGGATCTTGGAGCAGAATGCGCAATCGACCGGCACCATTCCGGTCTCATCGCGCATGTCGATGCGCTCGCTTTCGGGAAAGCGGCCCAGGATGTTGCGATAGTATTCCACCGAGCAACGGCATCCACGCGCCAGCGGTTCCAGCGGTTCCACCCTGACTTCGCTTTCCTCATGGAACAGCCGCCACACCAGTTGCTCGAGATTGAGCACCGGATCCACCAGTTCGGCCGGCTGAATGCTCTGCGACATGATGGAGACATGCTCCCAGTCGGGATGCGCCTCCTTGGCATGAAGCCGCTCCTTGCCTTCCTCGCCGTCGGGCAGATGCTGCACGAGCATGCCGCCAGCCACGCATCGCTCGCCATTGGAGCGAACCGAGACCCGGATGAGGGTCGGAAGCTGTTCGGACTGGGCGAAGTAGTTCTCGCAGGCTTCCGCCAGGGAAGCCCCTTCCAAGGGCACGACGCCCTGATAGCGTTCCTTCGAGGTTTCCAGATCGAAGGTAATCGCCAGATAACCGCTGCCGAACATCGCTTCCAGCGAGCAGTCTTCTTCCAGCCTGTCGACCAGCGCCGGATCGTGCCGCAAGTAGCCGCGCAGTTCCCCGCCGCGATAGTCGCAAACCAGCAGATCGACCGCGCCGCCCTCGGCCTGGGCCTGGAAGGTGAGCTGGGCTCCTTCCTCCTTCAGCAGCGACCCCATCAGCGCGGTCAGCACCAGCGCTTCGGCCAGGACATGCTTGACGACCTTGGGGTAGCTATGCGCCGACAGCACGGTTTCCAGCACCGGCCCCAGCCGCACGACCCGCCCGCGCGCATGGCGCGCGGGTACGGTGAAGGCCAGGACACGATCGAAGCCGGTGTCGTCGGTGCGGGGCAGATCGTCGCTCACAGCTTGCCCAGCGCCCAGAGCAGCACGGACTTTTGCGCGTGGATCCGGTTCTCGGCCTCGTCCCAGGCTGCCGATTGCGGCCCGTCGATCACGTCGTCGGTCACTTCTTCGCCGCGGTGGGCGGGAAGACAGTGCAGGAACATCGCGTCCTCGGCGGCGGCGCTCATGAGCGCCGGATTCACCTGGTAGGGCTGCATCGCCGCCACATGAACGTCTCCGCCGACCTGGCCCATCGACACCCAGGTATCGGTCACGACCACCTGAGCGCCGCGAACGGCTTCCACAGGATCCTGCGTGAAGATCACTTCGCCGCCGGCCGCCCGCGCGCGCTCCACGAAGCCGGCGTCCGGCTCGTAGCCGAGCGGTCCCCCGATGCGGACGGTGAACTTCATCAGACCAGCGGCCTCGATGAGCGAGTTGACGACGTTGTTGCCGTCACCCAGCCAGGCAAGTTGCAGCCCCGGCAGCGAAAATCCGCGCTCGACGATGGTCAGCAGATCCGCGACGATCTGGCAGGGATGCGAGAGATCGGTCAGGCCGTTGATCACCGGCACGTCGGCATGACGCGCAAGTTCCTCGATCTTGGCGTGATCGTCGGTACGGATCATGATCGCATCGACCATGCGGCTGAGCACACGCGCAGTGTCCGCAACGGTTTCGCCCCGGCCGAGCTGCGTGGATCCGGATTCGAGGATCAGCGCGCTGCCGCCAAGCTGACGCATCGCCATGTCGAACGAGACTCTCGTTCGCGTCGAGTTCTTCTCGAAGATCATGGCGAGGACATGTCCGGCGAGCGGGGCATCGGCATCGGGCTTGCCCTTTGGCCAGTCCTTGCGCGCTGCCTTGCGGTCGATGGCGTCATCGATCATGGCGGCCAGGACGGAACCGCCGGCGTCGCTCAGGTCTACGAAATCCCGGCTCATCAGGCGACCTCTTCCGGTTGATAGCTTGCAGCCGCAGCCGACAGCCGGTCCATGAATTCGTCGATGTGGCTGTCGTCGATCACCAGCGGCGGCAGCACGCGCACCACGTTGTCGCCAGCAGAAACCGTCAAGACCTGATGGTTGTCGCGCATGTGGGCCACGAAAGCCCGCGGTTCGATCTTCAGCTTGATGCCGATGAACAGGCCCCGGCCATGGACGGATTCGAACAGCTCGGGATAATTGCCGATGAACTGCTCCAGCCGGCCGCGCAGGCGCTCACCCTTGGCGCGCACGTCGGCGAGGAAGCCTTCGTCCGAAACGACATCAAGCACTGCGCCGATCGCCGCCATCGCGAAGGGATTGCCGCCGTAGGTGGAACCGTGCGCGCCGATGACCATGCCGCGGGCCGCTTTTTCAGTGGCCAGGCAGGCACCGACCGGGAAGCCGCCGCCGATGCCCTTTGCCGTAGACAGGATGTCCGGTGCGATGCCGAACTGCTCGTAGGCGTAGAGCGTGCCGGCGCGGCCGACGCCGCTCTGCACTTCATCCAGGATCAGCATGAGATCATGCTCGTCGCACAGCGCGCGCAGGCCCTGAAGGAACTCATTGGAAGCGATCCGGATGCCGCCTTCGCCCTGGATCGGTTCGACCAGGAAACCGGCAGTGTTGGGGCCGATGGCAGCCTTGGCCGCTTCCAGGTCGTTGAACTCCAGGTACTTGAAGCCTGCCAGCAAAGGCAGGAAGCCCTTGTGCATCTTTTCCTGGTTCGACGCGCTGATCGTGGCCATCGTGCGGCCATGGAAGGCGTTCTTGAACGTGATCAGCTCGTACTTGTGGTCGTTCCCGACATGCTGGTGATAGGCGCGCGCCGTCTTGATCGCACACTCCACCGCTTCCGCACCGGAATTGGTGAAGAATACGGTGTCTGCGAAGGTCAGCTCGATCAGGCGCTGCGCGATCGCCTCTCCCTGGGGGCTGCCGTAGAGATTGGAGACGTGCATCAGCGTCTCGGCCTGCTTCTGTATCGCACCGATCAGCCCTGCGTGCGAATGGCCCAGCAGGTTCACGGCAATGCCGCTGGCGAAATCGAGGAATCGGCGGCCGTCTTCACTGATGAGGTGGCAGTGTTCGCCGCGAACGGGCCGAACGCCGCACCGGGGGTACACGGGCATCAGTGGTGTGATCGACATGACGGAATTCCTCGATAACGAAACAGTGAAGTGAGAACGGGAATCGCAAACGACAAATGGCGGCCCTATCCGGACCGCCATTTGCGCGCTTTTAGGCGTTTGCAGGCCCTCGGTCAAACAACCGAGGACGTTGCGGGCTGGATCAAGCCTGGAGCGGCGCCAGGTTGACCGCCGAGTACTTGCCTCGTCGATCGACCTCGATGTCGAACTCCACGCGATCGCCCTCGTTCAAGGCACCGAGGCCCGAACGCTCAACTGCGCTGATGTGAACGAATGCGTCCGGCTGGCCGTCATCACGGGTGATGAAGCCGAAGCCCTTCATGGAGTTGAAGAACTTCACCGTGCCGCTGGCCTTTTCACCGGTCAGCTGACGCTGCGGTGCAGGTTCGCGCTTGGCTACGGGGATCACGTCGCCGACGACGACGAGTTCGCTGGCCGAAATCTTGCCGCCGCGATCGACGAGCTGGAACTCGAGCTGCTGACCTTCAGCCAGGCCTTCGAGGCCGGCACGCTCCACGGCGCTGATGTGCACGAAGATGTCTTCGCCGCCGTCATCGCGCTGGATGAAGCCGAAGCCCTTGGCGCCGTTGAAGAACTTTACGACGCCCTTGCCCTGGCCGACGACCTGGGCAGGCATGCCGCCGCCGCGCGGGCCGCCGAAGCCACCACCGCCGCCGCGCGGGCCGCCGAAACCGCCGCGATCACCGCCGCCGCCGCCGAAGCGATCACCGCCGCCGAAACCACCGCGATCGCCGCCACCGCCGAAGCGATCGCCGCCGCCGCCAAACCGGTCACCGCCACCGAAACGATCCTGGCCGGCAAAGAACGGATCGAACTCGTTCTCCCCAAAACCACCATCGCGCTTGTCGCGTCCCCTTCCGCGACGACCTCTGTCAAAACCCATGTCTACGAACGTACCTTCGCTGCGCCCCAAAAAGCATGAACCCGGAAACGTGGACGAACCGTGCCGGGCGGCAGACAGGACAGCCGGGCCAAGCCGGTTCCTACCTGCAATCGCGAGTCATACACGAGGTTCTGCCACATGGCGAACACAATTAAGGGCCATTTTCCCGCCAAAACGACGAAATATCGCATTTCCACGACGTTCCGGCTTGCTTTTCGCGGGACCGGCCCTCTTGACGCGGACGGTTTTCGGGCCGAACCGACCTCAAACGGCCCGCCTCAACCCGGAGACTCGCTTTCATGTTCCGCCAGATAACCGAAACCGTCTTCGCCAGCCCGCAGATCGGCACCGCCGCCATCGCCGAGGCGAAAGCCCTGGGGATCGTACGGATCGTCAACAACCGCCCGGAAGGCGAGAGCGACGATCAGGTTCCCGGCGAGGTCATCGAGGCGGAAGCACGGGCGGCAGGCATCGATTACGTCGCCATCCCGGTCGGCCACGGCGGCTTCAGCCAGGCCCAGGTCGACGCCATGGCGGAGGCGCTCGACAGCGCACAAGGTCCGGTTCTGGCCTATTGCCGGTCCGGCACGCGCTCCACGCTGCTCTGGGCGCTTGCGCGGGCGAAGGCCGGCGACAATCCCTCGGTGATCGCGTCCAAGGCGGCTGCGGCAGGCTACGACGTCTCGCCCATCCGCCAGTTGATCGACATGTTCGCCGCAGGCGGCTGAGCTTTCCCGGCGACAGTGCCGCAGCCCGAGATTTCTGAACACCAGCGTTCTGGATGATGAAACGGCACAAAAAAGGGGCCGGAGCGGCTGGCTCCGGCCCTTCAAGTTTGTGTTCGCAGGAGGAACGACGGGAGGCGGCGACGGGTCGTAGGAGAGTTGGAAGTACCCGCCGCCGCCAAACTTGAGATCAGTTGTAGGCGCGCTCTCCGTGCTCGCCGATGTCGAGACCCTCGAGTTCGACCTCGGGAGCGACCCGCAGGCCGGTGACTGCCTTGGCGATGAGGACGGCGACCGTGGTGCCGACAGCCGACCAGACGATGGCGACCAGGACCGCGATGACCTGCGTGGCGACCTGCGAGCCCATCGAGAAGTCGGCGCCGCCGGGGCCGCCGAGCGAAGGCGAATAGACGATGCCGGTGCCGATGGCGCCGACGATGCCGCCCACGCCGTGGACGCCGAAAGCGTCGAGCGCGTCGTCATAGCCGAACATCGGCTTGAGCTTGCTGACCGCGAAGAAGCAGACGACCGAAGCGACCGCGCCCAGGATCAGGGCACCGAACGGGCCGGAGTTGCCGGCAGCCGGCGTCACCGCCACGAGACCGGCGACGATGCCCGAGCAGAAGCCCAGAGCCGAACCCTTGTGGCCGGCGAGACGCTCGGTGACCATCCAGGCCAGGCCCGCAGCAGCGGTGGCGACGAAAGTGTTGATCATGGCAAGCGCGGCCGAACCGTTGGCTTCCAGCGCCGAACCGGCATTGAAGCCGAACCAGCCCACCCACAACAGGCCGGTGCCGACCATGGTCAGCGTCAGCGAGTGCGGGGGCATCGGTTCTTGCGGGTAACCCTTGCGCTTGCCGAGGATGATGGCGGCCACCAGCGCGGCGATACCGGCGTTGATGTGGACCACGGTGCCGCCGGCGAAGTCGAGGGCGGCGGGAAGTTCGGTGCCGAACATCTTGCCTTCGAACAGGAAGCCGCCGGCTGCCCAGACCATGTGCGCGATCGGGAAGTAGACGATGGTCAGCCAGACGATGCCGAACACCATCACCGCCGAGAACTTGATGCGCTCCACCGTCGAACCCAGCACCAGGGCCAGGGTGATCGCGGCGAAGGTCATCTGGAAGGAGATGAAGATGTATTCGCTGATGACTTCATCGCTGAAAGTCGCCGCCGTGCTGTCGGGCGTTACGCCGGCGAGGAAGAACTTGCCCCAGCTTATGAAGGCATTGCCCTCGGGGCCGAATGCCAGGCCGTAGCCGTAGACGACCCAGAGCACCATCGCCAGCGAGGCGGCGGCGCCGATCTGCGTCATCGTCGACAGCATGTTCTTCGAGCGGGTCAGGCCGCCGTAGAACAGCATGAGGCCGGGGATGATCATGAGCAGGACCAGCAGGGTCGAGGTCATCATCCAGGCGTTGTTGCCGGGGTTGGGCACGGGCGCCGGCGCGGCGGCGGCTTCCTGCGCCCAGGCAGGCATGGCGGCGAACAGCGACGCACCCAGTGCGCCCGCGCCGCAAAGAATCTTGCGGTTCATCGTGGTTTCCCTCCTGTCGAAAGCGCCGTTCAAAGCGCGGTGTCCCCGGACTCGCCGGTGCGGATGCGCACGGCAGAGGCAAGGTCGAGGACGAAGATCTTGCCGTCGCCGATGGCTTCGGTGCTGGCGACCTGCTGGATCGTTTCCACGATCTTCGGCGCCAGATCGTCCGGCGCGGCCACTTCGATCTTCACTTTCGGGAGCATGTTGGTCGAGTACTCGGCCCCACGATAGATTTCGGTCTGACCCTTCTGGCGCCCGAAGCCCTTCACCTCGGTCACGGTCATCCCGGCAACCCCAATCGCGCCCAACGCTTCCCGAACTTCGTCGAGCTTGAAGGGTTTGATGATGGCTATGATGAACTTCATGCCTATCCCCTGTTTCTCACCGACCCCGCGCCGGTTGAAACTGGATAAGCAAAGGGCGTGCCAACTTGTTCACCGGCACGTTTCCGGGTGAAGTTACTCAGGCCGACGCAAGCGCAGCATAATGTATAGCTCGATTCCTGAGCAGTTGCCTATTTTTTAGGCAGCTCCAGAGAAGCGAACACCGGCAGATGGTCCGATCCTATCGCCGCGAGCGGGCTATGATGCACATTCGTTCCCAGGATCGACCATTGCTGCGACACAATGATGCGGTCGAGCCTGGCCAGGGGACGCCGAGAAGGGAAGCTGCGGCCCGGCGCGAGAACGTGCCAGGGCTCGTGGAACTCCCGGAAACAGCCGCCACCGGCGGACCACTCGTTGAGATCGCCCATCATCACGGTCGGAACGTCGCTCTCGCAGCCGTCGACATGGGCGAGCACGCTTCGCACCTGCAACCGGCGTCGCAGGCCCGAGAGATCGAGGTGCATGCCAACGACCCGGAAACGATGACCTTCGATTGAGAGATCCGCGCGGATAGCCCCTCTCGGCTCCAGCACCGGCAGGGGGACCGCCTCGGCTTCGAGCAGATCGATACCCTTTCGCACGAGGATGGCATTGCCGTGCCAGCCGAGGCTGTCCGGCTTCATCGACAGCGGGACCGGCACGTAGTCGGTCGTGGTATGGATCGCATCGAGCGGCAGCGCGCTCATGCGGCGGCCGAACCGCCGGTCCACTTCCTGCAAGGCGACGACGTCGGCGTCGATCTCGCGCAGGACCGTCAGGATGCGTTCGGGATCGCGCCGCCGGTCCAGACCGACGGCCTTGTGGATGTTGTAGCTGGCGAACTTGATCTGCAACGAAGGACTTCCGGCCAATGGGATAGCGTAGCAATCCGCCGCAATAGCATGCGGTTCCCTGTTCGTCGTCCCGGACGTGGGGATCAGCGTTCCTTGGTCGCGCTGAAGGTCAGGTCCGGGTTGCGTTCCTGCTGGTAGCTGACGTCCCAGGCGGAGCGGGCCATGAACACCGGGTCGCCGTCGCGGTCCTTGGCGAGGTTCATCTTGTTGAACTCGCCGAAGTCGCGCAGCGTCTTGTCGTCGCCCTTGATCCAGCGCGCAGTATCGAAGGGCGAGCCTTCCAGCACGGCTTCCACCTTGTATTCGGCTTCGAGACGGCTGATCAACACGTCGAGCTGGAGCTGACCGACCACGCCGACGATCCACTGCGAGCCGATCTCCGGGTAGAACACCTGGATCACGCCCTCTTCCGACAAATCGTCCAGCGCCTTGCGCAGCTGCTTGGTCTTGGTCGGATCCTTCAGCGCCACGCGGCGCAGGATTTCCGGGGCGAAGTTCGGCAGGCCGGTGAAGCGCACCTGGTTCTTCTCGGACAGGGTGTCGCCCACGCGCAGGGTGCCGTGGTTGGGAATGCCGATGATGTCGCCCGGCTCTGCATTGTCCGCGATCTCGCGGTCCTGGGCGAAGAACAGAATCGGCGAGTGCACCGCGATCGGCTTGCCGAGGCCCGACGGAGTCAGCTTCATGCCGCGTTTGAAGGTGCCCGAGACCAGACGCATGAAGGCGATGCGGTCACGGTGCATCGGGTCCATATTGGCCTGGACCTTGAAGATGAAGCCGGTGACTTCCTTGTTGTCCGGCTCGATCGTGCCCTCGTTCGAGGGCTGCGGGCGCGGCGGCGGCGCGAACTTTTCGATCGCGTCGATCAGTTCGGTGACGCCGAAGTTCTTGAGCGCCGAGCCGAAGTAGACCGGGGTGAGGTCGCCGCCGCGATAGGCCTCGACGTCGAATTCGGGATAACCGGCCTGCGCCAGTTCGAGTTCTTCCGCCACGGCGTCGGGCAGGGTCGCGCCCTCGTCGACTTTGCCGAGGAACTCCTTGCTCGCACCCTCGGGACGGCTGATCTTGCCGCTCTCGATATCGAGAATGCCCTCGAACAGCCCGCCCATGCCGACCGGCCAGGACATCGGGCAGACGTCGAGCGCCAGCATGTCGGCCACTTCGTCCATCAGGTCGAAGCAGGCGCGGCCCTCGCGGTCCACCTTGTTGATGAACGTGATGATCGGCACCGAGCGCAGGCGGCAGACCTCGAAGAGCTTGCGGGTCTGCGGCTCGATGCCCTTGGCGGCGTCGATCACCATGATCGCCGAATCCACCGCGGTAAGCGTGCGGTAGGTGTCTTCCGAGAAGTCCTCGTGACCCGGCGTATCGAGCAGGTTGAAGGTGATCCCGTCGCGCTCGAAGGTCATGACCGAGCTGGTCACGGAAATGCCGCGCTGCTGCTCGATCTTCATCCAGTCCGACCGCGCGCGCCGCGCGGCACCGCGTGCCTTGACCTGCCCTGCCAGGTGAATCGCGCCGCCTTGCAGCAGCAGCTTCTCGGTCAGGGTGGTCTTACCGGCGTCTGGGTGCGAGATGATCGCGAAGGTACGCCGGGACTGGTGGGGGACGTTGCTCATCGGCGCGCTATTAGTGGCCGCGGGGCAAGATGGAAAGGGGCCAGATAGAAGGGGAAACGTGGCTGCCCCCTTCCCCTACCCGGACCGGCTGTCCCGCTTCAGCCCCCACGCGCGACCTGGAAGCCGGCGAAGGACTGGCTCACCGGCATGAGTTCCAGCGTGTTGATGTTGAGATGCGCCGGCAGGGTGGCGACCCAGAGCACGGTTCCGGCGATGTCCTCCGCAGTCATCGGGTTCGCGCCGCCGTAGAGATTGTCCGAGGCCTGCTGGTTGCCGCCCGTGCGGACCAGCGTGAATTCGGTTTCCACCATGCCCGGCTCTATCGAGGTGACGCGCACGCCGGTACCCGCAAGGTCCGAGCGCAAACCGAGCGAGAACTGGTGCACGAAGGCCTTGGTGCCGCCGTAGACGTTGCCGCCGGCATAAGGATATGTCGCCGCCACCGAGGACAGGTTGACGATCGCACCCTTGCGCTCGACCAGCGCGGGCAGCAGCTTGTGGGTGAGCGAGACCAACGCGGTGACGTTGGTGTCGATCATCGTCTTCCAGCTTTCGAGCGAGGCGCTCTGGGCCGGTTCAGTGCCGAGTGCGAGGCCGGCATTGTTGACGAGGCAATCGATTCCGGCGAACTCGGCCGGAAGAGCGGCCAGGGCGGCATCGCGCGCCGCTTCGTCGCGCACGTCGAAAACGGCCGCGTGGAACGTGTCGGCGCCCAGTTCGGCCTTCAGCGCGTCCAGGCGTTCCGCGCGGCGGCCGGTTCCGATCACGCGCCAGCCCGCTGCCACGAAAGCACGGGCGCAGGCTTCACCGATACCGGACGTGGCGCCGGTCACGAGTGCGGTCTTCATCGGGAAAGTCTCCTTCAATCGGCGGTGAGGACGCTGACGTCCATGCGGAAGCTGCGGCTGGTGCCAGGCTCGAGCGAGAGCACGCCCGGCTTGGCGCGAAAGTCTCCGGTGTAGCCGAGCGGATCGGCGATGCCCTGCCAGGGTTCGATGCAGAGATAGTTCGCGCCGGGCTTCTGCCATATGCCCAGCATCGGCGTGTCCGGGAAAGCGACGGCAAGCTGCGTGCCGCCCGGCGCCCCGAAAGTGAGCGAGCGGCTGGCAAGCCGGTCCCAGATCAGCGCGTCGGTTTCGAACAGTGCGGCGTCGGGCGTGAGCAGGTGCCCTTCCACGGACGTGGCTACCGGCTCGGGCAGGACGAGGCCGGTCGGCATGTCGATGCGGCGGATCGGCTGGGGTTCGCCCTGCTCGAAGGCAATCGTGTGGTCGGCCTTGGCGGCGCCGCCGGGGAGCGGCCAGGCGAAGGCGGGGTGATAGCCGAAGCTGAAGGGCATGGCCTCGCCGCCGTCGTTCGTGACGGTCGCGGTGGTGCGCAGGCTCATGCCTTCGAGACGGAATTCGAGATCGAGCGCGAAGGCGAAAGGATAGACCTTGCGGGTTTCCGCGCTGTCGCGAAGGCGCAGGCGGACGTGGTCGGGCGCGGTTTCGACCACTTCGAACAGCGAATGCCGCGCGAAACCGTGCTTGGGCAATTCATATTCGCTGCCGTCCAGCCGGTAGCGATCACCGTTCAGCGCGCCGACGATCGGGAAGAGGATCGGCGCATGGCCGGTCCAGAACGCCGGATCGGCGTCGGTCATGTATTCGCGGCCGGCGCGGTCGGCAAGCGACCAGAGCTCGGCTCCGAACAAGGCAATGCGCGCCGTGAGGTCGCCGGAGGAAATGGTCACGAATTCCACGTCAGTCACCGGCTCTCTCCTGAATTTCCGTCGTCCCGGACTCGATCCGGGACCGCTGTCAGTTCTTTAGGCACTTCCTCGCGAGCAAGGCGCCGCCAGCGGTCTCGGGTCAGGTCCGGAACGACGCATTACATTACCCTCTAAGCACCGCGCCCAGCTTGGCGGCGGCGGCTGTCACCTTGTCGCTGATCGCCTTGAGGTCTTCCTCCTTGTAGCTCTTTTCGAGCGGCTGGAGTGTGACTTCCAGCGCGAGCGACTTCTGGCCTTCGGGAACGCCTGCCCCCCGAAAGTCATCGAACAGCCGGGCCGAGACGATGTTGGCCTTGTCCGCGCCCGCCACCATGCGGACGAGGTCGCCTGCAGCAAGCTCTGCCGGCACGAGGAACGCATAATCGCGCGTCACCGCCTGAAGCGCCGGGGGCGCATAGCGGGTGCGGGCGAAGGTGGCGGCGCCCTTCTTGCCGGGAATCGCGTCGAGGTAGATCTCGGCCATGGCCACCGGGCCTTCGATGTCGAACTGCCTGGCGACCGTAGGGTGCAGCATGCCGAAGCGCGCCAGCACGTTCTTGGGGCCAAGGCGCAGCGTAGCCGACTGGCCGGGGTGGAACTGCGAACCAGCCTCACCCATCACTTGCAGCTTCTCGACCGGAGCGCCGGCTTCGGCCAGCAGCGCGGTGACTTCGGCCTTGGCATCGTAGGCGTCGAACGTCGCCGCCTTGCCCGTTGCCCAGCCGCGCGAGACCTTCTCGCCCGCCAGCACGAAGCCGAGTGCAAGGCGCTCATCGCTCGCACCGCCCTCACCGCGCAGATAGCGGCGGCCGAGTTCGAACAGGCGCAGTGACGAAGCCCCGCGATCGAGGTTGCGCTTGGCCGCCATCAGCAGGCCCGGCAGCAGCGAAGGCCGCATGACCTTCATGTCCTCGCTGATCGGGTTGGCCAGCGACCACAGGGCGCCCCCATTTCCATTTGCGCCGTCCGCAAAGGCACCGGCCTCGGCGGAGGGCAGGAACGACCAGGTGACCGCCTCGTGCAGACCGCGCGCGGCAGCGGCACGGCGAACGCGGCGTTCCAGTGCCTGGGTCGGGGTGGCGGTCGGACGGGCGACACCGTCCGCACGCGGCAGGGCGACGCTGGTCACCTTGTCGAGGCCGTGGATGCGGACGACTTCCTCGACGATGTCAGGCGCGCCATCGACGTCGGGGCGCCAGCCGGGGACGGTGACGGCCCAGGCCTTGTCGAAGTTCGCCTGCTCGGCGACCACCGAGAAGCCCAGGCTCTCAAGGATGCGCTGCTGTTCGGCCTCTTCGATGCGAACACCGCCGAGCTTCTCGGTCAGCGCCGGATCGAAGTGGACGATCTTCGGCGTGGCCGGGGCCGCACCGCTGCGCACCGTCTGCGAGGCTTCACCGCCGCACAGCGTCTGAATCAGCTGCGTCAAGTGATCGAGGCCGGTATCGAGGAAATTCGGATCGATCCCGCGCTCGAAACGGCTGCGCGCGTCTGAGGTAAGGTTGAGCTTGCGGCCGGTCCTGGCGATGCGCTCCGGATCGAAGTAGGCAATTTCGAGCAGGACGTCGGTCGTCTCGTCACCGCAGCCCGAATGCTCGCCGCCCATGATCCCGGCGATGTCGTGCACGCCCGAATCATCGGCGATCACGGTCATTTCGGCGTCAAGCGTATAGGTCTTCTCGTTGAGCGCGACGACCGTCTCGCCATCCCTGGCGCGGCGCGCGACGACAGCCCCGTTCAGCTTGGCCAGGTCATAGGCATGCGCCGGGCGGCCATAGGCCAGCATGATGTAGTTGGTGGCGTCCACCAGCGCCGAAATCGGACGCTGGCCCGCGGCCTTCAGGCGCTTCTGCAGCCACTGCGGCGAGGGGCTGTTCTTCACGCCCTTGATGACGCGGCCATAGAATGCCGGGCAACCCTCGGCATCGTCGGTACGCACCTCGACCGGGCAGGGGAAGCTGCCGGCGATGTCCAGCACTTCGATCGGCTTCAGCGTGCCGAGGCCGGCGGCGGCCAGATCGCGCGCGATGCCGTAGACGCCCATGCAGTCCGGGCGGTTGGGGGTGATGGCGACTTCGATCACCGGATCGGCGCCGTGGTAGTCCGCGAAAGGCGTCCCGACCGGCGCATCCTGGGGCAGTTCGATGATGCCGTCATGGTCTTCGCCCAGTTCCAGCTCGCGTGTGGAGCACATCATGCCGTTCGATTCGACGCCGCGCACGGCGGCGACCTTCAGCACCATGCCGTTGGCGGGCACCGTAGCGCCCGGAAGGCCGAGCACGCCGACAAGGCCCGCGCGGGCATTCGGTGCGCCGCAGACGACCTGAAGCACGCCCTCGCCGGTATCGACGGTGAGAACCTGCAGCTTGTCCGCCTGCGGATGCTTGTCCGCCGTCAGCACTTTTGCCACGCGGAAGCCGGCCAGCTTGGCGGCGGGGTCTTCGATGCCTTCGACCTCGAGGCCGATGGCGTTGAGCTTCAGGGCGATATCCTCAAGCGAGGCGTCGGTCTCAAGGTACTGCTTGAGCCAGGAAAGCGAGAACTTCATTTTCTAGATCCTTCCCGCGCTCAGGCCGGAGTGCCAACGCCGCCCGAAAGGGTCGGCACGTCGAGGGCGGAGAAACCGTAGTGGGAGAGCCAGCGCACATCGCCGTCGAAGAAGGCGCGCAGGTCGTCCATGCCGTACTTCAGCATGGCCAGGCGGTCGATGCCGATGCCGAAGGCGAAACCCTGCCATTCGTTCGGATCGAGCCCGGCGAATTCGATGACGCGGCGGTTGACCATGCCCGAGCCGAGCACTTCCATCCAGCCGCCCTCGCCCTTCGACGGGTCGCCGCCGATCACGCGCTTGCCGTCGATCAGGGTGAAGCCGATGTCCGCTTCCACCGAGGGTTCGGTGAAGGGGAAATAGCTGGGGCGCAGGCGCAGAACGATGTCCTCACGCTCGAAGAATGCTTTCAGGAAGGTTTCCAGCGTCCACTTGAGGTGGCCGAGGTGGACCTGCTTGTCGATCACCAGGCCTTCGACCTGGTGGAACATCGGCGTGTGCGTGGCGTCGCTGTCGGAGCGGTAGACGCGGCCCGGCGCGATGATGCGCAGCGGGGCGCCCTGCTGGAGCATGGTGCGCATCTGCACCGGCGAAGTGTGCGTGCGCAGCAGCATCTCGCGGTTCTGCGCATCGCGATCCGGGAAGTAGAACGTATCGTGCATCGCGCGCGCCGGGTGGCTTTCCGGCATGTTGAGCGCGGTGAAGTTGTGCCAGTCGTCCTCGATCTCCGGCCCGGTGGCGACCGAGAAGCCAAGGTCCGCGAAGATCTCGGCAATCTCGTCCATCACTTGCGAGATCGGGTGCACGGTGCCGCGCGGCGCTTCGGGTGCGGGCAGCGAAAGGTCGATCGTCTCGTCTGCGAGACGGGCGTCCAGCGCCGCCGTCTCCAGCGCGTCCTTGCGGGCGGCGAGCGCGTCGCTCACGCTTTCGCGCAAGCCGTGGATCTTCGGCCCTTCGACCTTGCGCGCTTCGGGATCGAGCTTGCCCAGCGTCTTGAGCAGGCCGGAGATCGAGCCCTGCTTGCCCAGAAATTCGACGCGCAGCGCCTCCAGCGTATCGAGATCGGATGCTTCCGCAATCCGCGAGAGCGCCTCCTGGCCGGTTGCTGCGTAGTCCACTGGTGGTCTGCCTGACTGTTGCTGAATATCTGGAAGCGCGGTCCTTAAGGGGACGGCGGCCAAATCGCAACGGCGGACAGGTTATCTACCGCCTGCCCTGCCATGGCGGACACTCTCGCGCATGACCGGTCCGGTTATCGGCTTGTCGAGTAGGGCGTACTGCCGCGGGGTCATGCCCATGAACGCGCGGAAATCGCGCACGAACTGCGCCTGATCGTGATAGGCCGCGTCGATCGCGCCGATCCACTTGCCCTTCGGCTCCCGCGCGAACTGCTCTATGCTGCGCAGGAAGCGCTGGCGGCGCAGCAGCAGCTTGGGAGAAAAGCCGAAGGCGGCGCGGCAGATCCGTTCGAGCTTGCGCGGATGCGTATCGACCCGCGCCGCGAGGTCGGCGGCGGAGCGGATCTCCGGGTCGGCAACGGCGTTGCAGATCGCCAGGATCAGCGCCTCATGCGGCACCGGACGGCGCGGCATGGCTTCAAGGTGGGCGATGAGCAGATCCAGCTGCTGCCCGGGAGACGCGGACGTCTTGAGAAGATCGTAGAGCGGCTGGAACTGCGCAAAAACGGGATCCTGCTCGCCGTCCGCGAGCCGGTCGGCGTAGAGATGCGCCGGAACGCCGACCAATGCGGCCCAGCCCAGCGGGGTCAGACGGAAGCCCCATTGGCGCGCCATACCCAGGGAAATCCGCACTTCCTGCGAGCGCGGCCCGGCAACGGTGAAGCCGGCGCCCTCGATCTTCGAACCGCTGCGCATCCTGCCTTCGGCTCGCGCGCCGTAGTGGAACCGTAGCGAAGCCCAATCGGGCGGCATCACGTCATGGAGACGCTCGCCTTCGCCCATATCGATTTCGCAGTAGAACAGGACCGAGACGTACCGGTCCAGCCCCGCAGGCACGGGGCAATATTGTATGACGACGCGCCTTGCTGTCATGCCCTGTCTGTCTTCGTGCCGAAGCACTCTCCTGCCCCTGGTAACAGACCGCAAGGGAAGCGCAAATGAGCGAAACGGCGGCCCGGACGCCAAAAAAACGGGGCGTGGGTGACTGGCACCCACGCCCCGGATTTTCATCGCGCGATCCGCGAGGCCGGCGTTCCGACGCCGGCTTCGACGGTTCAGGCCGGGATGGCGGCCTTTGCCTGAGCGATCACGGCCGAGAACACCGAACCCTCGTTCATGGCGAGGTCGGCCATCGACTTGCGATCCAGCTCGATGCCGGCGAGCTTAACGCCGTGCATGAACTGCGAGTAGGTCAGGCCTTCGGCGCGGACGGCAGCGTTGATGCGCTGGATCCACAGAGCGCGGAAGGTGCGCTTCTTGATCTTGCGGTCGCGGTAGGCGTACTGGCCGGCCTTTTCGACGGCCTGGCGGGCAACGCGGATCGTGTTCTTGCGACGGCCGCGGTAACCCTTGGCCTGTTCGAGAATACGCTTGTGCTTGGCGCGGGTGGTTACGCCCCTCTTGATACGGCTCATAGGTCAGTACTCCTCAGTTGAGCCCGTAGGGCGCCCACTTCTTGATCGTCTTGGCATCGGCGTCGGAAATGACTTCGGTGCCGCGATTCTGGCGGATGTACTTGCCGTTATGGCTCATCAGGCGGTGGCGCTTGCCGGCGACGCCGTGCTTCACCTTGCCGGTGGCGGTGAGCTTGAAGCGCTTCTTCACACCGCTCTTGGTCTTCAGCTTGGGCATTTTCGTCTCCTTTCACAGGGACACGTCCGGTCAGCCATGGCAGCCCTTTTCGCCAGGCGGACGCGCGAATCTCTTTGGTAAAGACTCAACCGTGTCGATTGAAGGGCGCGCCTTTAGTGGGAGAAGGGCAGCGTGGCAAGAGAGAAGACGAGGCACGCGTTCTTCCCCGCCCTGCACCCAGAACCTGCACCCGCGGTAGAGCCCCCGCCGCGACCGGATGCCCGCCGCGACCTCTACAATGAGACGAGCCCCGGCCGCCCGGCCGCGGGACAGGCAATCTCGCCTTGATACCGGAAGGAACGAATACGTGCGTGCATCTCTCGGAGCAGCCCTGATCATCGCCGCGGCGCTGGGCTCCGCTCCCGCTCTCGCCAAGGACGGCGAAGGCCGCGTCAGCGCCGGCATCACTGCCGGAACGCTCGGCATCGGCCCCGAACTCGGCTATCGCCTGTCCGAGAACATCGGCCTTCGCGCCAATGCAACCTTCTTCTCCTTCGGCCACGACATCCATTCGGACGACATCCGCTACGATGCGGACCTGAAGCTGCGCTCGGGCGGTGCCATGATCGACGTCTATCCGTTCGGCGGCGGCTTCCGCATTTCGGGCGGACTGCGCGTCAACGGTAACAAGGCCCGCGGCACCGGCCGCCCCAACGACGGCGCCAGCTACACGATCGGCGGCACGACATACAGCGCCGCCGAGATCGGCATGCTCCATGCCGAGACGGACATCAACAAGGTCGCGCCCGCTCTGACGCTCGGCTACGGCGGCGGTCTGTCCAAGGGCGTGACCTTCGGCATCGAGGCCGGCGCGCTGTTCCAGGGCAGCGTGAAGGTAAAGCCGCTCACCGTCACCGGCGTCTGCGCCGATTCGAGCATCGGTCCTTGCGCCGCGCTGGCCGCCGATCTCGAAGCCGAACGCCAGAGCGTCAACGACGATATCGACGATTACAAAGTCTATCCCGTGCTGCAGCTGACGCTGGGCTACCGCTTCTGACGAGCCGCGAGGCGCCGTTGGCGAACGGCGCCTCGCTCCCTCAGTGGTGGCAGTCGAGCGCGTCCACCACGTCCTCCAACCGCGCCGGATCTCCCAGCGCCAGGATGTGGCCGTCCGACTGGGCATGGAGCGGCTCGCCGTTCCAGTCGCACATCGTTCCGCCCGCACCCTCGACGATGGGGACGAGCGCCGCCCAGTCGTGCAGCTTCAGACCCGCCTCGCAGACCACGTCGAGGTGGCCGCTGGCCAGCAATCCGTAGTTGTAGCAGTCGCCGCCCATGACCATGCGCTTGTGGTCGGTCTTGGCGGCCAGCGCCATGAAGTGCTCGCCCTGGTGGTCGTCGAAGTAGTGCGGGCCCGTCGTGGCCAGCATGGCGTCCGAAAGTTCGCGGCAGGCGCGGGTGCGCACTTCCTTGCCGTTGAAGGTGGTGGCGAAGCCGCTTGCGCCGACCCAGCGCTCGCCCAGGATCGGCTGATCGATCACGCCCAGCACGGGCCAGCCATCCACCAGCAGGGCGATAAGGGTGCCGAAGATCGGGCGCCCGGCGATGAACGAGACGGTGCCGTCGATCGGATCGAGTACCCAGGTCCGGTTCGAGGAGCCCTCCTCGCTGCCGAATTCCTCACCGATCACGCCGTCGCGCGGGACTTCCGCCTTGAGGATGCGGCGGATGGCTTCCTCGGCCGCGCGGTCGGCCACGGTCACCGGCGAGGCATCGCCCTTGCGCTCCACCCCGACGCCGGAGCGGAAGTGCGGGCGGATCGCTTCTCCCGCGGCGTCGGCAAGGCGAAGGGCAAGGGCGATGTCGTTATCGAGTTTCATGCCCCCAGCTTTGCCCGCCCTGGCGATCACTGGTCAAGGGAGCATCGGCAGAGAAACCCTACCAGCAAGGGGCGGAAAAAACCGCAAACATATGGTTTTTACCAGGTTGCGGCCGCTCCGGCGCTTTCCTATCCAGGTGATGGGCCGTCGACAAAAGAGGGGGTGGGAAGCAGGGGCCATGTACCAGAAAGTACGGCCGGCGATCGATGGGGCGATCGCGCCGGAACAGGGGGTGACAAAGGACGGTCAGCCGCTCAGCTACAATCGTGCGCCCGCGCCCGACCTCGCCCCCTGGATATCGCGGCTCTACGTCGCCAAAGTCGCTGCCCCCATCGACTACGCCGTCCAATGCGGCCTTTTCGACGATACCGCATTTCTGCGCATCCAACTTGCCGGGCTATGGGAAGCGGAGACCGCCTCCGGGCGGGTCGAGGCAGGCAACGCCGCGCTGTTCTTCGGCCCCCAGTCCCGGCGCATGCCGATCCGCGTCACCGGAAGCTTCATCAGCCTGGGACTGGCCTTTCGCCCCGGCGCCTGCACAGCGCTGGCAGGGCCGCGCCTGAGCGATCATCTCGATCGATTGAGCTCCACCGACGTAGTGGCCATCCCGCCGGACCGCATCATGGCGGCGCTGGAACCGGGCGCCGATCCCGAAACCTGGCTGCTCGCGCTGGAAGCGATCCTGCGGGAGCGCATCCGGGAAGCGGCCTGCCGCCCGCCCGATCCGGTGAGCGCCCTGTTCGAAGGGATCTGCTACCGCGATCCCGCCATGTCGGTCGCCAAGGCCGCGGCGGCCTGCGGTGTCGAGCGGCGCAAGCTCGAGCGGGTGGTCAACCGCGATTTCGGCATGCCGCCCAAGCAGGTGCTTCGCCGCGCCCGCGCCCTGGACATGGCCAGCTACCTGCGCGGCGTGGCCGACCGGGACGAAGCGGACGAGATGGCGCTGCGCTACTACGACGAAAGCCACTGCATCCACGAGTTCACCGAGCTGTTCGGCATGCCCCCGCGCCAGTTCGCGCAGACTCCGCAGCCGATCCTTACGCTCACGCTCGAATCCCGGCAGGCGCGGCGGCTGGAGGCCTTGCAGCGGCTGCAGCCCGGGCAGGCGCGTCCCTGGCAATAGCGCGAGCCCGGATCACTTAAAAAAAGTTCCACATGGAACAAAGGCGCGCCCTCACGAAGAGGACGCGCCTTGAAGACGGATCACGGCCCCGGACTACGCCGGAAGTTGATCGCGGATCAGTCGAACAGGCTGGAGACGGAGCTTTCGTCGGCGATGCGGCGGATGGCCTCGCCGATCAGCGGCGCGATCGTCAGGATACGGATCTTGTCGGACTGCTGCGCGGCTTCGGTGGCCTGGATCGAATCGGTGATCACCAGTTCCTTGAGCGCCGAGTTGGTGACACGCGAAACCGCTGCACCCGAGAGCACGCCGTGGGTGATGTAGGCGGTGACACTGGTGGCGCCCTCGTCCATCAGCGCCTGCGCGGCGTTGCAGAGCGTGCCGCCCGAATCGATGATGTCGTCGATCAGGATGCAGGCGCGACCCTTGACGTCGCCGATGATGTTCATGACTTCCGACTGGCCGGGCTTGTCGCGGCGCTTGTCGACGATCGACAGCGGGGCGTTGTCGAGGCGCTTGGCCAGCGCGCGGGCGCGCACCACGCCGCCGACGTCGGGCGAGACCACCATCAGCGACTGATCGCCGTACCGCGCCTGGATGTCGGCCGCCATGACCGGCGCGGCGAAGAGGTTGTCGGTGGGGATGTCGAAGAAGCCCTGGATCTGGCCGGCATGCAGGTCGACCGAGAGGACGCGATCGGCACCGGCTTCGGTCAGCAGGTTGGCGACGAGCTTGGCCGAGATCGGCGTGCGCGGTCCCGGCTTGCGATCCTGGCGGGCGTAGCCGAAGTAGGGGATCACGGCGGTGATGCGCTTGGCCGAGGCGCGACGCAGCGCGTCGATGCCGATCAGCAGCTCCATCAGGTTGTCGTTCACCGGGTAGCTGGTGGGCTGAACGATGAACACGTCCTCGCCGCGCACGTTCTCGTGGATTTCGACGAAGATCTCCTCGTCGGCGAAACGGCGCACGGCCGCATCGGTGAGCGGCAGCTCAAGATATCCCGCGATCGCGCGTGCGAGCGGAAGGTTGCTGTTGCCGGACATGATCTTCATTGCGAATCCCCGAGACGGCTTGTGGTGATGGGTTAGGCTGGACGCGGTCGCCTCTAGCCATGAGTCATCGGATTGCAACAGAAAGCGTCGGCCGTCACCGCGCGATCCCTGCGCAAAGGCCGGCACCGGACAACCCGGAACCGGCCTTTGTATTGACCAGACAACTGGTTGCGCTACCGATCCCGGTGCTCGCCCTTGATCCAGCGAACGGTGCCGGAACTGGCGCGCATGACGACGCTTTCGGTGGTCATCCTGCCGCCCTTGAGCCGCTTCACACCCGAGAGCAGCGAGCCGTCGGTGACGCCAGTGGCCGCGAAGATGCAGTCGCCCTTGGCGAGGTCTTTCAGAGTGTAGATCTTGTCCAGGTCCTGGATGCCCCACTTGCGGGCGCGGCTGCGCTCGTCCTCGTTGCGGAACAGCAGCCGGCCCTGGATCTGGCCGCCGACGCAGCGCAGCGCCGCCGCCGCCAGGACGCCCTCCGGCGCTCCGCCCGAACCCATGTAGATGTCGATCGTGGTGTCCTCGTCGGTCACCGCGATCACGCCCGCCACGTCGCCGTCGGGGATGAGGTGGATGCCGCAGCCGATTTCGCGCAGTTCCTCGATCAGATCGGCATGTCGCGGACGGTCGAGCACGCAGACGATGATCTCGTCCGGCCGCACACCCTTGGCGGCGGCGACGGCGGACACGTTCTCGGTCGGCGTCCTGTTGAGATCGATCACGCCCTCGGGATAGCCCGGCCCCACGGCCAGCTTCTCCATGTAGACATCCGGTGCGTTGAGCAGTCCTCCCGCCTCGGCGGCGGCAAGCACCGCAAGCGCGTTGGGCCCAGCCTTGGCGGTGATCGTCGTACCTTCCAGCGGATCGAGCGCGATATCGATCTTCGGCCCGCTGCCCGGCGCGCCGCCGACCTTTTCGCCGATGAACAGCATCGGCGCCTCGTCGCGCTCGCCTTCGCCGATCACGACGGTGCCGTCCATGTAAAGCGTATCAAAGGCCTTGCGCATTGCTTCAACTGCGGCATGGTCTGCCGCCTTCTCGTCGCCGCGCCCCACCAGGCGCGATGCCGCGATGGCAGCAGCCTCGGTAACGCGGACCATTTCGAGGACCAGCACACGGTCGAGAACTTTACTTGCGGGCGTCTTGTTTTCAGGCATGTTCACTCTGGATTAATCCCAGGAAGAAAGGTTCTGAGAGCGGCTTATACAGAGGATTTTCACTTGTCGAGAAGTTGGCGGTTACTGTTCGCAATCTCATTATTAGCGGCCGCGCCCGCGATTGCTCAGCCGACTGGCGGAAGTACCGCCGGTGCCGCCCGCCAGACCGGCGCCGCGTCGACGGCCTCGGCCAACGGCTCCGTTTCCGATGAAGACCGCGCCATCGCCCAGCGGATGATGGGGGCGAGGGGCCGGGCCACGCCCGAGCCGGCGCGGCAACGCTGCCTGCGCGATTCGCGCAATGCCAAGCCGGGCGAAATCGTCGTCTGCGCCCCGGACGAGGACAAGTACCGCGTCCAGTCCACCTCTCAGGAGGATCCCCTGTCCGATCAGGCGCTGAACGACGGCCGGCTCACCCCACCCGACGTGGCTGGAAACGGCATCTTCAAGGGCAAGGCCACGGCTACTTTCGGCAAAGTGAAAAAGCCGTACCTGATCGATCTGAAATCCATTCCCGAAGCGCCGGCAGGGTCGGACGCGGACAAGATCGCCAAGGGCGAAATGCGCGCCGACTGACCGTAGGGATCTAGCCGGGAAACGGGCGCACGGCGGCGCCCGCTTTGTCTCAGCCTTCGATGATCTGCATCACCAGCGGCCGAACCGCGAGGCTCTGCGATCCATCGAGAATGCGCAGCGCCTCGGTCACGGCCGATTCCGGGCCTTCGTGCGTGACCATGGCCAGGATCACCTCGCCGGTCTGCGCGTCTTCGCCCTTCTGGATCATGCTGGCGATCGAGACTCCCGCGTCGCGCATGGCGGCAGTGATCTCGGCCAGCACACCCGGACGGTCGGGCACGGCGAAGCGGATGTAGCTGCGGCTGCGGCGATGGCCGGTCTCGGCCGGTTCCATCGCTTCCAGTTCGCCTTCCGGCATCGAGAAGGCCGCGCCTTTCTCGCCGCGCGCGATATCGATGATATCGGCCACGACCGCGCTGGCGGTCGGCCCGTCACCGGCGCCTGCCCCCTGAAACAGCAGGCGGCCCATGAAGTTGCCTTCGGCCACGACCGCATTGGTTGCGCCGTCGACATGGGCGAGCGGGTGGTCGAAGGGCACGAGGTGCGGATGGACGCGCTGGAACAGGCGGGCGGTGCCGTCCGTCCTGTCGATCTCGCTCATGCCCAGCAGGCGGATGACATAGCCGAGCGAGCGGGCCTGCTCGATGTCGGCCGCCTTCACGCGCGAAATGCCGGTGGTCTCCACCGCATCGAAGCGCAGGCGTGAACCGAAGGCGATCGCCGCCAGGATCGACAGCTTGTGCGCGGCATCGATACCCTCGACATCGAAGGTCGGATCCGCTTCCGCATAGCCCATGCGCTGCGCCTCCGCGAGGACGTCCCCGAAGTCGCGGCCGGTGTCTTCCATGGTGGAGAGGATGTAGTTGCAGGTGCCGTTGAGGATGCCATAGACCCGCTCGATGGCATTGGCGGCAGCGCCCTCGCTCAGCCCCTTGATGACCGGGATGCCGCCCGCAACCGCAGCCTCGAACTTGAGCGCGACGCCTGCCTTTTCGGCAGCCGAGGCCAGTTCCAGCCCGTGATGCGCAATCATCGCCTTGTTGGCGGTAACCAGCCCCTTGCCCTTCCCGATGGCACCGCGCGCCAGCGCCAGCGCCGGACCGTCCGAACCGCCGACCATCTCGACCACGACGTCCACATCGGACCGTGCGGCAAGCGCGGCGGGATCGTCCTCCCAATCGTAGCGGGAGAGATCGACGCCGCGATCCTTGGTGCGATCGCGGGCGCTGACCGCCGCGATGCGAATGGGCCGACGCGCGCGGCGGGCAATAAGTTCGGCATTGGTCTCGATAAGACGGACGACGCCCGTTCCGACGGTGCCGAGACCGGCCAGCGCAATATTCAGCGGTTCAACCATGGACAACCCTTTCGGGATCGGGCCCTAGGGTAGCCCACGGCGAAATTCCAGTACCTTCGCATGACACTGGGATAAAACCCAGCCTCCGGATTTCAGCCTGCGGCTTTCGCTCCCTGGCCCAGCGCCCGGCGGCACGCGCCGAGGTCCGCCAGCACCGTCTGGTAATCGGCGGCGGCCTGACGGCGCTCTTCGATGCCTTCGGCCACGTTGGTCCCCGGCGGCGGCGCGCTCGGCAAAAAGCAGGCCAGACGATACCACTCGACGGTCTCGGGCCTGGGCGGGTTTCCGACATCCGCCACCAGTTCGGAGAACGAGACGCCCCAGGCCGGCGGCGCGCCCGGCTCATGGCGGACCGTGATCGACGCGGCCGAACCATCCTTGGTGTTGAGGAAGATCTGCGTCTCGCCCTGCCCGGCCAGATTGCCCGGAACGTACATCAGCTCGCGAACGCCGGTGATCTTGACGGGGGCGTTGCCGGAAAGCAGCGATTGCAGAATGCCGCGAACGCGGGCTTCGGCCTGCTCGCTCCAGAGCTGCTGGGCGGTTGGCGTGACCAGTTGCAGCTCGCCGGGACGGCCCGGCACGGCGCGGGCGAACAGCAGCACGTCCTGCTTCTTGAGCTTGGGCGCCTTGCCTCTGGCATCGAGCGGCAGGTCCACCAGGTAGACGAACGATTCGCCGATCGGCGCATTTCCGGCGATCAGCGCCTGGGTCTGCCCGGTCATGTAGAAGCGCCCCATCCCCGGGGCCAGGCCGGGCGCGCGTTCGTCCTCCACGCGGACCATCTTGCGAATCCGGGCCTTCACAACCAGCCCGGCCGATTCGGAAAGATCGGCGATATCCGCAAAAGTCGGGCCGCCGGCCTGGGTCAGGTCGCCGCTCGCCGCATCCTGGGCAATGCCACCGGTTACCCCCTGTGCGAGCACCGGAACCGCCTGCACAGCGAGCGCAACTCCTACTAGGTTCGCCATTACTCGGTGCAGATTAGAGGACATCGGGGGAACTCTCCGTGGAAAAATGCCAGCCTATACCGGCTTTGGGGACGGCGACAAAATCTCCCCTTGTGGATTGGAACTTATCAGCCCTGAATTGACCGTTAACCGTTGACGCGCCGATAAGGCGTTGCACAGGTGCAACTGTCGGGCTAAGGAAACTCGCAAATTGGGGCAAAAAAACGAACAAGCCCCGCGGTTCGCCTCCCGTTAAAAGTTTACGGATGGGCTGACTGTCAGCCGTCAGGGTGGGTAATTTGGAGTTTCGTCATGGGTCGTGCTTCCGGGCAGGTCCCATGGACGCCCTTGGACACGTCCTGCTCGGGCTTTTCCGGGGCATGATAATGGAGTGATGCGTTTGAATGGCTTACGCTGACCAGCAAATGAGCGGTAACAAGATTACCGCGCTTGTCATTGTTGCGCTGATCCACGTCTTTGTAGGCTATGCGCTCGTCACGGGCCTGGCCTACCAGGCTGCGCAACAGGTCATCAAGAAGGTGACCACAGTCGACATCAAGGAAGAACAACCGAAGGAGGAAGAGCCGCCGCCGCCGCCGCCGAAGCAGGAAGAAGCTCCGCCGCCGCCGATCGTCGCGCCTCCGCCGCCGATCAACATCGCTCCGGCCCCCCCGCCGGTGCAGACCGTGGTCACGGCTCCGCCGCCGCCGCCGGTGGTGATCACGACCGCGGCTCCGCCCGCTCCCC
>NZ_ATHL01000033.1 GCF_000445125.1 Novosphingobium lindaniclasticum LE124
TAACTATAACGGTCCTAAGGTAGCGAAATTCCTTGTCGGGTAAGTTCCGACCCGCACGAAAGGCGTAACGATTTGGGCACTGTCTCAACGAGAGACTCGGTGAAATCATAGTACCTGTGAAGATGCAGGTTACCCGCGACAGGACGGAAAGACCCCGTGGAGCTTTACTGTAGCCTGATATTGAAATTCGGCACAGCTTGTACAGGATAGGTAGGAGCCTTTGAAACGTGAGCGCTAGCTTACGTGGAGGCGTTGGTGGGATACTACCCTAGCTGTGTTGGCTTTCTAACCCGCACCACTTATCGTGGTGGGAGACAGTGTCAGGCGGGCAGTTTGACTGGGGCGGTCGCCTCCTAAAAGGTAACGGAGGCGCTCAAAGGTTCCCTCAGAATGGTTGGAAATCATTCATAGAGTGTAAAGGCATAAGGGAGCTTGACTGCGAGACCTACAAGTCGAGCAGGGTCGAAAGACGGACTTAGTGATCCGGTGGTTCCGCATGGAAGGGCCATCGCTCAACGGATAAAAGCTACCCCGGGGATAACAGGCTTATCTCCCCCAAGAGTTCACATCGACGGGGAGGTTTGGCACCTCGATGTCGGCTCATCGCATCCTGGGGCTGTAGTCGGTCCCAAGGGTTGGGCTGTTCGCCCATTAAAGCGGTACGCGAGCTGGGTTCAGAACGTCGTGAGACAGTTCGGTCCCTATCCGTCGTGGGCGTAGGAAATTTGAGAGGAGCTGTCCTTAGTACGAGAGGACCGGGATGGACATACCTCTGGTGTACCAGTTGTCGTGCCAACGGCATAGCTGGGTAGCTATGTATGGACGGGATAAGTGCTGAAAGCATCTAAGCATGAAGCCCCCCTCAAGATGAGATTTCCCAACTTCGGTTATAAGATCCCTCGAAGATGACGAGGTTAATAGGTTCGAGGTGGAAGCGTGGTGACACGTGGAGCTGACGAATACTAATCGATCGAAGACTTAATCAATTTTTTAAAAAGCGTTTTGCGACGCAAAAACTTACTTACTATCTAGTTTTGAATGTATAATCATTCATTTGTCTGGTGACCATAGCGTCAGTGACCCACCCGATCCCATCTCGAACTCGGCCGTGAAACCTGACAGCGCCGATGGTACTTGCGCTCAAGCGTTGGAAGAGTAGGACGTCGCCAGGCA
>NZ_ATHL01000034.1 GCF_000445125.1 Novosphingobium lindaniclasticum LE124
TTGTCGCACACACAACATACAATGAAGCTTACTTTAGTTCCAGATGACTAGAACCGCAATCAGCCGAGCGAACGGTCAAGATGGGTATAGCCGCCGTCGGGGAACACCCATTGTCCTGTGGTATGGCTCGATCTTGCCGAGAGCAGGAACAGCACGGTATCGGCAATCTCGCGATCAGTCGTCATGCGCCGCCCCAGCGGAATGCGGCGCGAGATTTCCGCCAGCTTGGCCTCGGGATCGTCGAAACGGTCGATCCAACGCGCGTAAAGCGGCGTCATGACTTCCGCCGGCACGACCGCATTCACGCGGATGCCGTCCGCCACCAGTGCCGCCGCCCATTCGCGAGTCAGGCCAAGCTGTGCGGCCTTCGAGGCGACATAGCCGCTGGTCCCCCCCTGCCCGGTCACCGCCGTTTTCGAAGAGACGTTCACGATCGCGCCTTTGCTGGCGCGCAAGTGAGGCAGGCAGTGATGGGCCATGCCGTAGTAATGCGCGAGATTGGCCTGGACGGAAGCCATGAACGCCGCCGTCCCCGCTTCCAGGCCCACGCCGTCGTTGGCGCCGGCATTGTTGACCAGGCCGTGAATGCCGCCCCTCGCTTCGGCGATCCGCGTCACGGCGGCGGCGCAGGCCGCGTCGTCGGTGAGATCGACCTGCAGGAAGATCGTTTCGGGCTGGAGCGCGCGGACCCGTTCCTCGAACTCCGGCTTCAGCGAACTGCGTCCGAGGATGGCCGGGATCGCGCCTTCGGCCGCCAAGCCCAGGGACACCGCCCCGCCGATACCGGCACCGCCCCCGGTCACCGCCACGACTTTGCCTTGCAGTTCCAGGTCCATCAGTCCACCCGATAATGCGCGATGGATTGCGGCTTCATCTCGATCGAGAAGCCCGGCCGCTGCGGCGGCATGTAGGCGGCATCGCGGATCACGCAGGGATCGACGAAGTGTTCGTGCAGATGATCGACATATTCGATGACTCGGTCCTCCATCGTGCCTGAGAAGCACAGATAGTCGATCATCGACAAGTGCTGCACATATTCGCAGAGGCCGACGCCGCCGGCATGGGGGCAGACCGGCAAGTCGTATTTGGCGGCCATGAGCAGGACCGCCAGGATTTCGTTGACGCCGCCGATGCGGCAACTGTCGATCTGCACCACGTCGATGGCGCCGCGCATGATGAACTGCTTGAACAGCACCCGGTTCTGGCACATTTCGCCCGACGCCACGCGGATCGGGTGGATCGCCCGGCGAATGGCGCGGTGCGCTTCGACATCGTCCGGGCTGGTCGGTTCCTCGATGAACCACGGTTCCGCAAAGGAGAGCGCCTTGACCCAGTCGATCGCCTCATCCGTTTCCCAGATCTGGTTGGCATCGATCATCAGCCGGCAGTCCGGCCCGACGGCCTCTCGGGCGATGCGCAGCCGGCGGATGTCGTCCTCCAGATCGCGACCGACCTTGAGCTTGACGTGACGAAACCCGGCATCCACCGCATCGCGGGCGAGACGGCGCAGCTTGTCGTCGGAATAGCCCAGCCACCCCGCGGACGTCGTGTAGCAGGGATAGCCTTGCGCCATCAGCCGCTCCCGGCGCCCGGCCTTCCCCTCGGCACGCGCGGTCAACAATTCGCGCGCTTCTTCCGGCGTGATGCAGTCGGTGATGTAGCGGAAATCGATGCAGCGCACGATCTCTTCGGGGCTCATCTCGCCCACGAGCTGCCACACCGGTTTGCCCTCGGCCTTCGCCCAGAGATCCCACACGGCGTTCACCACCGCGCCGGTGGCCAGGTGCATCGCGCCTTTGTCGGGACCGATCCAGCGCAGCTGGCTGTCGCCGGTCACATGGCGCCAGAAGCCGGCGGGATCCTCTCGCACCCCGTCGAGATCGAGGCCGACGACGAGCGGCTGCAGGGCCTCGATCGCCGCGACGCAGATCTCGTTGCCGCGGCCGATCGTGAAAGTGAGGCCATGGCCTTCCAAGCCGTCGTCAGTTTCGAGGACGACATAAGCGGCGGAATAGTCGGGATCGGGATTCATGGCATCCGACCCGTCCAGCGCATGGCTGGTCGGGAAACGGACGTCCGCCGTGCGCAAGCCGATGATGCGGGTCATTCTACCGTCCATCCCCCGTCGATCACGGCCGTCGTACCGGTCGTGAAGGCGCTTTCGTCCGATGCCAGGTGGAGCGCAAGCGCGGCGATCTCCTCCGGGCGCCCAAGGCGGCCGATCGGCTGCCTGCGCGCGAAAGCGGCCCGGGTGTCCGCAAAGCTTGCGCCGTCGGCCTGGGCCTGCGCCTGCATGCGTGCGCGCAGCGAAGGGCTCTCGACCGTGCCGGGGCAGATCGCGTTGCAGCGTACTCCCTCCGCCACGAAATCGGCGGCGACCGACTTGGTAAGGCCGATCACCGCCGCCTTGCTCGCCCCATATGCGAAACGATTGCGGACGCCGATGATCGAAGAGGCCACGGAGGATATGTTCACGATCGAACCCGAGCGCCGCGCCGTCATCCCCGGCAGATAAGCCTTGACCATGCGGAACATCGCCGTGGCATTGAGATCGAGCGAGGCCGCCCACTGTGTCTCGGTGCATTCGAGCACGGTACCGGAGAAGACGATCCCGGCGCAGTTCACCAGGACGTCGCAGTCCCCCGTGCTCTCCGCCAGCGCCGGGATCGCCGCAGGATCGGTGAGGTCCGCCAGATGGCAGATCGCCTCCACCAGGGTGGCAAGGCCATCGGGGTCGCGGTCCACTGCGTGAACTTCGGCACCTTCGGCCACGAAGCGCTCCGCGATGGCCCGGCCGATCCCCGCCGCGGCGGCCGTGACCACAGCCTTCTTTCCGGCAAGTCTCATGATGGTTCCTTTGTGCGGCACGCTTGGCTGGGGCAGACGCAGAGCATCGGGACGAACGCGCTGATCATGGGACGGCCTCTCCCTGGTCCTGCAGGGCAAGGCGCCGGTAGGCGCGCCGGGCGTTGCCGCCCCAGATCGCCGCCTGCTCCTCGGCCGAGAGTTGCGCGACCGCCTGTTCGACCAGCGCATGCACACGGGCATAAGGGGCGGCGAGTTGGCACACCGGCCAATCTGAACCGAAGATCAGCCGGTCGGCACCGAAACGGTCGAGAAGATGGTCCATGTACCGCAGCACATCCCGTTCCGACCAATCCGCATGGCACGCTTCGGTAACCAGGCCGGAGAGCTTGCAGAACACCGGATAGTCCCGCGCGACGGCGGCGATGCGGCCCGCCCACGGCTCCCATTCCGCTTCGGCAATGGCGGGCTTGGCGCCATGGTCGATGACGATCGCCCCTTCGCCCACCGTAAGGACCGCATCGAGGAAGGCGGGAAGGTGTTCCAGCTGCGGCGCGCGGATCAGCAGGTCGTACGTCAGGCCTGCCGCCAGTACCGCGCCTATGCCGCGCTGGAAATCGGCGCGCAGCAGGTAGAGCGGGTCCGGCTCCGCCTGCACGAAATGGCGAAAACCCAGGAGCTTCGGCGCCGCCGCCAAGGCCGCGATGCGATTCGCCGCGCGATCCGCCGTGAGATCCGTCCAGCCGATCACACCGGCGATCCAGGGGTGGGTCTGGGCAAGCTCGAGCAGCCAGAGCGTTTCCTCCTCGCTCTCACGAGCCTGCACGGCGATCGAGCCTGCCAAGCCCGCAGCGCGCAACGCCTTTTCGAGGTCTTGCGGGCCGTAGTCCCGCGCCAGCACCGAAGCGGGGTCGATCCAGGCATGGTCTTCCGGCGCGTATCGCCAGAAATGCTGATGCGCATCGATGCGTCCGTCGATCCCCACAATACCGCTCCCACCAGCCGCTATCGCATTTGACAGCGTATTCTATATGTGAAAACTAACGTCAGATTTGAAAAGAACAAGCCTGAAAAAGGCCGGGCCGTGTAGCGAGGCAGCGCCCGCTGAAAGACGTTGTTGGAGGCCGAAGTCCGCGACACAATGGGCAAAAGCCCGACACGGCAAACGGAGAGGAACGCTGGATGGGAATGACTATGCCTGCACCAGGAATTCCCGCGGACATGGCGGAGGAGCCGCAGGGAGGGCGCTTCGTCACGCCGGGATTCATGGCCGGTTTCGCGCTGGTCACGGCGGTGTTCTTCGCCTGGGCTCTCGCGAACAACCTCAACGACATCCTCATCCGGCAATTTCAGAAAGCCCTGGCACTCTCCCGCACCGAAGCCGGGTTCATCCAGTTCGTTTTCTATCTGGCCTATTTCCTATGGGCCGTTCCCGCAGGACTCCTGCTGCGACGCTTCGGCTACCGCGCGGGCCTGCTCCTGGGGCTGGGGCTCTATGCCGCCGGAGCGCTGCTGTTCTATCCGGCTGCCGAACTGCACCGTTACGGCGCTTTCCTGCTGGCGCTGTTCGTACTGGCTTCCGGCGCCGCATTCCTGGAAACCGCCGCCAATCCCTTCATCGCCCGCTTCGGCTCTCCCGAGCGCGCTTCGCAGCGGCTGACGCTGGCGCAGGCCTTCAACGGCCTCGGCGCGGTGATGGCGCCGCTGGTGGGAGGAATCTTCATCTTCTCGGGCGTCGAGCACAGCCCCGACCAGATCGCCGCGATGTCCGAGGCTCAGCTCCAGCTCTACCGCGCGTCGGAGGCCGCGATGGTCCAGGGACCGTACCTGGTCCTGGCCCTGCTCGTCATTCTCCTGGGCCTGGCCCTGGCCAAAGTGCGCCTGCCCACCGTCGCGCAGGACACCGGCCTCACGGAAGGCGGAGGGCATCTCCGGGCAGTGGTGCGCAACGGCCAGCTAAGGGCCGCGGTGGTCGCGCAATTCTTCTACGTCGGGGCGCAAGTGGGGATCTGGAGCTACTTCGTCGATTTCGTCAAGCATCTCATGCCCGACACCCCGGAGAAAACGGCCGCGTTCTACCTCTCCGGCAGCCTGCTGCTGTTCATGGTCGGCCGCTTCGTCGGCGCCGGGCTGATGCACCGGATACGGCCGACACGGCTCCTGGGGGTGTTCGCGCTCTGCAATGCGGGGCTGATGGTCCTGGCCATGACATTGGGGGGCGGCGCGGCGGTGGCCGCTCTGGGACTGGCCAGCTTCTTCATGTCCATCATGTTCCCGACGATATTCGCCCTGGGCATCCGCGACCTGGACGAAGGCACTGCATTGGGATCCTCGCTGATCATTATGGCGATCATAGGCGGAGCGGTCTTCCCCCCGCTCATGGGCCTGGTCAGCGAGCGATCCGACCTGCAGATCGCGCTGGTCCTACCCCTGCTCTGCTTCGCCGCCGTCGCCATTTTCGCAAAGGCAGCGCGGGATTGAAGGCTGTTGAACACTACGACGCTATGTGGCTTTCCTGCGGTCGCCGCCTTGTCGATCCGAAGCGACAAGGCGTGCGGACCAGCCAAACACGAGGATCGTTGAATGTCGACGGCTTTGCAGTCACTGCCTCGGACCCGATTTCCTCACCCGGATAGATCTTGGCTGAACCCTATTCGGCGCACTCCACGACTTACAGAGCTTCGATCCGTTCCGGCAGTACCCGTCCAAGCAAGATGTCGCGAGCGGCAATCCAGTTGCCTTTCGTGCGTCCAGCTCGATCGATCCAAGGCTCAGGCCTGAGCGCCCGGGCATGATTTGCCAGGACATTGCGAACGATCAGTCGCGCTGCGAAGCCGATCGACATAGTGCCCTTGCGAACAAGATAGATCGGGTTGACCACCTGGGAATAGCCTAGCCGCACTCCGGAGGTACGGCCATACTTGACCCCTTGGTGAACCCCGGAAAAGGCGAAAGTCTTGACGATCCTTCCTCGGGCCGACAGCGAAGACGCGAAGTCTATATCTTCCTGCCATCCATAAAGACGCAGCCGCTCGTCGAACCGGCATTCTCCGATAGCGGAAGCACGATAGGCCATGTTGCAGCCGTAGAGCCCTTCAAGGCTGGTAACGATGCAGTTCGGGCTGAAATCCTTCTTTTCGTGCTTTGCGAGTAGGTCTCGAGCTACATCAAGGGGAATGCCCGGTCCTTTTATGCCATCGCGAATGACATTGCCCGTGGCTCCGACCACATCCGGGTGAGCGGCGAAGAACCGTTTGATACGGTCGATGCTGTCCTTGGACGGAACGAAATCGTCATCGTAAAAGACGATGAGATCGTAGCGATCGCCAAGGTGATCCAGGCCGCGATTGCGTTGCGCACAGAGGCCCTTGTCGCCGCGCAGCACCTGGACATCGGGTTGGTCCTGGTAGCCTGCCGGAATGTCGGCATCGCTGACGACGGAAAAGACCAGCAGATCGGGGCGGCAGGTCTGCTCCTGCATGAGATGGTGCATCTGCGCCACGAGTTGCGGCCGACCGAGGCTGGCCACGACCACGGCGACACGGAAATGGCTGCCGTCAGGGATAGCGTTCATAAAAAAGCCTTTGGTCGCCGGTCAATCGCTCGTTCTGGAAACCTGCAAAAATGCGCGAAGCCATTGATCGGGTCATTGACCGGGAAGGGCTGCAATCCCGCTGACCCGAGCATAGTCGTGCGCGCAAGGGGCGCTTCATCCGCGACCCTGCAACTCCAGCGCCGTTCATGGAACACGCTCTGAAATGTCGCGCAAGAACCGAGCCGGAACGCCGCCCACCAAAGTTTTTGGCGGCACGTCCTGTGTCACTATGGCGCCGGCAGCGACCACGGCGCCGCGGCCGATGGTAACTCCCGGTAGAATGATCGCGCCTGCACCGATCCAGACATGGTCCTGCAGGACGACCGGTGCCGTCACCGTTGCACGGCTGCGACCGTGTTCGAATGTGAGTTCATGCGAACTCGTCTCGAAAGCGACCCCGGGTGCGATCTGCGCGAAGCGGCCGATGGTGATCCCCCCTTCCCCGCCAAACCGGACGTTGGCATTCAGGAACGATCGCGACCCGATGGCGATACGTCCTCCGGAACCGGGCGGGGTTATAGTGACGGGCCCCATGACTATGACTTTGGAAGACAGCCTCAGCCCGGCCCACCGCAGCGCCTCATGGCGCGCCCGCGTACCGATCCGCCCTTTCGGCAGATGGTTCGCAATCCACAGGAACAGTGCTTCCCTCATCATAGACGACCTTGCGGTGGAGTTGGATCGCCGCGGAGCGCGGATCGGACGGCTCCACCCTGTCGATTCAGCCGTCCAGCAGCAAGACGTCGATGGATCCGGATTCGCGCCTTCTCGGCATGAACTGGTCCACATTGGAGGACAAGCTGGTGCATTCCACCTGTTCACTGCGCCGATTCAGTTAAGGGACCATTCGATACCGGCTGGAGAGGCACCTCCTTACCCTTCAGCCCCTCGAATTCAAGGGCGTACTCGAGTTGCACCCTGGCTTTGGGCACCGAGGCGGTCTGGGCAAGGCGGTCCAAGGGCTCAAGCAGGGGCCGTAACGGCAAGCCCGCGGCCTTGCTCTGCCCGCGCGGCCGCATGTTGGGATCGTCAGCACGGTCACGTGAAAACATGTCGATCCGCAGAATACCCGCGTCTCGCAAAACGGCGACGTGCAGAGCATAGGCATCCGATCGGGCCTGAACGGCGGCCGTCCGCGCCGAGAGCAGATCGTTGGTGACGTCCAGAACGTCGCGCAGCGTTCGAATTCCCGCAGTCTCCTGACGCTCGACACCGTCCAGCGCACGCTCGGCCGCGGCGACCGCCGCGTCGAACCGGGGCAAGGATCCTCCGATCGCTTCAAGCCTCGACCAATCTGCCGCCAGGCGTTCGCGCATCTCGCGCCGGGCCTGCTCCACGAACTGCTGATCCGCAAGGTTGCGGTCCTTCGCCGCGCGCAAGGCCGAAGACATTTGCCCCCCCGTGTAAAGCGGCATGTTCATTCTCACTCCGACCGACACCGATTCCTGCCGGTACCTGTTCTGGTAGGGCGTTATCGGTGCCCGCAGGGCCGAAGCATAACCGCTCACCTGCGGCATCATCTCCGCCCGCGCGGTAGCGACAGCCGCGCGTGACCCGGTCTCGGCGAACCTGGAAGCCGCGAGCGTGGGATTGTACGTTTCCGCTTGCGCGTAGAGCGTCTCCAACACCGGCAGATGCGGCAGCGCCGGCAAAGGCGAGAGACTATCGGGATAGCGTCCGACGAGGTTGCGATACCGCGCCGCGCTTACCAGGACGTCGGCCCGTGATGAAATCACACGGCCCGCCGCCAATTCAAGGCGGTTCAAAGTCTGGTCCACATCAGGCGCAGTCGAATCGCGCAGGCGATAGCGTGAAAGGGTCTGATCCCGTTGCCTTAGCAACAATTGATAGATCTCTGAAGCCACGGCATAAAGTTCGATATCCCTTTGCAGGAAGACATAGGCCGTCACCACGTCGGAAATCATCTGCTGGTTCGCCTCTTCCAGCTTCGCGCGAACGGCCAGGCTGTTTGCCGTTGCGGCATCGACAGCCGCGGAAAGCCGGCCAGAGGTAAAGAGAGGCTGCGAAAGCGCCAATTCCGCCGTTGTGCCAAAGCCTTCGTCCTGTGAGGATGTGAGGCCGCCGCGGATCCGGGCGTCTGTATATTCGTGCTGAGCGGAAAGGCTCAAGGTGGGGCCATAGGCGCCTCGGGTCTGGACCACGCCTTCGTCCGCGGCGCGGCTCAAGTCGCGCGCGCCTTCCAGCGAGGGATTGTTCCGATAGGCAGCGGTCAGCGCGTCCTCCAGCGTCTCGGCATGTCCCGCGGAACTGACGAGAACGAAGGTCAGCAGGCATCCGCCTCTAATTCGGCGCCATTGCGACAAGTATTTCCCCTTAGATTGCTGTCACGACTGGAATTCACCGCCAGGCTGAACGCGCCAAAACTGATCTAATCGCGCTAGAGGTCTATCTGCGCAGGTGGTCTAATGCAGCGGGAGATTGTTCCAGACAGGACGTATTCGGGGGAACCGCGAAACTGCCCCGAGCAAGTCTGACGGGAACGAATCCTCCATGCTTAGCCAAAAGCAGAAACGTCCTGCGATCTACCGAGGGAGCCATGACCATCTTCGCCCTTCGCCTGTCTTCCGAACTCAAGGCGGCCATTTCGCCGCTAAGGCGAGCGCTGGCGCCCGTCCTTGTCATCAGCAGCGTCTATAACCTTCTGCTGCTGTCGGGCTCGTTCTTCATGCTGCTCGTCTACGACGACGTTCTGCCCAGCCGAAGCGTGCCTTCGCTCGTCAGCCTGCTGGTTCTCGTGATCGTCGCCTACGGGTTCCAAGCTCTGCTGGACGTGACCCGCGGGCGCATCATGGTCCATCTTGGATCCTTCTTCATGAAATCCGTGAGCGAGCGCGTCCTCGACGTGATCTCGCGCTATGAACTGGCGCGCGGCCCGATGCCCCAGGGTACGCAGATCGTTCGCGACGCGGAGACGGTACGCAGCTACCTTTCAGGGCCCGGTCCGCTGGCGATCCTCGATCTGCCATGGATCGTCGTCTATCTTCTGGTGCTGAGCATTTTCCATTGGAGCATCGGCCTTCTGTCGCTGCTCGGCGTTGCCGTCCTCGTGATTCTCATGCTCGTCAACAACCGGGTCACGGCCCCCTTGGCGCAGGCTACGATGCGCACCTCCGCCAGCCGTTATGCCCTCGCCGAAACGACCCGGCGCAATGCCGAAACGCTCAAGGCCCTGGGGATGGACAGCGCAAGGCGACGCCAGTGGGACAGACTCGAAAGCGAATATCTTCAGGCCAACGAACGGTTCTCGTACATCTCCAGCACCCTGAGCGGGGTCACGAAATCGTTTCGCATGTTGCTGCAATCGGCGACGCTTGCGCTGGGCGCCTTTCTCGTCATCGAAGGCAGCGCCACGGGGGGGGTGATCATTGCAGGGTCGATCCTCTCGGCCCGCGCGCTTGCACCGGTCGAGCAGGTCATCTCCAACTGGAAAGCCATGATCGCCGCACGGCTCGCCCTGTCCCGCATGAAGGACTTGCTCGATGCTCTCCCCCGGAGGATCGCCCCCATGGGCCTGGAGCCGCCTTGCCGCAGCTTGGAGGTGCGCGCAGTTGCTGCCGCGCCGCCGGGCACGCAGCGGGTCACTCTGGCGGATGTGACGTTCGCCCTGGCGAGCGGAGACGCTTTGGCCGTCGTTGGGCGTAGCGGATCCGGCAAAACCGCGCTGGCGCGGGTGCTTTGCGGCGTGTGGCCCGTGCTTCGCGGATCGGTGCGGCTCGACGGGGCGACGCTGGACCAGTGGCCTGCCGATCAGATCGCGGATATCGTCGGATATGTGCCCCAGTCGATCGAGCTTCTGGAAGGCACGATTGCCCAGAACATCGCCCGCTTTCGCGAACCACCAGACAGGGACGCGATCATCCGTGCGGCGCAAGCAGCCGACTGCCACGAGTTGATCGTCAGGCTGGCGGGCGGCTACGACTATCTCATCGGTGCTCAGGGCGCAGGACTTTCCGCCGGTCAGCAGCAGCGGATCGCCTTGGCCCGCGCGCTGCACGGCAACCCTTTCCTCGTCATCCTCGACGAACCGAACAGCAACCTCGACCATGAAGGCGAGGCGGCGTTAGGCAAGGCGATCATGGCGGTTCGAGAGCGTGGCGGGATCGTCGTCGTCATCGCTCATCGCCCGAACGTGATCGCCAACGTCAGCCATATCATGGTCATGAACAGCGGCCGTATCGAACGTTTCGAGACGCGCGCGCAATTCGAAGATCGTGTGCGCCCGCTTCGCCCGGCCGAGCAGCGCAAGGAGGCGGCCACAAGGGACACCGGTGCGCAGGGTCCGGAAGCTCTTCAAACAGGCAAAGACGAAGCAAGGCCGGGCAAAGCCCTGCCCGAAAGCGCAGATGCCGGTGCGGGATACAAAGATTGAACCACGCAATGCACTTGTCCCGCCCTGCCATACAGGCTGCCGCAATCCCGCAACCCTTATTTCCCGACCGGGACGCCGGACTGTCGCGCCTGTTCAAGTTGGGGCTTTCTTCTGTTGCCATATTGGTCGTGGGAACCGGTTGCCTGATCGGCTTCCTGCCGATGGCAGGGGCCGTCATCTCTCCCGGAGAAGTCACGGTCGAGAGCCATATCAAAGAGATATCGCACCCATTCGGCGGCGTGGCCGCTGCAATACTGGTCAGGGACGGCGATACCGTTCGCCGAGGACAGCCACTCATCCGGCTTGACGGCCGCGTTTCCGGCGCGGTGGATCAGTATACGGGCTTGGGCCTGAGCCAACTCCTTGCCAAGGCGGCAAGACTGCGCGCCGTTCAGGCCGGGGCGACGGCGGTCGATTTCCCAGCGGAACTGCAAGCTCGCCAGCAAAGCGATCGCTCGGTCGGCATCATCATGGCAGATGAACGCCGCAGCTTCAGGCTGGCCAGCGAAGCAAGAGCGCTTCAGGTCCGGCAACTTCGTGCGCGCATTGCCCAATCGGAAGCGGAAATCGCCTCGTTCAACGGCCAGGAGAGCGCCTATAAACGGCAGTCGTCTCTCGTTCGCCAGGAACTGCAACAGACCCGCGAGCTCTATAACAGCAGGCTGACCACGCTCGACCGTCTCAATGCCCTCGAGCGGGCAGCGGTCGGCGTGGAGGCACAAAGATCGACGGCAGGATCGAGCGTCGCCGGCGCTCTGGCGCGCATCGCCGAACTTCGTTCGCAGATCGCTTCCGTGGAAAGCAATGCCAGAAATGAAGCCGCCCTGGAATTGGCCCAGGTCGAAAGTGCCGTTTCGGAGCTGCGCAAGGAAAGCGCTGTGGCAAGCGACCAGAACGATCGCACCGTCATCCGGTCTCCGCAGGACGGGATAGTCGACAAGCTTCTGACAAGAACCTTAGGCAGCGCAGTGCGCGCGAACGAGACGCTGATGGAGATCGTCCCATTGCGCGATCGTCTGGTCGTTCGCGCGCATGTCCGTGTGACGGACATCGACAAAGTCTCTCAAGGTCAAACCGCGCATCTGCGCTTCACCGCTCTCAATGCCCGCACAACGCCCGAACTTGCCGGCACCGTCCTGCAAGTCGCGGCCGATCGTACCGTCGATAAAGCCACGAACGAGGCCTACTATCCGGTGACAATCGCCATTTCGGATGCAGAATTGTCAAAGCTGGAAAACGCCCGGCTTTCCGTGGGAATGCCGGTAGAAGTGTTCATCCAGACAGAGCAGCGAACGATCCTGCAATATATAGTTCGTCCCCTTTCGGATCAAATCAGACGCGCACTTCGCGAGTAATCCGATATGAAGGGACCAACGAATTTCAGTAGAGCTCCGATATGTAGATCTTCTTGAACAATTACCTATCGGTGCTGTCTCGACCAAGCCAGGATCATCGTCGACCGGCACCCACTCCTCCTGAAACGCGACCTTTAAAAAGCGGCTTGTCCGGCTTTCCTTTACGCCCGCATGATTGAGAGGCCGTGTTGATGCGCTACATGATTGGAGGGCTGATGACGTGCGGCATGGTCATGGGGTCAAGCAGTTCGCTCGCGCAAGCCGTAGGGTCCGGCACATCGATCATCATCTCGCCGCAGCTGGAACGCAGCGATGTGGCCGGCGCGCGTATCGAACCGGACTTTCGATCCCAACCTGTCCGTATCGGCATCCTGGCCGTGCAGCCCGCTCTGTCGGTGCTCGGCGGATATTCCACCAACGTCTTCAACCGGCCCGAGGCCAGATCCGATGCGATGCTTTTCGTCATGCCCGCGCTGCAAATGACAGCGGATTTCTCGCCCCATCGGCTCGACCTCGGCGCCCGTGGCACACTGCGCCGTTTTGCAACCTTCAAGTCCGAAGACAGCAAGGAGTTCGACATGACTGCGGACGGTGATGTGGAATTATCGACCATCGGCCGGCTGACCGCAACGGCCGGTTTCGCAAACCTCATCGAACCGCGCAGCAGCGTCGGCACCGTCGCCGATGCCGCGGAACCGGTCAGCTACCAAAGGCTCAACGGCACCTTTGGCGTGGAGATGGACCTCGGCCGCGTGCGCATCGCTCCGTCCGTCAACTACCAAGAGCTTCATTACGCGCCATTATCCCTGGCGAGCGGTTCGCAAGTCGGCCAGTCCTTCAGGAACACGCAAGCCACTCGCGCCAATGTGCGGATCAGCTACGACTTCTCCGGCATGGTCGCCGGTTTCGCCTCCGGCTCTCTTTCCAACATCCATTCGACCTCCGCGCCCCGCAGTATCCGCCGCGACGCGCGCGGCGCGGCCGTCATGGTGGGTTTCAAGGGATCTTTGACGCCTCTGCTCACTGGCGAGATCGGAGTCGGCTACCAGTCGCTCAGCTACGAACTGCCGATCTACCGCGACTTTTCCGGGGGGACTTTCGCAGCGGATCTGCAATGGTTCGTCACCCCGTTGATGACGCTGCGTCTCCAGGCCAACCGCTCGTTTCAGAACAGCGGCTTTCGGGAGGTCGCGGGCATCCTGACCGATCGGGCAACGCTTACGGGTTACTACGACCCTCTTCGAAATTTGCGCCTGAGCCTCTCGGCTTTTTACGAAAACGGACGATATCGAGAGGTGGACACGAGAACGCGCCGACAGAGCGTCAAGCTGAACGCAGAATATCGGATGTCCCCGCTGCTCTCCATCGGCGGATACCTCGAGTTCATCCACCAGAACGTCGATGGAACGCCGCTTGTCGGCGCCTTCACTTCCGCAAGTGCGGGCATCGGCATCTCCGTCACCCCATGACCTATTATCGCAGCAAGGAGTGCATCGCTTGAACCTACCCGCGATCTATGAAGAGGCCGGTGCGGTTCCGCAGGTCATCGGGGGAAGCGCCGAAGCCTATCGGTACTCCGAGGACCAAATAACCCTGCGCTATCTCTTCGCCATGATGCGGCGAAGGAGAGAGGCCTTCTTCCTCACTTTGGCAATATGTGTCCTGGTGGCGCTGCTTTGGACTACGGCCTTGCCGCGCATATACTCGTCGACTGCGGACGTCGTGATGATCACGGCGCCGACGCAGGTCGTGCCGCTCGAAGAAGACGGCGGCGTTCCGGCCCCGGTTCGATCGGAAGATGTCGAAACTCAGATCCAGTTGATCACCTCACGGCAGATGGCGGCGCAGGTTCTCGACGCTACGGGTTTGACCGCCGACCGTGCATTCGTCGCGGATGTGGCTGCGCCGCGATCCGCCATGGACAATCTGCTGGCATCCATGGCGATCGGGCGAGGCGATCGGGCCCAGCGCGTACGCGTCGATCCTGCGGCTTTGCGCGAGAAATCGATCAGCTATCTGCTGAAACGGTTGAGCGTTGCTCGCATCGGCGAGTCGTACAACCTGCGCATCTCCTATACGGATGAGGATGCCCTGAGGACCGCGAAAGTCGCGAACGCCTTCGCCCGGCTCTATACGACGGACGACGCGCGCGAGCTTGGCAGAAACAATGCCACCGCAGCGCGGGTTCTGAAAAGCCGGGTCGACGAACTGCGCAAATCTGCGAATGACGCCTTCGCGGCAGTGCAAAGCTATCGCATCCGCACCGGCCTGCTCAGTTCGGCGGCTACCAGCTTGAGCGAGCAGGAAATATCCACCTACAATCAACAGATCGCGCAGGCCCGCGCGGAATCGGCGCGAGACGGAGCGGCACTTTCCAGGGCGCGCCGACAGTTGCACTCCGGCGGCGCCAACGGCGTAGGGCAGGGCGTAACATCCTCGGTCGTGACCTCGCTTCGTAGCGAACGGGCGCAGTTGGTCCTAAAGGAGCGCGATCTTTCTCAGCGCTACTTCGACAACAATCCCGACCTGATCACCGTTCGCCAGCAGATCGCCGACATAGACCGTCAGATCGCCGCCGAAGTCACGCGATCGATCAAGGCGCTGGAAAGCACGGCGGACACATCGGCGCAGCGCCTTTCTTCACTGCTTGCCAGCCGCAGCGGCACCCGCTCGCAACTAAGCTCGGACAACACGGCATTGGTGACACTGGCCGATCTGGAAAAACAGGCCGAGGCTACGCAGGCTCTCTATCAATCCTATCTCCAACGTTACAATTCCGTGGTCGCCGGCACCGGATCCGAGCAACCGACGGCGCGCCTGGTTTCTGCCGCCAATGTACCGATACTCCCGATTTCTCCGAAGCTTCCGATCAATCTCGCTCTGGGTTTCGTGGTCGGAGTGCTTCTGGGCGCTATGATCGCGGTCTTGTCCGAATTGTCGTACCATGGCTTTACCACGCTCGACGATATCGAGAGCCGGCTGGGCTTCCGCGCCTTGGGTTTCATCCCCTCCCACCGCTCGGTAGAGCCGCACTCGGCAACGCCGCTGGATACCGTTCGCGACCACTCCAACGGTGCATTCTCGGAAGCCTTGCGCAATGTCATCGTTTCCATTCGCCAGTCGGGCGCGCGATCGAGCAAAGTCATCGCCATAACTTCGGCCTTGCCGGGGGAAGGGAAATCGACGATCGCGGCCTGCCTCGCCCGGTCGCTGGCCCTTGCGAACGAGCGCGTGATCGTGATCGACTGCGACGTGATCCGGGCACAATTGAGCGATCGGTTCGGCCTGATCGACGGCGGGCCCGGCCTTTACGAGGCGCTTCACTCGGAAAGCAGAGACATTGCTCATTATCCGGATGAGCAATCGTCCTTGCGCATACTCCCTATCACCCGGCCCTTTCCAAAAGGTGAGCGACTGACAGAACAAGGCCGATTACACCGCGTAATCGCCCGCCTGCGCGAGGAGTTCGATGTGGTGGTGCTTGACTGCCCGCCCATCCTGCCGATCGCGGAATCGCGTGAGATCGTGTCGCGGACCGACAGTGTCGTCCTAGTCGTGCATTGGCGCAAGACGATGGACCGCGTGGTCAAGGCGGCTATCCGGCAATTGCCTCCCCGAGCTTTGAAAGGGCTGGGGATCGTGCTCAACAAAGTGGACATGAAAAAGCAGGTTCGCTTCGGCGGGAGCGATATATCCAGCTTTTACAAGAATTATCGCGGGTACTATTCATGACGCGCGTCGCTCCGCACTTTCGGCGCGTAGCCCTGGTCCACTACTGGTTGGTATCCATGCGCGGAGGAGAGCGCGTGCTGGAGCGTCTCCTGGATTTGTTTCCCCACGCAGATATTTTTACCCATGTCTATGTGCCGGAGCGCGTATCTCAGAAGATCCGCTCCGCGAACGTTCGCCAGACATTCATCGGTACCTTGCCGGGCGCGCGAAAGCATTATCAGAAGTACCTGCCCTTCATGCCTATGGCGCTGGAGGAACTCGATCTGCGGGACTACGATCTCATCATCAGCAGCGAGTCAGGCCCGGCAAAAGGCGTCATTGCAAATCCAGATGCGCTGCATCTTTGCTACTGTCACTCGCCCATGCGGTACTTGTGGGATCACTATCACGACTACAAGTCATCCGCCGGCAATCTCGGCAGACTGATGATGCCGTCCCTGTTCCACCGCCTTCGACAATGGGATGTCAATTCGGCCCGACGGATCGACGGTATCCTCGCGAACAGTTCGTTCGTTCAGCGCCGCATCCGCAAGACATGGGGGCGCGATGCCGCCGTGGTTCATCCGCCGGTCGCGGTCGATTCCTTTCGCCCGTCTTCCCAGCTCAGCGACCGCTATCTCTGGGTCAGCCAAATGACGCCGTACAAGCGCGCGGACATCGCCCTGGAAGCCTTCAATCGGCTGGGAGTGCCCGCGTTGATGGTGGGGGACGGCGAGATGTACAAGACCATCGCCGCAGGAGCGGGACGGAATGTCGAAGTTCGCAAACACTTGTCCTTCGACGAACTGAAGCAGGCCTATGCAACAGCCAAGGCTCTGGTGTTTACGCCGGAGGAGGATTTCGGGATCGTTCCCGTCGAGGCCAACGCCTCCGGGCGGCCGGTGATCGCGTTCGGTCGAGGCGGCGTTACGGACTCCATCGTCGATGGGCAGACGGGCCTATTTTACCGTGACCAGACGGTTGAGGCCCTTTGCGACGCTATCCGCCGGTTCGAAGGATGGCTTCCTTGCTTCCAACCCGAAGTGGCGACGGCCAACGCACGCCGGTTTGCACCCGAAGTGTTCGATAGCGGCATCATCGATGCACTCAAAGGTCTTCGTGCTTCCATCGGACGTGTCGCCTGATGACGCGCGCATTTTCTTTTGCAGGAGATTTGATGGTGAAACGATCCCTGGTGCTCGCTTTGGGCTGTCTGATCTCGGCTTGCGCATCGCCGCCGAAGACCGAACTGCCCCGTGTCGGCCTGGTTCAACAGACGCTGGCACCGGGCGACCGGCTCAAGCTCGATGTCTATCGCGAGGAAAACCTCTCCGGGGAATATGTCGTCAATGATGAAGGCAATCTGGTGCTGCCGCTTGCCGGGACGATCAAGGCCGCCGGCAAGACCTTGCCTGACATGCGGCGGGAACTGACGGCCTTGCTCAGCGAAGGCTATGTGCGCGATGCAAGGATCACCCTGGATATCGTCACGTACCGCCCCATCTACATCCTGGGAGAGGTCCAGAAGCCTGGCGAATACACGTTTGCGGAAGGCATGTCGGTTTTCGCGCTGGTCGCCAAGGCCGGAGGCTTTACATATCGCGCGAACCGGAACGTGGCCTACGTAAGGCATTCGAAGGATGGTCAGGAACAAGCATACCGACTAGACAGCGGAGCCGCGGTTCTCCCGGGCGATACCATCCGCATCGGTCCGCGCTTCTTTTGACGGCGCGGTCGATGACGCAGCCCCGTATAGATCGGGTCGTGCTGCTGCACGACTATAGCCAAGCGCTGGGGGGGGCTTCGCATCTGGTCCAGATTCTTCTGGACGGGCTGCGAGCGCGCGATCTGCCCGTCACTTTCCTTGCAGGCGATGACGGCCGAAATTTTCACCGGGGTGACGTGGAGTTCATCCCGCTTCACGGCAAGGCACTGCTGGAACGATCCAGCCTGGGTGCGTTTACGTCAGGGTTCATCAACCCACCCTCGTTCCTGCGCCTGCGCCGATGGATTACACGGCACGATACCCCCGGCACGGTCTACCACCTTCATGGCTGGTCGAAGATATTGACCCCTGCAATATTCGGCGCGCTGCGCCAGGTATCGCAGCGCACGATCCTGCACGCGCATGACTATTTCAACGGTTGTCCCAATGGCGCCTTCTTCGACTATGCCAGAGAGGAAGACTGTGCCTTGCCTCCCCTCTCCCGGTCCTGTCTGACTCGTCAGTGCGACAAGGCTTCCTATGCGCAGAAACTCTGGCGGTCGGCCCGTGAAACGGCGCGGCGGATTGCTCTGCCCGGCGGCACCAACGTCAATCGCATGCTGCTGATCCATCCCGGTCAAGCCGACGCGTTCAAGCTGGCGGATTGGCCTTCCGACAAGCTGGCCGCGGTGCGCAATCCGGTCACGCCGCTCACGGCCCACCGCGTTCGGGCGGAAGGAAACTTCGGCGTTCTGTTCATCGGCAGAATATCGAAGGAAAAAGGAGCGGACCTGGCTGCTGCCGCTGCCGCGCGCGCCGGCATTCCGATTACCTTCGTGGGTGACGGCAGCGAAATGGATCTCGTCAGGAAGCTCAATCCCGCTGCGGTGCTTCTCGGGCGGCAGGATCGCCAAGGCATGGCGCAGGCCATCTCCACAGCGCGGGTGGCGGTCATGCCCAGCCGATGGGCGGAACCGTTCGGTCTGGTCGCGCTGGAGGCGATCGGCTCAGGCGCGCCGGCCATCATCAACCACCGCGCGCTGATCGCAAGCGAAGTGGCGCAGCGCGGCTTCGGACTTTCCATCGACACTGGCGATGTTGACAGGTTCGCGCAGGCGCTGCTCGATCTTCATGGGGACGACGATCGCATCAGCCGGATGTCTCATGCCGGTCACGCCGGATACCTGAGCCTTTGCAATACGCCGGATGATTGGGTTGCCCGCATTGTTGATCACTACCGAGCGGTTCTCGCTGGACCCGCCGTTCAGAAATGCCATGAAGCTGCCGGTACAACGCCATGCTCACCGCCTTCCGGGCACGGTGCGTGAGTGGACCGCCGTCTGGTCGCATCAGCTTTCCCTGCGCGACCGCTGCCAGCGACGATACCCCGTCACGGCAAGGCCGACCATGGCGGCGTAAAGGCCGGCCGTAAGCCACAGTTCCTTGATGACGAACATGCCCACATAGAGCACGTCCACCACGATCCACAGCAGCCAGCTGGCCGCATGGCGCCGTGCCGTCCAATATTGCGCCACCAGGCTGAAACTGCTGAGCGCGGAATCCATCCAGGGCAGCGCAGCGTCGGTGTAACGGCTGGTCGTCCAGCCGATCGCGAGGGCTCCCGCCGTGCCCGCGGCGAGACCTGCAACGGCGCGCATGGGCGGCATTGGATTGACGACCACTTCCCCTATGGCGTTCCGCCCCCGCGCCCAGACGCTCCAGCCATAAAGGATGGCAAGGCCGAACAGCGCTTGCAGCACCATGTCCGAGTAGAGCCGCACATCGAGAAACAGCTTGAAATAGAGCGCACAGGCCGCAAGATTGACCGGCCAGCAGAGCAGTTGGCGCCGTGCCGTCAACCAGATGCCGAGAAAGCTCACGGCAACGGCGATGATCTCCAGCCACGACATCATGCCGCTGTTCGGCCTCCCAGCTCTCGCAAGAAACTCTGCCCGGTGGGAGAGAGGAACCATTCGGCATGACCTATGAGATAGGACTGCCAGGCCAGTTCGGCCTGATCCCTGTCGCCGAGTATCCCGGCGAAGTAGTCGATCTCCGACAGCGCGAATTCGACATGGACAAGCGGCAGCACGGCGACGAGATCGGCTATGTCCACGCGCGACAGCGGAAGGACCGATCCATAGCCCGCCAGCAAGGCGTTCGCCGCTGCCGCGTCGGGCACGGGGTCGCCGTCCAGCCACGGAATGGCCGTTCGCTCGATCGCGGTGGCAAGATCGTGCAGTGCGCAGGTCTTCGTGGCCAATCCGAAATCGAATACCGCGCTTACGGCACCTTGGGCCGACCAGAGCAAGTTGGAAGGATGCCAATCGCCATGGCTCCACAAGGGAGGCTGGCAAGCAAGCCGCGCCGCCAGTCCTGTGCCGAGCGCCGCGAAAAGGCGGGACAGTTCCTGAAGCCAGGACCCGCCGGCCAGGAAGGCGGAGAGCGCCGGGCGAGCCGCGACATAGGCCTGTGCCGCTGCCTGGGGATCGGACGAGGGCAGAATCGAGAAGCTGGCAACCAGCGGATGCGCGCCTCGCGCCGGGGCTGCGAAGTTGCCGGCCGCGCGGTGCAGCCGGGCGAGCGCGGCGCCTGCCTCATAGGCATGGCCATGCGACAAGAACGGCGTCCAGGATTGCCGGTCACGGTAGAGGTCGCGGCCGGATGCCCGGGCATGCAGTTCGTAGACCTGATCGCCGCATGTGACGGAATGGGAGCCGTCCCGCGCCGCGATCACTTCCGGCACCGGCTGGCCTGCCGCGCGAAGGTGGGCCATGAACGCATGTTCCTCTGCCAGCGCCGCAGGGCTGCGCAGCCGGTGATGGTGCCGCTTCAGGAAGAACGTGCCGCGATCGGTCTCGACGAGCGTCGCGGCCGAGAAGGGGCGCGGCGAATGCCAGCGCAGCGCCGCCAGGTGCCCGGCGCCGACAAAGCGCGCCAGCACGGCTTCGGCCTCCTCGTCCGTGATTGCCGGCCAGGCGGGCGCCTCCAGCGCCGTGCCCATTCCGTGCACGAGGTGGCCGTGCACGAGATGGCCGTGCACGGGATCGCCCTGCGCAGGGTGCGCCGCCGCGCCGCTCACGATCAGAAAGCGCGGCTGAGCGTTGCCACGAACGCGCGCCCGCTTCCCACGTAGTAGGTCGGCGCTGCCCCGGAAATCAAGATGCCCCCGCGGCCGATGGTGTCCCTTGCGTTGGTGCCGACTGCCTGCACGCCCGACAGCACGCGCGGGTTCGTGAGGTTGATGGCATTGAGGCGCAAGTCCATGCGCTGGGCGTCGATCAATCCGGCGAGATGGACGCCGATCGACAGATCCAGCGTGGCATAGCCCTTGATGCTTTCGTCATTCATGAACGTGGCATATTGGCGGCCGACGTATTTCAGTGCGGTGCTGCCGAACAGCCGGCCATCGTCGTAAGTGCTGCCCATGGCGAACTGGAAGCTGGGTGCAGATACCGCGCGTTTGCCTTTGGTCGGCAGAACGTCTGCCCCCACGGCCAGATCGTCGTCGAGCCTTGCATGCAGATACTCGCCTGAAAGATAGACGCTCATGCCTTTGGCGGGGCGGTAGTCGATCTCGGCATCGAGGCCGTAGGAAGTCTGGCTGCCGCCGTTGATGGTCGAGTTGACCAGCGCGCCGCCGCTGTTCACCACGGTCGCGACCTGGCGGTTGCGGAAGTGGTAGTGGAAGCCCGTCACGGAAAACGACAGGCTCGGCCCGATGTACCGATAACCCAGCTCCTGCGAGACGGAGTATTCGTTCTTGAGGTTCGTGGTGCCCGCGCCGACGATCTCGCCGCCGTAATAGCTGTTGTAGAGTGCGAATTCGTTGGGTGTGCGGAAGCTGGTGGTGATGTTCGCGAAAAGCTGCTGGCGATCGTCCAGCCGGTAGTGGACGGCGGCGCGCGGCAGCGCGGCGAAGCTGTTGGTCCGCACCGTCTGCTGCGGTCCCGGCAGGAAGTTGCGGCCTTTGCGCAGCACGCCCACGCCCTTGAACCCGAGATCGACCACCAGGCGCGGTGTGAGGGTCACGCTGTCGGCCAGGAAGAACGCCTTGGTCACGGTTTTCGTGCGCGCGTTCTCGTATGCGAGCAGGCGGCCATCGGCCGTACGGATCGCCCTGCGCTGATAACCCCATTGGTCCAGCGGACGCCCTCCGGCATCGATCGAAGTGTAGGACTGCGTCACGCGGTCGGTGCCGTAGTCGAACCAGAGCCCCGCCGTGATCCGGTGCGCCCCCGCCTCGAACGTCAGCTTGCCGACATCGCCGACGCGGAATTGCTTGCCGGTCCAGTTGCCCAGCACCGTCGCCGTTCCATCCATCGCACCGGGAAGCGCGACCGGTTGCGTCAGTTCCTCGGTACCGAGGAAATTGCCGGTCTCGGTCAGCTCGGTGCCGTAGGGAGCATTGCCATGGCCGAACTGGAGGTAGGCACTGCTGTCGAAGGCCAGCCCGTCGCCGAGCTTCAGGTGGAGCGGCGCGGCGACATAGAAGTTGCGGAACGGCGCGCGGTAGAGACGCCAGTAGTTGGTGCCATTCTCAGGGTCGTAGCGAGCGTCGTGGTTGAAGCCGCGCCCCTGCGCGTCCCAGTCGGCCAGGGTCGGGCTGGGATAGGCCGACGTCTTGGCATCGTTGTACGAGAAGGCCACGCTGGCCCGGTTGCCGTCGCCCCATTCGCCCAGCAGCTTTGCGTCGACATGCTGGCGCAAATCGTAGCCGGGACCGCGCCAGTTGTCCGCACGATTGTTGGAATAGGACACGAAGGCCTTGAGGCCGCTCGCGCCCAGGGTGCCGGTATCAAAGCGCACGAAGGCCCGGCGCTGATCGTAGGAGCCGACCGAAAGATTGATCAAGCCGCCCATGTCCGGCCGGGGATCGTCGAGCGAAAGCGAGAGCAACCCGCCCGCCGCTGCGACGACAGGCGCATCGATATCGGCGGCACCTTGAGCCAGGGCGATCTGGCGCACGTTCTCGGCATCGGCGAACTGCGAGGGATAGGCATAGAAGTAGCCGATGTCGTTCTGCGGCGCGCCTTCCATGACCACGCCGATCTGGTCCTGCCCGAGGCCCCGCAAGGTCAGGCTGGAACTGGTGGAAAGGCCATAGGGATCGCCCGAGGAGACGTTCGCGCCCGGCAGGAGGTTGACCAGCTGGAAGGCGTTGAGCGTTGGCGCCTGCTTGACGATGAAGTCGCTGGAAATCGCGCTGACGGCCTTCGGCGCGGTCTGGTCAGGCAACAGGCCTTCGGGATCGGGATGGCCGATCACCTCGATCCTGTCCGCCGTTTCCGCTGCCCGCTCGGCTGCTGGCGCCTCCTTGGCTTCTGCCAGAGCGGCCGGCGCAAGAAGCAGAGCCGGGATCGCCATCGCGGCGCTGCTCAGATAACGGAAATCGGTTTTCTTGGTCACGCGTCCACTCCACTCGGAGGGACAACGGGTCTGCCGCGGCCCTCCCTACGCCGGTGTCAACCGGATCAGGTTCAGCGGGTCGTGGTCTGCTGACCACCTCTCAGCCGCGCATCAGCGGCCCCCCGGGGATGAGCGGCCTCTAGGCTCTTGGGCGCCTCGTGGGAAGTGCCAATCGCGCGATGCCTGTGAAAGCGCAACCTGGCGTTTCGGCGGATCCAGATTTTCTATCACCTGTGACGATGCCGCTTTCTTGACGGGCGGTGCGTCTGTCCGAATAAGCGACAGGCGGACATCCGGTCGACGATGCCCGTCTGCGAACCTTGTCGGCCCGCGGCTTTTGATCGGGATGCAGCTTGCTCCGCGTAATCAACCGCTAAAGCGCGCGATGCTGGGGCGACAACGCCAAGCGTCGTGATCCCTCAGGACGAGGTGAAAACGATGCCTATACGAACGGCCGGCCCACTCGGCGCTTCCATCCCCTCGGCGCCCATCCTCCCCACGCAGGACCGGAGTGCACCGTCATGAGCGCGATGCCTGACGCAGCCGGGGTTCCCGGTCCTGACGAAGACTTCTGGAACGTCGAAGGCCTGGTCGCGGAACTGGCGCAGATCCGGCGGACATGGCGCTCGGCGCATAGCCAGCATGTCGAATACGGCGTCGAGGGATTCCCATCGCGGGTGCGCCTGGCGAAAGTCGCGGAGGAACTTTGCGGGGCGCTGTTTCCGCTCAGGCTCGGCCCCGATTTCGTGCGGCTGCACAACGAACAGACTTTCGTCACGCAGTCGCTGCAGATCGCTCTGAGCCGCCTGCAAGCGCAGATCCGGCTGGAACTGCACTATGCGGCGGCTGAAAAGCAGGAAGCGGAGCAGCGTGCCAACGCCATCGTCCTGGCTTTCTCCCGCCAATTGCCGGAGATCCGCCGTTCGCTGGATCTCGACATCGATGCCGCCTATCGCGGCGATCCGGCGGCGCGCAGCCTCGATGAAGTGCTCATCTGCTATCCCGGCTTGCTGGCCATCATCCATTACCGGCTGGCACATGCCCTGTACAACCTGGGCGCTCCGCTGGTGGCGCGTATCCTCTCGGAAATCGCCCATGGCGGGACCGGGATCGATATCCATCCCGCCGCACGGATCGGAAAGGGCTTCTTCATCGACCACGGCACCGGAGTCGTGGTTGGCGAAACGGCGATCGTGGGCGACAACGTGCGCCTCTACCAAGGCGTCACATTGGGCGCCAAGGACTTCGCTTCGGAGAGTTCCGGCGCGCTTGTGCGGGCTCAACCCCGCCATCCGATCGTAGAGGACGACGTGGTGATCTATGCCGCTGCGACGATCCTCGGGCGCGTGACCATCGGCAAGGGATCGGAGATCGGCGGCAATGTATGGCTGACGCACAGCGTACCGCCTTACAGCCGCGTATCGCAGGCGCGCGCCGTGGTCACCAGCAGCCAGACCGGCAATGCCGTGCCGCCGCCGGGACCGCTCAATTGAAAGGTGATGCGTCCCCTCCTGGCGCGCTCTGACCGGCATTGACAGGCCCGCGCCGAACGCTTAGCCGCAGCGCCATGACAAGGCCGCTCGCCATCGTGGGATCCTATTACTACCGCTGATCGGCGGTGAGCATCTTGTCGTTCTCAACCGCTGCGTAACCAGCGGTTGAACCTTTCCAGTCAGACCCACGGTTGCGTAGCCCAGATCGGAGCTACCCAGGTCGTGACAATCGTGGATTGTAGTCCGCCGCGGCATCGCCGTCCCTCTAGCCGCCCCACCTTGGGCATCATCGGATTCGGCGCCTTCGGACAGCTTACCGCGCGCTATCTGCTGCCCTACTTCCGCGTCCTCGCAACCGATCCCAGCCCGAATGGAGACACGGTGGGCGGCGTGATCATGACCGATCCGGCGAAAGTCTGCCGCTGCGATGTCGTCGTGATCGCGGTTCCCCTGTCGGCGCTTGCGGACGTTTGCCGCGCCATCGCGCCGCTGCTGCGGCCCGGTACCCTCGTCCTCGACGTCTGCTCGACCAAGATGCGGCCCGCCGAGATCCTGCTTGCCGAACTGCCGCCGCATGTCGATCTCGCGGCCACGCACCCGATGTTCGGCCCCCAGAGCATTCGGGCGGGCACGCGTGGGTTGAAGATGGTGATCTGCCCCCTGCGCGGCCGCTCCCCGCGGCGCATCGCCGCATTCCTGCGCAAGCGCTTCGGGCTGGCGATCGTCATGGTCTCCCCCGAGGAGCATGACCGCGAGGCAGCCTTCACACAGGGTCTCACGCATCTGATCGCCAGGATCCTGCTTCGCATGGAGCATCTGCCCGACCGGATCACCACCCGCAGCTTCGATCTGATCCGGCAGGCGGTCGAGATGGTGCGCCACGATGCCCCGGGCGTCAGCCAGGCCATCGAATCCAACCCTTATGCAGAGCAGGCGCGCGGCCTGTTCTTCGCGGAGATGGACGCCGTGCGCCGCGAATTCAGGCCCTGACCGGCCCGCGCCCGTCCGCGCCAAGGCGAGTGCGCAGTTCCGCTTCGGTGACGATGGCGACGCCGAGCTGCTCGGCCTTGCGATGCTGCGCCTCGGCCGTCACCCAGCGCCCGTAAGGCTGGCGCGCACTGATCACCAGCAGGGTAGTGGTCGCACCAACGGAGGTAAGCACGCGCGCGCCTGCTCCGGCCAAGAACTGCGCCAGCGCGCCGTCACGCGGTTCGCCCAGGATGGCCACGCGCTCACCCTTCAGCGGCCCCTCGTCTGCGGCGGACGGCGCCTTGCCGGGTTTGCCCGGCCTGGCCATCCAGCCTTGCAGGTCGATGCCCGTCTCCTCCATAGCCCGGACGATCACCATGCCCGCCGCCCGCGCGTCGCTGAGCGCGTCGTGATGCCGATGGCGAATGCCGAGATGGCGCGACAGCACGTTGAGGCGGTGGCTGGAAAGCTGCGGCCATGCGCGCTTCGCCACGCGAACGCTGTCGAGCCATGTGGTCTCGATCAGATCCAGTGCACCCAAGCGACACGCCGCCGACAGGGCGCCCTTGTCGAAATTGGAATGGGCGACCGTCACGCGGCCCGTCAGATGCCTGGAGATCACCCCATGGATGTCGCCGAAGGTCGGTTTGCCCGCCACATGCTCGGGCGAGATGCCATGGATGCGGATGTTGAACGTGGAAAATTCGTCACGAGGATCGACCAGCGTCTCAAAGGCGAAGATCTCGCGCCCCTGACGGAAGCCGACGATGCCGATCTGGCAGATGCTGCTGACCCGCGCGCAGGCGGTCTCGACGTCGACCACCACGAAATCGGGTTCTTCGGGATCAACGGTGCTGGCAGGAGCGGGAGCGAGAAGCGTATCCGAAGCCGGGAAGATCATCACCCCGCCTTAGCAGTTCGGGGCGGATAGCGCGAGAGCGTCGCGCAAAGAGCGGCTCTACGCCTCGCGTTGCTTGAGCCAGCCAATGCCCCGCCGCAGCAATTCGTAGAACACGGGAAGATCCCAGGCGCAGCGATCCACCGTCGGCCACCAGTCCAGCATGGGCTGCAGGTCGTAATGCCCCCGGCAGTGCCCCAGCGTGTTGTAGAGCACGGCGCCCCGGCCGTGCGCCTTGATATACATCACCGGGTGGGTGCCGATGGCGCCTGCCGCCTCGACGAAGCCGGTGCCTTCCTCGGTACATTCGGTTTCCAGCAGAACGTGCAGATCGCCGTGGCGCTCCATGTGGTAGAGTTCGTCGGTGGTGGCGAACGGCGCGATCCCCTGCACCAGCGGATGGCCGGGATCGGCCACGGTGACGGTATAAGGCGCGATCGGCGGATGGCTGATGAACTGGCTGCCCAGCAGGTCCATGAACAGCGGCGCCCAGCGCGGCGCGTCCCACAGGCCCGCGTCGCGGCCTTCCGCCAGCAGCCGCAGCACCGAATTGGTGCCGTGGAGCGCATACCAGCGCCCGCCCGCCGCCAACCAGTCCCGCAGCACCTCCTGCGCCGTCAGCGAGGGGGTGACGTCGCAGGTATAGGTGATCAGCACATGGGCGGATCGGATCGCGTCGAGGTTTTCGTAGTCTTCGAACACGCGGGTCCGCACTGCCGGATCCTCGGCCAGCAGCTTGAGCAGTTCCAGCCGGGCGAAGTCCATGTCGTGCCACACGCCGCCGCAGATCAACACGCAGTCGATACGCGGCGGGCGGGTCTCAGCGGTTTCGCTCATGCGGTCAGGCCATCCCTTCGGGCGTTGTCCGGCCCAGTTCGCCATGAATATATTTCATCAAGGTATCCTGGAACTGGCGGATGCGGATTTCCTGATAGTTGCCCAGGTTCACCTTGCCGGTCTTCGAGGCATGGAGACCCTCCTGCACGTAAGGCAGGTTGTCCATGTCCTGCTCGAACACGTCACCCAGGATGCCCAGTTCGGGGGCCTCGGTCCACTTCTGGTCCAGCCGCAGCATCTTGAGCGGCGCACCGCGCGGGATCGGCTGGCCTTTGGGTATGCGGGCCAGCACGCGCACTTCCATCACGCAGGTGTCCGGCGTCTTGCCGGGCAGCCAGTTGTAGACGATGTTCGGCATATAGCCGCCCCAGGGCGCGAAGTTGGGGAAGACGTTGTAGACCAGCGCGTCGAGCAGTTCGGCATCAGTGGCGTCGCCGTGGTCGTAGCCGGTGCTCTCGGTATAGGCCGCGCGCATCGCCGCGCCCAAGGCCGCGCGCGCGGTCACGCCTTCCGGCACCTGGATCGCCATGGGATTGGCGGAGGCTTCGCCTTCGTAGTTGTCGCCCGAACGGCCATTGTACTTGATGAACTCGTCGACGATCCACTGCTCGCCCTGGCCCTCTTGGATATGCGGGCTCATCACGCCGAACGGAACGAGGTTGACGTTCACGTTGTCGCCCCAGGTCCAGTAGGCGGCGTTGGAATCGCCGGTGAACGGCAGGAGCTGCGGGTGCGTGACGATGGTGTGCCAGGCCTCCATGAAGGCCTCCATCACCACCTTCCAGTTGGCCGGCACCTCCTTGGCCACGCGCATGACGCTGGCGCATTCCTCATGCCGCCAGCGCTTGAAGTGCTCGGGCAGCGGGGCCAGAAATTCCTCCAGGCTCGGCCCGCCCTTCTCTTCGCGAAGGAAGACGTAGCCCGCCCAGCGGCCCACTTCGGCTTCGGGCAAGTCGAGGTTCTGCTCCGAAAGGTGCGGGAAGTCCCACTGGCAAGGCATGGAGTCGAAACTGCCGTCCTTCTTCCACGCGAAGCCGTGGAACGGGCAGACGAACTTGTCGGCATGGCCTTCCTCGGTTCGCAGCTTGCGGCCGCGATGGAGGCAGACGTTGTGCATGGCCCGGATCGAACCATCGTCCTGCCGGCTGACGAGGTAGGAGCGCCCCGCGTTCTCGTAGACGATGAAGTCGCCGGGGTCGGGCAGATCTTCCTCCCGCGCCACGAACTGCCAGACGTAAGGCCACATGCGGTCGCGCTCCAGCTGCGCGAATTCGGCGCTGATGTAGCGTTCGGCAGGGATCGGGTCCGAGCCGCGATACGTGTAGCTCTCCTGCGTCAGGATCGCGGGGGCAGCCCGCGAATCCCGTGCCATGAGTTCGGCCCAGCTGATGCCCTCGCTGCGGTCTTCTCCCAGCGAAGCGCCCAATTCGGGGTCACGTTCGGCCATTGCTCCAAGGTCTCCCAACCGGTTTCGTTTTTCCCTGTTTGGGGCATGTCTGGACCGCTGGGAAGCCTGAGTCACCTTGCTCAAATCATAGGTTGCTCCGAAGCGAGGATCGGTCATGCTCTCCGCAACGAATATAACGGGAGAATGCCGTGAAGCGGCTGGAAGGCAAGGTGGCACTGGTCACCGGAGGAACCTCGGGCATCGGCGCGGGCGCGGTGCACAGGCTTCGCGCGGAAGGTGCGAAAGTGGTGTTCACCGGCTCCAACCGCAGTGCCGCGGACGAGGTCTGCGCCGCCACCGGGGCCGAATTCGTCAGCCACAACGTCCGCGACGGCGCCGCGTGGGATGCGCTCTCCGAACGGATCGAGCGCGATCACGGCCGCCTGGATTTCGCCTTCGCCAATGCCGGCACCGAGCACGGCGACGGCAGCGTCGAGGATATCACGCTGGACGGGTGGGAGAACGTCATCGGAGTCAACCAGACCGGCGCCATGCTCACCGTGCAGCACGCGATGCGCCTGATGTCCCGCAATCCGGGAGGGGCGGCCGGTTCGATCCTCGTCAACTCCTCGATGAATGCGCACCGGGCGATGGGCAATTTCGTGGCCTATTCGGTGTCCAAGGCGGCCGTCGTCGCGCTGGTGAAATCGGCGGCGGTCCATGCCGGCAATCGCAAGTACCGCATCCGCGTCAACGCCATCCTGCCCGGCGTGGTGGAGACGGCGCTGATCCGCAACCTGATCGACACCTCGGGCGATCCGACCGCCACCCGCGCCGCTTACGAGGGGCTCTCCCCGCTGGGCCGGATGGCGCGCGTGGAGGAGATCGCCGGACTGGTGGCCTGGTTCGCATCGGACGAATCGCAGTTCGTTTCGGGTAGCGAATACGTGATCGACGGGGCAAGCACGGCAGGGATGATGGGCGTATGAGCGATCTCGGTTCGCAGCGGCTGAAGGGCCGCGTGGCGCTGGTGTCCGGCGGCCTGCGCGGCATCGGCCTGGCCTGCGTGGAGCGCTTCCTGGCCGAAGGCGCGGAAGTGGTGCTGACCGATCTTGAGGCCGAAGACGGCACGCTCGTCGGCGAGACGCTGGGCAGGCTGGGACAGGCGGCCAGCTACGTGCGCGCCAACGTCACCAGCGAGGAAGACTGGGAGGCGGTGCTCGATGCCGTCACCCGGCGCCACGGCAAGCTGCATATCCTGGTGAACAACGCGGGTATCGACCTCACTGGTCCGATCGCCGAAACCTCGCTGGAGGGCTGGCGGCGGATCATGAGCATCAATGTCGACGGCGTGTTCCTCGGCGTGCGCACTTTCGTGCCGCTCATGGCCGCCAGCGGCGCGGAGGTCGCGGGCGGCGCCTCGATCATCAACGTCAGTTCGATCATGGGTCTCGTCGGCCTGAGCGAAGTCTCCGGCTACAACGCCAGCAAGGGCGCGGTGCGTCTGTTCACCAAGTCTATCGCGCTGGAGTTCGCCGAGAAGAAGATGCCGATCCGCGCCAACTCCCTGCATCCCGGCTTCGTGGTCACGCCCTTGCTCAAGGAAGGCTTCCAGCGCTGGGTGGACAAGGGCGTGGCGGAAAAACCGCAGGATCTGGTCGACCTGATGTCGAGCAGGACGCCGATCGGCCGCCTTGCCGATCCGTCCGAACTGGCCAGTGCCGCGTTTTTCCTGGCTTCGAGCGACAGCTCCTACATGACCGGCGCGGAACTGGTGATAGACGGCGGCTGGACGGCGCAATGACCTTGGAACGCGGAGAAACACGACCATGACCGCCCCCTCACCCGGCGCCCTTCCCGACACCATCGCCGTCGTCACCGGCGCGGCAGGCGGTATCGGCCGCGAGATCGTCAAGGCCATGAAGCTCGCCGGCGCCACCGTGATCGCCACCGACCTGAAGGACGGCGCGGAAGTCGACGGCGCCGACCATTACCTGAAGCACGACGTCACCGACGAAGCGGACTGGCGCGCGGTGGAGGCTCTGGTTCGCGAGAACTACGGCAGGCTCGACGTGCTGGTCAACAACGCCGGTTTCTCGATCGTCACCAAGTTCGAGGAAACGCCGCTTTCGGAGTTCCACCGGATCAACGCGATCAACGTCGATTCCGCGATCATCGGCACGCAGGTCCTGCTGGACCTGCTCAAGGCGGGTGGCAAGGCGCGAAAGGGCGGCGCTTCGGTGATCAACTTGTCCAGCGTCGGCGGCCTGCGCGGCGCGGCCTTCAATGCCGCCTATTGCGTCAGCAAGGCGGCGATCAAGATGCTGTCCAAGTGCCTCGGCGCGGAGTTCGCGGCGCTGAGGTACAACATCCGCGTCAATTCGGTGCACCCGGGCGGGATCGAGACGCCGATGCTGGCGTCGATAATGGACCGCTATGTCGAACTCGGCGCCTCGCCCTCGCGCGAGGCCTCGCTGGCCGCGATGAACACCACGCACCCGATCGGCCGCCTCGGCCGCGCGGAAGAGATGGCGGGGGGCGTCGTCTTCCTCGCCAGCGAGGCATCCAGCTTCATGACCTGCGACGAACTCGTGATGGACGGCGGGTTCAGTCAGGTATGATCCTGGCAGGTCTGATCCTGGCAGGTCTGATTTCATGAGGCCCTGAAGCGGCCATCGGGAGAGAGGCAATGACCAATACGGCATACGATCTCGTCGTGCTCGGTTCGGGCGCGGCGGGGCTGACGGCTGCACTGACGGCGGCCGAGCATGGCGCGAAAGTCCTCGTCGTCGAGAAGGGCGCGAAACTGGGGGGCACCTCGGCCTGGTCCGGCGGGCAGATCTGGATTCCCTGCAACCCGCACCAGCAGGCCTATGGCAAGGAAGACAGCCGCGACAAGGCGCTGACCTATCTCGCCTCCATGTCCAACGGATTGATCGAGCCGCAGATGGCAGAGGCCTACATCGACGGCGGGGTCGAGATGGTCGCCTTCCTCGAAGAACGCACGCCGGTGAAATTCATGGTGGTACCCGATTTCCCCGACTACCATCCCGAACAGCCCGGAGCGGCATCGCGCGGCGGCCGTACGCTGGAATGCGCCGTCTATCCCTATGGGGAGCTGGGAGAGTGGCGAGACCGGGTGGAAGTCTCCCCCTATTACTGGCCGCACGTCTACTTCACCGTGGGCGAGACCTCGTTGGCGCAGGCCGTGCCCGATCCGCTCGACCCGGCCGAGGCGAAGCGCCGCGCCGACAATGACGAGCGCGGGCTTGGCCATGCCCTCGTGGGCCGCCTGCTGCGCGGTTGCCTCGACCGGGGCGTGGAATTCCTGCTCGGCACTGGCGGCAAGGAGCTGCGGATCGAGCAAGGCGTCACTCGCGGCGTCGAACTGGACGACGGCACCGTGATCGACGCCCCGAACGTGATGCTGGCGACCGGCGGTTTCGAACACAATGAAGCCTTCAAGGCCGCCTTCCTGCGCGGCCCGCTGACCTCCCCCGTGTCGGTCGCCACCAATACCGGCGATGGCCTGCGCATGGCGATGAAAGCGGGAGCCATGCTTTCCTCGATGCGCGAGGCCTGGTGGATGCCGGTAGTGGAGGCCCCGCTCAACGCCATGGGGCGCATGCTCTTCACCGGCGAGCGGACTTTGCCCGGCACGATCATGGTCAACCGGACCGGCAAACGCTTCACCAACGAGGCCGCCAACTACAACGCCTTCGGCGCCGCGTTCCATGTGCAGGACCTCAATTCCTGCTCCTGGGCCAATCTCCCGGCCTGGTGCCTGTTCAACCAGGCATTCTACGACAAGTGGGGCTTCCTCGACACCCAGCTGATCGGCGTTGGCGACGGCGAGCACAAAAGAGAGCCGGCAGACTGGATCGCGCGGGGCGATACTCTGGCGCAGCTCGCCGAACAGCTCGGACTCCCGGCGGGCGCGCTGGAAGCCACGGTCGAGCGCTGGAACGCCATGGTGGAAAACGGCAAGGACGACGACTTCGGGCGGGGGGAGAGCTATTACGACCGCTATTGGGGCGACCCCGGGAACAAGGGGTGCAAGGAAGCTACCCTCGGCAAGATCGAGGGCGGGCCGTACTACGCCGCAGAGGTAAAGTCCGGCGCGCTCGGCACCAAGGGCGGCCCCAAGACCGACACGCTCGGCCGCGTGCTCGACGTGGACCTGAAGCCGATCGAGGGGCTTTACGCGGCGGGCAACGCCATGGGCTCGATGATGGGCATGACTTACGGCGGCGGCGGCGGCACGCTGGGACCGGGCATGGTCTTCGGCTATCTCGCGGGCCGGCACGCTGCCCAGCGCAACGTCCGCGCGGAAAGCACGGTAGCGGCATGAGCCCGCGCCCTCGTCACCACCTGCGTCGTCCCGGACTCGATCCGGGACCGCTGTCGGTCTTCAGGCGCACGCTGTCGAGACCCGCTTGGTCACGGTTGGCACTTGCCGGAAAACCGACGCGACCTTGCCAGCGGTCCCGGATCAAATCCTGGACGACGGCCTGCTGCGGAGCGATCCCATGACCAGCCCCCTGCCCGGCATCCTCGGCGTCCATCACATCGGCGTCTCCGTGCCCGACCTTGCCAAGGCGCGGCACTTCTACCTCGATATTCTCGGCGGCGTCGAGGAAGTGGAACCGCTGCGCTGGGCGGACAATCCCTTCATCGACGAGATCGTCGGTCTCGAAGGCAGCGCGGCGGAGCAGTTCTTCTGCCGCCTGGGCAACATGCAGATCGAAGTCTTCGAATATGCCGCGCCGAAGCAGAAGCAGAAGCAGGATCCGCGCCGGGGCGTCCACGAATATGGCTACACGCATATCGCACTGCAGGTGGAGGATCTGGCCGCCGTGCACGAGCGCATCGTGGCGGCGGGCCTGCCGGTTCACGCGCCGCCCGACCTGACGACGATCACGACCGACGCGGATGGCAGGAAGCACGGCTATTCGGGAACCTATTGCCGCGATTTCTTCGGCAACGTGTTCGAGATCCTGGAGATCCACGAGACCCCGGCGATCCGTCCGATCGCCTGAAAGGAACAGACCATGCGCATCATCGTAGCCGGAACCCTCCGCTTCGCCGGGGACGAAGTGCTTTGCTCCGAAATTATCCGCAGCGGCGCCGAGCACATCGTTTCCAGCCGAAAGGAGCAAGGCTGCGTTGCGTATAACTGGGCCGTCGATCCGCTCGATGCTGGCCTGATCCACGTCTACGAGGAATGGGAAAGCGAGCGAGCCCTGCTCGGCCACTTCGCGCACAGTTCCTATGCAGCGATGCGCGACCATCTCGGCCGCTACGAACTGACAGGCTTTGCTGTGCAGATCTATTCGGCCGCCGGTGTGGAACCGGTCTATGACGAAGACGGCTGGCCTCGAAGGGAAATCTTCGGCGTTAGCCTCAACCCTCCGGCGGGATGAGGAAATCCATCCTGTATTGCACGGCCTTCCAGCCCATCGCGGTACGCACCACGTCGAAGTAATAGCGCCCGTGCACCGTGATCCCGCCGCCGGCCTTGTACCGAGCCATGCCGGTCACATAGGCGCGGATCGAGGCCCGGTCGCCCGCATAGGCCGTAATCGCGAAGTTGCTCAGATAGTGCGCCTGGGCGGCGATGGCAGCGAAGGTGTCCTCGAAAAATCTCCGGATCGACGCGTGGCCCTGAAGCCTGGAGAATCCGACCCCGGAAAGGTCGAACACCGCATCCTCCACGAAAAGATCGAGAAGCGCGTCGACATTCTCCAGGCTATCCAACCCGTGGGCATAGGCCACGAGCAAATCCTGGATAGCCAGCCTGTCCTCCAGGGGGCACGGCGGCGTCAGGTTCACCCCTGCACCACATCGTTGAGCAGTTCGTGGAACCGCTGGACGCGCTTTTCCTGTCCCGGCAGGATGCAGCCCTTGAAGCCGCGCGAATTGAGGCCCTGCTGCTGGCTGGTGCCGATCGACAGGTCCTGATCGGCCACGAAGCCCACGGACACACCGTCGCCGTAGGTGGAATGGCGCGCGATGGCATCATGACGCAGGGGCACCGTGCCGAGCGGCGTCTCGACCTCGCGCATGCCGGCGATCGGCGGATAGAGGCACCAGTGCTGGAACACGCATTTCTCGGGATCGGTGGGATGCGGCTCGGTGCGCAGGACCTGCAACTGCTCCGGGCTCATGGTGAGCGTCAAGTTGGGGAACAGGGTGCAGTGGAAGTAGTCCACGAGTTGCTGGTCGCTCATCTGCGCGTAATTTGCGAAGCCCCGCTCCGGCCCCAGCCGGCGCTTGGCCTCGATCACGGCCGCGCGAAGGTCGCCCGTATGGCCGGCGTAATCGGCCGGGTCGATTCCCCAGGCGCGCGCCACCTGGTCGAGCGGCGCCGGGACCTCTGTCGTGTGATAATCCACGCGCGTCGTGGCCTGATGCCCCTTCATCCACATGGAGTTATGGCCGGAAGGGTACATCTCGAACAGCGTGTCCGGTAGTCCGTCGTTGATGAAAGTCGCCAGTTCCGGGTGGATCGTCGGCAGGTGGTAGCTCTCGTTGAAATTGTCGCGGATGATCTTCCAGTTGAACTCGCAGTCCGCCGATAGGTTGAGCACCCGCACCCAATTGTCGATGCCGTAGCCGGCCAGACGCTCCGGGAAGGGCGAGAGCCATTCGTGAAGCGGCGCCACGTCGTCGTCCATGCACCAGAACACGAACGGCCCCCAGGTCTCGCAGCGCAGTTCGGACAAGTGGACTTTGCCGCACGGACTGCCGCCCTCGAAATCGTCCGGGTCCTGCACTTTGATCAGAGTGCCGTCGAGATCGTAGGTCCAGTTGTGATAGCCGCAGGTTATGCGCGGCACGCTGGTGACGTCGGCCAGGATCAGCCGGTTTCCGCGATGCGGACAGGAATTGTAGAACGCGCGGATGGAATCGTCCTCCTGCCGCACCATGATCACCGATTCCTTGGCGAAATTGTGCCGGATCACGTCGCCCGGCTCCTCCAGGTCGGCCAGCACCCCGCCCAGGTGCCAGACCTTGGGCCAGAGATTCTTCATTTCGCCCGCCATCCATTCCTTCGAGATATAGCGGTCGGCCGTGATCGGATCGCCGCGCACCGGCGGATCGAATTCCTGCGAGTAGCGGGAAACCTTGCTCTGGAGGTTCATGATTTCAGTCCTGTCTGCCAAGCTTGGATATCGCTGGGATCCGCGCCGCGACGGCCGCCCCGCACGGCGCCGGGATTGGCGGCGAAGAAGTCGAGGGAGCCGGGATCGTCCTTGACCCAGTCGGTCACGAGCAGCCGCGCGGTGATACGCCACTCGCCGTCCCGGCAGGCATATTCATCGAGATAGCGCCCGGCGATGAAGAGGTCCCGCACGCCGCCCGCTTCGTCGCGCACGCCGTGCCAGGCCTGGAAATAGACCTCGCCCCGCGCGCTGTCGCCGGACACTTCGATGCGGTGCTGGCCGAGCAGGTGGTGGCTGGCCTCCATCGTGCCGAGGAAATCCTGGCAGAAGTCGACGAACTCGTCCGCCGTGCCTTTCATCAACCCGCAGTCGATCACGGCGTCGTCATGGAAAGCGCGGCGCTGGAGCGCCGCATCGAGCCGATCGAGCCCCCGCACGTAGCGCTGCGCCGCTTCGGCGATATCGCGCCGCGCGGCAAGATCGCGCAATTCTGCCGCGAAATCGGAGCCTTCCGCCGCCTGCGCCTCGGTCATGGTCTGCCTTCCTCTCCGCCCCGGCCTGCCTCCGCGGCAGATCTCGAGAGCTGTGCGATCGGTTCGAACCGACTCCCTTGACGGTTCTATGGTCCGGCGGCCCGGCTTCTCACCTGCCACTTCAGCTAGGCCGAGCAGAAAGGTCCGGGTTCGCAGCATCTTGCAGCCTGTGGTCATTGCAAGATCGCCGGCCGACGGGCATGAAAGCGGGCACCTTGCGCAATGTCCGCGCGCGGCGGCCGGTTTTCGCAGCCCTGACCCAATGGACAGGTCAGAGCGGCGGAAGCCTTTGATAGGCTTACGCGTACCGATCGATCCAAGGCCTCACCAAAGACCGTCTACAGAGAAGGAAGCGCATGGCGAACGTGGCAATTACCGGAGCAGGGCGCGGGATCGCGCTGGAACTCGTCAAGCTGCATCTGGCGAAAGGCGACCATGTGCATGCCCTTCTTCGCGACCCTGACGGCGCCGCAGAGCTGAACAAGCTCGCAGCCGAGTCCGGAGGACTCGTCACGCTCCACGCGATGGACGTGGCCGACGACGCTTCGGTCAAGGCCGGTGCCGCCCAGACCGGCGAGGGGGCGATCGATGTGCTCTACAATGTCGCGGGCGTTTCCGGCAACACCGAGACGGAGTTGGAAAGCGCCGACTTCGCCGATTGGCTGGAAGTCTTCAACACCAACGTCAATGGACCCATGCGCGTGTTCCAGGCTTTCCTGCCGCGCCTTGGATCGGGGGCGAAAGTCGTGAGCTTCGGCAGCCAGGTCGGCGCTTCGACATGGCCCTATCCGGGTTACGAGGTCTATGCGGCGTCGAAGGCCGCATTGCACCGGCTGATGCTGTCGATCGCGTTGGGCACCAAGGATCGGGGGATCATCGCGATCAGCGTCCATCCCGGCTGGGTCCAGACCCAGATGGGCGGCCCACAGGCCGACCTCACGCCGCGGGAAAGCGCCGAAGGCATCGCCGCGCTGACGAGCAGCCTGACGCCGGAAATGTCCGGCGGCTTCTACAAGTGGAACGGCGAACCCCACGCCTGGTAGGGCGGACTAAGCCAGCGTCTCCAGCCAGCCCCGCGTGGCATCGAGCACGGCTTTGGCGCGCAAGGCGGGCTGGCTGAACGCCTCCCGCAGCGCGGCGGAGCGCAGTTCGATAGAGAGCGGGATGTCCGGCGGCAAAACCCCTAGCAGTGCTGCGAGCGGCAGAGCGCCCTCTCCGCATTGCTCGCGCAAGTCCACGGCATCGGCGATCACTGCAGCGAAGTCGGCAGGATCGGGACGCAAGGCGCCAGCGTCGCAGAACTGGGCATAGGGCAGCAGAGCCCGGTCGATCGCCGCCACTTCGGCAACGGTAGTGCCGGAGCGATCGACATGGATCGGATCGACCAGTACCGCTGCCAGCGGATGGTCCACCTGTCCGATCACCCCCAGCGCTTGCTGAAGGTTTCGTACTTCGGTGAAGATGCCGAACTCCAGCGCCACCCGCATCCCCGAACCCTCGGCATGATGGCAAAGCACCGCGAGCGTTTCGGCCGTAACGCCGGGGTCGGGATGGGACGACACGCAAAGCACGTTCGCCGCGCCCAGTTCCGCGCCCACGTCGATTACCTTGCGATGATCGTCGAGCCCGGCATCGGGCTTGATCCAGACGACCTCGACATCGAGCACCGGCATCCCGGTGCGCGTCAGTGCGGCGAGAGTCTCGCGCGTGGATTGCGGCGTCCATTCCGCCGGATCGATCCAAAGGCCGACCGCATCGAACCCGGTCGCGGCTCCGGCCTCCACCACGTCCACCGCACCGAACTCGGGCAAAACCCCCGAGGCAAGCGAGAGCTTGCGCATCATGCGTCCTTTCCGCCTTACATCTGCGGTTCGGGCAGCGAGGCGTCGTCCTGCAAGTACCAGTTCAGCCATTCGTGGAAATACTGGTTGCCCCTTTCGTTGCGACCGAAGGTAAGCTCGTCATGCGCCCCGGATTCAAGGCCTTTCTGGATTTCCAGCCCGATGACGTAGTCCTCCTGGTAGGTCACGTCGCGGAAGAAGTTCATCGCCGCTTCCGCCTTTTCCCGGTCCGCTTCGTCCCGTACCGGTTCGCGCCGCAAATAGTTCAGCACCGTGCGGTTGCGATCGGGCGTCGGTCCCGGAAAAAGCTGCGCGACCTGGGTGATTTCCGGGGCGATGAAGATCGAGACGTTGGGGAAGAAGATGCGGACGAAATCGTAGCCGTAGTTCTCCTTGTTGCCCCATTCCTCGCGCGGCACATCCTTCAGCTGCTCGGCAATCGAATGCTGCGGGAAACCGATGCGGATATTGGGGCCGAAGCCCTCGTAATGCGTGCAGTTGGACGGTGTGCGCGGAAAGATCGTCTCGGGATGGAGCGACTGGAAGTGGTAGCCTTCCAGATAACCGTCGAAGGCGATCTTCCAGTTCGCCCCCTCGATGGTGCGGTTGCCCAGATAGGTCCAGTCCGCGAAGTCCAGCGCCTCGAAATCCTCCAGGAAGCCCCGAAAATGGTTGTCGAGGTCCATCGGTGCATTCGGCGTGAGGCAGACGAAGATCATGCCCGCCCGCTCCTCGCAGGGAAGCTCGCGCAGGCCCATCTCGGCCTTGTCCACTTGCCCGAAGGTGCTGGCCTCGGAAATGCCGAGCAGGCGGCCGTCCGCCGCATATGTCCAGGCATGGTACTTGCAGGTGAAGCGCGCGCAGTTGCCATGGCCCTCTGCCGCCACGGGCGCGCCGCGATGCGAGCAGACGTTGAGGAAGGCGCGGACCTGGCCTTGCCTGTCGCGGGTGATCAGCACCGGCAGGCCGACCGCCTCCATCGCCTTGTAGTCACCGGGGCCAGGCATTTCCGCCGTGAACGCCAGCATCAGCGGCACGCGCTTGAACACCAGCTCCATCTCGGCGTTGAACTGATCCTTGTCGGTGTAGCTGGCCGTGGAGACTTTGTAGGTCCGGTCCGTCTGGAAGGTCTTTCTGTTCTCGACATAGCCGAGCATGATCTCGGCGACATCGCCAATCTGCTTCACGCGGTCCACTCGGTCCTCTCCCGCATCGTTATCGCCGGCGATCCTGTGCCCCCGCGCCCATGGCGGCAACCTGCGCAAGGTGATAGGTCGGTGCAAAAGCCTTGGCACTTTGGCCAGTTGGCCACGATCCTTCGCAAGGGCAGTCACACGTTATGGAGAGGAAAGACAGTCCCTGGGCCTGGCTCGAAACGCCGCCCCCGCATCTTGCCGCCTATGCCGGAACCGGCGCCTGGGACGAGCGCACGATCGCCCAGCAGGCAGAGGCGCTGGCCGAGGCCGATCCCGACTTCGTGGCACTGATCGACGGCGCGTTCCCCGTCACCCGCGCGCAGGCACTAGCCGATGCCGAGGCGCTTTCGGCCGCCTTGCACCGTCGCGGACTGCGCGCGGGCGACGTCCTGGCCTTCCAGGTGCCGAACTGGCGCGAGGCGATGGTCATCAACCTGGCCGCCGCGATGTCCGGCTTCGTGGTCAATCCGATCGTGCCGATCTACCGCGATCACGAAGTCACGCAAATGCTGGCGGACTGCCGCGCCGCCGCGCTCTTCACGCCGTCCGTGTTCCGCAAGTTCGACTACACGGCGATGGCCGCGCGCATCGCCGCAGACCTGCCGAACCTGCGCCATGTCTTCACGGTGCGCGGAGACGGCGCCGACGACTACGCCGCGCTCGTGGAAGAAGGACGGAGCGTCCCCTTCTCCCGCCCGCGAGTCGATCCGCTGGGCGTGAAGATGGTGCTCTATACCTCCGGCACCACGGGCAGGCCGAAGGGCGTGCTGCACAGCCACGTCTCGATCGCACGGATCCTGCGCGAAAGCGGCAGGCACTGGGGCCTGAAAGCTGGTGAAGGCACGCTGATGCCCTCCCCCGTCACCCATGTCTCGGGCTATGCCAATGGGCTGGAGGCACCCTTCATCTGCGGCACCCGCACGGTGCTGATGGAAAGCTGGCATGCCGAAGCGGCGCTGGCCCTGATCGATCGGTACGCGCTGGTCGGCACGGTGGCGGCAACGCCGTTCCTGGTCGAACTGGCCGCGGCAGCGCGGGCTGCGGGCAATCCGCTACCCTCGTTCCGCTTCTTCGCCTGCGGCGGCGCGGCGGTTCCGGCCGACCTGATCCCCGCTGCCAATGCCGCCTTCGCCCGATGCCGCGCGTTCCGCGTCTTCGGCGCGTCCGAAGTGCCGCTCGTCACCTTCGGCTGGCCGCAGGACGAGGCGCTGGCCGCTGCCACCGACGGCGAAGTGGTCGATTACGAAGTCCGGATCGTCGATGACGAGGATCGCGACCTGCCGGACGGGCGGGAAGGCGAAATCCTCGCCCGCGGACCGGGCATGCTGCTGGGCTATGCCGACGCGGCGCAGACGGCCGAGGCGATCACGGCGGGAGGCTTCTTCCGTACCGGCGACCTTGGCGTGCGCTCGGCGGAAGGCGCGATCACCGTGACGGGGCGGAAAAAGGATCTGATCATCCGGGGCGGCGAGAACATCTCCGCCAAGGAGATCGAAGACGTGCTGCACAGCCACCCGCTGGTGCGAGAGGCAGCGGTCGTCGCCATGCCCCACGAGAGACTGGGTGAAGGGGTATGCGCTTACGTGATTGCGACCGAAGCGGTTTCGGAAGCGGACCTGTCCGCGCATGTCGCGGCGAGCGGCCTGGCGCGTCAGAAGATACCGGAGCGCTTCGAGTTCCGGGAGGAGCTTCCCCGCACTGCCTCCGGAAAAGTGCGCAAGGACCTGCTGCGCGAGGATGCGAGGGAAACGCGAGTGTGATAGAAACGAACGTGAAAGGCAAATCGTCCCGGACTTGATCCGGGATCGCTGCCGGTTCTTCAGGCGATAGCTCGCGGGAAGGCGCCTAGCCGAGGGTACAGCTGTGCACCGCCAGCGGTCCCATCAGGTCCGGGACGACGTATAACTAGGCCGCCGCCACCGCAGCGTCGATCTCGCTCTTCGTCGGATTGCGCCGCAAGGTCAGCCCGCCATTTACCTGAAGGTTCTCGCCGGTCATGAAGCACTCGTCGCTGGCGAGCCAGACGGCGGCGGCGGCGATGTCGTCCGAGGTGCCGATGCGGCCCAGCGGGTAGCCGGCCAGGAAAGCGTCGAACAGCCCCGGCACCTGCCTGGCCTCTGCCGTCATCGGCGTATCGGTGAGCCCCGGCGAGATCGAGTTGGCCCGCACGCCCTCGCGCCCGAACTCGTTGGCGACACAGCGGATCACATGGTCGGTGCCTGCCTTGGTGCCCATGTAGGCGGCGTGATCGTCGAGCATGATCGTGGCCGTGGCCGAGCTGATCTGGATGATCGACCCGCCGGTGCCGCCGTGGCTGCGTGCCATGCGGCGCAGCATCGACTGGAAGAAATGGAACGGCCCGACATATTGGAGCATGGTCATCGCCATCACCTCCTCATGCGTCGTGTCGAGGAAGGGCTTGAGCAGCCCCCAGCCCGTGGCGTTGAGCGCGATGTCGATGCCGCCAAGTTTCGACGCGGCGCTCTCCGCCAGCGCCTCGACGCTGGTTTCGTCGGTCAGATCGCAGGCCGCCCAGGCGCAGCCGTTGTGCGCAGCAAAGTCCTCAAGGACCGCCGTCGTGCGCCCCGAGACAAGCACGCTTGCACCTTCCGCCAGAAAGCGCCGGGCGATGTGCTGGCCCATGTTGCCTGCGCTGCTTGCACCCAGAATCACGGCGCGCTTGCCTTGCAGTCGTCCCATCGTACTCTCCCAATGCTTGGGCGGATGGCCTACCATGCCGGGGGCATGCTCGTTCCTGACCAAAATAGGAGTGGCCCCTCGCCCGCCGAGCAGCGACAACCCCTGCACAAAACAACGCGCGAAGGCAGAGGAACAGGCAGCCATGGATCTGGGACTGAAGGGCAAGAAGGTCATTCTCACCGGCGGGAGCCGCGGCATCGGCCGCGCCGCGCTGGAAATCTTCGCCGAAGAGGGCTGCGACATCGCATTCTTCTCACGCAATGCCGAGCAGGTGCGCGAAACCGCCGAGACGCTTTCCCGCCACGGCGGCACCGTGATCGGTGAGGCGCTCGACATGCTGGACCACGGCGCCTACGTCGATTGGCTCAAGTCCGCCGCCGAGCGCCTGGGGGGCTGCGACGTCTTCGTTCCCGGCGCCAGTGCGTCGGGCTCGGGTGCCACCGGCGATTGGGAAGCCTGCTTCGCCGCCGATATCAAGGGCACGGTGCTCGGCTGCGAGACCTTGCAGCCCTGGTTGGAGAAGTCCGGCACGGGCGCCATCGTCATCATGGCTTCCACCGCCGGAACCGAGACCTTCATCGTGCCCCAGGCCTATAATGCGATGAAGGCGGCGCTGATCGCGTACTCCGGCCAATTCAGCCAGATGGTCGGCCCGCTCGGCATTCGCGTGAACTGCGTCTCGCCCGGTCCGATCAAGTTCCCCGGCGGCAATTGGGAAGCCATCGGAGAGGCGATGCCGGAACTCTACCAGGCAACCGAAGCCGCCTTCGCGCTCGGCCGCTGGGGCGGACCGGAAGAAGTCGCCCGGACGATCGTCTTTCTGGCGAGCCCGGCCTCGTCCTACACCACCGGCACCAATGTCGTCGTGGACGGCGGCTATACCAAGCGAGTGCAGTTCTGATCTTCGGCGGAACCTTCTGACGGTGCCTGGCGGCGGTTCTCCCAAGAGCCGCCGTCTTTTTTCGTCATAAGCTCGGACGGAAGAACACCTTTATCTTCAATCTCGTCACCCTGAACGCGCTTCAGGGTGACGGAAAACAAAGCGGGGCGGCGCAGTCACCTAGTCATCTGAATCTAAAGTTCGCCACATAATGTGCGTTCTGCGGTCTGG
>NZ_ATHL01000035.1 GCF_000445125.1 Novosphingobium lindaniclasticum LE124
ACCTTTTAAGATTAAATTTTTAATCAATCCATCATATCTTGTTTTTTCTGCTTTGTTTGTTAAATTCATCACAAAGGCTGCTAGTTCGTCATAAAAGAGGACAATTGGCGTCATTTTTGCTTTATATGCGTCCATGCCTAATTCATCGTAGTTGGACGATAAGAGCTTTTGACGAAAGTCTAAGATTTCATTAAGATGCTCCAATAAAGCTATTACATCTTCTTTTTCTGTGGCATATTGCGATGGCGCTAAATGTTTTTGACTAATGACGTAAAGGTCAGCGAATTTAGGATCAATAGTGTAAATATGTGCGTCTTTTTCTTTAAAGCACTTAAACAAGTAATTAATGAACATTGATTTTCCTGAGCCACTTACGCCTGTTATCAAGGCGTGGGGCTCTTTAGAGATGTCCCAATTTACGCCCTTCATTAGCGGGATTAAGTAATCACCATTTCTATTGTGGGTATCATCAATCCGTTTCGATTCTGCTGATTCAAATTTAATTACTAATCGCTTGAAGTCATCTACATTCTCAAAAATCAGTTCTGTCTGTGGAGTAAGACGGTATTTACTTGGGAGATGTCGACGCACGATGTTTCTCGCATCTTTTAAATATCTCTCATCAATGTTGCGTGTGTTTTCTGTTACTACGCCATTGGGTAACTCGTAAATGTAGATTTTTTCAGCATCGAAATCGACTTGAATATCATCAAATCCTAAATTTTGAGATTTAAAAACTTTCTTCAAATCTTCACTCATTTTAGTTTCTTTTCTTCCTATAAGTCTCATCAATGAGATTCAACTCCTTTCTAAATTGTTTTTGTGCGTTATATAAGCAACGATTACTTATAAATTGCTTTACTTCATAGACTTTGTTTATAAAGTCATCTACATTTTTTAATTGATAATGATGATATTTGTTCAATTCAATGATTGTTTTTTTAAAATCATCATCGTTTTTTTGCAAAATGTGCAACAAATAATTAAATT
>NZ_ATHL01000036.1 GCF_000445125.1 Novosphingobium lindaniclasticum LE124
CATCCTCTCCCAAAAACTTTTCCAGGGCTGGTCTTCGGACCGGCCCTTTTTTTTTTCGTCCTGTTCGGCAATGCTGCCTTAGCCTTGCGTTTATATCCGCTCCGCGTCTCCTGCTCCCAGCCAGGCCCAGCATTCAACGCCATCCTCCGCTTCCCGCTTCTCCGTCCCGCTTTCCACCACCATCATTGCGAGCAGCGCAGCAATCCAGAGCGTCCCGGCGCTACTCAGCATCCCTACTAGTCTCGCAACAACCGAAGCATGCATGTTGCTGCCGCTGGCTCGACATGCGGCAAGCGCAACTTGTTCACGAGCCGTAACTCCCCAGAAAGTACCGCCTCGACGATGGATTGCACATCACGCAACGGACGCGAATTTTTTCGCATTTGCAGCAAAACGTGTCGGAGGGCATAAGGATGGGGCCTTTCAGGCATCCTCTCCCAAAAACTTTCATAGGGCTGGTCTTCGGACCGGCCCTTTTTTTCGTCTCCCATGTCTGCGCGTCGGGCGCATGCATGACTGGCGGCCAAGGCTGGTTTGGCCTAGCCATGCGGCATGGCCGAATCGTCGCGAATCTACACTGCCGCCCTCATTGTCATCGGTGACGAGATCCTCTCCGGTCGCACCCATGACAAGAACATCGCGCAAGTGGCCTCCTGGCTTCAGGTGCAGGGCATCCGGCTCAAGGAAGTGCGCGTAGTGGCCGACGATACGCCGGCCATCGTCGAGGCGGTCAACAACCTGCGCGTGCGGAACGATTACCTCTTCACCACCGGCGGCATCGGTCCCACGCACGACGACATCACCGTGGACGCGATCGCCGAAGCGCTCCAAGTGCCGGTCGTCGTCCATCCCGAAGCCCGCGCCATTCTCGAGACGTATTACGACACGCGCGGCGGCCTGACGGAAGCGCGACTGCGGATGGCACGCACGCCCCAGGGTGCCAGTCTCATTCCCAACCGGTACACCGGCGCGCCGGGCATTCGCTACGACAACATCTTCATCATGGCGGGCGTACCGAGCATCACGGCGGGCATGCTCGACGCTCTATCCGGCGAGCTGGAAGGCGGCGCGCCGCTGCTGTCGGAAACGGTCGGATGCTGGGTGGGCGAAAGCGAGGTCGCCGAGCTGCTGCGCCAGACCGAGAAGTCGCACGAAACCTGCCAGATCGGCTCGTACCCGTTCTGGGGCGAGGGCAGGACCGGGGCCAACTTCGTGATCCGCTCCGTCAGCGCGCAAGATCTCGCCGCCTGCACCCGCGCCCTCGTCCTGGGGCTCGAAGCCTTGGGCAAGGCGGCCGTGCCGGGTGGGATCTGATCTTGCAGCCCTGCTCGCTCTGATCATGGCCCCTGCACCGCTGGTCCAGCCCGCGCCGCTCACGCTGGACGCTTTCGAAGCCGTCCTGGCCCGCCACGACAGCGCCACGCTGGCGCTGGAAGAATGGTGCGACATGCGCCGCTTCGCCTCGCCCGCACGGATCACGGCGGAACTCTTGCGCAGCGGTGCGCCGCCACTGCCGACCGATGTGCCGCGACAGCTGGAACTCGGGCCGGGCGAGACCGTGGCTCAGCGCAACGTCCGGCTGAACTGTGGCGACAGGGCGCTGTCGATCGCGTGGAACTGGTATGTGCCGGATCGCCTGACGCCGTCCATGAACGCAGCCCTGGCGAAGACGGACATTCCCTTCGGCAAAGTGGCGGCCAGTCTGAACTTCCGCCGCAAGGCCATTGCCACGATCGCAGGTCCTGCAGCCAACTGCCCGCCGGGAACGATCTCGACACACCAGGCGATGCTGCTGCTGCCCGATGGTCGCCCGCTGGCCTATCTGGTCGAGTGCTATACGGCGGCAAATCTCGCCCCGTGACGGCGTAAGGCGCGCGCATCGGCGTCTGCGCCCTCGCGCTCCACCGCGCGAGCCGATCTCTCTCGATACGTTCAAGCGGGATCGCCAGCGCAAACCTGCCGCGGAACGATCGACCGCACCCGCAATGAAAAAGGGCCGGAGGTTTCCCCCCGGCCCTTCTATCCTTATCGCTGGACCTGAAATCAGGCCCCGGCGATCTCGGTCGTGTCGATCTTCAGGCCGGGGCCCATCGACGACGAGAGCGAGATCTTGCGAACGTACTTGCCCTTGGAGCCCGAGGGCTTGGCCTTGACGATCGCATCGACGAACGCGCTGAAGTTGGTCAGCAGGTCGGCGTCCGAGAACGACATCTTGCCGATGCCGGCGTGGATGATGCCCTGCTTTTCGACGCGGAACTCGATCTGGCCGCCCTTGGCGTCCTTCACGGCCTGCGTGACGTTCGGGGTCACGGTGCCCAGCTTCGGGTTCGGCATCAGGCCCTTCGGACCCAGCAGCTTACCGAGACGGCCGACGACGCCCATCATGTCCGGGGTGGCGATGACGCGGTCGTAGTCGAGGTTGCCGGCCTGCATGTCGTCCATGAGGTCTTCGGCGCCGACCTTGTCGGCACCGGCGGCGAGAGCTTCGGCAGCCTTGTCACCCTTGGCGAACACGGCGACGCGAACGGTCTTGCCGGTACCGGCCGGAAGCGAGACCATGCCACGGACCATCTGGTCGGCGTGGCGCGGATCGACGCCCAGGTTCATCGCGACTTCGACGGTTTCGTCGAACTTGGTGGTCTTGACGTCGCGCAGGGTCTGCAGCGCTTCAGCGACGGGGTAGAGCTTCATGTTGTCGCCGAGCTTCGCGGTCAGCGACTTCTGCTTCTTGGTCACCTTGGCCATGGAATCAGCCCTCCACCACTTCGAGGCCCATCGCGCGGGCCGAACCTTCGATGATCTTGGTGGCGGCATCAATGTCGTTGGCATTGAGGTCGGCCATCTTGACCTGGGCGATCTCGGCAAGCTGCGAGCGCTTGACGGTACCGGCGCTGATCTTGCCCGGCTCCTTCGAGCCCGACTTCAGGTTCACGGCCTTCTTGATGAGGAAGGTCGCCGGGGGGGTCTTGGTGACGAACGTGAAGCTGCGATCCGCATAGACCGTGATGATGGTCGGGATCGGCATGCCCTTTTCGAGCTCCTGCGTGGCGGCATTGAACGCCTTGCAGAATTCCATGATGTTCACGCCGCGCTGACCCAGCGCAGGGCCGATCGGCGGGGACGGCGTGGCGCTGCCGGCCTTGACCTGCAGCTTGATGTAACCTTCGATCTTCTTGGCCATGTGGCCACTCCTTTCACACTTTCGCACCTGCCGGGCAGATGCTCATGTTTAGCGGTCTTACGGACGCCGGGGCATCCTCCCGCAGGGAATCGCACCGGCACGAAGCCGGTTGCGAAGTGCGCGCCCCTACCCCAGATCGATCCAAAAGGAAAGGCCTGGATTCGCCCTTTCCTCCACGGGAACGCCAGCCCATGCGCGCGTCCTATGGCAGACAACGAACTCGACAATCTCTTCTGGAACGCCCTTTGCGGAGAGCAGCCCGCCTTCACCCTCGGCAACGACCGTGCACGGCGAGCCATGCGGAAGTCAGCGGGGTCTGCACCCATCCCGAAGGACGCGGCAGGGGCTATGCCGCCCTGCTGTCGCGGCGCGTGGCCGGGGCGATCCTCGCGGCCGGTCGATGCCCCCTGCTCCACAGCTATGCCGACAACGAAACGGCGCTGAAAATTTACCGAAGGCTCGGCTTTGTCGAACGCGTTCGCGTCCGCTTCACGTTATACGGCCCGCAAGGGTAAACGAAAAAGGCCGGGCGATAGCCCGGCCTTCCGATCACTTGCTGAGTTCGACGTGCTCGAAGTCGAGCTCGACCGGCGTCGCGCGGCCGAAGATCGAAACGGCGACCTTGACCTTGTTCTTGTCGAAGTCGAGTTCCTCGACAAGGCCGTTGAAGCTGGCGAAGGGACCATCAAGGACCTTCACCGAATCGCCGATTTCGTAATCGATGCTGACGGTCTTGCGCGGCGCAGCGGCGGCGGCTTCGGCGGCGCCGAAGTAGCGGGCTGCCTCGCTCTCGCTGATCGCCTGCGGCTTGCCGCTGGAGCCCAGGAAGCCGGTGACCTTCGGGGTGTTCTTGACGAGGTGGTAGACGTCGTCGTTCAGTGCGAGCTTGGCGAGCACGTAACCAGGCATGGTCTTGCGTTCGGTCTGGACCTTCTTGCCGCGCTTGACTTCGGTGATGGTCTCGTGCGGAACCTGAACGTCTTCGACGAGCTGCGAAAGCCCCATCCGCTCGGCTTCCGAGAGGATGGATTCCTTCACCTTGTTCTCGAAACCGGAATAGGCGTGGATGATGTACCAGCGGGCCATGGATCTCTCTTCGTAAGCTAGTTCAGGCGATCACAGCAGCGACAGGATCGAGCTGACGACCCAGCCGAACAGCGCGTCGATGCCCAGGAAGAACACCGCGAGCAGGACGGTCATGATCCCGACGAAAATGGCCGTGGTCACCGTCTCCTGGCGCGATGGCCAGTAGATCTTGGAGGTTTCCGTGCGCACCTGACGGATGAATTCGCCGGGACTGGTCTTGGCCATGACTGTCGTTCTCGCGTCTCTTGCCTGCTGCCTGAGCAGAAAAATATGTCTCGGCTTCCGGCTAGGGTTCATCGCCGCCCCGGCCGGGGCCGGGAGGGGCAGATGTGATCCTCATGTCGGAAGGAACCGCCGACTTAGCCCCGACCTGCCCGATTTGCAAGACCCGCCCGATCCGGAAGGGTCGGTCCATCACGTTCCGGGAGCCGAAGGGTCAGCCAGGCGCGCGAGAAACGAATTCTCGCTGGAATAGAGGATCCGCGCGCCATCGGGCAGCGCTACCGGCTTGATGCGGCCGATGTACCACAGATACTCGGCGTGGCGGGCCGGGCCGAACTTGCGCAGATCGATATGCTGGCGCGGCGAATAGAGGATGCGCTGGCTGGGATCGGCGAAGCGGTAGGACAGATCGCGCATGGAGAGCATGTGCACGTCGGGCAGCGCGAAGTTGGAGTTCTCCATCGCGCTGCGGCGCACCACCGCATAAGAGCCGAAATGCTCGAACGGCCCGAAGCGCCACTGGATGCGCGGGATCGCCACGGCGGTCGCGACGCGGGCGCCTTCCGGCACCTGGTCGAGGGCGGCGATAAGCTGGCGCGCGGTCTGCGCATCCTGATACCATACGACCGTCGTCACCGCCGTGCGCGACAGGAACAGGGACGCCGCGGCGGCAACCATCCACCGGCGGATCGGCAGGTCGATAGCGAGACAGGCGACCAGCAGGGCCGTCGTGCTGAGGCGATAGTCGGCATAGTCGCCACCGAAGATCTGGCGCGGGACGATCAGCGTCAGCACCAGCAGGATCAGCGCGGCCCAGCCGAACCGTCCGTCGATCCGCTTGCGCAGCAGCGCCCAGCCCAGGGCCAGCAGCACGAGGTCGAGGCTGATGATGTCGAAGTAGAAGTCGAAGCTGCGCATCGACTTGTAGAGAATGCCCCACTTGTATTCGAGCACGTAGCGCCCGTAGGACACCTTGGAGTTCGCCCCCATGCCGACGAGCATCGGCAGCAGCGGGAAGATCAGCGGCCAGGGCTTCAGGAACGGGCGCCAGTCGAGCCAACTGCGCCGACGGCTCCATTCGTAGCCGAACAGCAGCACGCCCATCACACCCCAGCCCGAGACGTGGCAGAGCCAGACCACGAAGCCGATCGGCACCATGACCGCCCAACGCCAGGGACGATCCTCCAGCCTCACCCATAGGGCGAACGTGAACAGCCCGAGCGCGATCGACAACGAATAGTTCAGGAAGCCCATCAGCAGCGACGGCGACCAGATCATCGCGAAGGCGAGGATCGGCCCGACGCCCAGCTTGCGTCCCAGCGAACGGCAGGCCGCGACGATCGACAGACCCGAAAGGAAGGGAATCATCGCCACGATGATTCGCCCTGCCTGCTCCAGCCCGAAGATCGGCGCCATCGGCACCATCAGCAGCTCGACGCCTAGATTGCCGGTCCATTCCCAGTTGAACACGAAATAGCGCGTCAGATAGGGATCTTCGCCGTGGTCCAGCGCGACTTTGTAACCCGCCAGGTGCGAGGGATAGTCCGTCATCTGCGGCGCCCAGGCGACGAGCGCGGGCAAGGCCGCCACTGCCGCCAGGACAACGCCCAGCACAAGTGCCCTGTCCTGGCCCAGAAGCCGGGCAAGGCGCTGCCACAAGGCGCGCCATCTGCCGTCGCTCAGTCCGATCTGTTCCGCCTGCGGTTGCGCGGTTCCGTGCATCAGCGCCTGTTTCTTTCTCGAGAAGCCCCCGAACATTCCGATTCGGGCCATCGACCGAAGTCGTACTCGGACCCGATTCGCCAAACGCGGCTCTCTAATCGCAGCGCCGCGAATGACAAGGGCGGCACGGTACCGCGCTTCTCGGTTTATCGCAATTGCAGCACGAAACGCGAAACGCCCGCTTCCGATCAATTTCGGAAGCGGGCGTTTCAGCAAATTCTGGCAGGAGTGCACGGACTCGAACCGTGGGCCCTCGGTTTTGGAGACCGATGCTCTACCAACTGAGCTACACTCCTGCGGGTGACGGAGCCTCTATAAGGGGAAGCGAAGGATTACAAGAGGGTTGCGGAGCATGATGAGAAGTTATTTGCCGCCCTTGCATTTCACGGCCGCCGAGCCCCAGATCAAGCGCGTTTCGCTCTGCTTCGGACTTCGGAGTGAGCGGCCCCGACCTCGGCTTTCCTGCAAAGCGCGGACATTGGATCAGGATTTCACGATAGAATCATGCACGCGCCAAGCTCCCCTTCGATGATCGAACCGGAACTTCTGATGCTCGCCTATCGCAGCGGCATCTTCCCCATGGCGGACAGCCGCGAGGATCCCGAGATCTTCTGGATCGAACCGCGTCTCCGGGCCATTCTTCCGCTCGATGGTTTCCACTTGTCCCATTCGCTGGCGCGAACGCTGCGGCGGGGACGCTTCACCGTCACCTGCAATGCCGCCTTCTCGGACGTCATGGATGCCTGCGCAGCGCCTCGGCAGACCACATCGGGGCCGGAGAGCGAGGACGAAAGCGGCAGCTGGATCAGCCACCGCATCCAGCGAAGCTACGAAAACCTGCACCGGCTCGGCCATGCGCACTCGATCGAGGTCTGGCAGGGCGACGAAGACGATCGGCAACTTGCGGGGGGCCTTTACGGCGTGGGGTTCGACAGGGTCTTCTGCGGCGAGAGCATGTTCTCCCGCGCGACCGATTCGTCGAAAGTCGCGCTGGCCTATCTGGTCGCCGCGCTGCGCCGGGCGGGGGCGAAACTGCTCGACTGCCAGTTCATGACGCCGCACCTGGCTTCACTGGGCGCCGTAGAGATGCCGCAGAAGCGCTATCTCGCGCTTTTACAGGAGGCTCAGTCTTCAGATTCTTCCGGAGTAGCGGCGGGCGACGGCGGCGGCGACGCGCTGGCGACCGGAGCCGGCGTCGCGGGCGCAGTGCTGGCACTGCCCGAAGCTTTCGCCGCGCTTTTCCCGGAGGATTTGCCCGAGGACGAAAGCGCTTCCTCGCCGGGGAAGCTCATCGCGCAGCTCTTGACCCAGACATCGTAGACCGGGTGCTCGACCACGTTGAGCGCGGGCGAGTTCCTGAACAGCCAGCCGGAGAAAATCTTGCGCCAGCCAAGCTTCTCGGCGGCACTGCGGCGTTCCTCCACGAAGGCCTGAACGAAGGCGCCCTCCTCCTGGGGTTGCTCCCAGGGGAGCGACTTCTCGCACGTGGCGACCTTGACGACGAGATTGCCGATCCGGCGCGCCTCGCCGGGCTTCATCACCAGGTCCTGCGTCAGGTTGTTGCGCTTGTTGAGGACGCCCAGTGTGACCACGCGGTCCTTGTTCGGCGTGCCGATCTGCTGGCCCTTGGCCGCCTGGGCGGGCCCGGCCTGCATGCCTGCGATCGCGTCAGGGACGCTGGTGTCCTGCACTTCGGGCGCGGGCGCGCCCTTGCCGCATGCAGCCAGCAGCGGCACCAGGACAAGCACCGGCGCGAAAGCGACAACCCGGCCGAAAGAAGCCCGCATCATCGCAGCGCTCCTCAGGCTTCCGGAGACCAGGCCTCGTAGTCACCCGTGGCGGCGGCGCGCTTGCCGCCACGCTCCAGCGCGCCTTGCGGGCGATAGGCGGTGGCGGTGCCGGTGGCGTTGGGGGTATAGTCCACTTCCCAGATGCGCGCGGGAGCCAGGTGGCTTTCCGGCACGCCGTCGTAGGAATGGTGCAGCCAGCCATGCCATTCGGACGGGACGTTGCTGGCGTCGTTGGCGCCTGCGTAGATCACCCAGCGACGTTCGTATCCCTCGGTGGTCCGCACTTTGGCGGACTTCGAGCGATAGTACTTGTTGCCCTGCGCGTCGGTGCCGACATGCTCGCCGTTGCGCGAGCTCCAGAGCGAGGTGCCGATGGTGGCGCCGTCCCACCAGGTGAAGATCTTGGACAGGATTCCCATGAGCCGCGCGTTAGCGCCCTTCGCCGGGGATGCCAAGGCCCTTGCCTTCTTTTACGGTGCTTTCCACGAGACCTTGTCCCCTGGAGCAAGGCCGAGCTGCGCTGCGCGGCCTCCATTCAGTTCGAGAACCGCGATCACGGGGCCTGACGAAGGCACCGGCGTCTCGTCGTAAGGTTGCGCCTCGGCGCCGATATTGAGGATGCGGCGATCGGGGCCGATGAAGATGATGTCGAGCGGGATCACCGTGTTGCGCATCCAGAATGCCGCCATGCGGGCTTCTTTTCGAGGAAAGATCATGCCCTCGTCGGCACCCATCGCTGTGCGGAACATCAGGCCCTTCGCCTGTTCCGCTTCGGTGCTGGCCACTTCCACGGCAAACTTGTGCACCTTTCCTTGCGATTCGACGGCAAGCGCGACAATCGGGAGGCCCGAGACCGGATGAACCCGCGTCGAGGGAGTCTGCGACGAAGCCGCCTCGGCTCCGCCGCGCGAGCAACCGATCAGGGCGACGGTGGAGAGCAGCAGCAGCGCCGCGATCGGAGCCAGGGCGGGATAACGCATTCTAAAGATCTCCGCTCGCTGCTTCCACCCACTGTTCCGCAGCTTCGACGTCCGCGGCTTCCACGATCCCGCGCGCAATGTCGAGACGGTGCCCGGCTCGCAGCATGGCGGCTATGTGCTTTTCGCGCGTCGGGCGGTCGGCGTCCTCCCTGGCGAACGGCCCCAAACGCCTGCGCCGCGCCAGGATCAGGGCCGCGCGGCGTTCGGCCGCCTCGTCCGGGCGCACTTCCTCGCGCAAGTCTTCGTTCAACCCCGCATGCCCCAGGGCCTCGCCCACCCGGCGGGCGCCGTAGCCCCGCCGCAGCAGGCTGCCGGCCTTCATCCGTGCCCAGCCTGCATCGTCGACGTAGCCGAGCTCGACATAGCGCCCGATCAGCCGGTCGAGATCCGGCCTGGAACCGGCGTCCTCGTCTTCGCCCCATCCCCGTTCACGCAGCTTGCGTTGCAGATAATCGCGCAGCTTGCCTTGCGTCGTGGCGAAACGCGCGACATAGGCCAGCGCCAATTCTTCCAGGCGGGCTTCGGTAAGGGGTTGCAGATTGCGACGCTTGACGGACATCTTGCCCTATTCGTGCCACACTCGGCTCGGATTGGGGAGAGCGCACGGAACCACGTTTTGCGGATTTGCTGCCTTCGGTTCAGGAAAACCGAATGTCAGCACGGGGTTTCGGTGAGAATAAACGGTATAACAACAACGGGTTAGAACGAAATGAACGACACCATCAACGTGGTGCCGCGAGCGATCGAAGCACTTGTCGCCACGCCTAACGACGACGCGCTTGCCCGCCGCTTTGCCGATTTCGACACCTTCTGCGATGCGCTCGACTATGCGGCGCAGGGCCAGCGCGGCTTCAATTTCCACGATCCGCGCGGCACGCTGAAGCAGGTCTATCCGTTCCGCCAGCTGCGCGCGGATTCGCTCAAGGTCGCCCACGCGCTGATCGCGCGCGGCGTGAAGCCGAACGACCGTGTCGCCCTGATCGCCGAGACCGGCGCGGACTTCGCGGCGCTGTTCTGCGGCGTCGTCTATGCAGGCGCCTGGCCCGTGCCGCTGCCCCTGCCCACCAGCTTCGGCGGCAAGGACAACTATATCGAGCAGCTCGCCGTCCAGCTGTCCAGCTCGGACCCGATGCTGCTGGTCGGCCCGGACGAGATCGCCGAGATGACGGTCCAGGCTGCGGCGCGTCAGGGCTGTGGCCACGCCACCTGGGCCGACTTCGCGGCCAAAGACGCCCCGGAAGTCGCGCTGCCCAAGGCCGGCCCGGACGATATCTGCTACCTGCAGTATTCCAGCGGCTCGACCCGCTTCCCGCACGGCGTCGCCGTGACGCACCGCTCGCTGATGTCGAACCTCGCCGCACACAGCCACGGCATGCAGCTGATCGACAGCGATCGCTGCATCTCGTGGCTGCCCTGGTATCATGACATGGGCCTGGTCGGCTGCTTCCTGTCGCTGATCGCCAACCAGGTCTCGGGCGACTACCTCAAGACCGAGGACTTCGCCCGCCGCCCGCTGGCCTGGCTCGACATGATCACCCGCAATGAAGGCACGTCGATCTCGTACTCGCCGACCTTCGGCTACGACATCTGCGCGCGCCGCATCTCCAGCCAGAGCCCGGTTTCCGACCGCTTCGACCTGTCGCGCTGGCGCCTGGCCGGCAACGGCGCCGACATGATCCGTCCGGACGTGATGCAGAGCTTCGTCAACGCCTTCGCCGATGCGGGCTTCAAGGCCACGGCGTTTCTGCCCAGCTACGGCCTTGCCGAAGCGACGCTCGCGGTCACCATCATGCCGCCGGGCGAAGGCATCCGCGTCGAACTGGTCGAGGAAGAGCGCCTTTCGGGCAGCCCGCGCGATCTCTCCCGCCCGGCCCGCTACCGCGCCATCGTCAACTGCGGCAAGCCGGTGCGCGACATGGAAGTGGTGATCCGCGGCGAGAACGGCGCAAGCCTTTCCGACCACAAGATCGGCAAAGTCTGGTGCCGCGGCACCAGCGTCATGCACTCCTACTTCCGCGACCCCGAAGCGACCGAAGCCTGCCTCGTCGACGGTTGGCTGGACACAGGCGACATGGGCTACATGGCCGATGGCTACCTGTTCATCGTCGGCCGCGCGAAGGACATGATCATCATCAACGGCAAGAACCACTGGCCCCAGGATATCGAATGGGCGGTGGAGCAGTTGCCGGGCTTCAACCATGGCGACATCGCCGCTTTCTCCGTGGAAACGGACAATGGCGAGGAAGCCCCCGCCGTGCTCGTCCACTGCCGCGTCTCCGATCCGGTCAAGCGTCTCGAACTGCGCGACCTCATCCGCGACAAGGTGCGCTCGATCACCGGCATGAACTGCGTGGTCGAACTGGTGCCGCCCAAGAGCCTGCCACGCACCAGTTCGGGCAAGCTCAGCCGCGCCAAGGCGAAGAAGCTCTACCTTTCGGGCGAGATCGAGCCGTTCAAGCTCGCGGCCTGACGAAGGCTTGAAAGACCATTCAGGGGCTGGAAAGCGCGATCGCTCTCCGGCCCCTGTTCGTTTCAGTCCGTCTGCACATCGTCTTGCCGGGGGTCCACATCGCCTTCGTCCACGCGGATGAAGCTGATCTTGCCTTCCGGTTCGAGGATCGCCCAGGCCACCTGGTCCAGCCGGGCGATGCCCGCCAGCCGCATCTCGATGGCCAGTTCGTCGCGATCGATACGCTCGATATCGAGGTTCCGCTTCAGCACCTTGCCGCTGCGCACCAGCACCACGGGAGAGCTTTCCAGCAGACGCCGCGCGCGCGCCGAGTGATGCCCCAGAAGGCCGAGCAGCAGGCTCCATCCCAGGAAGGTCACGATCGCCAGCGTCGCGCCGGTCAGGGAGAAATCCTGGTGCGTCACGCCCTGTTGGATCAGGTCGCCCATGACGATCAGCGAAACCAGCTCGAAGGGCGCCATCTGCCCCAGTTCGCGTTTGCCCATGAGCCGCAGCAGAACGTACATGATCGCGAACATGATCGAGGCGCGCAGGACGATTTCCATCAGGGCAGGACCGTCAGCGAGAGGGGAACGACCGCCAGTTCGCTTTCGCCGTCGGCAATGCGCATGTTGCCTTTGAGCGACCGAAAGGCGCGGGGCTGGATCTGCCCGTCGAACTTGAGCGTAAAGAACTCGCCCGCCTTCACTTCGCCGAAGTGGTATGCGTAAGCCCCGTCGAGCGAGGTCGCGCTTTCCGCATCCGGCACCAGGGTATCGATGCTCATCGCTCGCCATAGCGAATCGTCGATATCGACAACGAGATCCTTGACCGGCTGACGCGGCGTGATCCGCACCTGGGTCTCGAACCAGTTGCCGCTGCGCAGGACGGCAGCATAGCGCAGTTCCACCGCTGCCCTCGAGGTTTCGATCCGCCGGGTGTCATCCGGTCCGCCGCCCAGCCAGCCGGTAAATGCGGCCGCGATCATGCCGCCGATCAGCAGGATCGCCAAAGGCGTACGCCAAGGCGCGAAGCGGCCGACACGGCCATGGCGCACTTCGATCCCAAACGGCGGATCGTCGGATTGGGGAGCGGGCTTGGACATCTGCAGGCTAAGAACCTGCAGGGGCCGCTCGTGTTCCCTTTCGCAGCGTCAGGAGAGCGCCTTGCCGGTCAGATCTGGCGATGAAGTTCCAGATAGTCGCGCGGAATGCTGAGCGCTTCCTTGGCGACCTGGGTTTCGCGCAGGAACAGCAGCAAGGCCACCAGCAGCAGCACGATGGAGGCCAGGAATATGATCGCCGCCGCGCCGTGCATGTCCAGCCCGGCAAGTCCCTGGAGGAACAGCACGGCCACGGTCGTGCCGATGCAGAGGCCCGACAGCACCATGAAGCGGATGGCATTGGTGATGATCGAGATCCGCTTGTCGACCAGCCTTATCTCCAGCACGACCATGTCGTGATCGGCGCCATCCGTCTCATTGTGCCGTTCCTGGAGATAGCGGGCACGATCCACCACCCGGCCAAGCCGCGAAGACAGAATATTGAGGATATTGCCGATGGCCACCAGCACGAAGACCGGCGTGAGGGCCAATTGGATGGTCTGGACGATCATGACGTTGTCTATTGCAAACACGTCCTAGCCTGCACAGGGCCGGGCGAGAAGGCAAACACCGTTTTCCGCAAATTCCACTTGGCCAAGCCCTTGAACCAGTCCGCAGCCACCCGGCGCGATCGTTTCGCCCGCCACCGTGACCGCACCTTCGCGCGGGATGACCAGCAGGCCGGCAGGATAGCGGGCTGCAATGTCCGGCGCCGGCTGGCCGTGAACCTGGTCCAGCAGGAACAGCGGACCATCCACCAGCAGGGCATTTCCTTCCGCCGGAACGCGCTTGTGCCAGCGGGCAAGATCGTAGACTTCGCCTTTCGCCACGGCCATCCCTTCTTCCAGGTGGAGTTCGCGCGGGCGGCCGTAGTCGTAGAGGCGGTAGGTGATGTCGCTGTTCTGCTGAACCTCGATCAGGCTCACGCCTTCACCAATGGCGTGGACCGTGTTGGCAGGGATGTAGAAGAAGTCCCCCGGCGCAACTTCGTGCCAGGTCATCAGGCTTTCGATCGAGCCGTCGCGCGCGGCTTCCCGCATCGCTTCCTCGCCGATCGGCGCATCGAAGCCGATGCCCAGCTTCGCACCGGGTTCGGCCGCGAGGATCAGCCAGCACTCTTCCTTGCCCTGCCGCCCGATCCCCTTCGCAAGCGTCTGCGCATCGCTGGGATGGACCTGGACGGAGAGTTTCTCGCTGGTAAAGATATATTTCACCAGAAGCTGAGGCAGTGCAGCGGGCGGCTCGAACCAGATTTCGCCGATACGCTGGCCCTCCGGCGCCTTGAACGGAGCAGGCAGCACATCCTTGCCCCAGGGCTTTTCGACCTGGCGGATGGAGAGCGTAGCAGTCATCGAACGCTCCTTACTGGTTGACCGCCCCGGAGAGCTTCCCGACCTTCTGCACACCGTCCACCGTCGTGACCAGCACGTCGTCTCCGTCGATGACGACGATCACGTTCTCCAGCCCGATGACCGAGACGCGCGGACCGTCGCTGTCGACCAGGACGTTCCGGCAATCCACCATCTCCACGTGCCCGCTGCCGCGCACGGAGTTCCCCTGCTCGTCACGTGACAGAGCTTCGTGCAGCGCCTGCCAGTTGCCGATGTCCGACCATTCCATGTCCGCCGGCACCAGCGCGGCCCGGCGAGTATTTTCCATCACCGCATAGTCCACCGAATCGCTTTCGACTTCGGCGAACGTCGCGGGGTCGGGGTGGAAACGGTGGCCGTCCTCGGCCCCCTTCTCCACCGATTCGCGCACTTTGGCAGCGATCTGCGGACGGTGCGCGGCCAGTTCGGCCATGAAGTCTCCGACGCGAAAAGCGAAGATGCCTCCATTCCAGGCGTAGTTTCCGTCCGCCAGGAACGATTTGGCACGTTCGAGGTCCGGCTTTTCCACGAATTGCGCGGTGCGGAAGGCCTTGTCATGCCCTTCGATGGCTTCGCCGCGCTTGAGATAGCCGAAACCGGTTTCCGGCGCCGTGGCCTCGATGCCGAAAGATACGAGCCATCCTTCACGGGCCAATTCGGCAGCCCTGCAAGCGGCCTCCGCGAAGACGTCGGGGCGGCCGATATGGTGGTCGCTCGGGCAGACCAGCATCACGGCGTCTTCAGGCAGGCGGCAGGCGGCGAGCGCAATGGCGGCGGCCGTGTTGCGCGCCGCCGGCTCGACGATGACGGAGGCGCCCTCCACGCCGCTAAGCTGCGCCTCGACATGTTCGAGATGCTTGCTGCCCGTCACCACCACCGGCGCCGCGAAACCGCCGGAAACCGGGCAGCGCGCCACCGTCGCTTCGAACAGCGTGGAATCGCCCACGAGCGGCAGGAAGGGCTTGGGCATGGCGGCGCGGCTGCGCGGCCAGAGCCGAGTGCCGCTGCCGCCGCAGAGGATGACGGGTACGATTTCGGGCATGATGCTCGCAGTGTGAAGGGAAAGGGAATTTTCCGGCGCGCTATTAGCCGCGCCTTCCACCAATGCAACAGGATCGATCCAGTCAGACTTCATCACTCACTCCTGCACGGGGCTTTCCAGCCATGCCGCAACCACGTCTGGGAACCGGGCCGGACGGCCTCGGCCATTATTGCGACGTTAGCGCGAACCCTGGCGCTCGTCTTGGCACAACGAGACCAACTGAACCAACACTGCGCCGCACGGAAAGATCCCCGACTCTTCGAATCAGGAACCCGACTTGAGGAACCATCGCTGCCGCCAGCCATATTCGGCTTCTACGGCATTGCCCTGCGCATCCCGTGCCGGTTTGAAGCGAAACCGCTCGGCCGCGAGCCGGCAGGTGACGCGATCGGCCTCCGGATCCGGGCTGGCCTGAACCACGCGGCATGCTTTCACGCGCCCCTCGATGCCGACCCGAAGGGCGATGACGACTTGCGCTCCCAGCCGCAAGTCCCGGCTTTCCCGGGGGTAGTCGCGGGCGGAGTTGATGTCACCGGCGATCTTCACCGGTTTGGCCGCAATTCCGCCGCCACCGCCCTGCCCCGATCCGCTCGCGCCCGATCCGGTACCCGCACCGCTGCCCGCTGCGCCGGCCCCCGCTCCGTCGCTCCGCGCTCCCGAACTCCGGTCCTCGCCGGATCCGGCCACGGGCGGCGCGACGGTCGGCTTGATCGCCACGACCGCGCGAGGAACTACGGTTTCACGAGGCTTTGCGACCTTGCCCGGTGCACCGGCCGCGCCTTGCGCCCGCTCCGGTGCAGCCGCTGGAGCGGGATCGGGCGTCGGCGATGGCGGCGGCGAGGCGAGCGGCACGTCGAAAGCCCGGGTGAGAGAGCCGACGATCCTCGTGCCCAATTCGGGAGTGAAGGCGCGGATCAGCACCGCCAGAGCGGCAAAATGAAGCACCGCCACCAGCAGGATCATGCCGGCTCGCGTGCGCCGGGGCGGCTTCAGATCGGCTCGGTTCATGCTTTCAAGGTGCCAGTCCTGCGCGAAGCCCAGCAAGCGTGAGACGTTTCGCCGTTTCCTCCATATCGGATTCTCATCGACCAAGGACAATTCATCCGTGCGATCGCGAGCGACCTCGGCCTGACCAAACGGCGCAGGCCTGTCGATGTTCCCCCGGAAGCGGTCGAAGCCACCTGCCGCTACGACAGGCGAATGGGAAAACATCAGCTCTCCGCGAAGGAATAGGGCTGCGCGGCGCGGCGGTAATCGTCCGCGAGCACGTCCCGCCCGATCGGCGGCACCGATCGTGCCGCGCAATCGGCGCGCTGGCACAGGCGGCAGGTGACGCCGATCGGGGTCACCGCCGCGTTCTCGGCCTCCCGACCCGAGACATAGACGAGCTTGGCGGCTTCCTCCGCGGCGCAGGCCAGGGCCACGGCGCGGGTGACCTTCGTCCGGCCATGCCGCCCCTCGCCTGAAACGACGGTGCGCGCGATGGAGAAGAAACGCTGCCCGTCCGGCAGTTCCAGCCACTGGGTGCGGACTTCTCCCGGTGAGCGGAAGACCTGGTGGACGGACCACAAGGGACAGCCGCCGCCATGGGCGGCGAAAGGAAAACCTGCCCCGTCGAGCCGCTTGGAGACGTTGCCCGCCTCGTCCACGCGCAGGAAGAAGAACGGCACGCGCTCCTCGCCGGGGCGGTGAAGCGTGGTAAGACGATGGGCGACTTGCTCGAAGCTGGTTCCGAACAGACCGCAGAGCGCCTCGATGTCGTAGCCGCGCGCCCCCGCCGCCTGGGCGAATTTGCCATAGGGCATCACGATCGCGGCCGCCGCGTAACCCGCCAGGGCTCTGCGCACGAGAGTGGCGGTGATGGGCTGAGCGAAAGCGGCGGCGCGTACCACCGCCACGATGTCGGCCCGCATGGCCGTATGGGCGATGTGGGTGGCGATCTGGAAAGCGCGGCTGGACGCGCTGAGCGTGTCGTCGATCAGCAGTTGCTGGTTATGCCGGTCGAAGCGGCGCAGCGAATCCACCATGACGTCGGGCGGCAGGAAGCGCAGACGCACCCCCCTGGCACCGAGCCAGGCAGCGGCCCCGCCGCTTCGCTCGATTTCTCCCGAGAGTTCCTCGGCCCGCAGATCGATGGCGTGGAAGTAGTTGCGCGAAGCTCCCAGAAAGCGCTGCGCCTCGCGGACGGGTTCGTTCTCCTCGGCAGCGGGACCGGACGCGCGCTGCTCGGCAAGTGCCTGACTTTCGCGCGTATAGGCACCGTGCAGCCGCAGCAGAGCCTCGGACACGCCGGGGAAACTCATAGCCAGGTCCGCGATCTCCAGCGAAGGCAGGTCGATATCCGCAAACAGCGGATCGCGAAGCACATCGCTCACCCGCCGGGCGTAGTCCGCGCCGTCGTCCCCGGCGATCTGGGCCATGTCGAGCCGGTAGGTTCGCGCCAGACGTAGCAGCATGTCCGCCGTCACCGGCCGCTGGTTGCGCTCCAGCAGCGCTACATAGCTGGGCGAGATCTCCAGATCGTCGGCCATGGCCTGCTGGGTCAGCCCCAGTTCGCGGCGCAGGCGGCGCAGGCGGGGCCCGATATACAGGGGGCGACTCTCTGCCATTTCATCCTCCATCGTCCCGGATCGGGTTCGGGACGGCGACCCACCACCACCCTGTCACTACCATACGACTTTACAAGGAACACCTGTAAAGTTTGACAGCCAGACCGCGCAAGCCGTTCCGCGCCGGCAAAACAGCGCTTAGCTCAAGCTCATCAGGCAATCGCAATTCCGACGAGGATATCGGCCAGTGACCTATCAGAGCAAGATCATCGAAGCGCAGGACACCATCGCGGCGGAGCCGAGCTGGAGCGGCATCGCTGCGGAGTCGGTCGCGCGGATGCGGCTTCAGAACCGCTTCCGCAGCGGGCTCGACATCGCCCGCCATACCGCCCGCATCATGCGCGAGGACATGGCGGCCTATGATCGCGATCCGGCCCATTACACCCAGTCCCTGGGGTGCTGGCATGGATTCATCGGCCAGCAGAAGATGATCTCCATCAAGAAGCACTTCGGCACCACGAAAGGGCGCTACCTCTACCTCTCGGGCTGGATGGTCGCGGCGCTGCGCAGCGAGTTCGGGCCTCTGCCCGACCAGTCGATGCATGAGAAGACCTCGGTCCCCGCGCTGGTCGAGGAACTCTACACGTTCCTGCGCCAGGCGGACGCCCGCGAACTCGGCATGCTGTTCCGCGATCTGGACAAGGCACACGCCGCCGGTGACGAGATCGAAGCCAAGCGCATCGAACATGCCATCGACAACCACGAAACCCATGTCGTGCCGATCATAGCCGATATCGACGCCGGCTTCGGCAATGCCGAGGCGACCTACCTGCTCGCCAGGAAGTTCATCGAGGCCGGCGCCTGCTGCATCCAGATCGAGAACCAGGTGTCGGACGAGAAGCAGTGCGGCCATCAGGACGGCAAGGTCACCGTCCCGCACGAGGACTTCATCGCGAAGATCCGCGCCGTCCGCTACGCCTTCATGGAACTGGGCGTCGACGAGGGCCTGATCGTGGCGCGCACCGACTCCCTCGGCGCCGGGCTGACCAAGCAGATCGCCTTCACCCGCGAGCCCGGCGACATCGGCGACCGCTACAACGGCTTCCTTGACTGTGAGGAAGTCGCCGCGGGCGAACTCGGCCACGGCGAGGTTCTCATCACGCGGGACGGCAAGCTGATGCGTCCGAAGCGGCTGCCCTCGAACCTCTACCAGTTCCGCAGCGGAACCGGCGAGGATCGCTGCGTGCTCGACTGCATCCATGCTCTGGAGAACGGCGCGGACCTGCTGTGGATCGAAACCGAGAAGCCGCATATTGGCCAGATCGGCGGGATGGTCCGACGCATTCGCGAGGCGATCCCGAACGCCAAGCTGGTCTACAACAACTCGCCCAGCTTCAACTGGACGCTGAACTTCCGGCAGCAGGTCTTCGACGCCTGGGAAGCGGAAGGCCGGGACCTGCGGGGGTACGACCGGGCCAAGCTGATGAGCGTGGACTACGACGGCACCGCGCTGGCGGACGAGGCCGACGAGCGCATTCGCACCTTCCAAAAGGATGCGGCGCGCGAGGCCGGCATCTTCCACCACCTCATCACGCTGCCGACCTATCATACGGCGGCCCTGTCGACCGACAATCTGGCGCGGGCGTACTTCGGCGAGGCCGGGATGCTCGGCTACGTCAAGGGCGTGCAGCGCCAGGAGATCCGCCAGGGCATCGCTTGCGTGAAGCACCAGAACATGGCCGGCTCCGATATCGGCGACGACCACAAGGAATACTTCGCCGGCGAGGCCGCGCTCAAGGCCGGCGGCACGCACAATACGATGAACCAATTCGCTGCCTGAGGCAGCGGGGGGAACCAATTCGCTGCCTGAGGCAGCGGGGGAACCAATTCGCTGCCCGAGGCAGCGGGGAACCGGTTCGCCCCCAAATTCAAAGGTCGCCGGGATGGTTCCGGGGCCGCCAAGCAAGGAAAGGAAGGTACTATGACCATGATGACCGCCGAACCGGCCCGCGCCCGCGCGGTACTTTCGAACCAGGACTTCAAGCTGCTGCAGGAAGCCGTGCTCTACTACATGCGCGCGCATGAGGACGATCCGGTCAGCTCGACGTATTCGAACCTGTACCATCGGCTGGGAAGCGCCACGCGGCGCTGACTGAACGAACTGCCGGAACACCGCCACCGATAAGGCGGAGACCGGAACCGGCCCCTGGGGGTCGGCAACCTTGAAGCGTTTTCCTGGGGAGGAAAGCCAGCCCGTCGCATTCCGGTGCGGCGGGCTTTTTCGCACTGGTTAGGGCATAAACTCATAAATGGCACCACCGAGGCGTCCAAATGGCGAACAGCTCGGGCCGAGGCGGCCGCCGGGCGGGCGGGCTGCCCCTCCAAGGTCGGTTCGGTTCGAGATGGAAGCCATTTGGGCGTTCCTTCGAATTTAACGCAAAATGGTCCATCGCTTCGTCAGGAAACCTTGAAATACGGAAGTATCCCTGGGGCTTCCTTCCTCGCGCTGAACCATTTTGCCTTCTCGATGGCGCCATTTATGAGTTTACGCCCTAATTTACAGCTTTGCGGCGATGCTGCGGTATCACTCCAGCCCGCCGATTTGCGCCGAGAGAAAAATTAACGCCTTGCAGGCTAAGGAAAACCAAGGGTTGGGGCTCGTTGGCTGGTATGGACATTGCAGAAAGAAAACGAACCCTTAGAAGGCGAAGCACAGCCTGAGACGCTCGACGCCGCCCTGGCGGCCATGTCGCGTGCGGAACGGCGGCTGCGCGAAGCCATCGAAGTGCTGCCGCAAGGCGTGGTCTTTCTGGACGAAGACGGCCGATACCTGCTGTGGAACCGCAAGTACGAGGAGATCTACTGCCGCTCCGCGGACTTGCTGGAGCCTGGTGCCCGGCTGGCGGATACGCTGCGGGTCGGCATCGAGCGCGGGGATTATCCCGAGGCGATCGGCCGCGAGGAGGAATGGCTCCGCCAACGCTTGCGGCTGATCGATGAGCCTGCCGCGCGTCACGAGCAGCGCCTTGCCGATGGGCGCTGCATCCTGATCGACGAGCGCAAGACCGAAGACGGCGGCTCGATCGGCCTGCGGGTCGACATCACCGAGCTCAAGCGCCAGGAAGAGAGCTTCCGCCGGCTTTTCGATCGCAACCCCCTGGCCATGCTGGTTCACGACCCTGAAACGGGCAAGATCCTGAAAGCCAATGCTTCCGCCTGCCGCCTGTTCGGCTTTACGCCGCCGGAGATGGACGGCCTCGACACCCGCCGCGTCTTCTCGGGCGAAGAATGGCCCGCCGCCGCCCGAATGCTCGAAGGCGACACGCCTGCGGGGGATGCCTGCTGGCAGATGGTGAAACGCGGCGGCGAAGCGGTAGAGGCGAACGTTTCCACCCACGTCTCGGTGCTGGACGAACGGCAGGTGACGATCGCGTCGATCTTCGACGTCACCGAACGCAGACGCATCGAGCGGCGCATGGAACACATGGCGCGGCATGACGAACTGACCGGCCTGGCGAACCGGTCGCATTGCCGCGAACGGCTGCGCGATCGGGTCGGAAGCGCCTCTCCGGCCGAGACGGTCACGCTGAGCCTGATCGATCTCGACAACTTCAAGACCGTGAACGACACCTATGGCCACCACTTCGGCGATGCCCTGCTCACCGACGCTGCCCGGCGGATGCGGGAGCTGGTCCCGCCCGGCGCCCTGCTCTGCCGTATCGGGGGCGACGAATTCGCCGTCATTTTCAGCGGGTCGAGCCGCACCCATGCCGAACTCGTCAGCAAGGCGATCGTCGCCAGGCTTTGCGAGCCCTTCCACATCCACGGCAACACCCTGCATATCGGCGCCACCGTCGGCATCGCGGCGGCGCCGTTCGACAGCAGCGACCCCGAAACCTTGATGCGCTACGCCGATCTCGCGCTCTATGCCGCCAAGGCGGAGCGTCGCGGGAGTTGTCGCAGCTTCGAAGTCGCGATGGACGAAGCCGCGCAGGCCAAAAGCCGGCTCGAAACCGACTTGCGCAAGGCCGTCCAGGAGGGCGAACTGGAAGTGTACTATCAGCCCCTGCTCAACCTGGAGACCGGCGCGGTAGAGTGCTGCGAGGCCTTGCTGCGCTGGAACCACGCGGAGCGCGGACAGGTCTCGCCCGAAGTCTTCGTGCCGCTGGCGGAGGAACTCGGCCTGATCGACAAGCTGGGCCGCTTCGTGCTGCAGACCGCCTGCCGCGAGGCGACGCGGTGGCCCGAGCAGATACGTGTCTCCGTCAACGTCTCCCCCGTGCAGTTCCGCAACGGCAACCTGCTGAGCACCGTCATCAATGCCCTGGCCAATTCCGGCCTCGATGCCGGGCGGCTCGAACTCGAGATCACCGAGGCCGTGCTGATGGAGCAAGGTCCCCGTCCCGCCGCGATCATCCGCAACTTGCGCGCCTTCGGCATCGGCATTTCGCTCGACGACTTCGGCACCGGCTATTCCTCGCTGAGCTACCTGCTCAACTACCCGTTCACCAAGATCAAGATCGACAAGTCCTTCATTCTCAATCTGCACGAGGAAGCCAGTTCGCGCGCGGTGATCCGCGCGGTGATCGGCCTGGGCCGCAGCCTGGGCCTGGCCGTCGCGGCAGAGGGGATCGAAAGCGACGTCGAGCGGGAATACTTGCGCTCCGAAGGCTGTACCCAGGGTCAGGGCTTCCTGTTCGGCAGGCCGCAGCCCGGCTCCATGCTGGAGTTTGCCGGGATGTCGTCCCGCAAGACCTGACCGACCCGAAGGAACCGGCCGAATGCTTTGCGATTGAAGAGAAACGCGGGCATCAACCTCTCTCCCGTGCATCCAGGAGCCGTCTTGATGAAGACCATCGCCACCTTGACGATGAACCCTACGATCGACGTGTCCTACGATGTCGGCAAAGTCCGGCACACCCACAAGATGCGCACCGACAACGAGCACTATGCTCCCGGCGGCGGCGGGATCAACGTGGCCCGGGTCTTTGCGCGGCTTGGCGGTCATGCGCGGTGCTTCTATCTCTCCGGCGGTGCGACAGGACCGGCGCTGGACGGTTTGATCGACCTGCATCGACTCGTCCGCACGCGCATCGCCATCGCCGGTCCGACACGGGTCGCCGCCGACGTTCTGGAACACGATACCGGCAAGGAGTATCGCTTCACGCCGGCCGGTCCGCACGTCAGCGAGGCCGAGTGGCAGGACTGCCTCGACCAGCTTGCCGAAGCCGATTGCGACGTCATGGTGCTGAGCGGTTCGTTGCCGCCCGGCGTGCCGGACGACTATTATGCCCGCGTGTCGCGCATGATGCGGCAGCGCGGCCGCCAGGTGGTGCTCGACAGTTCAGGCAAGGCACTGGCGGCCGGGATTGCCGAAGGCGGGCTCCTGCTGATCAAGCCGAGCCAGGGGGAGTTGCAGCAATATGTCGGCCGCAAGCTCGAGGATGTCGCGGCGATCGGCAATGCCGCCATGGAGATCGTCGAAAGCGGCAAGGCCCGCCTCGTCGCCGTGACGATGGGTCACGAAGGCGCGGTTCTCGCGCGCGCGGGCGGCCCGGTGTTCCTGCCCGCGCTCAAGATCGACGCCGCCAGCGCCGTCGGGGCGGGAGACAGCTTCGTCGCGGCGATGGTGCATGCGCTCTGCCGGGGCGACGATGAATTGCAAGCCTTTCGCCGGGGCATGGCGGCCGGATCGGCTGCGGTCCTGCGCGCCGGAACCGACCTGGCGCGTCCGGCCGACATCGAGCGGATGCTGGAGCGGATAGCGCCGCTGTAAGCCTCCCCAGGTCACACGACGATCGCTCGCCCGGCAGACGTCTCCTATGTCCGCGGCCAGCGCCTCGCGCTGGTCGGGAGCCGGATGCGATCCGTCTAATCGGGGAGCGGAAACCAGGCGGCCCGGCCTCGACCAAGTGCTCCAGTCGCCCCGGTCCAAGCGGACGAAGTTCGATCCCGGTTTCATACATCCGCTACCGCTCGCCTGCCGAATCAAGCGGCGTTCATGCAATTCCGCTTTGAGATTGCGCAAAACTGTTGCAGAGTGCTTGGCGAAAGGTCGCTTGCGGCTTTACCGGTGTTGGGAGAGAGCGCGCCGGGAGGGAAGGTAATTTCTTTCCGGCGCGCCGAATCTTCGCTGGTGCAACATTATCCAGACATTCGATTTTATCATCCCCGGCCTGCATTGTGCAGGCCGGGAGATCGCTTCGTCCGCGATTGATCCAGCCTCCTGTTCGCAGATGCAGCAAGCGAACTTGCACCTTTTGCAGCAGAAATTGCCATCACCGATTCGCGCCCCGTCGATCCGCGATTCGGTCAGGCAGCAACAGCCGGGCACGCCCGCGCTTGCCTCTTGCGTCCTGCACGATTAGCCGCAGGCCTCCTTCAGCGGCGGACCACTCTCGATGCAGCGCTCTCTCAAGTCCGCGAAAAGCCAGGCCCGGCTGCTCTGGTCGATCGCCTTTCCCGCCATGCTCACCAATGTCGCCACCGCGCTGTTCGGGCTGGCGGACATGTGGGCGATCGGCCGCCTGGGCGACGCTCCGGCGCAAGGCGCGGTGGAACTCGGCGCCAAGTACATGATGGGTCTGCTCAACGTTTTCAACTTCCTGCGCACCAGCACCGTAGCGCTTACCGCCCAGGGCACCGGACGGGGCGAAGCTGACGGCCAGGCAGAGACGCTTGCTCGCGCCATGGTCGTGGCCATAGGTCTGGGTGCCCTGCTGCTGTGCCTGATGCCGCTGCTGGTTCCGCTCGGCCTCGACCTGCTGGAAGCGCAAGGCCCACTACGCGAAAGTGCCGGAAGCTATATCGGCATCCGCTACTGGGCCGGGCCGCTGTGGCTGGGCAATTGCGTCCTGGTCGGATGGCTGATCGGCCAGCGACTGGTGCGCCATGTCCTGGCGGTCGAGATCGCCGCGAACGTGGTCCACATCGCGCTGGACCTGTTGCTCGTGCTGGTTGCCGGGTGGGGCGTTACCGGCGTTGGGACGGCGACCTTCTCGTCCGAACTGTTCAAGTTCGCGGTTCTCGCCGCTCTGGTGCTGCGCCGTCCCAAAGCGCGCGCCGCCTTCGTGGCGGCGACGCGCCGCGCGACATGGCGGCGCAGCGAGCTTGCCCGCCTCTTCGCCCTCAACCGCGATCTGTTCCTGCGCACCTTGCTGCTGACGGCGGCGCTCCTCGCTTTCGCGCGCAGCGGCGCGCAGGCCGGGCCGGTCACTCTGGCGGCCAACGGCATCCTGTTCCAACTTTTCATGCTGGCGACCCTGCTGCTCGACGGGTTCGAGAGCGCCGCGCAAGTGCTCTGCGGCGAGGCCCTCGGCGCGCAGGACCGGGACCGGTTTCGCGCGACCGTCCGGACGGCGCTGCTGTGGGGCGGGGTCATGGGGCTGGCCGTCACGCTTGCCTATGCCCTTGGGGGAGCGACTCTCGCGGCGGCGTTCAGCACGGATCCGCAGGTGGGGGCGACCGCTGAGGCTTACGCTCCGTGGCTGATCCTGCTGCCGCTCCTGGGCGTATCGGCCTATGTTCTCGACGGGGTCTTCGTGGGTGCGGGGTGGACCAAGGCGATGATGGTCACGATGCTCGCGGCCATGGCGATCTACGGGCTTCTGCTCTGGCTGCTCCATCCCTTCGGCAACCACGGCCTCTGGGCTGCCTTCACCCTGTTCTTCGTGCTTCGCGCGATCGGCCAGCTTGCCGTTCTGCCGCGCCTGGTGCGCCGCAGCTTCGCCGCCTCCTAAGACACACGAAAGCCGCCGACGCCGGAGGAGATGGCGTCGGCGGCTCGCTTGCTTCGGGCTGGACCTTCAGGAGTTCCCGGGGATCAGTGCCCGCCCGAAGCCGGCTTCGCACCGCGCGGGGGTCGCGGCGCAATCCAGATCGTACAGGCTGCGATGAACAGCAGCACGGCGCAAAGCGCGAAGACATGGACGGTGCCGAGCGCCGTCCCCTGCCCCGCTACGAGGTTGGCCAGGGTCTGGCGTGCCTGTTCAGCCGAAAAACCGGCGTTCTGAAGCTGCTCCATCGTCCGCTGCGCCCCGTTCATCGAGGCGGCCATGTCCGCCCCATTGGCGCGCGACATGTCGTCCCAGGTGGTCGTGACCAGGGCCGTGGCGACGGCGCTCGCCAGCGTTCGGCCGAAGTTGGCGATGCCGGCCGCACCGGCTGTCTCGTCCGGACGAACCGAGGCGAGACTGATCGTGGTCAGCGGCACCATGAACAGCGAGACGCCGATGCCCTGCACGAGTTGCGGCCAGGAAATCGTCCAGAACGTCACGTCCGTCGACCAGCTGGTGCGGAAGATCGCGCACATGCCGATCCAGGAAATGCCAAGGAACACCAGCAAGCGCGGATCGAAGCGTTGCATCAGCTTGGGCACGAAAGGCGAGGCCACCACCGCCAGCACGCCGGAGAAGGCCATGGCCTCGCCCGCCTGGGTGGCGGTGTAGCCCATCGAAGTCTGGAGCCACTGCGGGATGATGACCACCGAGGCGAAGTACGTGCCGAAGGCGATGGTCAGCGAGAAAGTCGCCGCGGAAAATCCCCGGTGCCGGAAGACCTTGAGGTCCACCACCGGATGTTCCTCGGTCAGTTCCCAGATGATGAAGGCGATGAAGAAGATCGCCGCGATCACCGCCAGCGCGACGATGAAGGGCGAGCCGAACCAGTCGTGCTCGCGGCCGAGGTCGAGCATCATCTGGAAGGATGCGACCCAGGCGATCAGCAGGCCCAGCCCCACCACGTCGATCGGCAGCTTGCGGGTCGGCGTCTCCACGCCGCGCAGCATGGTGAAGAGGCCGAAGAAGACTACGATCACGATCGGTACGTTGATGAAGAAGATCCATTCCCACGACCAGTTGTCGGAGATGTAGCCGCCGACGATCGGTCCGGCGATCGGCGCGGTGACGACGGTCATCGCCCACATGGCCATGGCGCGGGGGTGCATGTGCTTGGGGAAGATCCGCAGCAGCAGGGTCTGCGTCAGCGGCATCAGCGGGCCGCCGCAGAAGCCCTGCCCCAGGCGGAACACGACCAGCAGCGGGAAAGTATGCGCGATGCCGCAAAGCGCCGAGAACAGGCCGAAGCCCACCAGCGAGAGCAGGAACACGCGCAAGCTGCCGAAGCGCCCGGCAAGCCAGCCCGTCAGCGGCACGCAGATCGCCTCGGCCACGGCATAGGACGTGATCGCCCAGGTGCCGTTGGTGACCGAGACACCCAGGCCGCCGGAGATGTGCGGGATCGAGACGTTGGCGATCGTCAGGTCGAGCACGACGACGAAATTGGCCATCGCCAGCAGGAAGCCGGCGATGAGCAACTTCGCTCCCGTGAACGTGACGTCGCTTGCCCCGGCAGCCTCGGCCGCCGGTGCAGCAGGAGCGCCGGCCATCAGTCGGCGTCCGTCAGTTCGATCTCGGCGTCCATCGACAGGCCGATGCGCAGCGGATGGGCCTGAAGCTCCTTGGGATCAAGCTCGATACGGACGGGCAGTCGCTGGACTACCTTGATCCAGTTGCCGGTCGCATTCTGCGCGGGGATCAGCGAGAAGGCGGAGCCGGTGCCACCGGCGAAGCCGATCACCTTGCCATGATAGACCACGTCGCCGCCGTAGAAATCGGACTTGAGCGTGGCGCTCTGGCCGGGGCGGACCTTGCCGAGCTGGGTTTCCTTGAAGTTCGCGTCAACGAAGAGATGGCCGACTGGAACCACGGTCATCGCCACGCCGCCGGCCTGGACCTTCTGGCCGACCTGAATGGCCCGCTTGGCGATCACGCCGTCGATCGGGGCGCGGACGATAGTGCGTTCGAGGTCCAGCTTCGCCTGATCCAGCTTGGCCTGGGCCTGGCGGATTTCCGGCGCCGTGGTGTCGCTCGTGCCCTTGGTGAGCGCGACGGCGGCGTCTTCCTGGCGGCGAGCGCTGACGGCGGCGGCCTGCATCTGGGCGAGCATGGCGCGGGCCTCGCTGGCCGAGGCCTGCGCCGAGACAAGCTGCTGGCGCGCGGTCGTCAGTTCGTCACCCGAAACGGCACCGCTGCCGACCAGCGCCTGTCGGCGGGCGAAGTCGGTCCTGGCCTTGGTCAGGGTCGCCTCGGCCGAGGCCACGCTGGCCTTGGCGGAGTTGATCTGGGCTTCGCTGGCATCCGCCGAAGCGCCGAGCGCCCGGTTCTGCGCCAGCGACTGGCCGTAGCGGCGCTGCGCCGCGGCGAGTTCCGCCTCGGCCTGGGCAAGCGCGATGCGCTGGTCCGAATCCTCGATGCGGAACAGCAGCTGGCCCTTGCGGACGGGCTGGGTATCGGTGACGAGCACTTCGACCACACGGCCCGAAGTCAGCGGAGTCACTTGCGCATTATCACCGCCGACGTAGGCATTGTCCGTCGAGACCGAGCGGCTGCCGATGAAGGTGTCGTAGGCGAAGTAGAGCAGGCCGATCGCCGCGACGCCCACGGCAAGGCCGATCAGCAGCGGCTTGCGCTTGCTCTTGCCAAGCACGCTCCCGGAGCCCTGCTCGTTGTTCTGTTCGTCACTCATCACTCGGGAGCCTTCTTGCTTGAAATGTCTTCGTAACCGCCACCCAGCGCGCGCTTGAGCGCGACTTCGCTGGCGAGGGTCCGGAAATGGGCATCGACGGCGGCCTGCCGCGCATCGAGAGCGGTGGTTTCGGCGCTCAGCGCGTCGAGATAGTTGCCGAGGCCGCCCTTGTAGCGCTTCATTGCGATGTCGTAGGCGCGAGCCGACTTGTCGCGCGCATCGGCCGAAGCCTGCTCCTGCTCGGCTGCGGCATTGCGGGTTGCCAGCGCATCCGCCACATCCTGAAGCGCCCCGATCACGGTGCCGTTGTAGTCCGCAACGGCCAGATCGTAGGCGCCGCGCACGCGGGTATACTCGCCCTTGAGGCGGCCGCCCTGGAAGATCGGCAGGCTGATCGCGCCGCCTGCGTTGCCGTAAGTCGAGCCGCTCTTGAACAGGTTCGACAGCCCGAGCGACTGGAGCCCGAACAGCCCGCTGATCGAAATGTCGGGGAGGAAGGCGGCCTTGGCGGCATCGATCCGCTTGCCGGCACCTTCCGCGCGCAGGCGCGCGGCGACGATGTCCGGGCGGCGGCCGACGAGACCGATCCCGGCATCGGCGGGAACCGGCGTGACCGGCAGGCTGGTGATCGAAGTGGGCACGATGGCAAGGCCGCGATCCGGCCCGGCGCCGAGCAGCGCCGCAAGCGCATGGCGGCGCAGCAGGATCTGCTCGTCATTGGCCGAAAGCTGGGCCCGGGCCGAGGCCGCCAGCGATTCCGACTGGCGCAGCGGCAGTTCGCTGTCGAGGCCCTGCCGGTTGCGCTGGTCGCTGAGCGTGACCATCGCCTCGCGCGCCTTCACCGCTTCCTTCAGCGCCTCGCCCCGCGCCACCAGGCGGGCAAGGTCGAAGTAGGAGGAGACCACGTTCGAGGAGATCATCAGCTCGGCCTGGCGGGCGTCCGCCTCGGCGGCGTACTGCTCCGACGTCGCGGCGGCGAGCTGCTTGCGGTTCCTGCCCCAGAGGTCGAGGTCGAAATCGCCCGACAGTGCCAGATCGCCGGTGCTCTTCCAGCCTTTGGGCACGAACTCGGCCGGAATACCGTTGTTGTAGCTTTGCTTGGTCCCGCCGGCGGAGCCCTGCCCGTTGAGGGTCGGCAGCGTCGAGGCTCCGGCGACCAGTGCGGCGCCGCGCGCCTGCAGGATGCGAGCCTGAGCCTGGGCCACGTCGGGCGAACTGGCCAGCGCCTCTGCCACCAGCGCATCGAGCTGGGCGTCGCCATAGGCGGTCCACCACTGCTGCTGCGGCCAAGCGGCATCGTTGGTGGCCATCAACGACTGCGTGCTGTCCAAGGTTGCAGGAGCCCGCATCTGCGGCTTCGGCCCGAGGTCGGGCACGGCGCAGGCGGACAGCGAAAGGCCTACGGTCAGCATGGAAGCTGCCGCGACTCGGGAGATAGTGATCGTACTCATCGGTACAGTTTTTATCGGACCGCGCCTTGCATCTGTCAACGTAAAAGTGTACCAGCCAGTACCACTATGACAGAAAATATGGGCAAGAGAGAACTCAACAAGGCGAAGAAGCGGGCGGCGATCGTGGAGGTGGCGACAAGATCCTTCTTCGATCGCGGCTATGCCGCCACTACGATGTCCTCCATCGCAGACGAACTGGGCGGCTCGAAGGCGACGCTATGGGCGCACTTCGGATCGAAGGAGGACCTTTTCGCGGCCGTGGTAGACAACAAGGTGGATAGCTTCGCGCAGGATGTGAACGAAGTGCTGACAGGTCAGACATTCTCGTTCCCCGCGCTGCGGCGTGCCTGCCTGCGCTTCATCGACTGCCTGCTGCGCGAGAATTCAGTGCAGCTGTTCCGCCTCGTCGTGAGCGAGGGCGAGCGCTTTCCGGAAATCAACGAGATGTTCTACGAGCGCGGTCCCCAGCGGTTTCGCGGCTGCGTGACCGAATTCTATGCGACCCAGTTCACCCAGGAAGAAGCCGAGCGGCTGACGCAGGTGACGGTATCCGCGCTCGTGGGCTATCGTTCGGACATTCTCATGCGGCCCCGGCGCCCTACCCTCAAAGAGCGCGAGGCTTTCGTAGACGACCTGATCGGCCTGATCGACTGGCCCCGCGCGCCTTGCCCGCAAGCCGGGCGAGCCGCCGGAATGGCTTGACCCCGGCGCATCGGAATAGGAAATGGCGGGCATGGAAAACAGCCCCGCCCTTTCGCCGATCCTCGTCGTCACCACCGGCGGCACGTTCGACAAGCAGTATTTCGATGCGCTCAGCGAATATCAGATCGCCGAAAGCGTGATCGACAAGCTGCTCAAGATCGCGCGGGTCGCGCATCCGGTGCGGGTGGTGGAACTGATGCGCAAGGACAGCCTGGAACTGACCGACGAAGACCGCGCCGCGATCCGCACCATCGTCGCATCCGCGCCCGAGACTCATGTCGTCATCACCCACGGTACCGACACCATGACCGAGACGGCCAAAGTGCTCGCGGACCTGCGGGGCAGGACGATCGTGCTGACGGGCGCGCTTGCCCCGGCCCGTTTTGCCGAAAGCGATGCGGCGTTCAATCTCGGCATGGCCTTCGCCTGCTGCCAGTCGGCGGCAAACGGCGTATGGATCACCATGAACGGCTCGGTTTTCAACGGCCTCAAGGTGCGCAAGGACCGCGGCGCGGGCAAGTTCGTCACGCTCTGACACGCAATAGCGCCGATCGAACGCAGCGCCGGCCCTGATGAATAAGGGCAAACCCGGAAAGCCTCCTTCGTCTCGCGCAAACGGCTGCACCCTAGACGGGATTGCGGAAGGCCGATCGCCGCGTCGCCGATGAACGCGCACGACCTCCCGGTCGCACGGTAACGCCGCCTCCCTTCCCGGGATGTCGGTCTTTGCACTGCGAAGGGACTTGTCGTGACGGTAGCGCTCCAGAACCAGGCCGATGTGCATGTCGCACTGACCCATGCGCCGATCGGCGCCATGATCATCGACCGGTCCGGCGTGATCTCCTGGGCCAACCCTGCACTGGCGGCGATGCTGGGAGAGAACGATCCGGCGGCCCTTCGGCTCACCCTGGCTTTCGTGTGGCTGTCCCAAGGCGATGCCGAACTGCTCCAGCAGATGCTGGAAGTCTTCTTCGCCGCCCCGGTCGAGGCCCGGCCCTCCTGGACACGGGTGGTCAGGATCAAGGCGCTGGAAGGCATGGAGCAGACCGTGGAACTGACGCTCGCCTCGTCCCCCGGCGAGTTCGACAAACGCGCGATCCTCTATTTCCAGAGCCTCACCCGCCAAGCCGTCGCCGAAAAGCGCTTTTCCCAGATCTTCGAGAACCTGCCGCTCGGCGCCCTCGTCGTCGACAGCCGGCAGCGCATCGTCCAGGTCAATGCCGCGCTCGCGGCCGAGTTCGGTTATCCGCGCGAAGACCTGGTCGGCCAGCCTCTGGAGACGCTGCTGCCTCCCCGCTACCGCGAAGCGCATCGCGAACATGCCGCAGGCTACGTCCAGGCCCCCAGTTCGCGCATGATGGGGTCCGGCCGCGATCTCACCGGTCTTCATCGCTCCGGGCAGGAGATCCCCATCGAGATTGCGTTGACCAAGCTCGAAAACGGCGCGCAACCGATGTTCATGGCCATCGTCAGCGACATTTCCTCGCGCAAGCGGGGCGAGAGCGCGCTCCAGCAGACGAATGCGCAACTGGAAGAATTCACGTATGTCGCCAGCCACGACTTGCGCTCGCCGCTGCGCGGCATCGCCGACCTCGTCACCTGGATCCGCGAGGATCTGAGCGACGTCGCGCTGCCGGAGGACGTGCAGCACAACTTCGAACGGATTTCCCTGCGGATCGCCCGCGCCGAGCGGATGATCGACGACTTGCTCGACTACGCCCGCGCCGGTGTGCGCGAACGCCATACCGAGGCGATCTCCCCCGCCGAACTGGTCGAGGAGGCGCTGGGCCTCGCCCTCGTCCCGGACAGCTTTTCGGTCGAAGTCGATATTCAGGGCGGCGACATCATCGCCCCGCGCGCGCCGCTGGCGACCTCGCTGCGCAATCTCATCGGCAATGCCGTAAAGCACCACGGCAGCCGCGTCGGCCGCATCCGCATCGCCATGCGCGAGGAAGGTCGCTTCTCGGTCTTCACCGTCGACGACGACGGCGAGGGCATCACGCCCGGCAACGAGGAGCGCATCTTCAAGCTGTTTCACCGGGCCTCCCCCGGCACCAGCGGCGACGGCGTCGGTCTCGCCTTCACCCGGCGCATGATCAACGCCCATGGCGGCATGGTCACCGTCCGCTCGCCCGGCGCGCTTGGCGGTGCTTCGTTCGAAATCCACTGGCCCCGGATCCTGCTGAAGGAGAACGAGGATGACTGACGACAAAGGTACGACCACCCTTGTCCGGGACAGCGCGCGGTTCGACTATACGGTGCTCGTCGTCGATGACGACGACGTCGCGCTCGAAGGCGTCCTGCGTAGTTTCAGGCGCTACAGCGTTCCGTGCCGCAGCGAGGTGGCCGCGGATGGCCGCGAAGCCCTGGAGATCCTGCGCGGGCGCCATCCCGGCAAGCATGTCGACACGCCGGTGATCGTCCTGCTCGACCTCAACATGCCGAACATGGACGGGTTCCAGTTCCTGGAAGAACTCCGCGCCGACGCCGAACTGAAGCGCACGGTGGTGTTCATCCTCAGCACCAGCTCGCGCGATCAGGACCGTTCGCGCGCCTACGACGAGCATGTCGCCGGCTACATGGTGAAGTCCGCCGTCGGCCCGCAGTTCGCCCAACTCGCCCAGTTCATCACCAAGTACGCGACGACCCAGAACCTGCCTTGAAGCAGGCCCCTCCGAACCCAGCCCTGAGCCAGCCTCACGGCCCGTCCAACCTCGAAGGATTTCAGATCGATGGAATATATGCACAACGGCAAGACCGAGATCCAGGCCCTGGTGGTGGACGACGACGATGTCGACCGGGAACGCCTGATCCGCATGCTCCAGCGCGGCCCGCGCCCGATCAACGTGATCGAGGCCAGTTCGCAAGCCGAGGCGCTTCAGATCATCCGCCATGCCGAGCCTTCGCTCGACATCGTCTTCCTCGACTTCGGACTTTCGGACGGTGACGGCCGTGACCTCGTGCCGACGATCCGCGCCGAAGTGGATCAGGATTGCCCGATCGTGGCAGTCACCGGCAATGTCGACGAACAGGTGGCGGCGGATTCGATCAAGGCCGGCATGACGGAATACCTCACCAAGCGCGCGCTTTCGCCCGAGCGGGTCGCCGCCTCGGTCGAGGAAGGCATCGCCTGGCGCAAGTATCGGCAGGACCTTCGGCGCACGGAGGAGGAATTGACTCATCGCAGCCTCCACGATCCCCTGACCGACCTGCCCAACCGCACCCTGCTGTTCGACCGCCTCGGTCAGGCCTGCGCCCGCGCCCGGCGCAACGGCGGCTCCTTCGCGGTGATGATGATCGACCTCGACCGCTTCAAGGAAATCAACGACAACTTCGGCCATGCCGCCGGCGACGTGGTGCTCACCACCGTAGGTCGGCGGCTGCGCGGCCATCTGCGCGAAGTCGATACGGTGGCGCGTCTGGGCGGCGACGAGTTCGCGCTCCTGCTCCAGGACGTGCCCGACTACGACACAGCGACGGCGCTCGCCGGCAAGCTGGCGCGCGTGATCGAGCAGCCCGTCGTCCACGAGAACCGCATCCTCCATGTCGGCGCCTCGATCGGCATCGCCATGTGCCCGCAGCGCGGCTATACGCCGACCGGCCTGCTCTCCGCCGCCGACGACGCCATGTATGCCGCCAAGCGCGGGCTAGACAAGCTGGTAGCCAGCCGCGACAACCTGCCCGCCGCCCCGACTTTCGATCCCAAGGACATGCTGGAGGAGATCGACCAGGCGATCTCGCACGATGCGCTGGAATGGCACTGGCAGCCCAAGGTGGACTTGCGCGACGGGCGCGTGCTCGGCTTCGAGGCGCTGGTACGCTGGCGGCACCCCCGCAGCGGCAATATCCCCGCAGACCAGCTCATCCGCACCGTCGAGCAGTCGCCCCTGCTGGAGACCTTCACCAACCAGTGTCTCGACACCGTGCTCTCGCAGTTCGCGCGCATCCAGCACAAGGTCGATGGCGCCGCCATCGCCATCAACGTCTCGGCCCGCATGCTGGAACGGCCGACGTTCGTGGACAGCGTGGTCGAACTGATCGAGTGCCACCGCATCGCCCCGGAACGGGTGACGCTGGAACTCACCGAAACCGCGCTGATCACCAATCCCTCGCAGGCCAAACGGGTGATCGAGCGGCTGCACGAGCACAAGATCCCGCTCTCGATCGACGATTTCGGCGCCGGGTTCACCTCGTTCGGCTACTTGCGTGAATTCGCCATCAGCGAGATCAAGATCGACCGCTCGTTCATCTCGCGCTTCACGGAAAGCCGGTTCGACCAGTCACTGGTGAACAGCCTTGTGGTGCTCTGCGAAAGCCTGGGCATTCCGCTGGTGGCAGAGGGTGTGGAAACGCCGGAGACGCAGGAACTGCTGGTCTCGCTGGGCTGCAACGCCGGGCAGGGCTACGGCATCTGCAAGCCGATGCCCTACGACGACGTGCTCGACTGGATGGACACCTGGCGCAACCAGGCGCCGATGATCCGGCAGGTCAACGCCTGAGACCTCTCGTCAACGGGAGCGCGAACCGCGCCCCCGGCGACACCTGCCCGGTCGCGCCCAGCGTCACGGCAGCGGTCACAGCGGCGCTCACAGCGGCGGTCGCAGGTTCGCGGCGCGGGAGGGGCGAAAGAAGCCTACGTTGCCAGGGGCATGGCCCCACCGCGCGAGACGGTCGCCACGTTGCCGGCGATCCAGATAGAACCCTCGGCGTCCTCGCGGCACCGTATCCGCCCCGCGGCGCCGACCTTGCGGCCCTGAGCCGCGACGTAATCGCGCTGCGCCAGACCCGCCGCGAAGAGATATTGCGCCACGGCCGCATTGAGACTGCCGGTGACCGGATCCTCGCAGACCCGCCCCGCCGCATCGGCGAAGAAAGCGCGCAGTTCCCACTGTGCTTCGTCGCCGGGCTTGCAGGGGCCCAGCAGTGCGACATCCGTGGGAATAGGCGCGCGCGGGACCGGCTCCGCCGCCAGCACCGCCTCGGCGGACACCAGGTGGAGGAGCTTCCAGCCCGGCCCGTTGGAGGCATGGACACCGGCCACGACATCCCGCGCATCGACGCCGCAGAGACGGATGGTCTCCGCCAGATCTAATGCATCGAGCGGCCCGGACCGCACCAGCGGCGGCGCCCGAAAGGCAAGCTCCTCGCCCTCCTGCCGCACCTCGACAAGGCCGATACCGCATTCCTGCATGACTTGTCCCGGCACTTTGGGAGAGCCTCCGGCAGCGAGCCAGGCATGGGCGCTGCCAAGCGTGGGGTGACCCGCGAAAGGCAGTTCGCCGGCCGGATAGAAGATCCTCACCCGGTAGTCGGCCGCCGGGTCTACCGGTGGCAGCAGGAACGTGGTCTCCGAAAATCCCAGCCAGCGCGTGATGCGCAGCATCGTCCCGGCATCCAGATCCTCGCCCCCGCGCACGACGGCCAGCGGATTGCCGCTCAGCGGCCCGGTCGCGAAGACATCCACCAGATCGAGTTGCATCATGCACTTGGTCCTTTCGTTCCGGCCAGCCGGGTGCAATGATCCCGGCGCGATTGCGCTCCGCTGCGGGCGCGCCCCGGTTTCTGCCGTGGTTCATTCGGGGTTCTGGAGCAAGGGTGCATGCTGATCGTTATCGATTTCGCATTTTCGCTTTTCGGAAGGATAGATCGATGAAAAAGATCCTGATGGCTCTGGCGATGGCCATGGCCGTCGCCCCAATGGCCGCTCCGGTTTCCGCCGATCCGCCGCACCGCTACGACCGCGACCGCTATGACCGCGACCGCTATGACCGTGGCCACGATCGCGGCCGCTACGACCGCAACCGGGGCTACAACCGCAACGTCTACGATGCGCGCGGCCGCTACCGCGAACCCCGCCGTCTCGGCAGGAACGACCGCGTATGGCGCGGCGGCGACGGGCGCTATTATTGCAAGCGGGACAACGGCACGACGGGCCTGATCATCGGTGCCGGCGCCGGTGCCCTGGCCGGTCACCAGATCGCGGGGCGCGGCGACCAGACCCTGGGCGCGATCATCGGCGGCGTTGCCGGCGGCCTGCTCGGGCGCGAAATCGACCGGGGCGGCGTGAAGTGCCGCTGACCTGAGTCGGTTGGTCTGGATGCATGAAGGCGCGCCGCTCGCACGAGCGGCGCGCCTTCTTCATTT
>NZ_ATHL01000037.1 GCF_000445125.1 Novosphingobium lindaniclasticum LE124
ATCAATTATCTTCTTCATTATTGATTAAGAAAAATGAAAAGTATGAACTGTATGGGAAAACAGGTACAGGTATAGTAAACGGGAAGTATAATAATGGGTGGTTTGTAGGTTACGTAATTACAAATCATGATAAGTATTATTTTGCTACACATTTATCAGATGGAAACCCGTCTGGGAAAAATGCTGAATTAATCAGTGAAAAAATATTAAAAGAAATGGGTGTTTTAAATGGCCAATAAGCAAGTTGAAATATCTATGGCTGAATGGGATGTTATGAATATAATATGGGATAAAAAATCAGTATCAGCTAATGAAATTGTAGTTGAAATTCAAAAATATAAAGAAGTTAGCGATAAAACAATTAGAACATTAATCACAAGACTATATAAAAAAGAGATTATAAAACGATACAAATCAGAGAATATTTATTTTTACTCATCAAATATTAAAGAAGACGATATTAAAATGAAAACTGCTAAAACTTTTCTTAATAAACTGTATGGAGGGGACATGAAAAGTTTAGTGCTAAATTTTGCGAAAAATGAAGAATTAAATAACAAAGAAATTGAAGAATTGCGAGACATTTTAAATGATATTAGTAAAAAGTAATTAGAGATATGTTTCAAACATTATACATATGTAAACTATACTTGACTCTTATTAAATTAGTTTTGTTAATAACATTTAAAATATATTAGTAAAGATGAGAGTGTACATAAAATAACCATTTTCTGTACACTCTCTTTTTATATCTAGATATATAGCTAGTATACATATTTTAGTGTTCAATAACCCAACAGAAAATCTATGTTCATAAATA
>NZ_ATHL01000038.1 GCF_000445125.1 Novosphingobium lindaniclasticum LE124
CCCGCGCCATCGCTTCAGGATCGTCGAGCGGGCAGAGCACGCCGCAGCCGCCTTCCAGCGCTTCCGGGTTGCCGCCCGAATCCGTGGCGACGACCGGCGTGCCGACCAGCATCGCTTCGACCAGAGTGCGCCCCAGCGGCTCGCGCGCGGCGGGCACCATGAGCAGGTCGCAGCCCGCCAGCCATTCGTGGCCCGGCGTGCGGAAGCCCATCATGTGCACTGCCGCCCGGCCCGAGACTTGCGCGATGCGCTGCGGCAGCGCCTCTCCCACTTCGGTATTACGCGGATCGCCGAACATCAGGCCCACGACCGGCCGGTCGATCAGGGCCGCCAGCCGCTCCACCGCCGCGACGAACTCCAGCGGACGCTTGCGCTGGATGAAATTGCCGAACCAGCCGCAGAGCACCGCGTCGGGGGGACAGCCGATTTCCTCGACGATGCGTCCTCGCATGGCTGCCCAGTCGGCGGTGACCGCCGTGTCGAAGGGACTGTAGACCACTTCCGCGGCCGGCTTTCCCCTGCCCGTTCCAGAGCCCCCCGCCCGCGAGGCCCCGCTGCCCGGAAGCGAGAAGCGGGAGACGGTGAAGATGCGGTTGGCCAGCAGCGGCGCCACATAGCGCAGGCCCCGCGCGTCGGGGTCGCCGCGATGGTGCCAGATCAGCCGGGCTCCGGCTAGTCGCGCCGCCAGGGCCCAGCTCGCATGGCTGCGCCCGTCGTTGCTGTGCACGATGTCTATGGCGTTCCGGCGCAGGAAGTTCACGCGGCGCGGCACGCCGAGAAGCGCCCGTAGCACCTTGCCGATCCCGAATTGCGCGCCGGGCACGAACGAGCGGCGCGGGCGGGCTGGATCCGCTTCCTGCGCGAAAGCCGCGAAGAAGTCCGCGATCGTGCCGCCCGGTACTTCGGGCACGACCAGAAGCCGGTAACGCTCCGGGTCGAGCGCTTCCATCAGCCCGCGCGCGGAGACATGACTGCCGCCCAGTTCGTCTCCGGCAAAGGGGAAGCAGATCCGAAGCGGCCCTTCGGCCTGCCCCTCGGCCCCAGAGTGACCTCGAGCCCGCACCATCGATCCGGTTCCTGCCGGCGTGGCTGTCCCGACCCGCTTGAACTCTGCCGCAAGCGGCCCCGCCAGACTGTTCAAAGCCCGAAACCTTTCTCTCTGTAGCTGAGGAATTCCTCGAAGTTCTCGATCCCGTTGCCGTTCTTGTCGCTCCAGGCGTCGTTGCGCGCGGGATCGAGGCCGTTGGCCCGCTCCCACGCGTCGTCCATGCCGTCCTTGTCGTCGTCGACATAGGCGGTGCCGGGCGCCGGGGTGGGGATCGCGGGCACCGGCTCGCCGATGCGTCCGGTGCGATTCCTGACGTCGGCGACGGCCTGCTTGTCGATGGCATCGCGCGGGAACGCTCCGGCGCGGGCCAGCACCGCATCGTAAGCGGCCGAAGCGCTCATCGGCTGCACCGTGAGCGGGCACGGCGCTTGCTGGATCTGCGCCGGGACGACTTCCGGGCTGACGTGCTTGAAGTTGCCGTGGAAGGCATTGTCCCAGAGGTAGATCGAGGCCATGCCTGTCGACCCCTGCGTTTCGCGCGCGACGCCGCGGCTCAGCGCGGTGGTGTTGCTGCCGGCGATGAAGCTGTTGCCCACGATCGAGACCGGGCTGCCGCCGTAGCTTTCCCAGACCTCGGCAAATTCCGAATAGGCATTGTAGAGCACGTTGTTGATCACTTCCACGCAGGAGCCCTTGGGGAAGTTGATGTCCGGGTTGCGATCGCCGTTATGGGCGCAGAGATTGCCGATGAAGCTCAGCTTCTGCTTGTCCACCGGATCGCTGGCCAGCAGCGCGCACTTGTCGTGCCTGGGGATACCCCAGGCGAAGATCGAATTGCTGATGGTGATCTCGTCGTTGTCGTCGTAGCCGTTGATCAGCTCGTCGCGCGCCCAGGAGGCGCTGACATGGTCGATCACCACGCGGCTGCTTTTTTCTATGGTGATGCTGTCCTCGGCCTCGCGGTTGCCGCCGATGCGGTCGTTGCGCACGCGGATGCCGCGCACCACGACATCGTGGGTGTCCTTGATGACCAGCGGGGTCAGCCCGTTGCGGCCGCCGCCGTGGGCCAGGGTGATGCCGCCTCCGGGCGCGGTCTGGCCGGCGATGGTGAGATAGGGGGACGTTATCCAGGGCGGGCGCTGGGTGAAGCGGATCACCCCGCTTACCCGGAACACGCAGACGCGCGGCCCGGTGGCCGTTACGCAGGCCCGGTAGGAGCCGGCGCCCGAATCGGCCAGGGTGGTGACGTAGATGATGCGACCGCCGCGCCCGCCGACGCTGGTGGCGCCGTAGCCCGTCGCGGCCGGAAAGGACTTCTTGCCGCCCGGTACGCTCACGACCGGGGCGGCCGCCATGACCCGCTCGCTGACGGTTCCCGCCAGCCCCGCCAGCACGGCCAGCCCCGCCAGCCCCAGGCCCGTCACCACGACCAGGGTGCGGCGGGCCGGAAGAATTCGCCCGGTCCGCGTCTTCGGCAGCTTCGTCGCAGTCATGCCTAGTCCTCCAGCAGCGGGCCGAACGCGCACCGTCTGACGGGCCCGGGGAGCCATGCGCGCAGTAAAACCTGACTCTCCCATCCAGTGCGTACAAGTTACCAATTGGATTTAGCGCCGCGTCCGGCGTCACCCTTTTGCGCTAACATCTATGCGCCCGCCTATCGCTCGGACTGGCCTTTGCCTTGAGGCGACCGGCTGCCCATGATCGCCGCCATGGCCGCTATCCTTACCCAGTTCCCCGGCGAGGGGGCGCAACCGGCGATCCCGCAGGAGCCGCCCCGGAGACCTGAGGGACCCGCGCAGGGATATCGGCCGGCGCGCCTGCCCGCGTCTCCCTACGATCGCGCCATCGGCGTGCTGCTGCCGGCGGCGGCGTTCTTCCTGAGCTGGTGGCAGGTCGGCCGCATTCCCGCGTTCAACCTGACCATGTCCGACATGATCATGATCGTCTGCATCCTGCTCATGCTGGTTTCGCGCGGGCTGAATGCCAGGATGATGGGGCGGGTGTCGGTCCTGTGGGTCGCCGGGATCGTCATGCTGCTGGGCGGCATGCTGATCGGATCGACATTCCACGGCGACTTCGCCCGCTGGCCCGTGGTGAGCGGGCAATATGCCTTCGCGCTCCTGCTGATCCCGATGGTGCTGGCCAACTGCTCGCCGCACGTGCTGCACCGCTGCGCGGTGGCCTACATCTGGGGGGTGGCGGTATCGCAGGCGATCGGCGTCGCCCTGGTCAACCTGTTCAGCCGCGACATGATCAACCAATACGTCAACAAGTACGTCGTCACCGGCAACGGACGGCTCGGCGCCTTCACCGGCGAGCCGAACTCCAACGGCGCCGTCTGCGTCTTCGCGCTGATCTTCCTGCTTCATGCCGTGATCGAGAAGCGCCTGCGTCCCTTCGTCGCCGTGCCGCTGGCGCTCGTGGTGGTCGCCGGGCTGGTCTACAGCGCCAGCTTCACCGCCTTTTCCGCGACGATCCTCTCGATCGGCTTCGTGCTCGCCTTCTCCCGCATCCGCACGGTGATCACGATCGCCCTGCCGGTAGTCCTGGTGGTGGTCGCCTACGTCGGCCTGGGGGGGCCGGTGCCGGCCGCCTTCGAGCAGCGGGTGGGCGATGCCGTGGTCTCGGGCGATCCGACCAAGGCCGGCACGTTCGTCGGCCGCTCCGTGCTGATCCAGGAAGCCTGGCAGATGTCGGGCGAAAACCTGCTGATCGGGCTGGGCAGCGACGGCTACCGCAAGGCCAGCGTCTACGGGATGCCGGTCCACCAGCTCTACCTTCTCGTGCTCAACGAAGGGGGCATCGTCTCCTTCCTCGGGCTTAGTCTGATGTTCGCCACGATGTTCGTGCAAGGCATCTTCATCGCCGTGCGAAGTCGCACCGATGGCGTTTCCGCGCTCGCGATCCTGGGAGTCTTCTTCATGTACGCGATGTCGCTGCCGCATATGTTCGCGCGGATGTGGAATGGGCCGGTGATGCTCATGTTCGCGCTCGCTGCCACCGGGGCCGGAATGGCCGCCCTGGGCACCACCCGGCGCCCGGCCTGGCCGAGCCGGGCCGAGGATCCCGAAACCGTCCGGACGCCGGAAGCAGGATGACACCCCTCGATAGCGCCGGCGGGGTCGCGGCCGGCAACGGCGGCCGGAAGGACCGCCTGGAGTACGGGAGCGAGGAGCGCAAGGCGGGGTTCCTGCCCCGCCAGCTTGCCCGCTGGCGCGGCAGCGAGATGCTGCGGCCCCACCTCGTCAACATCGGCCACTTGCTCTCGGGCAATTTCGGCGGCGTGATGATCATGATGGCGAGCCTCGCCATCGCCACCCGCGCGCTGGGGCAGGAGCAGTTCGGCATCCTGGCGGTGATCCTGACGATCGGCCGCGTCTGCGAGCGGCTGATCCGCTTCGAATCCTGGCAACCCCTCGTGCGCTTCATCGCGGTGGAGGAGGAGCATGGGGACGTCGGCCGGATGTCCTCGCTCTATGCCTATGGCCTGATCCTCGACGTCAGCAGCGCGCTCCTGGCGGCGGTGCTGAGCGTCGTCGTGGCCTGGCTGGCGGGCGACCTGATCGGGATCGGGCGGGGCAATGTCCATCTCGTCGCCATCTATGCCTGCGCGATCGCCTGCAATCCGCGCGGCATGGCCAGCGCCGCCTTGCGACTCGCCGGCAAGTTCCGCGTGCTCGCCTACGTTCAGCTGGCCTCCTTCGTGGCGCGTTTCGCATTCTCGGCATTGCTCTATGTCGTCGATGCGGGGCTGATCTGGTTCGTGCTGGTCTGGACCGTCAGCCAGATCTTCGATTCGGCGCTGTTCAACTTCCTGGGCTTCCGCGCCATCGCCGAGACCGGCGTGCCGAGCCCCCTGCGGGCAGACCGGCGAGGCCTTCCCGGGCGTTTTCCCGGTTTCATGCGCTTCGCCATTTCGACCAACCTGTCCTCCACCGTGCGCACCATGACGCATGAGATGGATACGCTGCTGGTCAGCACGTTCGCGGGGCCGGGGCCGGCGGGGCTCTACTATCTCTCGCGGCGCATCGCCAAAGTGGCGCAGATGGCCGGGGACATGATCCAGACGGTGATCTATCCCGACCTCGCCCGGCTGTGGCGCAAGGTAGGACCAGCGGCGATGGGGCAGCTCGTGCGGATGCTTCAGCTCGCGCTCGCCGCGATCGCGCTGGCGGCGGTGGGCGCCTGCTGGCTCATGGGGCGACAAGTGATCGAGCTGGTGTTCGGTCCCGGCTTCGCGGACAGCTACCAGCTCCTGCTGATCCAGCTTTTCGCCGTGCTGCTGACCCTGCATGCGACACCGGCGCGTACCGCCCTGATGGCGATGAACCGGCCGACTTTCGTGCTTTTTGCCAGCTTCGCCTCGGCCACCGCCTTCTTCGCGGCGGCTTTCGTGCTGATCCCCCGCTACGGCGCGATGGGCGCGAACTACGCCCACGTCGCGTTCGGACTCATGTCGGTAACCCTGATCGACATCGCCTTCTGGCGCGGGCTGCGCCGTGCGGAGCCGATCCCGCCTGCTGCTTCCCCTTCGCCGGTCAACGGCGCTGCTGCCATGGAGGCCGAGTCGTGACCTTCCACGCCCCCAGCGACTTCACGCGCCCCGCCGACCGGGCAAGCCCTCTCAAGGTCAGCTCGATCATCACCAGCCTGACCTCGGGCGGGGCGGAAGTCCTGGTTACCAATCTCAACGCCGCCTTTGCCGCCAAGGGCGCGCAAGGCACCGTCCTCGCCTTCTGCGATGCGCCCACGCTCGGCAACTCGCCGGAGATGGAGGCCGAGCTGGCCGCCCAGATCGCCGAGAGCGGGTGCCGCTTCGAATCGATGCGCCTCGGCCGGAGCCGCCGCCTGCTGCCGGGCGTGCTCGCCCTGCGCCGCCACCTGGCCGGGACGCGGCCGGACGTGGTCCACGTCCACACCGTCCGCGCGGTCGCCATGCTGGCGCTGTCCGGCTTTGCCGGGCCGGTGGTCTTCACCTACCACAACAGCCGCCTGAGCTTCCCGCCCGCCCTGTTCGCCGCGGTGGACCGCGTGGTCCATCATTACATCGCCATCAGCAACGACACCGCGGCCATGTACCGGCGCCTGTCCAGGCGGCCCTACACCCTGATCCAGAATGCGCCTTCCGCGCGCTACCGGGCGAGCGCACCGCGCGCCGCCTCTCGCCGCCCCTGCAACGTGCTGAGCGTAGGCGCGATTTCCGACCAGAAGAACTATCCGCTCCTGATCGAGACGGCCCGCATCCTGCAGGACCGCGCCGGGGAAGGTGCCCCCGTCCTGCGCATCGCCGGCGGCGGCGAGCGACTGGAGGACCTGCGCGCGCAGGTCCGCGCGCTGAACCTCGAGCGCGTGGTGGAATTCCTGGGAGAACGCCGCGACGTGCCGGACCTCATGGCCCGAAGCGACCTGTTCCTCAACACGTCCCATTACGAGGGCTTCTCGGTCGCCATTCTCGAGGCCATGGCCATGGCCCTGCCGGTCGTCGCCACCGACGTCGCCGGCAATCGCGGCCTCGTGCGCTCGGCCCAGAACGGTCTGCTCTGCCCGCCCGACAAGCCCGAGACACTGGCGGCGGCGATCCTGCAACTGGCAGACGATCCCTCCCTCTACCGGCAATATTCCGCAGGGGCCCTGGCTACCAGCCGCGAATATACGATCGAAAACGCCGCCGCGCGGCATCTCGAACTCTACTCGTCCCTGCTGCGCCTTCGCGCCCCCCAAAAGGACTAGTCTCTATTAGGGCGCGCGCGGCCCCTATGCCCTTTTTGCGCCTCCGGGCTTTGATCGCATAGTCCATCCTGAAGACCGTACCGCTTGGACGGTTCCGCACCAGGCCCGTCCCGCGGGGGGCGGCAGCCATCTATCGGGCCGCCCCGTGGCGGCGAACTTCACCTCGCTGGAGGGGCACACATGTCAACTGCAATCGCGCCAAGCCCGATCGGCGGCGCGCCGGCCCATTACCGGGGACCGGCGCTGTCCAGGGATTCATCTTCGCCATCGGATCATCAGGTCGGACCCAAGGACCTGCTACGCGTCATCTACCGTCACCGGACGATGATGGCGCTGGTCGTGGGGACCATCACCCTGGCCGTGCTCGTGCAGCAGTTGCTTTCGCCCACGCTGTACCGCTCCTCCTCGACGGTCCAGGTCGAGCTGATCGACGAAGTCGGCACCAACCAGGCCGACGTCAATTCCCGCAATGCCGAACGCGTCGCCAATGCCGTGCGCCTGCACCGCTCGCGCTCCGCCGCCGAGCAGGTGGTGAACGACCTGCACCTGACCAAGGACAACGATTTCCTGAAGGAACTCGGCAAGGTCCCGGAAGACCGGCGCGTTCTCCAGCAGGCCGCGACCAACAAGGTCCTCTCGATGGTCGCCATCAATTCCGAGGCGGGCTCCGACCTGGTCGAGATCTCGGTCACGGCGGGATCGCCGGTGCTTGCGGCCGCGATCGCCAACCAGATCCCCGTTTCGGTTCGCGCCCTGCGAACGATGAAGACCAACGAACGGCGCACCGAACTGCTCGCCTCGCTGGAACAGGAACAGCAGGCCCGCGCCATCGCCGCCGAGGAGACCGCCCAGCGCGTGGCCGACTTCCGCGGCCAGCACCAGATGCTGACGGGCGCGGGCGGGGCCGAAGACCTTGCCCAGATCAACCGGATCGCGGTGCAGAGCGCTTCCGCCGTGGCGGCGCGGGACGCGGCCATGGCCCGCAGCGCCGGCATCGCCCGCGCCAGCCGGATGCAGAGCACCGCGCTCGCCAGCTCCGGCGTGCTCGACCAGCTTGAACGCACCCGCGGAGAGCTTGTCGCGGAAACCTCCAAGCTGTCCACCAGCCTCGGCCCCAACCACCCGGACGTGAAGCGCCTCGCTTCCCAGCTTGCCACAGTGGACCAGGGCATCGTCAAGGAACAGGCCCGCGTCCAGGCCGCCGCCCAGGCCGACGCTTCGGCCAAGGCCGCGCAGATGGCCGAACTCGCCCGCAGCCAGGCGGCCGGAGACAGCGCCCAGGCCAGCCGCCTGGAAGGCATCGTCGCCGGTCTCAGTTCGACCGCCTATCGCAACACGGCCAATGCCGTGCAGCTCGACAAGCTGGTGCGCGAAGCCACTCTGGCCGACGATGCCTACAAGGCGATCGCCGGGCGCCTGGAGCAGGTTCGCGCGCAGATGCAGATGGAAGGCGTGTCCTCCTCGGTCGTCTCGCCGGCCGTGCCGGACTACGATCCGATCGCCCCGGCGCCGCTCAAGATGGCGATCACCGCCCTGCTCGGGTCGAGCGTGCTGGCCTTCCTGATCGCCTTCGCCCGCGACTTCCTGGACGACCGCCTGCGCACCACCGCCCAGATCCGCCGCCTGTTCGGCCTGCCGACCCTGGGCATGCTGCCGCTGCTCAAGAGCAATCTGTCGGAAGATCCCAACGACAGCCCGGTGATCAAGGAGCCGCAGTCGCTCTTCGCCGAAGTCGCCCGCTCGACGTATACCGAAGTCCGGGCGCTCGACCGGAGAGGCGGCAATTCGCAAGTGGTGCTGGTCACCTCCCCGCTGCCCGGCGACGGCAAGTCCACGGTCTCGCTGACGCTGGCCGCCGCCGGCATCGCCATGGGCGACCGCACGGTGATCCTCGACCTCGACTTGCGCAAACGCGGTGCGCTCCAGCGGCTCCAGAACGAGATGCAGATGCCGGACCTGGTCGACATCGTCTGCGGCCGTGCCGACCTCGACAGCCTGGTCGCGCCCCGCTCGGCGCATCCTTACGACGGCACCCTGATCACTTCCGCCGACGGCACGCAGGTCATCGGGCATGAAGGCGCCGACCAGCCCGAGCCGGACGGCGCCAACCGCATCGTCCTGCTCAGCGCCAAGGAGCCGGTGGCCGAACCGGCGCTGCTGCTCTCGTCGAACCGACTGAAGACCCTGCTCGACCAGCTCAAGGAGCGGTTCGAACTGGTCATCATCAATGCCCCCGCCGCCCTGGCCGTGCGCGACGCCCGCGCCATGTGCCACTTCGCGGACCAGACCGTGCTGGTCGCCCGCTGGGGCCATACCACCGGCGACCAGATGCGTGCCGCGCTGGAGATGCTGGACGACAGCGTCGGCGGGGTGATCTTCGATCAGGTCGATTACGCCGAACACGCCCGCCGCCGCTACGGCGACTCGGTTCAGTTCTACGCCGACTCGGCCAGCTACTACTCCGCGCCGGTGCCGGTGCGGGAAGAGTGGGCCGCCAGGATCCGTCGCTTCTTCCGGGGCCATTCGTGGCGCCCCGCGGAAGCGTGAGCAGGAGCGCGCGAGTGGCCTTCGCTTCCCTTCGATTGCTCGCTTCGCTGCTCCTGCTCACCCTTCTGCCCCTGCTTCTGGTGCTGGGTCTGGGCGTGCTGGTCTCGATGGGCCGCCCGGTGCTGTTTCGGCAGCGCCGCGCGGGTCGCGAGGGGCGGGACTTCACGTTGCTCAAGCTGCGCTCCATGCGCGACGCCGTGGGGCCGGACGGCCAGCCGCTGCCGGACGAGGACCGCGTCACCGCGTTCGGGCGCTTCCTGCGCCGCAGCCGGCTCGACGAACTGCCGGGCCTGTGGAACGTCGCAGCCGGAGACATGACTTTCGTCGGCCCGCGCCCACTGCTGCCCGAGACGATCGCCGGCCTCGGCGCACGCGGTGCGGCGCGGGGCCGGGTCCGGCCGGGGCTCACCGGCTGGTCGCAGGTCAACGGCAATACCCTGCTCTCGCTCGACGAGAAGATCGCGCTGGACCTCTGGTACGTCGAGAACGCCTCGCCGCTGCTGGACCTGCGGATCGTGGCCCTGACGCTCTGGGTCATGGTCGGCGGCGAACGCCGCTCGCAGGCGGTGGCTTTGGCGGATTAGGGCGTAAACTCCCCCCCGTCGTTCCAGCTTGCGCCGGGATGACGGGCGTGCCTGCAAACGCCGGATCAGGCCAGCGTCAACTCGTCCAGCGATGTCACCACATGGTGCGCCGCATGATCGGGCGTGGGCGGCGTGCAGGCGTGGATCCGGTCCTCGCGCAGGATCTGCACGGTGGTCCAGCCGCGCGCGCGCGGGGTGACGAAGTCCTTCGCCGCATTGTCGGCTATATAGACGTGCTCCGCCCCCGGTCGGCCGGACCATTGCTCGACCATCTCGTAGGCCAGGGCATGGGGCTTGCCGCAGCCTTCGGGCAGGAGGCCGGTGAGGATGACCTTGCCGATCCGCTCGTAGAGCCCCAGTGCGGAGACCTTGTTGCCCTGGGTCCGGGCCGGGCCGTCGGTGATGATCGCGCTGGCCCGCGCGCCTACTCGGTCGAGCAACCGCCGGGCATCCTCTGCCAGCGCGATCTCGGGCGTGTGGCCGCGATAAAGCGCCACCAGCGGCGCCACCTCCACCGTCGCCAGCCCCATGGCCGCGAGCGCCGCGTCGAACACCGTGCCGCGATGCCCCTCGTCCAGCAGCCGCGCGCAGTGATCCGCATAGCCGGAGACGCCGTGGCTCTGCTCCAGGTGCCGCCCCACCGCCGCGAAGCCACTGAGCGCGAAGTCGCGTTCGAGGTAGAGCGTGTCGTCGAGGTCCAGGACCACGACGGACTGCCGGATCTCAACCACGGAACACGGCGCTGTCGTAGCGCACCATGGTGACGCCCTCGCGCCAGTGCTCGCTCGCGCATTCGGTGAGCCCCGCCACCCGGGCGAGCAGGCTCTCGGCGAAGCGGCCGCCGGCATGGTCGGCCAGCGGATAGCCGCCCCCGAAGCGGGCGTTGATCTCGAAGACGCGCGGCCCCCGATCGGGATCGTCGATGAGCTGGAAGCAGAGCACCCCCTCGGCGCCTTCCAGGGCGGCGGCGATGTCTGCGGCGATGGCGATCATGCGCGCGTCGCGCACGGTGCGCCCCTTCTCCACTTCGCCCGCGCGCGTCGAGATGCGCAAGTGCGGGATCGCCGAGCGCATCCGGCCGCGCGCGTCGAGGTACATGTTGATGGTATATTCCGGCCCGCGCAGCAGTTCCTGCACCAGCATCGGCTCGGGATAGTCGTCGCGGATGTCGGCGGCCGAGTGCAGCACGCCGATGCCGCGGCTGGCGCTGCCGCCGACGGGCTTGGCGAAAAGCGGGAAGGCCCAGCCGGAGGGGTCGGCGCGCACGTCCTCGATCCGCGCGGTGCGCGGCACCGGCACCCCGGCGGCGGCCAGGACGGAGATGGTGCGTTCCTTGTCGCGCACCACGTCGATCGTCTCGGGCGCGCTGACGTGGACCATGGTGCCTGCCTGCGCGAAGCGTTCGCGCGCGCGGGAGAGCACGTCCAGTTCGGTGTCGATGGTCGGCACCAGCAGGTCGATCTTCTCGCGCGCGCAGTGGTCCAGCAGGCGCTCGACATAGTCCGGCGCGGTGCAGCGGGGCACCTGGAACGCCGCTTCGGCCTCCAGGCATGCGGCGCTGAGTTCCGGTTCGAGATCGCAGGCGTGGATCTCCGCGCGCAGGCCCAGTTTCTCGGCCGCGCGGCGGAAGCAGCGAGTCAGCTCGACCCGGCGCCCGGCCGACGTGAAAAGTATCCGTACCACCCCGTTCCCCCGATTACTTGTGAAGCGCCCATGCTTATGCGCCCCGATGCTTACGCCTCAAGGCCTTGCCCGGCTTCCGCCGCGGCTGCGGCCCGTATCACGGGGCCATGCCGCGCCGCCGTCGCTTGCGCCAGCATAAGGTCCCACTGCTTGAGTATGTGTGCGGGCCGAAACCGCGCCATCGCCTCTGCCGCCGCCGCGCCCATGCGGCTGCGCGCAAGAGGATCTGCCATGAGGTCCGCCATGGCGCGCGCCAGCGCGGCGGGATCCTCCCCCGGCACCAGCAGGCCGCTGCGGCCGTGCTCCACCATGTCGGCGGGCCCGAAATCGCAGTCCGCCGCGATCACCGGCAGACCGGCCGCCATCGCCTCGCCCAGGACATTGGGAAACCCCTCGTAGCGCGACGACAGCACGAAGATCCCCGCCTCCGCCACCCAGGCGCGCGGCCTGGGGCTCAAGCCCCGCAGCGATATCCGCCCTGCCAGTCCCTGATCGCGGATCAGGGCATGCAGCGCCTCTCGCTCCGGCCCCTCGCCCCAGATGTCGAGCCGCCAGTCCGGTGCGCCCGAGGTTGCCGAGGCGAAGGCCGCGATCAGCAGATCGAAGCCCTTCTGATGCGTCAGCCGTCCTACCGCGCAGATCCGCTTCACCTCGGCGGCCGAGCGCGCGACGTCGGGCGGCGGCACCGGATTGGCGATAGTCACCAGCTTGCCCTGCACGGCGGCGGGAAAGCAGCGCCGCACGGCCTCCGTCTGGCAGACGATGGCATCGGCGCGGCGGTAGAGCAGGCGCAGCAGCAGGTTCCACAAGGGATGCGCGCCCTGTCGCTCCGGATTGTTGCGCTCCGCACAGACGAGGCGCGTGCGCGTGCCGATCGTGGCGAGCGCCGCGATAAGGTTGTTCTTCGTCAGGAACGAGACGATCACTTGCGGCCTGCGGTCCCGCAGCACCCGGCGCAAGGCCGCGACCCGCCCGGCCATGCCGGCAAAGCCGCTGCTGCCGCCCAGCCGGTGCAGCGTGGCGGCGCCCGGCAGGTGGTGGAACACCGGGTCTTCGGGACGATCGAAGGCGATCACCTCCACCGCGTGCCCGGCGGCGCACCAGTGATGGGATAGCTGCGCGATGACCTGCTCGGCGCCCCCGGCGCCAAGGCCGGACGCGACGATCGCGATGCGCATCTTGCTGTGTGGAAGTGCCAAGGCCTCTCGTCCGCCTGCGTGGAAACCGTTCTCGAAAACTGCCGCGAACCTAGCGCAAGCTGCGCCGGTCGGCAGACGGTCATGCGAACTAACTCTTTATTGGAACAGCAGCTTCCGGCCTGCCCGCCGTGCCCGTCACGGCAACGCGGCCGCCGTCATCCTGATTGGGTACGCCCTAATCGCGCTCACGGTCTACCCGCGCATCCGCCACACTTCCGCGCCAGGGCAAGGCCGTCTTTCCTGACGGTCCTAGGCAAGAGGGGACTTCGATGATGGACAGCGACAGGGCCCAGAGGCCGGGTCAGGGCCAGGGTCAGGCCAGGGGTCAGGGCCAGGGTTGGGCGCAGAGCCGGGATCTGTTCCCGTCATCCGTGCCCGAGGGGCCCGCCGAACCGTTCGGCCTTGCCGCGCCTCTCTCGGAAGGATTGAGCGACGGCCCCGGCGGCCCGATGCGGCAGACCACGCCGAGCCCGGTCCGTGTCGCGGCATTCGGCGTGCTGGCGGTGATGTTCCTGGGAATCGCCGGACGCGTACTCGCTTTTCCGATCGGACGGGACGAAAACCTCTTCATCACGGTCTCGCGGCTATGGGGCACGGGCGATATCTATCGCGACTTCGGCTACAACCACCTGCCTTACCTGCCCTACATGCTCGGCGGCCTCTACTGGCTGATCGGCACGGGGCATGTCCTGCTGCTGGGACGCCTGCTGATCGTGACGGCCTGGGCCGTGGCGGTCGCGGCGCTCTGGCTGATCGCCCGGCGCCAGCGAACCGGCTTTCCCGCCTTCTTCGCCGCCGCCGTGCTGCTGATGGGCAACGTGCTGCTGATCGGCCCGCCCGGCATGTTGGCGACCAACAACTTCCTGCCGCTGCCTTTCGCCTTCCTGGCGATCCACTTCCTGCTTTGCGGGTTGGACCGCGAGCGACCCTCGTGGATGTGCTGTTTCGTGGCGGGCGTGCTGGTCTCGGTCGCGATCGGCCTCAAGGCCAACTACATCTTCATCGCACCGTTCCTGGCCGTCACCACCGTGCTGGCCCCGCTCGCGCGGCCGCTGCGCCATCGCCTGGTCTGCGGCACGGTGCCGCTCGCGCTGGGCGGTCTGACCGGCGGCATTCCGGCGCTGATCGCCATCGCTTCCGACCCTGACGCCTTCTTCGCCCATACGATCCGCTACTTCACGCAGCTCCAGCCGATCTACTGGGACCACTCGGCCGAGCCCAAGATCGTCGGCGTGGCGCAGAAGATCCTGCTCGCCGAGGATATCTGGACTTCCAACGCGACGCTGCTCGCCCTTGCCGGCGCCGTCGTCCTGGTCGTCCTGCCGCTGGCGCGGCGCGGCTGGCGGGACGGGCTCCTCGCCGTATGGTCCTGGCCCGTGGTGCTGGCTGCCGCGCTCGCCCTGATGGGTGTGGCCATCTCCTTCGTGCCGAGTCCTTCCTTCCCGCAATACTTCGTGCCGCCGATCCCTTTCCTGATCCTGCTGGTGCTGCTGCTGCGGGCCCGGACCTTGAGCGAGAACCGGCGGGCGGCCGATGCCGTGCTGCTGTCCCTGGCATGCGTCGCGCTGCTCTGCGCCGCGTCGCGGGTCGGCCCGGGGCTGGTGTCGCTGGCCCGCCCGGCTTCCTGGGAAGGCATGAAGCTGCACCGTGAAATGCGTCAGCTCGCCCGCAGCGCCGGAGCGTCCTCGCGCGACAGCGTGGCGACGCTCTCTCCGGTGCTGGCGCTGGAAGGGGGCTTCTCGGTGCCGGGCGAGTTCGCCGCCGGCCAGTTCGTCTACCGCGTGGCCGACTACATGCCGCCGCAGGAGCGAACCTACTGGACCACGACTTCGCCCAGTCAGCTCGTTGCCTGGCTGGACGGCCACCGCCCCTCGGCCATCCTGGTGAGCGGCGAGGAGCCGCTGGAGCAGCCTTTCGCCGACTATGCGCGCAGCCACGGCTACCTGGAGTTTCCCGCCCGCGGCGACGGCACCGGTCCGGTACTCTACCGCAGCCCGCTGGCGCCCGATCCTGACGAATAATTTGGCCAGGGCGTAAACTCATAAATCCTCGTCGGTCCCGGGCGTGATCCGGGACCGCTGGCAGAGCCGCGCCTTGCTCGCGATCTTGCGCCCGAAGACCTGGCAGCGGTCCCGGATCACGTCCGGGAAGACGCCTGAAGACCCTCTCGAAATGGCCCTTCCGCGCATTTGCCGCCCGGCGCTTAACCCTTTGGCACCTCCACTGGCTAAAGCTGCCTAACCCGGATGAACACTTCTCCGCCGGCCCGCTCTGCCCTTAACCTTCCTGCATCGACCGGAGAATTTCTCCTCAAAATTCCGACACCGGAGGTGCGGTCATGAAAGTCGTCCTGCTTGCGGGGGGCCTCGGCTCCCGCCTTGCCGAAGAAACGGTTCGTATTCCCAAGCCGATGGTCGAAGTGGCCGGTCGGCCGATCATGCTCCATGTCATGGATATCTACGACCGCTGGGGCCACAACGACTTCATCGTCGCCTGCGGTTACAAGGCCATGGCGATCAAGAGCTTCTTTCAGGACCTCCATCTCATGTCGAACGACTTCACGGTCGGCATCGGCAACGGCGAGATGGCCCTGCGCCCCACCTCCAAGATCGACTGGCGCGTCTCGGTGGTCGATACCGGCCTGGCCACGATGACCGGCGGGCGCCTGAAGCGCCTGCGGTCCTGGCTCGACGACGAGACCTTCATGGTCACTTACTCGGACGGCGTGGGCAACGTGGACCTCGATGCGCTGCTGGCGTTCCACCGCTCGCACGGCAAGCTGGCCACCGTCACCGCGGTGCAACCCCCGGCGCGCTTCGGCAACCTGGAACTGGGCCCGTGCGACGGCGACGGCGGCCAGGTGGTGGAGTTCACCGAGAAGGTCATCAAGTACGAAACCTGGATCAACGGCGGCTTCTTCGTCTTCGAACCGGGCGTGCTGGACTATCTCACCGGCGACGAGGAGCCGCTGGAGCAGGCGCCGCTGACGCGCCTCGCCCACGACGGCCTGCTCATGGCCTACAAGCACAAGGGCTTCTGGCACCCGATGGACACCGTGCGCGACCGCGACACGCTGGACAAGCTGGGCTGCCAGACACTGCCGCCCTGGATGGATTTCGAAAACGGACAGCCGGTGCTCAGCACCGATGCGCCGACGACGAAGCTGCAACATGCCTGAAGAAGGCTCAATGGATCAGGCGCTTGTTTCGGCATATCGGGGCAAGCGGATTCTGGTGACCGGCCACACCGGCTTCAAGGGTGGCTGGTTGTGCCTCTGGCTCAGTCAACTGGGCGCAGAGGTCACCGGGGTCGCCTTGCACCGCCCCCCGCAAGGCCCTGACATGTTTCATTCGGTCGACCTCGGGGGGCTGGTCGACCACCGCATCGCCGACATCCGCGATGCCGCCGCCTATGCGCAGGCCTGCCAGGACGTGGAGCCGGACCTCGTGTTCCACCTCGCCGCGCAGGCACTGGTGCGGCCGTCCTACGACGATCCGGTGGAGACTTTCGCCACCAACGTCACCGGCACCGCCGTGGTGCTGGACGCGGTGCGGCGGATGCCCTCGGCGCGCGGCGTGGTCGTCGTCACCAGCGACAAGTGCTACGAGAACCGCGAGTGGGAATGGCCCTACCGCGAGACCGACGAACTGGGCGGGGCCGATCCCTACAGCGCGTCGAAAGGCTGTACCGAACTGGTCGCCGCCGCGTTCCGGCGCTCGTACTTTTCCGATCCCGCCGGCTGCCAGATCGCCACCGTGCGGGCGGGCAACGTGATCGGCGGGGGCGACAATTCGCTCGACCGCCTGCTGCCCGACGTCGTGCGCGCCACCGTGGCCGGCACCGCGGTGACGATCCGCAACCCGGCCAGCGTGCGCCCGTGGCAGCACGTGCTGGAGCCGCTCGCGGGCTACCTGATGCTGGGTGCGCGGCTGCTTGGGGAGCAGGCGCCGCGCTTTGCCGAGGCCTGGAACTTCGGCCCCAGCGCCGATGGCTTCATCGACGTCGAGGAAATCGCCCGCCACTTCCAGCGAGCCTGGGGACCCGGCGTGGCGCAGATCGCCTTCGGGCGCCGCCCCGACGATCCGCACGAGGCCGGGATGCTCACGCTCGACAGCAGCAAGGCCCATGCCCGCCTCGGCTGGCGCCCACGCCTCTCGACCGAGCAAGCCGTGACCATGAGCGCCGAATGGTACCGCGCCTTCGCGGCCGGAAACGAAGACATGCGCGCCTTCAGCGAGGCGCAGATCGCCCGGTACTCGGGCGGATTCACCGAAACACTCCAGGGGGAAGCACTATGCGCGTAAATTACGGCCAGACTGTCCACGGCGAAGAGGAAATCGCCGCCGTCATGGAAGTCCTGCGGACCTCCACCCAGATGGGGCCGAAAGTACGGGCCATGCAGGAGCAGGTCTCGGCGCTGTTCGCCAAGAACCACGGCATCATGGTCAATTCCGGCTCTTCCGCGAACTATCTCGCGGTCGAGCTGCTGAACCTGCCCGAGGGCAGCGAGGTGATCACTCCGGCGCTGACTTTCGCCACCACCGTCGCGCCGATCGTGCGCTCGCGCCTGGTCCCGGCTTTCGTGGACTCGGCGGTCGGCACCTACAACATCGACGTCGACAAGATCGAGGCGATGATCGGGCCGAACACCAGGGCGATGATGATCCCGTCCCTGATCGGCAACCTGCCCGACTGGGACCGCATCCGCGAGATCGCCGACAGGCACGGCCTGATGGTGGTGGAAGACAGCGCCGACACCCTGGGCGCCACCTTGCGCGGCACCAGCACCGGCACCCGCTCGCACATCTCGACCACGAGCTTCTACGGCTCGCACGTCATCAATGCGGCGGGTAACGGCGGCATGCTCTGCGTTTCGGACGAAGACCTCGCCCGCCGCGCGCTGCTGCTGCGGTCCTGGGGCCGCACCAGCTCGCTCTACGTCGACTCCGAAAGCATCGAGAAGCGCTTCAACGTCGCGCTCGACGGCATCGACTACGACGCCAAGTTCCTGTTCGACGAACTGGGCTTCAACGTCGAGCCTTCGGAAATGGGCGCCGCCTTCGGCCTCGTCCAGCTCAAGAAGCTCGACAACAACATCGCCGCGCGCGAACACAACTTCGCGCGGCAGTACCAGTTCTTCAAGCAGTACGAGGACTGGTTCGTCCTGCCCGAACAGCTGCCCGAATCGCGCACCGGCTGGCTCGCCTTCCCGCTCACCATTCGCGAGGACGCGCCCTTCACCCGCACCCAGATGCAGATCTGGCTGGAAGAGCGCGACATCCAGACCCGCCCGGTCTTCACCGGCAACATCCTGCGCCAGCCGGCCATGAAGAACGTGACGCTCAAGGCCCCGCCCGAAGGCTGTCCGGTGGCCGACGCGGTGATGAAGGGCGGCATCCTGCTCGCCTGCCATCACGGCCTGAACGAGGAACACATCGACTTCATGCACGAAACTTTCGAAGGCTTCGTCCGCTCGCTCTCGGTCGCCCCTTCGCGGGAGGCGGCCAATGCTTGAGATGCCGATCCCCCAGCAGGACGCCACCGACGTGCTTTCGGAATGCCGCGCCTGCAAGGCGCCCGCGCCCTACCTGTTCCTGCCGCTGGGCGACCATGCCCCGGGCCAGATGCTGATCCGTCCGGACGATCTGGACAGCCAGCAGCCCGCCTTCCCGCTCAATACCCAGGTCTGCCTGGAGTGCGGGCTGGTGGAGATCGCCGACCAGATCCCGGCCGACTTCTTCCGCCACTACCTCTACGTGCCTTCGGGCGCGGCGCGGATGCACAGCCACTTCGCGGACTTCGCGCAAGTCCTGGCGGAGCGTGCCGGGGACGGGCTGATCGTCGACATCGGCAGCAACGACGGACTGCTGCTGGCCGCCTGCAACGCGCTGGGCTGCAAGACGCTGGGCTTCGACCCGGCCGAGAACATCGCTGCCATGGCCGCCGAACGCGGCGTCGAAACCCACATCGACTACTTCACGCCGACTTCCGCCGAACTGGTCCGCTCGCAGCGCGGCCCGGCCAAGGTGATCGTCACGACCAACACCTTCAACCACATCGGCGATCTGCACACCTTCATGGAAGCGATCACGATCCTGCTCTCGGACGACGGGACCTTCGTGATCGAAGTGCCCCGCGCCAAGGAATATATCGACCACACCGAGTTCGATAACATCTACCACGAGCACGTCTCCGAGTTCAGCCTGCTGTCGATCGTCAAGCTGGCCGCCTTCTTCGACCTCGAAGTGACCGACGCGCTCTCGCTGCCCGACATTCATGGCGGCTCGATGCGCGTGTTCCTGAACCGCAAGGCTGCCGGAATCGGCCCCTCGCAGTCGGTGGGCGACATGCTGCGCGACGAACTGGCGGGCGGGATGCTGCTGCCGGAGACTTACGACAGCCTCGCGCGCGACGTGGAGGAGATGGGCCGCGACGTGCGCGCCATGCTCGACGAGATGAAGGCGCAAGGCCTGAAGATCGCCGGCTACGGCGCTTCGGCGCGCGGCAATACGCTGATCACCCATTTCGGGATCGACACCCGCTATCTCGACTTCCTCGTGGACCGCAATCCGCTGAAGCACGGCCTCTATTCGCCGAACACGCGCATCCCGATCCGCCCGGTCGAAGCCATCGAGGAAGAAAAGCCCGACGTGCTCTTCGTGCTCGCCTGGAACTTCTTCGACGAGATCTTCGAACAGCAGGCTGCCTTCCGCGAACGCGGCGGCAAGTTCCTGGTGCCGCTGCCGGTGCCGCGCATCGTCTGCTGAACTGAACAGTCCGGGCCGGAATCCGATTCCGGCCCGGACCCTTGCGGAAGGGTTGCCCAGTGGCCGAAGGGGTTACGCTGCTTACCGGTGCCGGCGGCTTCATCGGCGCGCACCTCGTCCGTCACCTGCTCGGTGAGAGCGGCGAAGTTCATGCCATCGTGCGCCCCTCGACCGAACTGGGGCGGCTCGCGCCTTTCGCCGAACGCCTGACGATCCACCGCATCGACCTGTCGGACCGGCTGGAGATCCGGCGCTGCATCCGCGCGCTTCGCCCCCGCCGCGTATTCCACCTTGCCGCCGAGACCCGCCTGCCGCCGCAGCCCGATTTCTGCGCCGCGCGCGGGGCCGCCGCGATCTACCTCCAGCCCGCGCTCAACCTGCTGGAGCCGCTGGCCGAACTGCCCGAGCCGCCCGAAGCGGTGGTACGCGCCGGAACGATCGCCGAATACGGACACGCGCCGCTGCCTTATCGCGAGCAGGACCGCGCCGTGCCCTCAACACCCTATGGTGCCGGGATGCTGGCAACCACCGAGGCGATCGCCATGCTGGCCCCGTGCCTGCCCTTCCCGGTGCTGACGGCGCGGCTGGCGCTCTGCTACGGCCCCGGACAGGCGGCCAGCTTCCTCGTTCCCGCACTGATCCGGGCCTGCCTAGACCGCCAGCCGATGGTCATCCGGCGCCCGGCCGACCGGCGCGACCTGCTCCATGTGGACGATGCGGTAGACGCCCTGCTCCATATCGCCCGCCTCGCCCCAACCGCCGGGCGCCAGCTCGACTGCGTCAACGTCTGCACCGGCCTGGCCCCGACGATGGATGAAGTGGCCCGCCGGATCGAAGCCCTGACCGGCTGCCCGGACGGCTTCCTTGCCCGCGCTCCTTTATCGGACGACGTGCAGGCCGCTGCCCCGGCGACGCTGCTCTCCAGTCCCGACCTCGCCGCCGAACGTCTCGGCTGGCGCTATCGCATCGATCTCGACGAAGGCCTCGTCCGCACTGTCGCGGACGAGCAACTCATGTGCACGAAAGCAGGTTAGACCCGTGAACGCCGAGCCGAAGACCCTGGTTTCCATCCTGGTTCCCGCCTTCAACGAGGAACTCAACGTCGTGCGCTGCTACGAATCGATCGTGCGCGTCTTCGAAAAGCTGCCCGACTACAGCTACGAGATCATCGTCACCGACAACCATTCGACCGACCGCACTTTCGACCTGCTGGAAGACCTCGCCCGCAAGGATCCGGCGCTGAAGGTCATCCGCTTCTCGCGCAACTACGGCTACCAGCGCTCGCTGCTCTGCGCCTACAAGGCGGCGACGGGCGCCTGCTCGATCCAGCTCGACTGCGACCTTCAGGATCCGCCCGAACTGATCCCCGAGATGCTCGGGCTCTGGCGCAACGGTCACCAGGTGGTCTACGGCATCCGCCGCTCGCTGAAGGATGGCTTCTTCGTCGCCACGCTGCGCCGGATGTTCTACCGCTTCATCACCTGGATCAGCGACGACGACCTGCCGGTCAACGCCGGGGAGTTCCGCCTGGTGGACCGCCGCATCCTGGTGGAACTGCACAAGGTGGAGGACGCCTCGCCTTATTTGCGGGGCCTGATCAGCGCGATGGGCTTCTCGCAGGTCGGGCTGGAATACGACCGCGGCGACCGCATCGCCGGGGAGAGCAAGTTCCCGCTCAAGTCGATGATCTCGCTGGCCGTCGACGGCGTGCTCAACCACTCGCTGATGCCGCTGCGGATCGCCTCGATCGCGGGGATCGTCATCGGCGTGCTCTCGATGGTGCTGACGTTCATCTACCTCGTCGGCCGGGTGCTGCTGGGCCAGGCCTGGCCCGCAGGTTTCGCGACGACGACGATCCTGCTGTTGATGTCGATCTCGATCAACGCGGTGTTCATGGGGATCCTGGGTGAATATGTCGGGCGCCTGTTCCTCCAGGCCAAGCCGGGGACGAAACCGATCGTCGAGCAGAAGCTCAACTTTCCCGAAGTGATCACGCTGGTCGCGCGCGAAAGACAGTGACTCGGGTGAGCACGAAGAGCACGCCCGCATAAGTGCAGATCGCGGCGCCCTGCACCAGGGCGCTGCGCTCGAACCCCGCCGCGCGGCCCAGCGCCACGACCGACAGGTTCGCCGCATAGGCGATCAGGAACGCCGCCGCGTAGCGCAAGGCCTCGGCGGTCGTGGCGCGGTGGCGGGCGCGGAAGGTCAGGTGACGGTGCAGGCCGTAGGAAATCGGCAGGCCCATCGCGAAGCCCGCCATGTTCGCTGCATAGTCGCCCAGCCCCAGCCGCAGCCAGCCGAGGATCAGGCCATAGCCGATCGCGGTATTGCCCAGCCCCACGAGCACGAACCGCGCGAGCGTGGCCGCCTCGCGCCCCAGCGATGCGGTGCCGCTCATGCCGCACCGCACCAGGCATGACCGGCGGGTCGCAGCCGAAGCGTACGTTCGGCGGCGGGGAAGGGATCGGTTCGGCTCAAGCACGCGCTCCTCTTGCGGCGGTTCGCGCCGAAAGGGTGGGCATCGCGCGCGCGGCCCACAATCACCCGGAAGCATAGTACGGGCGGGCATTGTGGCGGTGGTGATCTTCCATGGGGCTAGGCCGCAAAGGCCACGGGAACCCGCCGCACCGCCGCGCCGCGGCCCGCCCTGGCGCCGATGCTCATGATCCGCCTAGACTTTCGGGGGAGCGCCGCAGCGATTCAGGCCAATTGACCCGCCCCCGCCCGCCATGGTCTTTCGTTCCTGTTCAGGCGCTTGTCCTGAACGTGACGAACCATGTCCGGACGGCCTGGGCCACGCCGGCTTGCCGTCGGGACATGCGAGCAGGGAGCGTGACGTGACGGCGCCGGGTACAGGACCCCTTGTCCATATCGGATACCACAAGACCGCTTCCACTTTGCTCCAGAACGCCCTGTTCGCCCGGCGCGATCTCGGCTTCGAACGGCTGGAGAACGACCGCTATCACATCAAGCTGGACTTCGTGAAGCAAGGCGCCTTCGACGATCTCCCGCCCAACCGGGTGGAGAGCTATCGGCGCCGCAGCCGCGAGGCGCAGGAGCGCGGCCATACCCTGGTCGTCTCGCACGAACGGCTCTCGGGCTATCCCGCCTCGGGCGGTTTCGACGCCAAGCTGATCGCCGACCGCGTGAAGAACTGCCTGCCCGACGCGCGCATCCTGGTCTTCGTGCGCGAGCAGCGCTCGATGATCTTCTCCTTCTACCTCCAATATATCAGCGACGGCGGCTCGCTGTCGTTCCGGCGGCTGACGACGCCCCTGCAGTGGACGCTCCATCGCCAGCCCGAATTCGATTTCCGCTCCTTCGCCTATGCGCAGTGCATCGCCTACTACCGCCAGCTGTTCGGCGCCGACAATGTCCTGGTTCTCCCCTATGAGGCCCTGCGGAGCGAGCCCCAGCGCATCGCGCGAGAGATCGCGCAGTTCTGCGGCCAGGACCCCTCGCGGATCCCGCACGATATCTTCGGCGCGCCGACGAACGAGGGCATGCCGATCTTGATGCAGGCCCTGCGCCGCCCGCTCAACGCCCTGTTCAACCGCAACCAGCTTTCGCCCCAGGCGCCGATCCGGTTTCCGCCCTTCGACCGGTACTATCGCAAGCTCCGCCCGCTTTTCGCCCTCGGCCGCCTGATCGACGGACCGCTGCGCCGCCGCCTGGAGCGCCGGATCGAGCAAGCCGTCGGCGACCGCTATGCCGAAAGCAACCAGCAGCTCCAGCGGATGACCCGCTACGACTTGCGCCGCCTGGGCTACAGCCTGCCGAACCCCGCCGCTCCGCTTGCCGAACCGGCTTCATGCGGATCGGCGGCGGCATCGGCGAAGCGCGCGCGCCCGTCCTTCCACGCGCGAGGATCGCAGATCGCATGACCGAGCATGCCGCCACCGTGCTGGGCCGCGAGGAAGCGGCCGTCGCAGCGCTGGCCGCCGAAGCAGCCGCGGCCGCCCGGCCACGCGCGCCCAAGTCCGGCGAAGGGTTCAACTCCACCGTCCACAGCCTGCGCGGCGTGGCGGCGATGATGGTCTTCCTGGCCCATGTCGTGGGCGGCGTGGGCGAGAACGTCTATCCGCACGACGCCGCCTATCTCGCGGCCACTTATGCACCGTGGAACTTCGGCCGCTGGGGCGTCTGGCTGTTCTTCGTGATCAGCGGCTACGTGATCCTGCCGAGCGTCCTTCGCTACACCCCGCGCGAGTTCGCCCTCAGGCGCTTCTTCCGCCTCTATCCGCTGTTCCTGGCCTTCTCGCTGCTGTTCATCGCCGTCAACGCGGTGAGCAACGCCTATCCCGAATTGAACATGCTCTCCGTGATCGCCCCGGCGCTGCTGCTGGTGAACCTGCTGACGCGCACGGAGCAGCTCACGCCCAATGCCTGGAGCCTGAGCTACGAAGTGCTGTTCTACGCCGTCACCTGCCTTACCGTGCACGTGGCCCTGCGCCGCCGCAACCGACTCCAGACCGTACTCATGGCCCTGGTCTGCGCGGCACTGGTCTATCGTTTTCCGGCCATGGCCTTCTTCGCCGCCGGGATCGGCGCCAGGCTGCTCGACGATCACGGCATCCGCCCGCCCCGCGCCTGGAGCCGCCCACTCGAAGTGCTGGCATTCGCAGGATGCCTCTACTTCGGTTCCATACAGCACTACGGGTTCCTGCCGAAGGAGATGGGTGATCCGCGCGCCTATGCGGTGCTGTTCTTCACTTCGGCCTACTTCTTCATGGCGATCGCGCCCGGCAGCCTGACCGCGCGGCTGCTGGACCGCCCCGCGGCCTTCTACCTGGGCACAGTGAGCTACAGCCTCTACCTCGCCCACCCCTATTCCTACTTCGCGATGCGCCACGTCTTCGTGCGGCTGGGCCTTTTCGGCGAGCACGCAGGCCTGTCGCTGGCGCTGTTCCTGGCGGTGGTGGTGCCGGTGACGCTGGTCTTCACCCGGCTGGTCTATCACTGGCTCGAACGCTATCCCTACCAGTGGTTCTTCCACGAGCGGGTCTTCCACCGCCGGGACGCCAGGGCCGAGACGAGCTGACCCCTACCGCTTCTTCTTCACCGCGCGCTTCTTGCTCACGGCCTTTTTCGCCGGGCTCTTCTTCGCCTCGCCCTTGCAGGGCCAGGCCTTGCGCGTGGCGGCATAGACCTGTTCGGAAGCCGATCCCTTGCGGTCGTTGGGATTGCGCGCGAGATAATCCATGGTGACTTCCCGGAGCCGGCTGATCGTCACCTCGGCGGGAATGCAACTGTCCTGCTTGTTGTTCTTGCGCACGGTGTTGAACGCATCGACGGCGCCGGTGATGTAGGCGATGCACTCGTAGCTCTTCTCGACATAGTCGTTGCTGCCACGCTGGGCCATGCACGAGGCATAGAGTTCGTCGCCGGTATAGAAACTGGCATTCGCGGCAACCGGCAGCAGCCCCAGAGGAGCGATCAGGGCCAGGCAGGCCAGCTTGGCGGAATTCATACTCGGCTTTCTCCAAATCAGGCAAAGACCCTCGAGCCAAAAACCGGCCGCGTCAATCGCTCCGGCCGCAAGGGCCGCCGTGAACCGGCATCACGCCGGCGGCAACGGCGCAAGTCGCTTGGCATGCTGCATCACCACCAGCGTCTTGAAGGCGCGGACATGTTCCTCGCCGTGCAGCACCCGGCGCGAGAAGGCATCGTAATGCTCCATGTCCTGGGCCGCCACCTGGAGCACGAGATCGTGATCCCCCGTGACATACCAGACGTCGATCACTTCGCGTGCTTGTCGCAAGCGCGCGACCAGATCGTCCACGACCCTGCCCTTGTCGGTCTCCAGCGTCACCAGCACGATCATCGTCACCAGCCAGCCCATGGTTCGCGGCGCCACCAGCGCCGCTTCCCGCTCGATCGCCCCCTGTTCCCGCAAGGCCCGGACCCGCCGGTAGCAGGCCGGGGCCGAAAGCCCCACCGCCTCCGACAGGTCCGGCATGGAGATCCGCGCGTCGCGTTGAAGCTCGGTGAGGATGCGCAAGTCGAACGCATCGGGCATGGGGCACGATCTCCGATAAACATTATCGCCAAAGGACGATCATAGACCCCTTTTATCGCAAGCCGGCGATAAAAGGCACGGCGATTCAACCGAGGGTTCCATGGTCTTCCGCCGCATCGCCGCCCACTTCGCGTCCAGCGATTTCGCGCCTCTCGCCGCCGTGGCGACGGCCATGGTCTCGATCTGCTGGGGAGCCTCGGTCGCCAAGACGCTGTTCCCGGTGATCGGGCCGGCCGGCACCACCGCCCTGCGCCTCTCGCTGGCGGCCGCGATCCTCTGCGGCGTCTTTCGCATCTGGCGCAAGCCCTTCGACCGGCGCATGCTCCATGCCGCCCTGCCCTACGGTCTGGCGCTGGGCTGCATGAACCTGCTGTTCTACTTCGCGATCCAGCGCATCCCGCTCGGCATCGCTCTCGCCACCGAGTTCACCGGGCCGCTTGCCGTGGCGACATTCGCCTCGCGCCGCCGCGTCGACCTTGCCTGGATCGGGCTTGCCGTCGCCGGACTCGCGCTGCTGCTGCCGCTCGACATGTCCAGCGACGCGGTCGATCCCGTGGGCGTGCTGCTGGCCCTGGCGGCGGGGGTGTTCTGGGGCGGCTACATCCTGCTCGGCAAGCGCGCCGGAGCCATTCTCGGCGGCGCCGCTCCGGCCTATGGCATGGCCGTGGCCGCGCTGGTGGCTCTGCCCTTCGGCGTGGCGCAGGCCGGGGCGGCGCTGCTCCTGCCGCATGTGCTCGCCATCGCGCTGCTCGTAGCGATCTTCTCCAGCGCGATCCCCTATTCGCTGGAGATGTTCGCCCTGCGCCGGTTGCCGACCAAGAGCTTCGGCATCCTCACCAGCGGCGAACCAGCCGTAGGCGCGCTGGCAGGCGCGCTGCTGCTGGGAGAGATGCTGCCGTTCGCCCAGTGGATCGGCATCGCCGCCATTGTCGGCGCGACGATCGGCACCACGCTTACCGCGCGCGGCCAGTCCGGGGGTAACGGCGCAAAACCCGTGATCAGCGAGATCTGACCGCCCGCAGGCGCTTGCGCCAGGCGGCGATTGCGCCCATGCGTGCGGCCATGCCGCAAGCCTCCGACATCCAGCTCGCCATTTTCTCCCAGGCCGTAGATGCCCTCGGCGGCCAGCGCGCCCTCGCGCGCCACCTCGGCATCGCCGAGCGCGAAGTGCGGGACTGGATCTCCGGCGAAGTCCCCCTGGGCTACGCCACCTTGCGAGAGACCGCACGCGCGCTGATCACGCACTCCGACATGTGCCGCCGCCTGGAGCGCAAGCTCTCCCCGGCGTTCAGCGAGAATCTGACCGAAGCCCAGATCGAACACCTCGGCAACCCGGAAGGCCGCCGCCCCGCCGAAGACTGACGCCTAAAAGAAAGGCTCCCCGGAAACCGGGGAGCCTTGAGGATTTGGGTCCAGTCCGAAATGCATCGCCGAAAGCGGCCTCTGCCGACCAACGGAAAAGCGTTCCAAATGCCCGGCGCGAAAATTCCGCAGACACGGAAGAGGGTTCGCAATCGCACCAGGCAGCCACTTAATTCTCGAACGATCTCTTTGTTCCCGCGCCGGAAAAAATAATTCCGCACATGCGAAACCGTGCCGCTTCGGAAAGCGGCGCGATCTACCAACCATGTGAAATGAATATGGTGAGCCCTGCTGGGTTCGAACCAGCGACCTACTGATTAAAAGTCAGTTGCTCTACCGACTGAGCTAAGGGCCCCCGTTTCCGGGGCAGCCGGCGAAGCGGCTGCGGAAGGGTCACCTAGGGGCAGGGCGCGGCTTGGTCAAGCGGGCATGAAGCTGATTGATCGTAAGACCCGACAAAGGATCGCGCCAGGGGCCCGCGATCCGGCGGGCGGGGCCGAGGACGAAGTCGCGGGCGCGGAAGGCGGGGTGCGGCAGGATCAGGCTTTCATCGCCCTCGCCGCCCGCCCAGGGGCCGCCGCTCCATAGCACCAGGTCGAGGTCCAGCACCCGCGATCCCCAGGCCTGGCCCATGCGGCGGCGACCGAACTTGTGTTCGATCTTGTGCAGCTTGTGCAGCATCTCGTCGGGTTCGCGCTTGCTGCACACCACCGCCACGCCGTTGGCATAGCGGCGGCGCGATGGGCCGACCGGCGCGCTTTCGATCACCGGCGAGGCGGCCATGACCTCGTACTTGCCGTTATCCAGCGCCGCCAGCGCCGCGGCGATCACCTTGCGGGGACTGCCGTGGCGCGGGTGGCGCATGTTGGAGCCGAGCGCGACGAGATAGTGATGCTTTGCCAAGCCCCAAACCCCCGATTGAGCCGTGATGAGGAGGCTTGTATCAGATATCCTGGGCGATGCGCGTATAGAGTTGCGGGCGCCGGTCGCGGAAGAATCCCATGCCCGCGCGGTGCTTGGCGGCGCGCGCAAGGTCGATCGTCGAGACCAGCACGCCCGTCTCGTCCCGGCCGAACTGCGCGACATAGTCGCCCCATTCGTCGGTGATGAACGAGTGGCCGTAGAAAGTCTGCTCGGTCCCGCATTCCGTCTCGATGCCGATGCGGTTGGCGGCGATCACCGGCATGCAGTTCGACACCGAATGGCCGACCATGGCCCGGCGCCACATGCGGCTGGTGTCGAGCGCGGCGTCATAGGGTTCGGAGCCGATCGCGGTGGGATAGAACAGCAGTTCCGCGCCCATGAGCGCCATCACGCGGGCGCATTCGGGATACCACTGGTCCCAGCACACGCCCACGCCGACCTTGGTGCCGAGTACGTCCCAGACCTTGAACCCGTCGTTGCCCGGGCGGAAGTAGTACTTCTCCTCGTAACCGGGGCCGTCGGGGATGTGGCTCTTGCGATAAGTGCCGATGATCTCGCCGTCGGTGCCGATCATGGCCAGGGTGTTGTAGTAGTGGTGGCCGTCGCGCTCGAAGAAGCTGGTGGGGATGACGATCTTCAGCGCCTTGGCCAGCGCCTTCATCGCGATCACCGAGGGGTGCTCGGCGGTCGGGCGGGCGGTGGCGAAGAGTTCCTCTTCCTCCACCTTGCAGAAGTAGGGGCCGGAGAACAGCTCTGGCGGCAGCACGATCTGCGCGCCCTTGGCGGCGGCTTCCTCGACGAGCGTGGAGACGGCGGCGATGTTCTCGCGCTCGTCGGCGGAGTTGAGCGCGAGCTGGAGGGCGGCGACGGTGATTTCGGTCATGAGGCGGGCCTCTATCAGCCTCGCTTGCGGAACAGAAGGGTCATGCGGTCGCTCTCGCCGATGGCGAGGTACTTCTCGCGGTCCTTGTCCTTCAGCGCCAGGCTGGGCGGCAGGGTCCAGACGCCGTCCGGCCAGTTCGCGGTGTCCTTGGGATTGGCGCTGATCTCGGACTGGGCGACGAGGTCGAAGCCGTTGTCCTTCATGAAGCGGATCACGTCGGCCTCGCGCAAGTAGCCCTTGGAGCCGTCGGCATAGTCGGCCGGGGCATCGGGACGTGCGCGGTGCTGCTCGATGCCGATCAGGCCGCCGGGCTTGAGCAGGTCGCGCATGGCCGCGAATTCGCTGCCGGCGATGTTCCAGCGCAGCAGGTTGTGCATCATGCGCGGCACGATGATGACGTCGAAGGTGCCCTTCTCGCCCTCGGGTATGGCGCCGAGCGTGTAGGCGGCGAACTTGTCGGCGGGGAGGCCGGTGAACTTGGCGACGTCCGCCGGATAGCTCGCCGCGCCTTTGCGGATGCCGTCCTTCATCTCCGGCTTGAAGGCAGGCGCGTCGGGGTTGAAGTAGAGCCCCACGAGGTGCCCCTGCTGGCCGAGATAGAGGCCCAGGAAGCGCGAGTACCATTCGCCGCCGGGGGCATATTCGCCCACTTTCATGGTCGGCGCGACGCGGAAGAAGCTCAGCGTCTCAACCGGATGGCGATACTTGTCGCGCGCGCGGTCCTCCTTTCGCGAAGGGTTGGAGGCGGCGAGTTCGAGCAGCGCCTCGCAGCCCTTGCAGGCTTCGGCCTCGGTCTTTTCATCGGCAGCACTGGCGACGCTCGGCATGGCGATCACGCCGAGGAAGGAGGCAAGGGCGATCAGGGCGCGGCGCATGTCGATTCTCCCGTGGATGGGTGGATGGATGTGAACCTAGTTTCCGTCCGCCCAATGACAAGTCACTCAAGTGTACCTATCTAGCGACAAATTCCCCTCATAAGGACATTCAGGACAATGGAAACGGCAATCGTTGCAGGCGGGTGCTTCTGGTGCACCGAGGCGGTGTTCCGCGACGTCATCGGCGTGGATTCCGTGGAAAGCGGCTATATCGGCGGCACCGTGGCGAGCCCCACCTACAAGCAGGTCTGCGAAGGCAACACCGGCCATGCCGAGGCCATCAAGGTGAACTACGATCCTTCGGTGCTCTCCTATGGCGACCTGCTCGACGTGTTCATGGGCACCCATGACCCGACGCAGCTCAACCGCCAGGGCAACGACGTGGGCACGCAGTACCGCTCCGCGATCTTCCCGCTGGACGAGGCACAGGCTGCCGAGGCCGAGGCGGCCATCGCCCGTTCGAACGAGGACAACGGCGGCAAGGTCGTGACCACGATCGAGGGCTTCGCGGACGGCAAGCAGAACGAGACATGGTATCCGGCCGAGGACTACCACCAGGAATACTGGGACGGCGAAGGCCAGCGCAACCCCTACTGCCTGGCGGTGATCCCGCCCAAGCTGATGAAGCTGCGCAAGAGCTTCCAGAACAAGGTCAAGGGCTGACCTGAAAACGGCCTTGCGCCGGCGACGAGCCATCGTTGATGCCGCGCGGGCCATCGCTTTCGCCGTGTCTCACCATGAGACACGGCGAAACGAACCCTATCCAAACCTTCCCGGACAAGTACTTAGCTCGCCAACGATCCGTTCTTTCTGGCGAGCCCCATCATGTCCCGTCTTCCCAAGCTGTCGCTGTCCGTCGCCATCGCCGCCGTCGCCTTCGCGGCCAGCCCCGTGCTCGCCTCTTCGGGCATGATCGCGGGGATCGACGTGCTGAAGACCTGGAACCTGGTGGTGCTGGGCGATCTCACCTCGTCTTCCGAAGTGGAAGGCCGGACCTTCGTGGGCGGCAATCTCGACGGTAATTCGTCGAACTACCAGATTACCGCCCTGCCCGCCTCCTCCACCGGCACGCCGGGCCTGACAGTGGTGGGTGACGTCAACGGCGGCCACAAGAACCTCAACAACGGTTCGGGCGCCATCGTCGGCGGCAACGTCAACAGCGGACTCAATCTCAACGGTGCCGCGCAGACGGTGCAGGTGGGCGGGACGATCAGCAATACCAACGTCAACAACAACACCGTCACCTCGGGCCTCGCCGCCAGCAACCCGCAGTTCGCGCAGAACCTCGCCCAGCAGAAGAGCCTCATCGAAACCTCGATGGAAGGCCTCAGCCATGCGATGAGCACCGAGGCGGCCAACAGCCAGCTCACCATCAGCGGCAATCGCGGCACCTTCAACGCCCAGCCCGGCGCCGACGGCGTGGCGGTGTTCAACATCTCCGCCGCCGACCTCGACAAGATCGGCGAGATCCAGTTCAACCTCAACGGCGCGGACACCGCCATCGTCAACGTCTCGGGCAAGTCGATCCGGCTGGACGACAACTTCCTCGGCGGCACCAACAACCTCGGCGAGAAGGTCGTCTGGAACTTCCACGAGGCCGCAGACCTCTCGCTGACCACCGCCTGGGGCGGCTCGGTTCTGGCGCCGGGCGCCAACGCCACGACCTCGAACTACATCCAGGGTTCGGCGGTGTTCGGGAATCTCGTGCAGAACGGTGAGATGCACGTCGGCACTTATACCGGCGGCTATACGCCGGGCGGCAATCCGGGGACGCCGGGCGGCTCCAGCGGTGGATCTTCGGGCGGCGCGACCGACGTGCCGGAGCCGGGCATGGTCGGACTCTTCGCGCTGGGCCTGGGTGCGTTGCTGTTCTGGCGTCGTCGGCGCGCGGTCACGGTTTAAGGGGCAGGGGTAGAAGCAGGGGCCATCGCCCCTGCACCCCATCACTGTCTAGGTCAGGCACCACCTACCCGTCGTGCGCCCATCGCGGCGTCGGGAGACTTGATGGCTGCGTCGTAGGGAGCGCAGTACCGCTAGATCGCGCGCAAGGTCGACATTGGCGAGGGTCCGGGGGATCATCCCCCGGGTCTTCCCCTTACTTCTGCCACCGCCCAACGAAGAACCCATCGAGCCCGCCGACCTCGGCCAGCATCCCCGGATCGGTCCGCACCCAGCCCTCGGCGCTCGGCTCCAGCCCCTCCGGCAGTTCCGAAGCCGCAACCGGCACCGGCGTCAGCGCAACCTTGTCCGCCTGATCCTCCCCCTCTTCCACTTCCAGCGAGCAGACCGCGTAGACCAGCTGCCCGCCCGGCTTGAGCCAGCCCGAGGCGCGGTCCAGCATCTTTTCCTGGAGTGCGGTCATTTCCTCGATCTGGCGCTCACCGATGCGGTGCAGCACGTCCGGGTGGCGGCGCGCGGTGCCGGTCGCCGTGCAGGGCGCGTCCAGCAGGATCGCGTCGAACCGTTCCTCCGGCTCCCAGGTCAGGACATCGGCCTGGACCACTTCCGCTTCGAGGCCGATGCGCTTGAGATTGTCGCGCAGGCGTTCGAGGCGGCGCTTGGAGTTGTCGAGCGCGGTGACCTGCCAGCCCGCCGCCGCCAGTTGCAGCGTCTTGCCGCCCGGCGCGGCGCAAAGGTCGAGCACGCGCTTTCCGTGACCCGCGCCCAGCAGCCGCGCGGGCAGACTGGCGGCCAAGTCCTGCACCCACCAGGCGCCGTCGCGGAACCCTTCGAGGTGCTCGACCGCGGTGCCGCGCGCCAGGCGGACATGGCCTGGCATCAGCGAGGTGCCGCCGAGGCGCTCGGCCCATTCGGCGGTCTGCTCGGGATGGCGCAGGGCGAGGTCGAGCGGCGGCGGCTCGGCAAGACCGGCAGCGATCGCTTCCCCGCGAGCGCCCCAGCGCCCCGCCACATCCTCGGGCAGGGTGGGCACATCCGGCAGGGCCACTTCGCGCTTGGTCAGGGTGGAAAACACGCCGTGCGCCAGGCGGCGCGGGCCGCCCATCAGCAGCGGCAGTCCGGTGGCGATCACCGCGTGGGCGGGCGTTTCCAGCCGCAGCACTTGCGCGAGCATGATCTGCAGCACCGCGCGCGCCTTGGCGTCGGGGGCGAGCGGCAGGCGGGTGGCGCTGTCGATCAGTTCGTCGAGATCGGTGCGCCAGCGCAGCACTTCGCCGGCGATGGCGCGGGCAAGCGCCCGGTCGGCATCTCCGCTGACCCGCGCGAGCGCGGAGCCGCCTGCCTGGTCGAGCGTTTCGCCCCGCCGCAGCACGGCATCGATAAGGTTGAGCGCGGCACGGCGCGCCGGAAGGCCGGGAATGTCCATTGGCTGCCCCTATAGCGGATTGCGTTTCGACGCCACCTTCACCACATGGGTTCCATGACACAGCGCGCCACTACACGGCCGGAAGGCTTCACCAAGCCCGCCCACTGGACCAACGACCCCGCGCCGGCACCCTCGCCGGAAGCCGCGAAGGGCGGCGACGGCGAGGAAGAGCAGGACCCGGACGGCATTTCGCCCACCCGCTACGGCGACTGGGTGCGCAACGGCATCGCCATCGATTTCTGATCGCGGGCGGGGCCGGATCTGAGGAAATCCCGTCGTCCCGGACTTGATCCGGGACCGCTGGCAATCCTTTAGGCACGCGCTCGAAGACAAGCGCTGTCCGACATCGCCATAAGTGCTCGACTGCCCGCCAGGCGCGGCTCGGCCAGCGGTCCCGGATCAAGTCCGGGGCGACGAGGCTATTGTCGACCAGTTCCCACCCGCCGCCTACCACTCCCGCGCCATGCCCGGGAGGCGCTCGGCCAGAAAGTCGATCCACGCCCTGGTCTTGGCCGCGGGCCGCCGCGTGGGGTGGGTGACCGCATGGATCGCGCCAAGGTCGTAGAGGTCGGCGCCGAGGTCCAGTTCCACCAGCCGTCCCTCGGCAAGGGCGCGATCCACGAAGAAGCGCGGTCCGTAGACGAGGCCCATGCCCGCCACCGCCGCCTGCGCCAGAACCCAGCCATTGTTCGCATGAAGCGGCCCGCGCACGGCCACCGCGTGGCCGCCGTCGCGCCCGAAGCTCCAGCGGGTGGCGCCCGTCTCGCCGCTGAGCGTGTAGCCCAGGCATTCGTGCGCGGCGAGATCGTCCAGCGAGCGGGGCGGGCCGCACCGTTCGAGATAGCCGCGCGCGGCGCAGACCGCCATGCGCACCGGCGCCAGCTTGCGCGCGACGAGGTTGCTGTCGCCCAGCCGCCCGATCCGCACGGCCACGTCCCAGCGCTCTTCCAGCAGGTCGACGATACGGTCGTTGAGGCCAAGCTCCACCGTGACGGCCGGATGGCGCGCGTGGAATTCGGTCACCAGGTTCACCAGATAGGCGCTGCCGAAAGCGGCCGGGCCGGAGACGCGCAGCAGGCCCTCCACCGCCGTCGACCGGGCCATGGCCTCGGCATCGGCTTCCTCCAGTTCGCCCAGCACCCGCTCGGCCTTGTCGAGATAGGCGGCGCCGGCCTCGGTCAGCGCCAGCCGCCGCGTGGTGCGGTTCACCAGGGTCGCGCCGAGGCGCTGCTCCAGCGCGTTGAGGTGCTTGGCGGCCATGGCCGGCGACATCGCAAGATCGCGCGCCGCCGCCGAAAGACCGCCGAGCCGGATCGCCTTCACGAAGACCTCGATGCCCTTGAGCCGGTCCATTCAACACTCCTGGTATCAAGTCATTCAACAAGCGCCATGATTATCATCAGGGAGATGAAGGTCTAGATAGGTCTTCGAAAGGACGCCTCCCATGACCTCGACGCCTTCCAGCGCCCCTTACGGCGCTTTGATCCTTCGCATCGCGCTGGGCGCGCTGTTCATCGCCCACTTCGCGCTCAAGCTGTTCGTCTTCACACCCGCCGGAGCGGCAGCCTTCTTCGGCAGACTGGGGCTGCCCCCGGCGCTGGCCTATGTCACCATGGCGGCGGAGCTGCTCGGCGGGCTGGCGCTGATCCTGGCATCTACGCCCGCGCGGTGGCGCTGGCCTTGATCCCGCTGCTGCTCGGCACCATCGTCCTCGTACATGGAGTCAACGGCTTCTTCTTCGACGGCACGGGTGGCGGCTGGGAGTATCCCGCCTTCTGGTCGATCGCCCTTCTCGTCCTGGCCCTGATCGGCGACGGTGCCCACACGCTCGTCCCGACCCGGCGCAACTGAGGAACCCCCACCATGACCCGCCAACCCAGCTTCTTCATCCCGCACGGCGGCGGCCCCTGCTTCTTCATGCCCGATCCGCAAGGCAACTGGACCTCGATGGCCGCTTTCCTGCGGGGCCTGCCGGAATGCCTCCCCGCGCCGCCCAAGGCGATCCTCGTCGTCTCCGGCCATTGGGAAACCGAGGGCTTCGCCTTCACCGGCGCCGAGCAGCCCGAACTGCTCTTCGACTACTACGGCTTCCCGCAGCACACTTACGAACTCCGCTTCGACGCCCCGGGCGCGCCCGCGCTGGCGGAGCGCGCCAGCCTGCTCCTGCGCGGCGCCGGCCTCGCCGCGGCGCCCGACCCGCAGCGCGGCTACGACCACGGCGTGTTCATTCCGCTCAAGGTCGCCTGGCCCGAAGCGGACGTGCCGGTCGTCGAGATGTCGCTCGATCGCTCGCTCGACCCGGCGCTGCACCTCGCCGCCGGACGCGCGCTGGCCCCGCTGCGGGACGAAGGCGTGCTGATCCTGGGATCGGGCATGAGCTTCCACAACATGCGCGGCTACGGCAATCCGGCCTCGACCGAGGCTTCGCTTGCCTTCGACCAATGGCTCACCCGCACCGTCGAAGCCGACGCGGGACCTCGCGCCGAAGCGCTGTCGCAGTGGGCGCAGGCGCCCGGCGGCCGCTTCTCGCACCCGCGCGAGGAGCACCTGCTGCCGCTGATGGTGGTGGCCGGGACGGCGCAGGGCGCGGGGAAGAAGGTCTATTCGGACCTGGTGCTCAAGACGGCGATTTCGGCATTTCGGTTCGACTGACGGGATGCCGCCAGCCTCAATGCAACAGTTCGCACCGATTCCGCCCACCGCGCTTGGCAGCGTAGAGCGGGCCATCGGCAGCGGCGATCCAGTCCTCCACCGTGGCGATGGAATCGCTCAGCGGCGCGATGCCGAAGCTGGCGGTGACGCGGATCGTCGAGCCGCTGGGCACCGCGATGTCGTGCTGAGCCAGGGTCACGCGGAACCGCTCCACCGCCACCAGCGCCTCGGCCGCTTCGGTTTCCGGCAGCAACACCGCGAACTCCTCGCCCCCTAGCCGGCCGAGCGAGTCCACCGGCCGCGTCGCCCCGACCACGGTCGCGGCCATCTCGCGCAGCACCGCATCGCCGGCCGGATGGCCATGGGCGTCATTGACCTGCTTGAAGTGATCGAGGTCGATCAGCACCAGGCAACTGGGCCTGCCGTAACGGCGGAAGCGGTCCATCTCCTGCCGGGCCTTGTCGAGGAAACCGCGACGGGTGAGCGCCCCGGTCAACTGGTCGCGCTCGGCGATGCGGCGCAGTTCCAGCTCGTTCATGACGATGCGCGCGAAATTGCCGAGCAGGGCGACTTCGGCCTCGTTGAAATCCCGCACTTTGTCGTCGATCGCGCAGAGCACGCCGACATTGTAGCCTTCCGGCGTCAGCAGCGGGATGCCCGCATAGCTGCGCACATTGGGGTCGTCGGTGACGAAGGGGTTGTCGGCGAAACGGGCATCGAGCCGGGCGTCGGATATGAGGAACGGCGCGGTCTGCTGGATCGCATGGGTGCAGAACGAGACGTTGCGCGGCGTCTCGGCCACGCCGATGCCGCTGCGCGCCTTGAACCACTGGCGGTCGGCGTCGATCAGCGTGACGGCGGCCATGGGCACGTTCAGCACCGCGCGCACCAGCGAGACGACATGCTCGAACGCGTCCTCGGGCTCGCTGTCCAGCACGTCCAGATCGTGCAGCGCGGCCAGGCGGCCCTGCTCGTCGTCGAGGATGGTTTGGGGGAGCATGGTTTGGCCGGTCATCCTGGCATTCCGATCACGCCGCGTCCGCCGCGACCAAGTTGATCCATCGATCGGAAGAACCGGCGCTGCCCGCCGGCACCCGATCGCGCGAGCGTAGGCGAGCCGTGCCCAAGACGTCCCGGCAATGGCCCCTACTTATGTAGCTGCCTCTATAGCAGGATTAAATTCCTGAAAATGGCTTCCAGGCGAGGTTTCTCGCAACTTGCGTTCGCTCCTGCCTGAAATACGGCACGATCAGGGACTTATCTCGATCGGGGTGCCTTCCGGCACCGCTTGGTAGAGCGCCTCGATCTCCGTGTTGGACACGGCGATGCAGCCGTCCGTCCAGTCGCCGGGCACGCGGCCTGCGCGCAAGGCGTTCGGCTGGCCGTGGATCATGATCATCCCTCCGGCGGACCGCCCGCGCGCCTGGGCATAGGCCCGGTCCTGCGCGCTGGGATAGGAGATGTGAAGCGAGAGGTGATAGCGGCTCTGCGGATTGCCCCAGTCGATCTCGTAACGGCCTTCGGGAGTGCGCTCGTCCCCTTCGAAGCGCTTGGGGCCGGTGGGCTCGTCGCCGAGCTGGATGTGCTCGATCACATGGACGAGCCGGTCGCCGGTCCAGAGTTCCATGATCCGCGCCGCCTTGTGCACGCGGATCAGGTCGATCTGGGGAAGCTGGAGAGCCGGCTCTGCATCCGCCGCGCCGAGCAGAAGCAGAAGCAGGAGCGGCGCGAGCCTGAACCCGCGCCGCACCGGATCAATCCAGGAAGGGATCGCGCACGAGGATGGTGTCCTCGCGCTCGGGGCTGGTCGAGACCAGCGCCACCGGGGTTTCGATCAGTTCCTGCACGCGCTGGATATACTTGATCGCCTGCGCGGGAAGGTCGGCCCAGGAACGGGCGCCGGCGGTGGTGCCCTGCCAGCCGTCCATTTCTTCGTAGATCGGCTCGACCTTGGCCTGGTCGGCGGCGTGGCTGGGGAAATAGTCCAGCACCTTTCCGTTGAGGCGGTAGCCGGTGCAGATCTTCACCTTCTCGAAGCCGTCCAGCACGTCCAGCTTGGTCAGCGCAATGCCGGTGACGCCCGAGATGGCGCAGGACTGGCGGGTGAGCACCGCATCGAACCAGCCGCAGCGGCGCTTGCGGCCGGTGACTGTGCCGAATTCATGGCCCCGCTCGCCAAGGCGCTGGCCGGTCTCGTCCTCCAGTTCGGTCGGAAACGGGCCCGAGCCGACGCGGGTGGTATAGGCCTTGACGATGCCCAGCACGAAGCCGGTGGCCGAAGGGCCGAGGCCCGAACCCGAAGCCGCCGTGCCCGAAACCGTGTTCGAGCTGGTGACGAAAGGATAAGTGCCGTGATCGACATCGAGCAGCACGCCCTGCGCGCCTTCGAACAGGATGCGGGCGCCGGCCTTGCGCACCTTGTTCAGGCGCTTCCACACGGGCTGCGCGAACTGGAGCACGAAAGGCGCGATCTCGCGCAGTTCCTCGATCAGCGCCTCGCGATCGACCGGCGGCTGGTTGAAACCGGCGCGCAGTGCGTCGTGGTGGGCGCAGAGACGGTCGAGCTGCGGATCGAGCGCATCGAGGTGCGCCAGGTCGCAGACGCGGATGGCGCGGCGGCCGACCTTGTCTTCGTAAGCCGGGCCGATGCCGCGGCCGGTGGTGCCGATCTTGCCCGAACCGGCCGCCGTTTCGCGCAGGCCATCGAGGTCGCGGTGGAGCGGCAGGATCAGCGGGCAGTTGTCGGCAATCGCGAAGTTCTCGGGATTGATCTCCACGCCCTGGCCGCGCAGCTTCTCGACTTCGGCCTTGAGGTGCCAGGGATCGAGCACGACGCCATTGCCGACGATCGACAGCGTGCCCGTGACGATGCCCGAGGGCAGCAGGCTCAGCTTGTAGACCTGGTCGCCCACGACCAGCGTGTGGCCGGCATTGTGGCCGCCCTGGAAACGGACCACGGCATCGGCGCGGCTGGCGAGCCAGTCGACGATCTTGCCCTTGCCCTCATCGCCCCACTGGGCGCCGATCACGGTTACGTTGGCCATGGATATACTCCTCCACCCTGCCACGGTGGATCCAATAACGCCCTTCGACAGGACTCGGCGATATGGATTTGCGTTGGGGCAAAAGCGCCCCGGCTTTTCGCCCGCGCCCTAGTGGCAAGGCGCATGGCTCGTCAAGGGTAGACCGCGCCTTCGTACCGGAAGCCCCCGTCGTCCCGGATCAAGTCCGGGATGACGATGTTGCGCTGGCGAATCACAGCGCGACCGCTTCGCCGCCTTCCAGCTTGTGCGAACACCCCAGCGCCAACGGATCGTCGCTTTCGGACAGCGCCGCCACCGTCGTCCAGCCGATCGCGCGCTGCTGCCCGGCTACACGCGGATCGTGCCCCAACGGCAGGAACAGCTTGCGCTGCGCCTGCGGTTCGGCAGCCAGCAGGTCCACCAGCGGGTCGGGATAGAGCGAGAAGCCGGTGGCCGATTCGGGATGATGCCCGGTCTGGCCAAGGATGCGATAGGTACCACCCCGACCGAGGCTGCCCGAGATTCCCTCGGCATAGATCGTGAAGCCGAACCACGACTGATACTCGAAACCGTGCCGCTCGGACGGATCGAGCGTGATGCGCGCCTTGTCACTCACGCGCGCGGCGATTTCGCGCAAGCCCGCGATGCGGCTGGCGAGCGCGCCGCCGCATTCGAAAGCCGCAATACGCTCGATCGCGCTGGCGAAAGGACCGACCGCGTAGAGCAGCGGCAGGTAGCCCTCGCCGCCCACGTCGACGAGCCCGCCTGCGTCCTTGGCGTCGAGCATCTGGCGCACCGCCGCGATGCGGGCTTCCGGCAGCGGCAGGGCTTCCACGCTGAGCGTATCGACAAGGTCCGGCAGGGTGAAGTCCACCGAGATCCCGGTGGCGCCAGCCGCGCGCAGGGCCTCGATCGCCAGTTCGACGATCTCGGCGGCGGCGGCGACCGAATCGGTGCCGATCAGCTCGGCGCCCAGCTGGAGCCGCTCGCGGCGCGGATCGAGGCCGTCGCCCTTGATCGTGCAGACCTGCCCGGAATAGGACAACCGCAGCGGACGCGGCGCTTCGGCAAGCCCGGTAGCCGCGATGCGCGCGACCTGGGCGGTCATGTCCGAGCGCAACGCCAGCATCCGCAGGGAAACGGAATCGACGAAGCGGAACATGCGCCGCACCTGCACGCCTGCCATGCGGTGCGCGAGAGCCTTTTCGAACTCGATCAGCGGCGTTTCCACGCGCTCGTAGCCGTGGCTCGCCAGCACGTCATGCGCCATGCGGCGCACCTGCTGCGAGGCCGAGGCCTGCTGAGGAAGACGGTCGCCCAGTCCTTCGGGCAAGAGATCGCGGTCGTTGTCCTGCATGATGATGGCGGCCTTAGCGAGGTGAGGCAGAGTTGTCGAATGATTGCAGGAGCAGCGTTCGCGGCATTTTCGAAAAGAAAAGGGGCCGGCATCCGCAGACACCGGCCCCTTCCGTTGGGAGCTTTCGATCCGTCAGATCAGACGAACTTGAGCGCCTTGACCGTCTTCACGCCGGGAAGCGCGGTGGCCGCCTTGAGGACGTCCTCCGACACGGCGCTGTCGACCGAAAGCAGCAGCACGGCCTCGCCGCCCGCGTCGCGGCGGCCGAGGTTGAAGGTGCCGATGTTGATCGCGTTCTCGCCCAGCAGGGTGCCGATGCGGCCGATGAAGCCGGGGGCGTCCTCGTTGACGATGTACATCATGTCACCGGCCAGCTCGGCCTCGACCTTGATGCCGAACAGTTCGACCAAGCGCGGTTCGACATTGTTGAACAGTGTGCCGGCCACCGAACGCTCGCCCGCTTCGGTCTTCACCGAGACGCGCACCAGCGTGTGGTAGTCGCCCTCGCGCTCGGTCTTCACTTCGCGCACTTCAAGGCCGCGCTCCTTGGCGAGGAACGGCGCATTGACCATGTTCACGGTGTCCGACTGGACGCGCATGAAACCGGCCAGCACGGCGGCGGTGATCGGCTTCTGGTTCAGTTCGGCAGCGGCGCCCTCGACGTGGATCGAGATGCGGGGAACCGAGTCGCGGGTCAGCTGGCCGACCATCGAACCCAGCATTTCAGCGAGCTTCATGTAAGGCTTCAGCTTCGGCGCTTCCTCGGCCGAGAGCGAGGGCATGTTGAGCGCGTTGGTGACGCCGCCGTTGACCAGGAAGTCGGCCAGCTGCTCGGCAACCTGCAGCGCCACGTTGACCTGGGCTTCGGTGGTCGACGCGCCGAGGTGCGGGGTGCAGATGAAGTTCGGCGTGCCGAACAGCGGCGAGTCCTTGGCGGGCTCGGTCTGGAACACGTCGAGCGCGGCACCGGCGACATGGCCGTTGTCGAGCATGGTCTTCAGCGCGGCTTCGTCGATCAACCCGCCGCGGGCGCAGTTGACGATGCGCACGCCCTTCTTGGTCTTGGCCAGGTTCTCGGCCGAGAGGATGTTGCGGGTCTGGTCGGTCAGCGGCGTGTGCAGCGTGATGAAGTCCGCCTTTTCGAGCAGGGTGTCGAGATCGGCCTTCTCCACGCCCATTTCCACGGCGCGCTCCGGGGTGAGGAACGGGTCGAAGGCGACGACCTTCATCTTCAGGCCCAGCGCGCGGCTGGCGACGATCGAGCCGATGTTGCCGGCGCCGATCAGGCCGAGCGTCTTGCCGGTGACTTCGACGCCCATGAAGCCGTTCTTCGGCCACAGGCCCTGCTGGGTCTGGGCATTGGCTTCGGGGATCTGGCGCGCGAGCGCGAAGATCATGGCGATGGCATGTTCGGCGGTGGTGATCGAGTTGCCGAACGGGGTGTTCATCACCACGACGCCCTGGGCCGAAGCGGCCGGGATGTCGACGTTGTCGACGCCGATACCGGCGCGGCCGATCACCTTCAGGTTCTTCGCGGCGGCCAGGATTTCCTTGGTGACCTTGGTCGAGGAGCGGATGGCAAGGCCGTCATAGTCGCCGATGCGGGCGATCAGCTGCTCGGGGGTCTCGCCGGTGATGACGTCTACGTCGCAGCCGCGGATCTCGAAGATACGGGCGGCGTTGGGGTCCATCTTGTCCGAAATGAGGACGCGGGGCTTGGTCATGGAAGTATTCCTTCACTCGTCATCCCGGACCTGATCCGGGATCGGTGGAAGTCTTGGCGGAGCTTCACCCGTGGTTTGGGTCCAGCTCCGCCAGCGGTCCCGGATCGAGCCCGGGACGACGTGGAATTGGTTAGCCGGCCTTGACGGTGGCGTAGGCCCAGTCGAGCCACGGTCCGAGCGCCTCGACGTCGGCCGTGTCTACGGTGGCGCCGCACCAGATGCGCAGGCCCGGAGGGGCATCGCGGTATCCGGCGACGTCATAGGCCGCACCTTCCTTTTCGAGCAGCGCTGCGAACTTCTTGATGAAGTCGGCATCGGCACCCTCGACGGAGAGGCAGACCGAGGTCTTGGAGCGGGTGCCGCTGTCCACCGCAAGGTGCGACAGCCAGTCACGCTCGGCCACGATCTTGTCCAGCGCGTGGGCATTGGCGTTCGAACGGGCCTTCAGCCCTTCGAGACCGCCGAGACCCTTGGCCCATTCCAGAGCGAAGATCGCGTCTTCGACGGCAAGCATCGAGGGGGTGTTGATGGTTTCGCCCTTGAACACGCCCTCTGCCAGCTTGCCCTTCGAGACAAGGCGGAACACCTTGGGAAGCGGCCAGGCCGGGGTGTAGTTCTCCAGCCGCTCGACAGCGCGCGGGCCGAGGATCAGGACGCCGTGGCCGCCCTCGCCGCCCAGGACCTTCTGCCAGGAGAAAGTGGCGACGTCGATCTTGGACCAGTCGATGTCATAGGCGAAGACCGCCGAAGTGGCGTCTGCGAAGGACAGGCCTTCACGGTCTGCCGGGATCCAGTTCGCGTCCGGAACGCGCACGCCCGAAGTGGTGCCGTTCCAGGTGAAGAGCACGTCGTCGGACCAGTCGATCTTGTCGAGGTCGGGCAGCTGGCCGTAGTCGGCGCGGAACACGGTGGGTTCCAGCTTGAGCTGCTTGACGGCGTCGGTAACCCAGCCCTCACCGAAGCTTTCCCAGGCCAGCGCGGTCACGCCGCGGGCGCCGAGCATGGTCCACATGGCCATCTCGAAGGCGCCGGTGTCGGAGCCGGGGACGATACCGATGCGATGCGTGTCAGGCAGCTGCAGAACTTCGCGCATGAGATCGATGCAATACGCAAGGCGCGTCTTGCCGATCTTGGCGCGGTGCGAGCGGCCGAGAGCTTCGGTATTCAGTTTTTCGGGGGCATATCCGGGCGGCTTGGCGCAGGGACCGGACGAGAAGTGCGGACGCGCAGGTTTGCGGGTCGGAACAGCAACAGGCGCTTCCGCGCCTTGGGGAAGCGTAATACCATCAGTCATTTCTGACTCTCCTTACAGAGAGCACGCGCGGCGTTGGGACCGCGTGGCCCGGAGCTGCGTCTAAAGTCCCCGCGAAATTTGTCAAACGATTCTCCGACCGCCGGCGTCATTTCGTTTCGCCGGAGGCCGCTCCAGCAGTGGATCCCGATATGCCCAAGCGCGGAAATCCGGCCCTCCTGCGGCGGGCAGGTTAGCGGTGGATAAACCGCTGTCGCCGATTCCGGCCGCGCGGGCGGCTCGGTAATCTCCCGTTCACCCGCAACCCGGATGCTTGTACCGGATGATGATCTCGCCGTACCGCCTGCTCTTCGCCCTTCCCCTGATCGCCGCGCTCAGCAGCTGCATCGACCGGCCGGAGCATAGGCGCGGCCGCGGTTCGCACCCGGCGGCGGCGCCGCGTCCTCAGGCGGTCAAGACCTCGCGCGAGGCACGGCAATGCATGGCGACCCTCACCGCGCAGCGGGTCGTGTTCACGCCCGTCGAGGACCGCTATTACGGGAACGGCTGCTCGACGGTGGGAACCGTCAAGCTGGCCGCTCTCAACACCGACGACGCCACCGTCACGGTCACCAACCTCGGCCCGGTGACCTGCGACACCGCCACGCCTTTCGCGGCCTGGGCGCGCTACGGCGTGGACCGGGCGGCACAACAGATCCTCGGCAGCCGGATCGTGCGGATCGAGACGTATGGCAGCTACAATTGCCGCAACATCGCGGGCAGCCGCCGCCGCTCGGGCCATGCCACCGCCAATGCCATCGACGTTTCCGCCTTCGTTCTGGGTGACGGCCGCCGCGTGAGCGTGCTGGAGGATTGGGACGGCGGCACCCCCGCCGAACGCCGGTTCCTGCGCGTGGTCCACCAAAGCGCCTGCAAGCGCTTCGGCACCACGCTGGGCCCCGACTACAACGAGGCCCACCGCAACCACTTCCACCTGGAAGCGGACGGCGCCCGTTTCTGCCGGTGATCCGGCTGACGGCGCTGTCGAAGGCTCGCCGCCCAGAGTAATCTCGCGCAGGGATCGCTTCGCTCTCTTGGACGGGAGAGGGTCGGACGATCTGAGGGATCATCCCCCAGACCATCTCCTTCAAACCTTTGCAGGTGCCAGTTTCGGGCTCAGCAGGTGCACCACGGCCAGCGCCACCAGATAGGCGCTCGCGCAAATCGCGAAGAGCACTTCGTAGCTATGCGTGGCATCGAGAATGTAGCCCGCGAAGAGCGCCATGCCCATGCCGCCGAACGCGCCCACGGTGCCGCCGATGCCGACCACCGAGCCCACCGCTCCGCGCGGGAAGACGTCGGAGGGCAGCGTGTAGAGATTGGCCGAGAACGCCTGGTGCGCCGCCGTGGCAAGACCGATCACCAGCACCGCTGACCATACGCTGTCGATGCTCTGGGCGAACCAGATCGGCAGGACGCAGAGAGCGCAGATCAGCATCGTGATCTTGCGGGCGAAGTTGGGCGTCTTGCCCGCCTTGATCAGCTTCGAGGACAGCCAGCCGCCGCCGACGCTGCCGAGGTCCGAGATCAGGTAGATGCCGGCCAGCGGCAGGCCGAAAGTCTTGAGATCGAGGTCGTAGCGTTCGAACAGGTAGCCCGGTAGCCAGAACAGGAAGAACCACCAGATCGGGTCGATCAGGAACTTGCCGAGGGCGTAGGCCCAGGTCTCCTTGACGGTGAGCAGCCTGGCCCAGCCGATCTTCTCCACCGGATCGGCGGGATCCTGCTGGATCCAGGCGAGTTCGCCGCGCGTGACGCGCCCGTGCTCGGCCGGGTGGCGGTACATGGTCCACCAGGCGCCGAGCCAGAGAATGCCGAAGATGCCGGTGACGAAGAAGGCCATGCGCCAGTCGAACCAGAGCACCAGCAAGGGCACGATCAGCGGCGTCAGGATCGCGCCGACATTGGCGCCGGCGTTGAACAGGCCGATCGCGAAAGCGCGTTCCTTTTGCGGGAACCAGTCGGTGACGGCGCGGATGCCGGCGGGGAAGTTGCCCGATTCGCCGATGCCTAGGCCGAAGCGCGCCATGGCGAAGGACGTCACCCCGCTGGCGAAGCCGTGCGCCATGTGGCTGATCGTCCAGATGACGAGGGCGATGGCATAGCCGATGCGCGCGCCCAGCACGTCCACCACTTTGCCGAACGAGAGATAGCCGATGGCATAGGCCAGCTGGAACCAGAACACGATCCTGGCAAAGTCCGATTCGGTCCAGTGGAACTCGGCTTCCAGCGTAGGCTTGAGCACGCCGATCATCTGCCGGTCGATGTAGTTGATCGCCGTCGCCGCGAAGAGCAGCGCGACGATCACCCAGCGATAGCGCCCGGCGGTGGAACGAAGGTCCGCCCGGTCGCCGCCCGTACCTCCGATCGGCGCGCCTTCGGTCATTTCCCCGGCAGCTGCATTCATGAGATCCTGCTCCCTTTTCGGCGGCGCCGTTGCGGGCCTGCCGATCGATCTTTCCTAGGCGGGTTCGGCCGCCACGATCTTGCAGCCGACGCTGCCATGTCCGTCGAAATGCGCCAGCACGTTCTGCCCCGACATGACCGGATGGACCCCGGTGACCGCCCCGGTCGAGACCCAAGTGCCGCCGCTGCAATCGATGCCGCGGGCGGAGAGGTTGGCGAGCAGGAAGCGCACTGCACCCAGCGGCCCGTCCAGCATCGTCGCCGTGGTCGCCGAGGCGATTTCCAGATCGTCGATCTCGAAGCGGACTTTGATGGTCTCGAACTGCGCGCTTTCCCAGCCTTCCAGCACCGGCCCGACCACCATGCCGGCGTTGTTGCCGAAATCGGAAATCGTGACCGGCGGCCCATCGGCATTGATGCCCGGGTAAGGCGAACTGGCGACTTCGATGCCGATATGCACGGCGTCCAGCACCTTGCGGGTCGCGGCATCGTCGGCCGGGATCACGCCGTCCCAGCCGGGGGCGACGTGAAGGAGGAACTCCGCTTCGGCTGCCGCGAATCCCTTGGCGAAGACCGGCATCTCGGGCGCTTCGCCGGCGGCCACGGTGACCACGCTGTCCGCGAAGATCGGGCCGGACAGGCGATTGGCACCCAGCCGCGCGTCTTCCGGCGCATTGATCTTCCCCACCTTCCAGCCCGCGACCCGGCGGCCGTCGAGCGCGATCGCCAGGTCCTGGATCGTATAGGCCTCGACGAGGTCGCAAGGCGCCTCGCCCGGGTAAGTGGCAAGAGCGCGCCTGTCCCGCCGCGCCGCCACGAATGCACCCGCGACCGCATGAGCCTTGTCGGGGGACGCCTGTTCGTTGGAGCTCATCTCCATCCTCTCGTTGTTCTCGCTGCCGGGCTAAAGGAAACCGGTGTCATTGGCAAATCAAAAGCGACGCGCTCCCTTGGCAAGGCGCGCACTCCCGAGCGACGGGCCATTCCCGCGGCACGAGCTATGCAACGGAAGTTCGAGTGTGGAGCACAGGACCATCGCCGACCGAAGCTGGCGTGAATTTGCAGACTTCCAGCATACGGAAACCGGTGTCATCTTGCCTTTCCGCGCGCAGGCAGGCAAGCGGCTCGGAACATATCGGCAAAACCGCAGGGCGGAGCCGCCACCGGGCAAGCCGAAAGGGGCAAAGATGCCGGACGAAAAACGCGACACCAAGCCGACCATCAACGATGTCGCCCGCCTTTCCGGCGTGTCCAAGAAGACCGTCAGCCGCGTCATCAACAAGTCGCCGCTGCTCGGCCAGGCCACCCGCGAAAAGGTCGAGGCGGTGATCGCCGAGATCGGCTACGTGCCCAATCCGCAGGCACGCGCCCTGGCCCTGCGCCGCAACTTCCTGATCGGCCTGATTCACGACAACCCGAATGCCCAGATGGTGCTCGGCGTGCAGGAAGGCATTCTGGAGGCGATTCGCGACACCGAGTTCGCGCTGGTCGTTCGCCCGGTCGATCGCCACGCTCCGACCATGCTTGAGGATATCCGCCGCTTCATCGAGCAGCAGCGGCTCTATGGCGTGTTGCTGCTGCCCCCCATTTCGGAAAACGACGGATTGGCGGCGGTCTGCCACGAACTGGGCTGTACCCTGGTCCGCATGGGCTCGGCCCGGCTCGACGACGACCGCCACCTGGTGGCCTCCAACGATCGCCATGCCGTGAAGGAGGCCGTGTCATGGCTGACCAGTCTCGGCCATCGCCGGATCGGCTTCATCGCGGGACCGGAAGGCTTTCGGTCCGCCAGCGAGCGCGAACTGGGGTTCATCGACGGGCTGAATTCCGCCGGGCTCAAGCTGGATCCCGCGATCGCCGCAAGGGGCAACTACCGCTTCGAATCCGGCCTGGCCGCGGGCGAGCGCCTGCTTTCGGCCGATCCGCGTCCCACGGCGATCTTCTCCAGCAATGACGAAATGGCCGCCGGCGTACTGCACGCCGCACGCGCCAAAGGCATTTCCGTGCCCGAGCAGCTCTCGATCATCGGCTTCGACGATACGGCCATCGCCGCGCATATCTGGCCGCCGCTGACCACGGTGCGCTGGCCGATCGTGCCGATGGCCACGGCCGCCGCGCACAAGCTGATCGATCCCGGCAGCGCCGCCGACCAGCCCTCGCTGTTTCTTTCCGACCTCGTGCGCCGCGCCTCGGTCGCCGCCCCGGACCGGACGACCTGAGTGGCGCGCGAACAACTCGCATCGAGGATTGTTGACACCGGTTACCGCGACGGGATAGGACTGGATCTCAAGAGAATTGAAGTCCCACTATACGGAACAGAATTCCACAAGGGAGAGCCGGAGTGTTCTGCAAGACCTATCACGCCACCCATCCGGACATGATGGAGTGCGTCTCCAACGAGGAACTGCGCGACCGCTACCTCGTCGGCGGCATGTTCGAGGACGGCAAGGTCAGCCTCAACTACTCGCACAACGAGCGCTTCGTGATCGGCGGCGCGGTGCCTTCGCAGGGCCCGCTCAAGCTGCCGGCGCAGACCGAGCCCAAGAGCGCCGAAGGCCACCCCTTCCTCGAACGCCGTGAAGCGGGCATCATCAACATCGGCGGTCCGGGCGCGATCACGGTGGACGGCCGGCGCTTCGAGATGAAGAACAAGGAATGCCTCTACGTCCCCATGGGCTCGGACGAGGTGATCTTCGAAGGTGAGACCGCGCGGTTCTACATTGCCTCGGTCCCGGCGCACAAGGCGTGCCCGATCAAGCACATCACGCTGGAACAGGCCAATCCGCTGGCGCGCGGCGACCTTGCCAACTCGAACCAGCGCACGATCTACCAGCTGGTGATCCCCGGCGTCTGCGAGAGCGCGCAGCTCCTGCTCGGCCTTACCGTGCTGGAAGAAGGCTCGGTGTGGAACACCATGCCGCCCCACCTTCACGACCGCCGCAGCGAGATCTACCTCTACTTCGACCTGCCCGAAGAGAACGACCGCGTGTTCCACTACATGGGCGAGCCGGACCAGATGCGCCACATCGTGATCGCCAACGAAGAGGCGGTGATCAGCCCGCCCTGGTCGATCCACATGGGTTCGGGCACCAAGAAATACGCCTTCATCTGGGCGATGGGCGGGGAAAACCTCGACTATACCGACCTGAACGTGCTGGATATCTGCCAGCTTCAATAAGGGACCCCTTCCCGCCGCCCACTCCCTCGTCATTGCGCGGAGCGAAGCGACGAAGCAATCCAGAGCCGCATAGACCGCCCTGGATCGCTTCGCTTCGCGCGAAACGACGCGCAGCGGTAAGGGTTGGCAGCAAGGTCCGGAAATCCGGATATCGAGATTGGGACAGGACTGACTTATGGCGATTTCCTTCAGCCTCGAAGGCAAGAGCGCGCTGGTGACCGGCGCCAATACCGGGATCGGCCAGGCCATTGCCGTGGCGCTCGCCGAAGCGGGCGCGGATGTCGCGCTCGCCGGCCGCAGCGAACCTGCAGAAACGATCGCCCTCGTCGAGGCGACCGGCCGCAAATGCGTGAACATCAGGGCCGACCTCTCCTCGATCGAACCGGTGGGCCGCGTGATCGACGAAGCGGCGGCGGGCCTCGGCAAAGTGGACATCCTCGTCAACAACGCCGGGATCATTCGCCGCGACGATCTGCTCCAGTTCTCCGAAGACGACTGGGACGCGGTGATCGACACCAATCTCAAGACACTGTTCTTCCTCAGCCAGGCGGCGGCCAGGGGCATGGTGGAACGTGGAACCGGCAAGATCGTCAACATCGCCTCGCTGCTCACGTTCCAGGGCGGCATCCGCGTGCCCAGCTATGCGGCGGCAAAGTCCGGCGTGGGCGGCGTGACCAAGGCCATGGCCAACGAGCTTGCGCCCCGGGGCGTGCAGGTCAATGCCATCGCACCGGGCTATATCGCCACCAACAACACCGCCGCGCTGCAAGGCGACGAGACGCGCAATCGCCAGATCCTGGAGCGCATCCCCACGGGCCGCTGGGGTGATCCCAAGGATATTGCCGGCGCCGCCGTGTTCCTGGCTTCCCCGGCCTCCGACTATGTGACAGGACACGTCCTCGCCGTGGACGGCGGTTGGCTCGCGCGCTGAGGAATATCGATACAATGACCGGTCACGTTACCTGCTTCGGTGAAGTTCTGATCCGTTTCGCCACCCCTGACGCCCGTCTGGTGGTGCAGTCGGATTCGCTCGACATGGTGGTGGGCGGGGCCGAAGCCAATGTCGCCTCGGGACTGGCGGCGCTGGGTCATGAAGTCCGCATGGTCACGCGCCTGCCCGCCAACCCCTTGGGCGACAAGGCCCGCGCGGCGCTCGGCGCGGCCGGCGTCGGCCTTTCCGGGGTGACATCCGGGCCGGGGCGCATGGGGCTCTACTTCCTCGAAACCGGCGCCGGTCTTCGCCCTTCCGCCATCACTTACGACCGCGCAGGCAGCGCCTTCGCCCAGTCCGCCGTGCAGGACTTCGACTTCGCCGCCGCGCTGGACGGCGCGCGCCTGCTGCACCTTTCCGGCATCACCCCCGCGCTCGGACCGGGCGGCGTCGCGCTGGCCAAGGCCGCCGTGCGCGCCGCGCAGGAAGCCGAGGTGCCGATCTGCTTCGACGGCAACTACCGCGCGCTGCTCTGGGAAAGCTGGGACAGCAACCCGCGCGAGATCCTGACCGAACTGGTCTCCGCCGCCACGGTGATGATCGGCAACCACCGCGACATCTCGCTGCTGCTGGGCAAGACCTTTTCCGGTGACGGCGAGGACCGCCGCCGCGAAGCTGCCGAGGCCGCCTTCGCCGCCTTCCCGAACCTCCAGGTCATCGCCTCGACCGCGCGCCATGTCGTCAATGCCGGACACCACCGCATCGCCGCCCGCATCGACGGCCGCGATCATGCCGTGCAGACCGCCGAGGCCGACGTCACCGGCATCGTCGACCGCATCGGCACCGGAGACGCTTTCGCGGCCGGCGTGCTGCACAAGTGGCTGGAAGGCGCGGACCTGTCGGCCATGGCCGATGCGGGGCTGGCCTATACGGTGCTCAAGCACTCGCTCCACGGCGACATGAGCCTGATCGGCAAGGCGGAGCTGGAAGCGTTCTCGATCGCCGGAGGTGACGTGCGGCGCTGATCGGCTGCCTGAAGACGACGAACAGGAAGCGCGAAGAAATACGTCGTCCCGGACCTGATCAGGGACCGCTGGCGGAGCCGCGCCTTGCTCGCAGACGTGCGCCTAAAGACTTGCCAGCGGTCCCCGATCAAGTCCGGGACGACGAGCTTAGGGGGGAAGAGGAACCGCATCATGGCCATACGCATTGATCGCCGCACCCTCGTGAAGTCTGCCGCAGTGCTGACAGCGACAACCTCGACTCCCCTCCTTGCCAAATCGCCCGCCGCTCCAACAGTGGGCCGCTACCTCGGCCTCACCGAACAGGGCGTGCTCGCGTTCAAGGGCATCCGCTACGGTCGCGCCGAGCGCTTCGCCCGCGCCGTCGCCGAGCCCTGGACCGGCCCGCGCGTGGAGGCGCGCGCCTTCGCGCCGATCTGCCCCCAGCGCGGCCAGGACGGCGAGCCGCAGTCCGAGGATTGCCTGTTCCTCAACGTCTGGACGCCCGACGCGCACCCGGCGGCGAAGCGGGCGGTCATGGTCTACTTCCACGGCGGCGCCTATACGACCGGCTCGGTCACCGATCCGCTCACCCACGGAGCGAAACTCGCGGCCGGAGGCGACGTGGTGGTCGTCACCGTCAATCACCGCCTCAATGCACTGGGCTATGCCTGGCTCAAGCCCTTCGGCAACCGCTATGCCGACAGCGGCAACCTGGGCCAGCTCGACCTGATCCTCGCTCTACAATGGGTGCGCAACCACATCGCCGCGTTCGGCGGAGATCCGGCGCGGGTCATGGTCTTCGGCCAGTCCGGCGGCGGGGCCAAGATCGCGACGCTCATGGCCATGCCCGCCGCCAGGGGGCTGTTCCACGCCGCCGCCACCATGAGCGGGCAGCAGGTCCAGGCCAGCGGTCCGATGCATGCCTGGGAACGTACCCGAACGCTGATGGCCGCTCTCAAGCTGGCGCCCGGCGATGTCGAGGGCCTGCGCACCATGCCGGTCGCCCGCCTCGTCGAAGGCCTCACCGCCACCGATCCGGTGATGGGCAGCGGGCCGGTCTATTTCGGCCCGGTGCTCGACATGACCAACCTGCCGCGCCATCCGTTCTGGCCGGACGCCGCGCCGCAATCGCTGTCGGTGCCGATGATCCTCGGCAACACCCGCGAGGAAACCCGCGCTTTCCTCGATCCGCGCGGCCCGAAGCTGAAGGGACTGGATTGGGCCAATCTGGCCGAGCGCATGGCCCGCGAGGTCAAGATCGACCTCGACCCGCAATGGGTGGTCGATCGGTACCGCGCCCGCGAACCCGGCTGGAGCGTGGAACAGGTGTTCTACGCCGCCACCACGGCGGGCCGTTCCTGGCCGGGTCAAGTCATCGAGGCCGATGAGCGGGCGAAAGCGGGCGCGGCGGCGACCTGGGTCTATCAGCTCGAACGCCCCTCGCCCGTCGATCCCCTGCGCGGCGCGGCGCATACCGACGACATTCCTTACGTCTTCGGCACGCTCGACGCGCCCGGCAGCTTTTCCGGCACCGAGGCCGGGGCACGGGCCCTGAGCCAGGCGATGATGGACGCCTTCACCGGCCTCGCGAAGACCGGGCGGCCCGGACGGGCGGACTGGACCGGCTACGCCCTGCCCTCCCGCGCAACGATGGTGTTCGGCGACCACATCCGCATGGAGAACGACCCACGCGGCTGGCAGCGCGAACTCTGGTCCCAGGCACCTTACGTCCAGCCCGGCACCTAGTCGCTCCCCGGCACGGCGCGGAATTCAGCGGAGCACCATCCAGATCAGCAGGCCCAACCCCACCACTTGCACCGCAACGATCGCGCGCAGGCGGTTGACGAAGGGCTGCTTGCGCGTCTTGTGCCGCAGGACGTGCCGCGCCAGCAGCGCACCGGGCGAGCCGCCGATGGCCGCATAGGCCAGCAGCCGTCGCTCTGGCACGCGCCGTCCGCCCGCCATCGCCCGCCCCTTGTCGAAAGCGAAGGCGAAGAACGCCGCGGCGTTGACGATGCCCAGATAGACGGCAAGAAGCAGGGTCCAGTCCATGCCGCGCCCATTCCAGTGTCCGGTGCCCGAGTCCACCCTCCGCGTGGGGCGAACGTTCCGACAGGAGACTGGCTCTATTGCAGCCAAGCTGTCATGATGCCGTGCAAGGGCCGAGACGTACAATGAGGCAGGTGTGAAGACCGAGGATATGCTGGACTTTAGCGAAACACCCACCCGGCGCGACATCACCGAGGAACAGGAAACCATGGTGGCCGACGATCTTGCCACCCAGCCCGCGCGGTTCTTCAACCGCGAGCTGAGCTGGCTGGCCTTCAACGAGCGGGTTCTCGCGGAAGCCACCAATCCCAACTACCCGCTGCTCGAGCGGCTGCGCTTCCTCTCGATCTCCGGCAGCAATATCGACGAGTTCCTGATGGTGCGCGTGGCCGGCCTGGCCGGGCAGGTGCGCCGCCAGATCGAGGAGATCTCGATCGACGGCCTCACCCCGTCGCAGGCGATCGCCTCCACGCATGAGAAGGTGATCCAGCTCGAACAGATCCAGCAGGAAATCTGGACCGGACTGAAAGTGCAACTGGCCGAGGCCGGGATCCGGGTGGTGGGCGAAGAACGCCTCGACGCCGAGCGCGAGGCCTGGCTGCGCCGCTACTTCCTGGAACACGTCATGCCGGTGATCACCCCGCAGGCGATCGATCCGGCGCACCCCTTCCCCTTCGTCGCCAACCAGGGCATCGGCGTTCTTTTCGCCCTCACCCGCCAGGCCGACGAGGCGCCGGTGATGGAGATGGTGCTGATCCCCGGCCCCTTGCCACGCTTCGTCCGCATCCCGGGCGAGGAGGCGGCCTGGATCTCCATCGAAGACCTGATCTGCCGCAATGCGGACGAACTGTTCCCCGGTTTCTCCGTCGACGGCCACGGCGTGTTCCGCATCCTGCGCGACAGCGATATCGAGATCGAGGAAGATGCCGAGGATCTGGTGCGCTACTATCGCACCGCGATCCAGCGGCGGCGCCGCGGCCTGGTGATCGTGCTCCAGCTTCAGGGCGCCTTCGATCCTTCCGCCGAGGATCTGCTGCGCAACCAGCTCGGCCTGGACAAGGCACTGATCATGAAGACGGAAGGGCTGATCGGCATCTCCGGCCTTTCCGCGATCTGCGACGAGGACCGCCCGGAACTCAAGTTCGAACCCTATAGCCCGCGCTATCCGGAGCGCATCCTGGAGCATGACGGGGAAATCTTCGCCGCCATTCGCGAAAAGGACATCGTCGTCCAGCACCCCTACGAAAGTTTCGAGGTGGTGATCGACTTCCTGCGCCAGGCCGCGCGCGACCCCGACGTGATCGCCATCAAGCAGACGCTCTACCGCGCCGGCAAGCAGTCCGCGATCATCTCCGCGCTGATCTATGCCGCCGAACAGGGCAAGTCGGTGACGGCCGTGGTCGAGCTGAAGGCCCGTTTCGACGAGGAGCAGAACCTGCTCTGGGCCAGCCAGCTCGAGCGGGCGGGTGTCCAGGTGATCTACGGCTTCGTGGACTGGAAAACCCACGCCAAGACCTCGATGATCGTGCGCCGCGAAGGGGAAAGCTACCGCACCTACTGCCACTTCGGCACCGGCAACTACCACCCGATCACCGCGCGCATCTATACCGACCTGTCGTACTTCACCGCCGATCCGGCGATCGGGCGCGACGTGGGCCGGCTGTTCAACTTCATCACCGGCTATGTCGAGCCCAAGGTGACGGAGTGCCTGTCGATCTCCCCGATCTCGCTGCGCTCGACGATCTACGAAGGGATCGACGGCGAGATCGAGAATGCCCGCAACGGCAAGCCGGCGGCGATCTGGGCCAAGCTCAACTCGCTGACCGACCCGGACCTGATCGACCGGCTCTATGCCGCCAGCCAGGCCGGCGTCGACATCGACCTGGTGGTACGCGGCATCTGCTGCCTGCGGCCGGGCATCGAGGGCCTTTCAGAGAACATCGCGGTCAAGTCGATCATCGGCCGCTTCCTCGAACACTGCCGCATCTGGGCTTTCGCCAACGGCGAGGAACTGCCCAACCGCAAGGCCAAGGTCTACATCACCTCGGCCGACGCCATGAGCCGCAACCTCGACCGCCGCGTCGAAGTGATGGTGCCGATCGCCAACAAGACGGTGCACGACCAGGTGCTGGACCAGGTCATGCTGGCCAACCTGCTGGATACCGAGCAGTCCTGGGTGCTCCATCCCGATGGCAGCTACGACCGGGTCGGCGAAGTGGACAACCCCTTCAATCTGCACCGCTATTTCATGACCAACCCGTCGCTCTCGGGACGCGGTGCGTCGCTTGCCAGTGGACGAAAGGTGCCAAAGCTCTCGCTAAGGCGCGGCAACATCTGACATAGGGGGCGCAGGCTGCCCGCTCCTGGGCGATTCGTCTGAACGGAATGATCGGCATAAGCCAAAGCAGCGAAAAGCGCGCTATTATCGATATCGGGTCGAATACCGTGCGCATGGTCGTCTACAACGGGCCGCCCCGCGCGCCGGTGGTCGTCCTGAACGAGAAGGTCAACGCGCGGCTGGGTCGCGACCTCGGCAAGACCGGGGCGATCAACGAAAAGTCGATGAAGGCCGCGCTGGTGGCGCTGGCCCGGTTCGCCGGGCTGCTGCGCCTGCTCCATGTTCGCGACGTGGAATGCGTGGCCACCGCCGCCGCGCGGGACGCCACCAATGGCCAGGCCTTCCTAGACGCCGTGCGCCAGTTCGGCCTCTCGCCCCGCCTGCTCTCGGGCGAGGAAGAGGCGCGCGCCAGCGCGACCGGGGTGATCGCCGCCTTCCCGGGGGCCCACGGCATCGCGGCGGACCTCGGCGGCGGCAGCCTCGAACTCGTCGAGATTGCGGAGGGTCGCAGCACCGGCGGCATCACCCTGCCGCTCGGAACCCTGCGCCTGCCGGACTTGCGCGCTGCGGGCGAGGCCCGGTTCTCCGAAACCGTCCGCAAGGGCCTCGACAAGGCGGGCTGGAACAGAGGACGCGGCCAGCCGCTCTATATCGTCGGCGGTTCCTGGCGCGCGCTTGCGCTCCAGGCCATGCGCGCGCTCGACTTCCCGGTGGACGATCCCCACGGCTTCGAACTGCCCGCTTCCGAGGCGCTGCGCCTGGCGCGGGTCTTCGCCAAAGGCAAGCTCAACGACGTCGATCCGCGCATCTCCGCCAGCCGCCTCGCCACTCTGCCCGATGCCGCCGCCCTGATGGTGGAAGTGATCGCGCGGCTGAAACCGTCCAAGCTGGTGTTCTCCTCCTGGGGTCTGCGCGAAGGGCTGCTTCACGCACAACTTCCCGCCGAGATCCAGGCCCAGGATCCGATGCTCGCCAGCGTCGCCGCGTTCTCCGCCGCCGCGCGCGTCACTGCGGAAGACGCCCTGGCGGTTGCCCGCTGGACCGCGCCGGTCTGCCGCGAGGAACCGCAGGACCGCCAGCTTCGGCAGGCCTGCGGGCTGCTCGCCCTTGCCGCGATGCGCACCGAACCGAACCTGCGCACCGAGGAAGCGATGACCTGGGCCTTGCGCAAGCGCTGGATCGGCCTCGACATGCACGGGCGCGGCATGATGGCGATGACCGTCTTCGCCAATTCCGGCCAGACCGAAGTGCCCGAGCAGTTCACGCGCCTCGCCTCGCAGGAAGACCTCGACCGCGCGATCGGCTGGGGCCTTGCCGTCCGCCTCTGCCGCCGCCTGACCGGCTGTTCGGCCGAGGGCCTTGCCCGCAGCTCGATCCGCAGCGAACAGGGCAGGCTGATCCTCACCCTCGACCCTTCGATGCGCCCGCTCTACAGCCCCGGCGTCGCCAAGGATCACAAGGCGCTGGCCGACTGGCTGGGACTGGAATGCGCGGTTTGCGATCAGAGTGGGGCGGCGTTGGTGGATTGAGGGGCAGTGTCGGGCTGACGTGTGAGCATAGCACTCCGGTGCAGCCAAGGGTGGTTCGGTGCGGCGCTTACCGCGCAGCCCACCCCGAACCCGCCCTTACCCCACCAGCGTCGCGCTCTCGGCAATCGCGGAGATGCCGCGCTTGCCGCCCTGCCGGTCCAGCTGCACGACGATGTCGATTACCGACGCCGCATATTCCAGCGTCTCCGCCCGCGTGAGGCCGATGCCCGTCTGCATCGACATCAGCGCGATCTGCTCCAGCGCGCCGCGCGGGGTGTTGGCGTGGACGGTGGAGAACGAACCCGGATGTCCCGTGTTGATGGCGCGCAGGAACGAGACGGTCTCCGTGCCGCGCAATTCGCCCAGCACGATGCGGTCGGGGCGGAGGCGCAGGGCGGCCTGGAGCAAGTCGTTGGCCGAAACCTTGGCCTCGCCGAGTTCGCCCTTCACGGCGATCAGGCCCACGCCATTGGCGCCCGGCAGGCGCAGTTCGGCGGTATCCTCGACAAGGACGACGCGCTCCTGCTCCGGGATTTCCGAAAGCATGGCGTTGAGGAAGGTGGTCTTGCCGGTCGACGTGCCGCCCGAGATCAGGATCGTGCGGCGGCGGCGGATGGCGTCGCGCAGGAAGGCGATCGGCTCGGCCATGGGATCGGGCGTGGGCTCTTCCGGCGGCACGGTTATCGGGCCGCGATCGTAGGCGTCCAGCGGCAGTTCCAGCAGGCGGTGGCGGCGGATCGCCATGGCCCAGTTGGCGCGGGTCGCGGGCGGCCCGACCAGCTGGATACGCGCGCCGCTCTGGTTGCCATATCCCGGCAGCGTGGCGGAGAGCAGCGGGTGTTCGCGGTTGATGCCCTGGTGGCTGATCCGCGCGACCTGCTCGGCCAGGCGCTGGAGCAGGCGGTTGTCCATCTCCGGCAGCAGGATGTGCTGCATGCCGGCCTGCGCCGCGTCTTCCACCCAGATCTCGCCGGGGCGGTTGACCAGGATTTCGGTCACCGTCTCGCGGTCGAGCCAGGGCCGCAAGGGCGCCAGGTAGGCGTCGAGATAGACCGACCGCGCCGCCGTCAGCGCGGGCGGTGCGTCAGGCACCGGAGCGGTCCCTTGCAGGGTCAGGATATCGGCCATCTTGCTTCACTGGACCTGGCTGAAATCGAGATCCTTGGCGGTAAAGACGCGGATCGGTTCGCCCTGGCGGACGCGAATGGTCGGGCCGACGGTGCCGCTCTGCTGAACCGCCGCCGCCGCCGCCGACTGCCCGCCGCCGATCACGACGCTGGAGCCGCTGGTGGCGAGGGTCGATAGCCCGCCGACGACCGACAGCAGCATGGCCGAGCCGAAGCGTTCGAAGAAGTGGCTGTTGACCTTGCCGGGCAGGCCGGTTTCGCCGCCGAAGGCGATGGCGGGCGAGCCGAGGTTCACCGAGACGCCGTCCGGACGGATCAGGCGGCTCCAGATCACATAGGCGCGTTTCTGCCCGGCGGTGAGGCCGCTCTTGTATTGGCCGATCAGGCGCGAGGAGCGCGGGACCAGGGTACGCTTGCCGTCGAAGCTGCGCACGTCGGCCGAGACGATGGCGCGCACGTACCCGGGGACGTCGGTGTCGATCGCGGTTTCCAGCACGGCGGGGATCAGCGTGCCCTGGGTGACGGTGGTGGCGGGATCGAAGGTGCGCGCGGCAGCGGCGGTGCTGCCGGTGCCGCCGATGCGCGCCGCGAAATCGTCATTGGGGTTGCCGCCCTTGGCCTCGCCTGCAGGACCGACCGCCGGGATCGTCACCGCGTTGCCGCCCGCGTCGAAGACGACGGTGGGATTGGCGAAGGGATTGGCTTCCGGCGCAGGCGCGGCGCCG
>NZ_ATHL01000039.1 GCF_000445125.1 Novosphingobium lindaniclasticum LE124
GCGCGGGCGCGTGCGGCGCTGGACGGCCGCGACTACGTGGTGCCGGACGATGTCAAGGCGCTGGCCGGCTCGGTCCTGCGCCATCGCCTGCTGCTGAGCCCTGCCGCCGAGATCGAAGGCAAGCAGGTGGAGGCGCTCGTCGCACAGCTTGTCGAACAGACCGAGGCGCCCCGTTGAGGCCATCCGTTGAGGCCATGGCGCTGATCCCGTGAGCCTGCGCTCCGCTCCCCTTGTCCCCACCGCCCGCGCGGCAGGGCTCCTGGCCCTCGCAGCGCCCGTGGCGCTGGTGATCGGCGCCACCCGGCCGGAAGCCTGGGTGGTGGCGCCGCTGTTCGGCCTGGCGATGCTGGCGCTGATCATCGTCGATGCATTGCTCGCCGGGAGGCTGGGCGACTTGCGGATCGGCGTGCCGGGCGATGTGGAGGTGGGGGCGCCGTTCGAAGTGACCGCCACGCTCGATCTCTCGGGCACGCGCGTCTCGCGCCTGGACCTGGCGCTGGAGTGCGATCCGCGACTGGCGCCGGGCGGGCGGGCGACTCTGCCCCTCGAGCGCCGAGAAGAGGGCTGGCGCGGTGCGACGACCTTGCAGGCGGCGCGGCGCGGCACCGGGACTATCTCGCGCACCTGGCTGCGCTGGACAGGGCCGCTCGGCCTGGGCGCGCGGCAGTTTCGGGGCGAGCTTGGCCGGGACGTGCGGGTCTGGCCGAACATCGCCGCCGTGCGCTCGCCGGCTTTGCAGACGTTCCTCAAGGATGCGCAGTATGGCCTGATCGCCCGGCGCATCCGGGGCGAGGGCACGCAGTTCGAATCGCTGGCCGAGTACGAGCCGGGCATGGATCGCCGCCGGATCGACTGGAAAAGCTCCGCCCGCCACGTCCATCTCTATGCCAAGGAATTCGAGACCGAGCGCAATAACCAGATCGTCTTCGCCTTCGATTGCGGGCAGACGATGTGCGAGCCGATCCAGGGCATGCCCCGGCTGGACCGCGCGATTTCGGCGGCACTCGCCACCGCTTACGTCGCTCTCAAGGGAGGCGACCGCGTGTCGCTGTTCGGGTTTGCCGCGCGGCCCCAGGTGGCGACGCCCTTCGTCACCGCCTCGCGCGATTTCCACCGGCTGCAAAGGGCTGCGGCGGGGCTGGACTATCGCTCGGAAGAGCCCAACTTCACCCTGGCTCTGGCCACTCTGGCATCCCGCCTGCAGCGCCGGTCGCTCATCGTCGTATTCTCCGACTTCACCGATCCTACCAGCGCGCAGTTGATGATCGAATCGATCGGGCGGCTCGTCTCGCGCCATGTCGTGCTGTTCGTGACCATGGCCGACGACGAGCTTGAGGCGATCGCGCATGCCGCGCCGGAGGATCTCGAAACCCTGTCCATGGCGGTGTCCGCCGAGACGCTGCTGCGCCAGCGCGCGCTGGTGACGAAGAGGCTGCAACAGCTTGGGGTGGACCTGGTGGAAGCGCCCTATCACGCCATCGGCACCCGCCTGATCGACGCCTATCTTGCCATCAAGCGATCGGGAGCGATCGGATGAACGCCGCCACACATTCCGCAATGCACTCCGGCACTTCCCGGCTTCCCGAGGCCGTTTCCGCCATCGAAAGCGCCGCGCTGCGTTCCGATCGCTTTCGCCTGGAGCGGGAAGCCGATTGGCAGCGGCTGGAGGCCATCGTCACCCGCATGGAGAAAGGCCGGCTACGCCGCCTGCCCGATGAAGACCTGCTGGCGCTTCCCGGGCTCTACCGAACGGTGGCCTCCAGCCTGTCCATCGCCCGCGAAACGTCCCTGGATGCCGCCACCCTGGCCTATCTGGAGGCGCTGGTGCAGCGCGCCTGGTTCGTGGTCTCCGGCCCGCGCAGCTCGCTGTGGGATTGGCTGCGGGGCTTTCTGGGTGGCGGCTGGAGCGCGGCGGTCCGGGGGATCTGGCCGGATATCCTCATAGCCTTCGCCGTCATGGTGGCTGGTACGGCGGTGGGCTGGCTACTGGTGGCGCAGGACGTCAACTGGTATCACGCCTTGGTGGGCGGAGACATGGCAGGGGGCCGCGTGCCCGGCGCCGCGCCGGAGGTGCTGCGCCGAACCCTGTTCGGGGAAAGCGAGCGCGGCGGCATGAGCCTGTTCGCCACGCAGCTGTTCAGCAACAATTCGCAAGTCTCGATCCTGGCTTTCGCGCTGGGCTTTGCCTTCGGCATCCCGTCGCTCCTGCTGCTGGTCCACAACATGGCGATGCTGGGCGCGATGCTCTGGCTCTATCATGGCGCCGGGCTACTGGTGGATTTCGCGGGCTGGCTGGCAGTCCATGGCACCACCGAGCTGTTCGCGATCATGCTGGCAGGCGCGGCAGGCCTTCACATCGGGCGCGCCCTGGCTTTCCCCGGCGACCGTCCGGTGCTCCAGGCCACGGCAGAGGCGGGGCGGCGCGCGGCATTGGTCATGACCGGCGTGGTGCTGATGTTGGTGGTGGCCGCGCTGCTCGAAGGCTTCGCGCGCCAGCTCGTCGACCAGACGTTCGGCCGCTTCGTCATCGGCGGGTTCATGCTGGCGCTGTGGTGCGCCTATTTCTTCGCCTTTCGGGGCAATCGCCGTCAGGTCGGCCCGGCGTGAGCGTGGTCCCCACCCGCTATCGGCGCACCGCGCGCGACCGGCTGCTGGTCACGCCGGAGGGTATTTCGGTCCCGGTGGCCGTCGCCAGCCGAGGATCCCGCCTGGGCGCGCTCATGCTGGATTTCCTGGTGATCCTGGTGCTCATGGGGCTCACGACCTGGGGCCTCATCGCGATGGCGGGCGGCCTGGTAGGCATCGACCGCCAGCTCGAGCAGAAGAATGCGCTTGGCTACGCTCTGCAATTCCTCGTCATCGTCTGGATGGTGGCGATGTTCCTGTTCCGCAATGCCTATTTCCTGCTCTTCGAACTGGGACCACGCGGCGCGACCCCCGGCAAGCGGATGGTCGGCATCCGCATCGCCGCGCGGGACGGCGGGCGGTTGACCGCGGAAATGGTGATCGCCCGCAACCTGCTGCGCGATATCGAGCTGTTTCTGCCGATCGTCTTCATCATGCAGGCAGGGGCGGACAGCGGCATGGGTTGGCTGGCGGCCTCGGGCTGGCTGGCGATCTTCCTGCTCATGCCCTTGTTCAACCGGGACGGGCTGCGCGCGGGCGACATCATCGCCGGGACCTGGGTGCTCGAGCAGCCGCGCCGGAAGCTCGAAGCGGCGATGTCGGTCGGCCGGGCATCGGCGCAAGCCGTGTCTTTTGCTGACGATAAGGCGCCGCGCACGGCCCCCGCGCGCGCCGGTTTCCGCTTCGAGGATGCCGAACTGGCGGTCTACGGGGAATACGAACTGCAGGCGCTGGAACGCGTGCTGCGCGACGGCCGCGCGCAATCGCTGGAGAGCGTATACCAGACCATCGCTCGGAAGATCGGCCGCAGCGACGGGTGGAACGACGAGCGGGCCTTTCTGGAGGATTACTACACCCAGTTGCGCGCCCGCCTGGAAGCAGGCATGCGCATGGGCCGCCGCAAGGCCGACAAGTTTTCCGGAACGAGCGAATGACTCTTCAGCTTACCATTGTCGAAGACGACCTGACTGACCGTCAGGTGCTCGACCTGCTCCAGTTTCATCTCGACGAAATGCACCGGTGGTCGCCGCCCGAGAGCGTCCATGCCATGCCCGCCGAGCGCCTGCGCCAGCCCGACGTGACCTTCTTCTCGGCCTGGGACGGCGAGCGGCTGGCCGGTTGCGGCGCGATCAAGCATCTCGATCGCGGCCATGGCGAACTCAAGTCGATGCGCGCCGCCGACCCCTATCGAGGCAAGGGCGTGGGCAAGGCGATCCTTTTGCGCCTGATGGAAGAGGGCCGCGCGCGCGGTTACTTGCGGGTCAGCCTGGAAACCGGCCGCCCCGAACCGTTCCACGCCGCCCAGCGGCTCTACCGCGCTCACGGCTTCGAGGAATGTCCGCCTTTCGGCAGCTACCGGCACGATTCCTTCTCCCTCTGCATGACGAGAGCCCTGTGATGAACCTGCGCTTTGCCGCTCCCGATGATGCCGCCGCCCTTGCCGACCTTGGCGCGCGCAGTTTCGTCGCGAAGTTCGGGTACATGTATACGCCCGAGGATCTCGGAAACTTCCTGGACGAATCGCATAGCGCGAAGAAGACGGCGAAGGAGATCGCAGATCCGGCCATGCGCGTCGTGCTGGCGGAGGAAGCGGGCAAGTTGCTGGGCTTCTGCAAGCTCGTTCTGGCCTGCGGCTGGCCGGAACATGCGCAGGGTTCCAAGGTCGTGGAATTGAAGCAGCTCTACACCGATCCCGACACCACCGGCCGGGGGATCGGCTCGGCACTGATGGACCGCGCGCTGGAAATCGCCCGCGAGCACGGAGCCGAGGAAATGCAGCTTTCGGTCTGGAGCGGCAACGAAGGGGCGCAGAAATTCTACGCCCGCTACGGCTTCGGCAAGATCGCGGACATCCACTTCATGGTCGGCGATCAGCGCGACGACGAGTTCCTCTACGCCCGGATGTTGTAAAGGGATGAGGTGAGCGTCGTCTCATCGACTCAGCGCCGGTTTCGGCGCTCCATCGGCAATGTCGGTTTATGCGAATCGGATAGGGCCTTGGCTGCGGCGGCAGGCAAGCCGAGGTCGGTCAGCGTCCATTCCAGTGCCTGTTCCTTGGCAACCGCCACATCGGGGGCGACCCCGACGCCTTCCCAGTCCTTGCCGGTCGCAGGATCGTAAGTGCGGCCGACCGGGAGGAAGACTGCCAGCCCGCCCGGCAAGTCCACTTGCCCGCCGAAGTGATTGGCCCCGGCGGTGGGCTCACCGACGAGGGTGGCGCGGCGGGTAGTCTTCGTGGCGAGCGCGAAATGCTCTGCGGCTGAGGCGGTGCGGGGACCGGTGAGCAGGTAGACCTTGGCCTTGCGAAGCCGTGCATCGGCATTGGGCGTGACCCAGTGTTCGCGCCGCACCATCTTCGCGTCCGGCACGAGTCGCATCGAGGCGACACCCTCTATCGGCGAACCCAGTTCCTGTTCGGCCGCACGCGGGCTTTCCATGGTCACCAAACGTGTCGGCTGGGCAAAGAGCCAGGGCAGCATGACGTCCATCTGCTGCACGCCGCCGCCGTGGTGGGTGCGCAAGTCGAAGATCAGAGCCCGTGCGCCTGCGTGATCGGCCATGAAGCGCGCCATGGCCCGCGTCGTGGCGCTGTCGTCGGGAAACTCGTTGATGCGGACATAGGCCACTCCGGGAGCGATCCAGCCGGGCTGCTCGTACTTCGGGATCGGCGCGCGCACAGGACTCGCCGCATGGCCGGACGCGGGGACTTCCGGCTCCACAGGCCAGACGTGGAGGTGACCATCCGGCGCTGTGGCCTGAAGGTCGGACGTCATGGCCTTGGCGGCTTCGGCTTTCGAAAGCTGGCTGTACCGTCCCGCACTTACGGCTGCGCGCAAGCCGGCCGCGTAGCGGGCGCCCTGTTCCGGGATGATGAACATCCGCTCCAGCAGGTCGGCCAGCTTGCAGGCGGCGGCATCGTTGCCGTCGGAGGTCGGCAGCGAGCGGCAAGGCTCACCGGGAGAGGCCGGCGATGATGCCGAAGCGGTTCCGGCGGCGATCGCTGCGGCGAGGGAGAGGGTGAGGACGATGCTCTTCATGGCGGACTTTCGCGTGTCTTCTCTGCACGAAAGAATGCCTTCGTCGTGGCCGAAACGGCAAATGCGCCGGCCGGCGCATTTCGGGCTTTCGTCGAAAGCCGAAAGGCTGGTGCCCCGGACGCGCAATCGTGCTTCAAACCGTCATCGCAAAGGCCTATAGGGGGCGCCATGTCTTCCGTACGTCCCTGGCGCGACATCGAGCGCCGCAAGAGCCGCCAGATCATGGTCGGCAATGTTCCCGTTGGCGGCGATGCCCCGATCACGGTGCAGACCATGACCAACACCCTGACGTCCGACGCCAAGGCGACGATCGACCAGATCCGTCGCTGCGAGGAAGCCGGGGCGGACCTGATCCGCGTGTCCTGCCCCGACGTGGAGAGCACGGCGGCGATGAAGGAGATCGTCCGCGCCGCCCGCGTGCCCCTGATCGCGGACATTCATTTCCACTACAAGCGCGCGCTCGAAGCCGCCGACGCGGGCGCTGCCTGCCTGCGCATCAATCCGGGCAACATCGGTTCGGATGACCGCGTGGCCGAGGTCGTCCGCGCGGCCAAGGCCAACGGCTGTGCCATCCGCATTGGCGTCAACGCCGGCAGCCTCGAAAAGGATCTGCTGGAAAAGTACGGCGAACCTTGCCCCGAAGCCCTCGTCGAATCGGCGCTGGATCACATCAAGCTGCTCCAGGACCATGACTTCCACGAATACAAGGTGGCGGTGAAGGCCAGCGACGTGTTCCTGGCCGTCGCCGCCTACCAGGGCCTGGCGGATGCGGTGGATTGCCCGCTGCACCTCGGCATCACCGAGGCGGGTGGGCTGATCGGTGGCACCGTGAAGTCCTCGATCGGCATGGGCATGCTGCTCTGGTCCGGCATCGGCGACACCTTGCGCGTCTCGCTTTCGGCCGAGCCGGAAGAGGAAGTGCGCGTCGGCTTCGAGATGCTGAAGGCGCTGGGTCTGCGCACCCGCGGCGTGCGTGTGGTGTCCTGCCCGTCTTGCGCCCGCCAGGGTTTCGACGTGATCCGCACGGTCGAGGCGCTGGAAGACCGTCTCCAGCACATCAAGACTCCACTCTCCCTCTCGGTGCTGGGCTGCGTAGTCAACGGCCCCGGCGAAGCGCGCGAGACCGACATTGGCCTGACGGGCGGCGGCAACGGCAAGCACATGGTCTATCTCTCGGGCGTGACCGATCACGTCGTCCAGTCCGAGGACATGCTCGACCACATCGTCAAGCTGGTCGAGGCCAAGGCCGCCGAGATCGAAGCGGCGAACGAGGCTGAGGCCCAGGCAGCCGAATGATTCCTGCCGAATGATTCCGGGCGAATGAGTTTCAGCCAGCGAATGGGCGGGGAGGTACGCACTTTCCTCGCCTCGCTGCGTGATGGCGTCAGGCTGTGGAAGCTGGCGCCGATCATCCCCGCGCTCGCCGTGCTGCCGGAGTTCGCGCAGCATGTCGTCGAGATCCGCCTTGGCATGTTCGCGAGCCATGATGCCTTCACGGCCTTCGCTTCCGCTCCGGCGCGGATGTCGCTGGGGGCGATCAAGATGGCGGGGTTCCTTATCGCCATCCTGCTGGCCGCGCGCTTCTGGGCCAATCGGGCGGAAGTTGCGCGGTTTTGGAGCCTTGCCGGGATCGGCCGGAAGCAGGTGCTGCTGGGCTTTGCCGTGCAGGTGCTGTGCTCGATCCCTGGCTTCTTCGACTTTCGCTTCCCGCCTGCGGGGCAGTTCGCGCTTTCCGCATTACTCTTCGTGGCCAGCCTGCCGGGTCTGGTGCTGATGATCGGCGGGCTGCTGGGAGACCGGACCAGCGGGTTGAAGGACGCCTACCGGAACGGCTGGGGGCAGACCTTGCGCATGGTGATTTTCACCGGCCCGATCTTCGCGCTGCTGCAACAGCTCCATCACGGGAACCATGTCTTCGCGCTCGGTAAGCCCTTGGCGGTGGTCTGGGGATTGATGGCCTGGGATGCGCTGCTGGTCGGTCTGATCGCGACGCTGGTGGGCACCGGATTTCATCACGGTTATCGAGGGGGGAAGATAAAGGGATGATCCTGGGGCCATCGCCCCGGACCCCGGAATGTCGACGTAGCGCGCCGCTATTCGTCGTGCGCTCCTTGCGGCGCAGCCGATGAGTCTTCCGACCCCGCCATGGGCGCAGGAGGCTCTCGGTTCGCGTGAACTCGACAGTATTGGGGGGCAGGGCGGCTATGCACCCCTGCTTTTCACTTTAACCTTCAAACGAAGCCTCCGATCCCCGCAAGGCAGGACCAAGCTGCGAGCGTGGCCATGGCGATGACCGAGGCGATCGCGGCCGGTACGAACTTGGACTCGGGATTGCCCATGTGGAATCAGCCTTGCGGAATGAGCGGAAGGTAGCGCCTCTATGCCCGTGACGGGGCGGGCAGGCCATGTCGCCGGTAGAGCATCGTCAGCCGCTCATCGAAGCGCCTGTCATCGAACGCCATGCAAAAGGCCCCGCCGGATCGCTCCGGCGGGGCCTTTCGTGTGCCTGTCAAGCGGAGGCGAGAAGCTTACGCTTCGTCGCCACCTTCCGCGTCGCCGTCACCCTTGATCAGGTAATCGCCGGCATCGGCATCCAGACCATGGGTTTCACCCTCGACGGCGGCGAGCGGATCGTTGCCGATCGCGGCTTCCGGACCCTGGGCCAGTTCGGCTGCATGCTCTTCTTCCGCCGAATTGGCGGCGATCAGGGCTTCCTGCATGCGGCGGTAGGATGCGCGCAGGGCAGCATCGCGGCTGGTGGCCGCCACGCGAACGCGGTTCATGCCGGCGCCGGTACCCGCCGGGATGAGGCGGCCGACGATGACGTTTTCCTTGAGGCCGATGAGCGAGTCCTTCTTGCCCTCGACAGCCGCCTGCGTGAGCACGCGGGTGGTCTCCTGGAACGACGCCGCCGAGATGAACGAACGGGTCTGGAGCGACGCCTTGGTGATGCCGAGAAGCACCGGCTTGCCTTCCGCGGGCTGCTTGCCCTCGGGAAGCTTGCTGTTGATCTCGAACATTTCCTCGTAGTCGACCTGTTCGCCCGGCAGCAGGGTGGTGTCGCCACCGGCCGTGATCTCGACCTTCTGCAGCATCTGACGAACGATCGTCTCGATGTGCTTGTCGTTGATCTTCACGCCCTGCAAGCGGTAGACTTCCTGGATTTCCGCGACGAGATATTCTGCCAGTGCCTCGACGCCGAGGACTTCCAGAATGTCGTGCGGATCGGGCGAGCCCGAAATCAGGTTGTCGCCCTTCTTGACGAAGTCGCCTTCCTGCACGTCGATCACGCGGCTCTTCGGGATCAGGTACTCGACCGGATCACCCTCTTCCGGAATGATCGCGATCTTGCGCTTGGCCTTGTAGTCGCGAACGAACTCGATGCGGCCGGAGACCTTGGCGATGATCGAGTTGTCCTTCGGCTTGCGGGCCTCGAACAGTTCGGCAACGCGCGGCAGACCGCCGGTGATGTCGCGGGTCTTGGCGGCTTCGCGCGAGGCACGGGCGATGATGTCGCCGGCCTCGACCATCTGGCCGTCTTCCACCGAGAGGGTCGTGCCCGGCGCCATCATGTAGCGCGCGGCCTCGCCCGAAGCGTCATCGAGAAGGGTGATGCGCGGACGCAGGTCCTCCTTCTTCTTGGCGCTGCGCGAGGAACGATCCTCGGTGACGACGCGGCTGGTCATGCCGGTGGCATCGTCGACCTGCTCGGTCAGCGTGCGGGTGTCGATCAGGTCCTGATACTTCACCGTACCCGAGGTTTCGGTGATGATCGGGAGCGAGAACGGATCCCACTCGGCCAGGCGTTCGCCTTCCTTCACGGTCGCGCCGCTGGTGTGCAGCAGCACGGTACCATAAGGAACGCGGTGCATGGCGCGCTCGCGGCCTTCGGTATCGAGCACCACGATCTCGCCGTTACGCGCCAGCGACAGACGACGGCCGCGCTTGTCGACGATCGTCGGGATGTCGCGATATTCGACGGTACCGTCGCTGATCGCTTCCAGATGGCTGGTTTCGTTGAGCTGCGCGGCGCCGCCGATGTGGAAGGTACGCATGGTGAGCTGCGTGCCCGGTTCACCGATCGACTGTGCGGCGATGACGCCGACCGCTTCACCGATGTTGACCGGCGTACCGCGTGCGAGGTCACGGCCGTAGCACTTGCCGCAGACGCCCTGCTGGGCTTCGCAGACCAGCGGCGAACGGATGCGGGCAGCCTGGAGACCGGTCGCCTCGATCGCAGCCACGGCGGCTTCGTCGAGAAGCTGGCCCTTGGCGGCGATGGTATTGCCTTCCTTGTCGACGATGTCCTCGGCCAGGGTGCGGCCCAGGATACGCTCGGCGAGCGAGGCGATGGTGGAACCGCCCTGCACGATCGAACGCATTTCCAGCGCGCGCTCGGTACCGCAATCCTCGATCACGACGACGCAATCCTGCGACACGTCGACCAGACGGCGGGTCAGGTAACCCGAGTTCGCCGTCTTGAGCGCGGTATCGGCCAGGCCCTTACGGGCGCCGTGGGTCGAGTTGAAGTATTCAAGGACGGTCAGACCTTCCTTGAAGTTCGAGATGATCGGCGTTTCAATGATCTCGCCCGAAGGCTTGGCCATGAGGCCGCGCATGCCGCCCAGCTGCTTCATCTGCGCGGGGCTACCACGCGCACCGGAGTGGCTCATCATGTAGATCGAGTTGATCTGGGCCATGCGGCCCGTCTCGGGATCGACCGGCTGCGCCTTCAGGTCTTCCATCATGGCGTTCGCCACCTGGTCGCCGCAACGGCTCCAGGCGTCGATCACCTTGTTGTACTTTTCCTGCTGGGTGATGAGGCCGTCCTGGTACTGCTGCTCGTAGTCGGCAACCAGTTCCTTGGTCTCGCCGACCAGGGCTTCCTTCGATTCCGGGATGATCATGTCATCCTTGCCGAAGGAGATGCCCGCCTTGAACGCGTTGCGGAAGCCGAGCGACATGATCGCGTCGGCGAACAGCACCGTGTCCTTCTGGCCGGTGTGACGGTAGACCTGGTCGATGACGTCACCGATTTCCTTCTTGGTGAGAAGGCGGTTGACGACGTCGAAGGGCACGGTGTGCGACTTCGGCAGGCATTCGCCCAGCAGCATGCGGCCCGGAGTGGTCTCGAAGCGCTTCATGTACTGCTCGCCGTTCTCGTCGGTCTGCGGCACGCGGGCCTCGATCTTCGAGTGCAGCGTCACGGCACCGACGTGAAGCGCCTGGTGCACTTCGGCCATGTCCGCGAACTTCATGCCTTCGCCCGGCTCGCCGGTACGGTCCATCGACAGGTAGTACAGGCCGAGAACCATGTCTTGCGAAGGAACGATGATCGGCTTGCCGTTCGCGGGCGAGAGGATGTTGTTGGTGGACATCATCAGCACGCGCGCTTCCAGCTGGGCTTCCAGCGAGAGCGGCACGTGGACGGCCATCTGGTCACCGTCGAAGTCGGCGTTGAAGGCCGAGCAGACGAGCGGGTGCAGCTGGATCGCCTTGCCTTCGATCAGAACCGGTTCGAACGCCTGGATGCCCAGACGGTGGAGCGTCGGCGCGCGGTTCAGCATGACCGGGTGCTCGCGAATCACTTCGTCGAGGATGTCCCAGACTTCCTTGCGCTCCTTCTCGACCCACTTCTTGGCCTGCTTCAGGGTCATGGAAAGACCCTTGGCGTCCAGACGGGCGTAGATGAACGGCTTGAACAGTTCGAGCGCCATCTTCTTCGGCAGGCCGCACTGGTGGAGCTTCAGTTCCGGACCGGTCACGATGACCGAACGGCCCGAATAGTCGACGCGCTTACCCAGAAGGTTCTGACGGAAGCGGCCCTGCTTGCCCTTGAGCATGTCGGACAGCGACTTCAGCGGACGCTTGTTGGCGCCGGTGATGACGCGGCCGCGGCGACCGTTGTCGAACAGGGCGTCCACGGCTTCCTGGAGCATGCGCTTTTCGTTGCGGACGATGATGTCCGGCGCGCGCAGCTCGATCAGCCTCTTGAGACGATTGTTGCGGTTGATGACGCGGCGATAAAGGTCGTTGAGGTCCGATGTCGCGAAGCGGCCGCCGTCCAGCGGCACCAGCGGACGCAGTTCGGGCGGGATGACCGGCACGACTTCCAGGATCATCCACTCGGGACGGTTGCCCGAATCGATGAAGGATTCCACGACCTTCAGGCGCTTGATGATCTTCTTGGGCTTGAGTTCCGACTTGGTCGTCTCAAGTTCCTGGAGAAGGTCTGCACGCTCCTGCTCGAGGTCGAGGTTGATGAGCATGTGCTTCACCGCCTCGGCGCCGATGCCGGCCGAGAAGGCGTCTTCGCCGTACTCGTCCTGCGCGTCGAGCATCTCGTCTTCGGTGAGAAGCTGGTACTTCTCGAGCGGGGTCAGGCCCGGCTCGATCACGATGTAGCTCTCGAAGTAGAGAACGCGCTCAAGCTGCTTGAGCTGCATGTCGAGCAGCAGGCCGATGCGCGAAGGCAGCGACTTCAGGAACCAGATGTGCGCGACCGGAGCGGCCAGCTCGATGTGGCCCATGCGCTCGCGGCGCACTTTGGTCACGGTGACTTCGACGCCGCACTTTTCGCAGACGACGCCCTTGTACTTCATGCGCTTGTACTTGCCGCAAAGGCATTCGTAGTCCTTCACGGGACCGAAGATGCGAGCGCAGAAGAGGCCGTCACGCTCAGGCTTGAACGTACGGTAGTTGATGGTTTCCGGCTTCTTGATCTCGCCGAAGGACCAGGAGCGGATGCGCTCGGGCGAGGCCAGACCGATCTGGATCTGATCGAAGGTCTCGGGCTTCGCCATCTGGTTGGTGAACTTGGTCAGGTCGTTCATGTTTCAGTCCCTCTGGGGGTGAATTCTCGGGGGCGGGCGGTAGGGAAGGCGGGGCCGCGCGGGCCCCGCCCGATCCCGTTATTCCGCCGCCAGGGCCACGCCGTCGTCGTCCTCGTTGTCATCGTGGCTCGTAAGCTCGACGTTGAGGCCCAGCGAGCGCATTTCCTTGACGAGCACGTTGAAGCTCTCGGGGATGCCGGCCTCGAAGGTGTCGTCGCCCTTGACGATCGCTTCGTAGACCTTGGTGCGGCCGACCACGTCGTCCGACTTCACCGTCAGCATTTCCTGGAGCGTGTAGGCTGCGCCGTAGGCCTGGAGAGCCCAGACCTCCATTTCACCGAAGCGCTGGCCGCCGAACTGCGCCTTACCGCCCAGCGGCTGCTGGGTGACGAGCGAGTAGGGACCGATCGAACGCGCGTGGATCTTGTCGTCGACAAGGTGGTGCAGCTTGAGCACGTACTTCATGCCCACCGTCACCTTGCGGTCGAAGCGATCGCCGGTGCGGCCATCGTACAGGTCCACCTGGCCCGACTCGTCGAGACCGGCGAGGCGGAGCATGTCGGTGACGTCCTTTTCAACCGCGCCGTCGAACACCGGCGAACCCATCGGCACGCCCTTGCGGACGGACTGGGCGAATTCGACGATCTGCTCGTCGCTGCGCGCTTCGATCTCGGCGGTGTAATTGTCGCCGTAGACTTCCTTGAGCAGCTCGCGAACGGCTTCCGGCGGCTGGCCGGCTTCCGGGTTCGGGTTGGCTGCACGCCAGTCGTCCAGAGCCGCGCCGATCCGCGCGCCAAGGCCGCGAGCGGCCCAGCCGAGGTGCGTTTCGAAGATCTGGCCGACGTTCATGCGCGAAGGCACGCCGAGCGGGTTCAGCACGAAGTCGACGGGCGTGCCGTCTTCGAGGAAGGGCATGTCTTCCAGCGGCAGAATGCGGCTGATGATACCCTTGTTGCCGTGACGGCCGGCCATCTTGTCGCCCGGCTGAAGCTTGCGCTTCACGGCCACGAAGACCTTGACCATCTTGAGCACGCCGGGCGCGAGTTCGTCACCGCGTTCCAGCTTCTCCTTGCGGTCCTCGAACTTCTCCTGGATCGCCTTGACGGTAAGGTCGTACTGGGTCTTCACCGCTTCGAGCTGCGACTGCATGTGGTCGTCCGCAACCGCGAACTTCCACCATTCGTGACGCTCGACTTCGTCCAGCAGTTCCTCGGTGATGTCCACGCCCTTCTTGAGGCCCTTGGGCGCCGAAGCGGCGACCTGGCCGAGGAGCATGTCTTTCAGACGGTTGTAGGTGGCGCGGTTGAGGATGGCGCGTTCGTCCTCGCGGTCCTTGGCGAGGCGTTCGATTTCCTCGTTCTGGATCGCGCGGGTACGGTCGTCGACCTCGATGCCGTGACGGTTGAACACGCGCACGTCGACGATCGTGCCCGAAACGCCCGGCGGCAGACGCAGCGAGGTGTCGCGGACGTCCGAAGCCTTTTCACCGAAGATCGCGCGCAGAAGCTTTTCTTCCGGCGTCATCGGGCTTTCGCCCTTCGGCGTGATCTTGCCGACCAGGATGTCGCCCGGGTGCACTTCGGCGCCGATGTAGACGATTCCCGCTTCGTCGAGGTTGCGCAGGGCTTCCTCGCCGACGTTCGGGATGTCGCGGGTGATGTCTTCCGGACCCAGCTTGGTGTCGCGGGCCATCACTTCGAACTCGTCGATGTGGATGGAGGTGAAGACGTCTTCCTTCACGATCCGCTCGGAGATCAGGATGGAGTCTTCGTAGTTGTAGCCGTTCCAGGGCATGAACGCGACCAGCACGTTGCGGCCCAGGGCCAGTTCCCCCAGCTCGGTGGAGGGGCCGTCGGCAATGGTGTCGCCGGCCTGGACCACTTCGCCCACCTTCACCAGCGGACGCTGGTTGATGCAGGTCGACTGGTTCGAACGCTCGAACTTCTGCAGGCGGTAGATGTCGACGCCGGACTTGCCGGGTTCGATATCGCCCGAGGCGCGGATGACGATACGCGTGGCGTCGACCTGGTCGACGATGCCGGCACGCAGCGCCGAGATCGCGGCGCCCGAATCGCGCGCGACGGTCTCTTCCATGCCGGTGCCGACGAACGGAGCGTCCGCCTTCACGAGCGGCACGGCCTGACGCTGCATGTTCGATCCCATGAGCGCGCGGTTGGCGTCGTCGTTTTCCAGGAACGGAATGAGAGAGGCGGCCACCGAGACGAGCTGCTTGGGCGAAACGTCCATCAGCGTGATCTGGTCGCGCGGGCTCATCACGAATTCGCCGTTCTGGCGAGCCGAGACGAGTTCCTCGACGAACGAGCCGTCGGCGTTCAGCCCGGCCGACGCCTGCGCGACGGTGTGCTTCTGCTCTTCCATGGCGGAGAGATAGACGACGTCCTTCGACACGTGACCGTCCACGACGCGGCGGTACGGGGTTTCGATGAAGCCGTACTTGTTGACGCGGGCGAAGGTCGACAGCGAGTTGATCAGACCGATGTTCGGGCCTTCCGGCGTTTCGATCGGGCAGATGCGGCCATAATGGGTCGGGTGAACGTCGCGAACTTCGAAGCCGGCGCGCTCACGGGTGAGACCGCCCGGTCCAAGTGCCGAGACGCGGCGCTTGTGGGTAACTTCCGACAGCGGGTTGGTCTGGTCCATGAACTGCGAGAGCTGCGAAGAACCGAAGAACTCGCGCACGGCGGCCACGGCGGGCTTGGCGTTGATGAGGTCGTTCGGCATGACCGTCGACACGTCCACCGACGACATGCGCTCCTTCACGGCGCGCTCCATGCGGAGCAGGCCGACGCGGTACTGGTTTTCGAGCAGCTCGCCCACCGAACGCACGCGGCGGTTGCCGAGGTTGTCGATGTCGTCGATCTCGCCCTTGCCGTCCTTGAGGCCGACAAGTTCCTTCACGACCGCGAGGATGTCCTCGACGCGCAGGGTGGTGACGGTGTCCTCGGCATCGAGGCCAAGGCGCATGTTCATCTTCACGCGGCCGACGGCCGAGAGATCGTAGCGGTCGGCGTCGAAGAACAGGCCGGCGAAGAGGGCTTCGGCGGTTTCCTTCGTCGGCGGTTCGCCCGGACGCATGACCTTGTAGATCGCTTCCAGACCCATGTCGCGGTTCTCGGCCTTGTCGGCCTTGAGCGTGTTGCGGATCCAGGGGCCGGTGTTCACGTCGTCGATGTCGAGCAGGTCGATCTGGTCGATGCCCGCGCGGTCCAGCGCTTCCAGGTTCTCCGGCGAGACTTCGTCGCCCGCTTCGATCCAGATGCGGCCGGTCGATTCGTCGATCAGGTCCTTAGCCGAATAACGGCCGAAGATTTCCTCGGTCGGGATGAGGAGCTCCTCAAGACCGTCCTTCTGCGCCTTGTTGGCGGCGCGGGGGCTGATCTTGGTGCCGGCCGGGAACACGACTTCGCCCGACTTTGCGTCGACGATGTCGAAGGCGGGCTTGGCGCCGCGCCAGGCTTCGGACTGGTATGGCAGCTGCCAGCCGCCCGAGCCGCGCTTCCAGGTCACGGTCTCGTAGAAGTAGTCCAGGATGGCTTCGCTATCGAGGCCGAGGCCGAACAGCAGCGAGGTGACCGGCAGCTTGCGCTTGCGGTCGATACGGACGTTGACGATGTCCTTGGCGTCGAACTCGAAGTCGAGCCAGGAACCGCGATACGGGATCACGCGGGCTGCGAAGAGGAACTTGCCCGACGAGTGGGTCTTGCCGCGGTCATGGTCGAACAGGACGCCCGGCGAGCGGTGCATCTGCGACACGATCACGCGCTCGGTGCCGTTGATGAAGAAGGTGCCGTTCTCGGTCATGAGCGGCATGTCGCCCATGTAGACGTCCTGCTCCTTGATATCGAGGACCGAGCGGGTCTCGGTCTCGGCGTCCACTTCGAACACGATCAGGCGCAGCGTAACCTTCATCGGGGCTGCATACGTGATGCCGCGCTGGCGGCACTCGGTCACGTCGTATTTCGGCTCTTCCAGCTCGTAGTGGACGAAGTCCAGCTCGCTGGTGCCGGCGAAGTCGCGGATCGGGAAGACCGAGCGCAGGGTCTTCTCCAAGCCGGAGACATAGCCGGTCGAAGGGTCCGAACGCAGGAACTGTTCGTAGCTCTCGCGCTGAACTTCGATCAGGTTGGGCATCTGGACGACTTCGTGGATGTCGCCGAAGATCTTGCGGATCCGCTTCTTTGCAGTGCGGACGCTGGCGGGCTTGGTGGCCATGAGCTGGTCTTTGCCTCTTCGCTTCAGAGGACCGATTCGCACGAACCGGCCCGAAAAATTTCGTCGTCGCGAGTGACGTTTCCCTGCGGGAAGCAGGGTATCCGAAGCACCAAAAGGCCGCACGGCACGCGCGGAAAACCTGAAGTTTACCGATGCGGCCAGCAGCCTTCTGCGTCAGATGAAACCCGTACCGCTTCCTTCCCGGGCATGTCCCCGCGCATGGACAAGCCTTGCTCGAAGCGATCGAGCGAGGGCCTCATATAGAAGTGAGGGGGGCCGCTGTCAACGAAGCGGCGCATTTCCGCGCAGTGGGGCTTGCTCTTTTCACGTCCTCGTTGCGGCGATGAGAGGGCAGGGCCTGGATAGCTTCGATCGTTAATCGGCAAATGATATATCGTTTTTCAATATTATCGTTTGACGATATGCCGAATCGAGATTATTGAATTTCGATATCAGGCATATCGGAGAACGAAAATGATTGTCTCGAATTCGCAAAGCGCTTCTCGCTCTGTCGCCGTCATTCTCGCTCTGGCTTTCATGGCGGCGTTCTGGCTCCCCACCGTTTCCAGCCCCGTCCAGGCAGCGGGGGCGGCGAGTTCCCAGCAAGCGGAGCATGCGGTGCTCGTCATCGTCGCGCCTGCCGCGCCGGTATTGATGTAGTCGAAGCCCAAGGAGCCAGGACAATGACCGCGACTTCCGCCATGAGCACGCTCACCCGCGATCCGCTGCTTGCCATCGCCAAGGGACTGCTATGGTTTCTCATGGCCAGCATGGTCGTCGGCATCGCCGCGTGCCTCGTCGCCGTGCCGCTGCTGCTTTTCTTCCGCAACGACATCTCGGTGGAGATGGCGAAGGAAATGCCGCTCGTCCTGCCGCAGTTCTTCTGGGTGGTGAGCGGCATTCTGGTCGTCGCGGCGATGCTCTGCGCGGTGCTGTTTCGCATCTTTCAGCTGCTCAAGCGTATCGTCAGCACCGTGGGCGAGGGTGATCCCTTCCTGCCCGAGAATGCCGTTCGACTCACGCAGATGGCGTGGCTCAGCCTGATCGTTCAGCTGTTCGGCCTGCCTCTCTCGGGCCTTGGTGCACTCATAAACAAGCTGGGCGAGGGCGAGACGCACCTCGACACGATGGGCGGGATCTCCGGCAACGGCCTCCTGCTGATGTTGATCCTGTTCATCCTCGCCCGGGTCTTCCGCAAGGGCGCCGAGATGCGCGCCGAACTCGAAGGAACCGTGTGATGGGCGACGACAGCAGCGAAGGAGGCAATATCGTGGTGAAGCTCGACGACTTGCTCTACGCCCGCCGCATGACGCTGACCGAACTGGCGGAGCGCATCGGCATCACGCTCGCCAATCTCTCGATCCTCAAGACCGGCAAGGCCAAGGCGATCCGCTTCTCCACGCTGGAGGCGATCTGCCGGGAACTGGACTGCCAGCCGGGCGACCTGCTGGGATACGATCCGACGGTTTGAAGTTCCCGCATTACCCGCGAATCGCTTGACTTCGGGCGCGCTTTCCTTCAGAGGCGCGCCCGAACCGTTGGGTTTCGGCCCATCGTTCATCCGTCCGAGACAGTTGGTGCCCTCGATTTGCGGGGGCTTAATTTCCAGCCTAGACGGGGAACAGGAAATTTTCCGGCCCTCGCTCAAGAGCGTGGTGTCCATTCGGGTTTCGACCCGAAAACTCCTTCCCCATCGCCAACGGACTCGCCCGAAGTGCATCAGCGCTTCGGACAAACGTAGCCGGCCGTGCGGGGCGCAAGTCCCAAGCGGTCACATGTGAAGGAGTAAGGCATGGATCGTTCGCAGAAAGCCGATTCGGTCGCCCAGCTCAACGCGGTCTTCAACGAGGTCGGCGTGGTGGTCATCACCCGCAACCTCGGCATGACGGTGGCTCAGTCCACCGCCCTGCGCGGCAAGATCCGTGACGCGGGCGCGACCTACAAGGTTGCGAAGAACAGTCTTGCCAAGCTTGCCATCGTGGATACCGACTATGCCGGTATCGACGACTTCCTGACCGGCCCGACGGCCATCGCCACTTCGGTGGACCCCGTCGCTGCTGCAAAGGCTGTCGTGGACTTCGCCAAGACGACCGACAAGATCGAGATCGTCGGCGGCGCGATGGGTTCGCAGGTTCTGGACGCAACGGGTGTCAAGGCTCTCGCCTCGATGCCCTCGCTCGACGAACTGCGCGCCAAGCTCATCGGCCTCGTTCAGGCTCCGGCGACCAAGATCGCCCAGCTTCAGACCGCTCCGGCGGCCAAGCTGGCGCGCGTCTTCGCTGCCTACGCCGACAAGGCTGCTTGAGTTCAAGCTTAAGCAACGCTTTTCTAACGATTTATTCCGCCGCTGGGCATGAGGCTCACGGTGGACCACAGATCAGGAGTTATTATCATGGCCGATATCGCCAAGCTTGTTGAAGAACTGTCGCAGCTGACCGTCCTCGAGGCCGCTGACCTCGCCAAGGCTCTCGAAGAAGCATGGGGCGTTTCCGCCGCTGCTGCCGTTGCCGTGGCTGCTGCCCCGGCCGGTGAAGCCGCTGCCGTCGAAGAAAAGACTGAATTCGACGTGATCCTCACCGGCGACGGTGGCAAGAAGATCAACGTCATCAAGGAAGTCCGCGCCATCACCGGTCTGGGCCTGGCTGAAGCCAAGGCTCTCGTCGAAGGCGCTCCGAAGGCCGTCAAGGAAGGCGCTTCGAAGGCTGAAGCCGAAGAAATCAAGAAGAAGATCGAAGAAGCCGGCGGCACCGTCGAGCTCAAGTAATCTGCTGCGGGCCCTGGCCCGCGCCGATTATCGATCTTCTCGGTTCTTCCGAGCAGATGAAAAAGGAAGGGCGGCTCTTCGGAGCCGCCCTTTTCTTGTGCCGATCGGTCTGGAGAAACTACCGCCGCAAAGTCACTTCAGGGTTTCCAGATAGTCGATGACCTCCTGGCGCTTCTTTGGATCGGACACGCCGATGACCATCTTCGTGCCGGGCACCATCTTCATCGGTCCCTGCAGCCAGGTGTCGAGCGACTGCCGGTCCCAGGTCACGCCCGAGTTCCGGAGCGCCGGACTGAAGTTGAAGCCCGGTATGTCGCCGGCCCTCGTTCCGACTATGCCGAACAGCGAAGGACCGATCCCGTGCTTGCCCGGTTCCACCGAATGGCACGAGCGGCAGGTTGCGAAAGCGGCCGGGGCGCTGTCGGCCGCCACGGCCTGCGTCTTCACGGGAGCCTGCGTCGCCGTGAGCGACGGATCTTGATCTCCAGCACTTTCGCGTTCCTCGCTGCCGCAAGCGGTCAGCATCGCGACGGGCAAGGCTAGGAAGAAGGCTTTGAAAATCACGCAAGTTCTCCTGATCGCCGCCCGTTTTGACGAGGTCGGCCTCGGCCCGCGATGACCTAGAGCAAATTCGTCTCTCAGGAAGCGAATTGTGCTTTCACCGTTCCGGCCCTATCGCCCGGAGCGACAATGGCTTCGCAACATCTCCCCTCGACTTTCCGCGCCGAAATGGGCGCAACCCTGCGCCTCGCCGGTCCCCTGGCGCTCGCGAACCTGCTGCAGATGGCGGTCTTCGCCACCGATGTGATCTTCGTCGCGCGCCTGGGGCAACAGGCGCTGGCGGCGTCGAGCCTGGCGATCGCCATCGTCGCGCTGATGATGATGGGCATCAATGGCGTAACCGGCGCCGTCGCGCCACTGATCGCAGCGGAGATGGGCCGCCGCTTCAACTCGGTTCGCGAAGTGCGGCGCTCCGCACGCATGGCGCTATGGGTTGCCGTCCTGTTCAGCCTGGGCGCGATCGCCTTGTCGCAAATGGGCGAGCTGCTGATGACTGCGACGGGCCAGGACCCGAAGGTCTCCTCGCTTTCCGCGCATTTCCTCGAGATCGTCAGCCTGGCCGTCTTGCCGATGACGATCGCCAATGTGCTGCGAACCTTCGTGTCCACCCTCGGCCGACCGTTCTTCGCGACCGTCATAACGGCGCTGGCGATCGGGGTGAACGCCTTGGGCAACTATGTGCTGGTCTTCGGCCACTTCGGTTTTCCGGCGCTCGGCCTGATGGGCTCGGCGCTTGCCAGCATCACCACGGCGACCGTCATGGTGCTCGCCTATGCCCTGGCCATCCGTAGCGACCGCCGGCTGCGGCGTTACCATGTGTTCGGACGCATCTGGCGGCCCGAATGGCAGCGCCTGCGCCAGATCCTCGCGCTCGGCCTGCCGATTGCCGCGACGCTGATCGCCGAGGGCGGCCTGTTCAGCGGCGCCGCCTTCCTGGTGGGCCGCATCGGCGAAGCGCAGCTTGCGGCGCACACGGTGGCGCTGCAGATCGCTGCCTTCGCGTTTCAGGTGCCGTTCGGCGTGGGTCAAGCGGCCACGATCCGCGTGGGCTATCACTACGGAGCGGGCAATCGGGCAGGGATCGGCCATGCAGGCTGGGCGGCGATCGCCATCGCGATGATGTTCATGGTCGTTTCCGCCTCCACCATGTTGCTGGCGCCGCGCTTCATCCTCTCAGCCTATGTCGATGTAGACGCCCCGCAGAATGCGCTGCTCGTCGGCTTTGCGCTGCATTATCTTTTCGTGGCGGCGATATTCCAGCTCACCGACGGCCTCCAGGCGGTAGCCGCAGGTGCCCTGCGCGGCATCCAGGACACGCGCGTGCCGATGGCCATCGCCCTGTTCGGTTACTGGGCAGCCGGGTTCGCGACATCGGCCGTATTGGGCCTGTTCACGCCGCTCGAGGGCGTCGGCGTATGGATCGGACTTGCCGTGGGCCTCACCGTGGCTGCATTGCTGCTGATCGCCCGCTGGCACTGGCGTGAAGAGTTCCATCTCGACAGGGTGTAACGCTCTCGTCTCATCCTGCATCCATACCGGACGAGAAATTTTTGCCGGGCCTGCGCTTGACGCCGCTTCAGGGCCGAACCATATCCACGGCCGTTGGCACTCTCCGAGTGTGAGTGCCAATTCCAGTTTTTGCCCTTTTTGTTCGTTGGATAAGGGAGAATCCCATGACTTTCCGCCCGCTGCACGACCGTGTTCTCGTGCGCCGCGTCGAGGCCGAAGAAAAGACGGCCGGTGGCATCATCATCCCCGACAGCGCCAAGGAAAAGCCCGCTGAAGGCGAAATCGTCGCCGTCGGCACCGGCGCCCGCGTTGAAAACGGTACCATCACCCCCCTCGACGTCAAGGTTGGCGACCGCGTGCTGTTCGGCAAGTGGTCCGGCACCGAAGTCAAGGTTGGCGGTGAAGACCTGCTGATCATGAAGGAATCGGACATTCTGGGCGTGATCGGCTGATCACCCGAATTTCCGCATTTTTCACATTTTCTGGAAGGATTTAAAACATGGCAGCCAAGGACGTAAAGTTCGGCCGCGACGCGCGTGAACGCATTCTCGCCGGCGTCGACACCCTCGCCAATGCCGTCAAGGTGACCCTGGGCCCCAAGGGCCGCAACGTCGTGATCGAGAAGAGCTTCGGCGCTCCCCGCATCACCAAGGACGGTGTCTCGGTCGCCAAGGAAATCGAACTCAAGGACAAGTTCGAGAACATGGGCGCGCAGATGCTGCGCGAAGTGGCCTCGAAGGCCAACGACAAGGCCGGTGACGGCACCACCACCGCGACCGTCCTCGCCCAGGCGATCGTGCGCGAAGGCATGAAGTCGGTCGCTGCCGGCATCAACCCAATGGACCTCAAGCGCGGCATCGATCTTGCCGTCGCCAAGGTCGTCGAGAACCTCAAGACCCGTTCGACCCCGGTTGCCGGTTCGTCGGAAATCGCCCAGGTCGGCATCATCTCGGCCAACGGTGACACCGAAGTCGGCGAGAAGATCGCCGAAGCCATGGAAAAGGTCGGCAAGGAAGGCGTCATCACCGTCGAAGAGGCCAAGGGTCTGGAATTCGAACTCGATGTCGTCGAAGGCATGCAGTTCGACCGCGGCTACCTGTCGCCCTACTTCGTCACCAACCCCGAGAAGATGACGGTCGAACTCGAAAACCCGTACATCCTCATCCACGAGAAGAAGCTCTCGTCGCTCCAGGCGCTGCTTCCGATCCTCGAAGCCGTGGTGCAGTCGGGCCGTCCGCTCCTCATCATCGCCGAAGACATCGAGGGCGAGGCTCTGGCCACGCTCGTCGTCAACAAGCTGCGTGGCGGCCTGAAGATCGCGGCCGTCAAGGCTCCGGGCTTCGGCGATCGTCGCAAGGCCATGCTGGGCGACATCGCCACGCTGACCGCTGGCGAGATGATCTCGGAAGACCTCGGCATCAAGCTTGAGAGCGTCACGCTCGGCATGCTTGGCGAAGCCAAGAAGGTCACCATCGACAAGGACAACACCGTCATCGTTGACGGTGCCGGTTCGCACGACGACATCAAGGGCCGCGTCGACCAGATCCGTTCGCAGATCGAAGTCACCACTTCGGACTACGACCGCGAAAAGCTTCAAGAGCGTCTGGCCAAGCTTGCTGGCGGCGTTGCCGTCATCAAGGTCGGCGGCGCGACCGAAGTCGAAGTGAAGGAGCGCAAGGATCGCGTCGACGACGCTCTCCACGCGACCCGCGCTGCCGTCGAAGAAGGCATCGTCCCCGGTGGCGGCACCGCGCTGCTCTATGCAACGCGTGCTCTCGAGGGTCTGACCGGCACCAACGAAGACCAGACCCGCGGCATCGACATCATCCGCAAGGCGATCACCGCACCGGTCAAGCAGATCGCTGAGAACGCCGGCAGCGACGGCGCCGTCATCGCCGGCAAGCTGCTCGACCAGACGGACGAAGGCATCGGCTTCAACGCCGCCACCGACGTTTACGAGAACCTGAAGGCCGCCGGCGTCATCGACCCGACCAAGGTCGTGCGCACCGCACTTCAGGACGCAGCTTCGGTTGCCGGTCTCCTGATCACCACCGAAGCGGCGATCAGCGACAAGCCCGAAGACAAGGCTGCCATGCCGGCAATGCCCGACATGGGCGGCATGGGCGGCATGGGCGGCTTCTAAGCCACTCACGTCACCGACGGGAATTGGGGCCGGAGAGAGCGATCTCTCCGGCCTTTTTCTTTGCTGCGACGGTACCAAGTGTCACCGACCCTCGTCACCGCGAGCGTAGCGGCGCAATCAGAGTTCCGCAGAGCCGCTCTGGATTGCTTCGCTACGCTTGCAATGACGACCAGGCCGTGGGTGCCGTGGAAATCACGCTGTTCGGCCAGCGAAAGGATTCGTTCATCCGCGCGAAAGGATTGTTCGATTCCAAGCAATTGCCCGCATGGTTCATGCAGTTCATCGCGCAGGGCTGGCGCTTTGCCTTATTGTCGTTAACTGTTCGGGAACATGAACAGGATTAGGGTGGGATCTGCATGATCGGGGCAGACGAACTCATCGCGCGGTGCCGTAAAGGGGCCCGGCGCTTTCTTCACGTTGCGGCTGCCGGCGCGGTGAGCCTGTCGCTCGGCGTTCTGGCGCCGGCTCAAGCACAAGTGCGGCCTCTCGCCTCTGTGCCTCTCGCGGCGGGCGCTCAAGCGGCCGGCATCGACGATGTGCAGGATTCGTTCGACTCGGTATTCGGGACCGAACGGCGCTCGCCCCGCAGCTACTCCAGCGATTTCGGCAAGCAGCTGGCTTCGGTAGCGGAGGCCTCGCGCGGGCGGATCGGCGTGGCAGCGATCGACCTGTCCAGCGGTCGCATGGTCGACGTGCTCGGCAACCAGCGCTTCCCGATGGCCAGCACCAGCAAGATCGCCATTGCCGCGACGTTCCTGGAAGGCGTGGACAAAGGCAAGTGGTCGCTCTCCAGCGAGTTCCCGCTGATGGTACCGGTGCCATCGGCGCCGTTCTCCAGTGCGATCGCCCCGGTTCGCCCCGGCACCTACATGAGCGCGCGCCAGCTGATCGAGATCATGATCACCCGGTCCAACAACTATGCCACCGACGCCTTGCTCAAGGTCGTCGGCGGACCTTCGGCGGTGAATGCCTGGGTGCGTCGCACCGGTATCGAGGAGTGGCACATAGACCGCGACATCGCGACTCTGGTGCGTGACGACGGCGCGATCGACCCCGCGCGGGTCGTCGACAAGCGCGACAGCGCCACGCCGATCGCCATGGCGCAGCTCCTCTCGGGCATCTACCAGGGCAAGTGGATGAGCAAGCAGGGCCGCGACGTCCTGCTGGGCGCTATGAGCCGCACCGTCACCGGCAAACGCCGGATACGCGCCGGACTGCCGGCCGAAGTGTCGGTCTCCCACAAGACCGGATCGCTCAACAATACCTCCAGCGATATCGGCATCATCGAGACCCCGGACGGCCGGGCCTATGCCGTGGCGATCTACGTCACCGGCCAGGGTACCCGCCCGAACCGCGAAGCCCGGATCGCCAGCATCGCCCGCACGATCTACGAAGGCTATCGGGCAGAAGGTTCTTCCTACCGCACGGCTGCCCGCTAGGGGGCCAGGCCACCGAGGCTTCCTTGGCTGTGCCCCTGGCCGCCAGGACCACACCTCTTTCGGTTCAAGCAGTCAACTTCACAAAAAAAGCGCCCCGGATTCGGTCCGGAGCGCCCTTGTCCAACGGACCACCGGGCGCGAAGCCCGGTGTCCGCGAAGATCAGTGCGGTTCGTTGTTGTTGTGCGGGGTGCTCTCCGCATCGGTGACGTCGGCAGCGGCCTTTTCGGCATCGGCGGCGATGTCGTCGGTGGTCTTCTCGGCCTTCTTGGCGGCGTCGGCGGCAGCGTTCTTCACGCCATCGGCCGCCTCGTCGGCGACGTTCGAGGCCTTGTCGCCGAGATCGCTGACGGCATCGCCCACGTCGTTGGCGGCTTCCGACATGTCACCGGCGGCCGAAGTCGCGGTTTCCGAAGCGGCATCCTGCGTCTTCTCCGAGCAGGCGGCGAGCGACAGGGCTGCAACGGCGGCAGTGGCGGCGATAACGATCTTGCGCATGTTCTCGGTATTCCCTCGTTTGCTAAAAAGCGCTTGCTGAAAAGACAAACCCTGTAAGCCCTGCCGCGGATGCGGGCAGCTTCCCCCCGTGAGGAGCGAAACTAGGCCGCTCGCGAGTACGTTTCAAGCAGTCGCGGGCAAACGGTGGGGGAGCGAATTTGTTCCCGGCCGATTGCGCTGGGCGATTTCACCGGTCTCGTCGCAGAGGCTTGCTGACGGCCAGCCTGCGCGCTGCTAGGGGTCTTGCCATGGATTCCAAGCAGCATCTCTACCTCGTCGACGGCTCGGCCTATATCTTCCGCGCCTATCATCGCCTGCCGCCCCTGACGAACCCGGAAGGGACTCCGGTCGGCGCGGTCTACGGCTATACGACGATGCTGTGGAAGCTGGCGGACGACCTCAACAAGGCCGATGGCCCGACCCACCTGGCGGTGATCCTCGACGCGGGCAGCCATTCGTTCCGCAACGACATCTACGACGACTACAAGGCCAACCGCCCGCCGCCGCCCGAGGATCTGGTCCCGCAGTTCCCGCTGATCCGCGACGCCACCCGCGCCTTCTCGCTGCCGTGCATCGAGGAGGTGGGCTTCGAGGCGGACGATCTCATCGCCTCCTACGCCCGCGAGGCGACGCGCCGGGGCTGGGACGTGACCATCGTCTCCTCCGACAAGGACCTCATGCAGCTCGTCGGCAAGTGTGCTGTCGGGGGCGGCTGCATCGACATGCTGGACACGATGAAGAACCAGCGGATCGACATTCCCGAGGTGATCGAGAAATTCGGCGTTCCGCCCGAGAAGGTGGGTGACGTTCTCGCACTGATGGGCGACTCGGTGGACAACGTGCCGGGCGTCTTCGGCGTCGGCCCCAAGACCGCGACCAAGCTGATCCAGGATTACGGCGACCTCGAAGCCGCGCTGGCCGCGGCGCCGTCGATGAAGAAGTCCAAGCTGCAGGAGCGCCTGATCGAGCAGGCCGAGCAGGCACGCCTGTCCAAGGTGCTGGTCACGCTCAAGGAAGACTGCACGCTGCCGATGGCGCTGGACGACTTCAAGCTGGACGCGATCCCGCCCGCGCCGCTGGCCGACTTCCTCGGCAGGCATGGCTTCACCAGCCTGCTCAAGCGGCTCGACGGCGGTCGCGGCAGCCCGGATCGGCCGACCCAGCTCAATCCCGCCAAGCCGGTCACCGCCGCCAGCGGTGCAAGCGAAGGCGCCGCGCGCCAGCCGCTGCCGGAATGGCCGGCGGTGGACTATGCCGCCTACGAATGCGTGCAGACGGTCGAAGCACTGGAACGCTGGGTTTCGCGCGGGCTGGCCGCGCACGTCGTCGCGATCGACACCGAGACGTCAGCGCTCGATTCGATGAAGGCGGATCTGGCCGGTATCAGCCTCGCGCTCGGCGCCAACGACGCCTGCTACATCCCGCTCGGCCATGGCGGCAGCGACATGTTCGCGGAGAAGCCGCAGCAGGTGCCGCTCGAGACGGCGCTGGCACTGCTGAGACCGCTGCTGGAAAGCGACGCCGTGCTCAAGGTGGGCCAGAACATCAAGTACGACCTCAACGTTCTTGCCCGTCACGGCATCGCGGTCGCGCCGGTGGACGATACGATGATCGTCAGCTTCTGCCTCGATGCGGGCCGCCAAATCGAAGGCATCGGCGGCGGGCACGGCATGGACGAACTGTCGGAACGCCACCTGTCGCACAAGACCATGTCGTTCAAGGACGTTTGCGGCACCGGCAAGAAGGCGATCCCCTTCGGCGAAGTGCCGCTCGACCGCGCCACGCCCTATGCGGCGGAGGACGCCGACGTCACCTGGCGCCTGCACGGCGTTCTCAAACCGCGCCTCTCTGACGAAGGCGGCACGCGCATCTACGAGCGCGTCGATCGCCCGCTGATCCCGGTCGTGGCGCAGATGGAGCGGCACGGCATCAAGGTCGACCGCGAGAAGCTGGCCGGCCTTTCCAGCCAGTTCGCCGAGGCCATAGGCACGCTGGAAGGCGAGATCTACGGCAAGGTCGGGCAGGAGTTCACCATCGGCAGCCCGAAGCAACTCGGCGATATCCTGTTCGAGAAGCTCGGCTACAAGGGTGGCAAGAAGGGCAAGAGCGGGCAATATTCCACCGACCAGTCGGTGCTGGAAGGCTTGGCCTCGCAGGGCGCGGAAGTGGCTACCCAGGTGCTGGAATGGCGCCAGCTCTCCAAGCTGCGCTCGACCTATACCGAGGCTCTGCAGGCCGCGATCAATCCGCAGACCGGCCGCGTCCATACCAGCTACAGCCTGGTCGGGGCCCAGACCGGGCGTCTGTCCTCGACCGATCCGAACCTTCAGAACATCCCGATCCGCACCGAGATCGGCCGCCAGATTCGCGACTGCTTCGTGGCCGAGCCGGGCAACGTCCTGCTCGCTGCCGACTATTCGCAGATAGAACTGCGCCTTGCTGCGCATATGGCCGATGTGCCGAGCCTGAAGGAAGCTTTCGAGCAGGGCGAGGACATCCATTCGCGCACCGCCATGGAGATGTTCGGGACGGTGGACCGCGACACCCGCGGGCGGGCCAAGACCATCAACTTCGCCATCCTCTACGGCATCTCGCGCTGGGGCCTTGCCGGACGCCTCGGCACCGAGGCGGAGGAGGCGCAGGCAATGATCGACCGCTACTTCGAACGCTTCCCCGGCATCCAGCGCTACATCGTCCACACGCTTGAGCAAGTGCGCGAGCGCGGTTATTCCGAGACGCTGTTCGGCCGCAAGACCTGGTTCCCGCGCATCGCTTCGAAGAACGGCGCCGAGCGGCAGGGCAGCGAGCGCGCGGCGATCAACGCGCCGATCCAGGGCACCAGCGCCGACATCATCAAGCGCGCCATGGTCCGCATGAACCCGGCGCTGGCGGCGGCGGGTCTCGGCCATGTCCGCATGTTGCTTCAGGTCCACGACGAACTGGTCTTCGAACTGCCCGAAGCCGACGTGGCAGCGGCGTCCGAAGTGATCCGCAGCGTGATGGCCGGCGCGGCCGAGCCTTCGGTGAAGCTGGACGTGCCGCTGGGCGTGGAGATCGGCTCCGGCCTTAGCTGGGGCGCCGCGCACTGACTCATGTAGCATAACGTCGTCCCGGACTTGATCCGGGACCGTCGGCCACGCATCGCCCAAGTCGGGGCGAGGCGCGTTCTTGCAAGATGGCGGCTGAAGAATCGCCGGCAGTCCCGAATCAGGTCCGGGATGACGCGCTATCTCCTCCGACCTGCCCCGAAAGCCCGATGAAGCGAGCCGATCGCTGAAACTGCTGCGATGCAGCATAGTTTCAGCCCCATGATCGATTTCATCGAAAGCCTGCTCGGCGGTTTGCCGGATTGGGCGGAACGTCCGTTGATGGCGCTAATCGCCGCGCTGATCGGCCTGACGCTGGCCTTCCTCGCCCATGCCTTGCTGTTCCGCGGCCTCCACCGCATTGCGCATCGCAGTGCGAGCGAGGCGGACGACATCGTCGTAAACCGCCTGAACCGGCCCGCACGCTGGGCCTTCCTTGCGATGGGTGTCGTTCTGGCAGCCCGCGAAACTCCGGCCCTTGAAGCGGTTTGGGAGCGCTTCGCGCCTTTCATCATGCCGCTGTTGACGGGCTGGGTGGCCGTCGCGGTCCTGCGCGCCTTCGTCGAAGCGATGATGGTGCGGGCCGACATCTCCGTGGAGAACAACCGCAATGCGCGCAGGCGCCGGACGCGGCTGTCGATCTTCAGCCGCATCGGCACGTTCCTGATCGTGTTCCTCACCGTCTCCGGCATGCTTGCTTCGGTTCCCGGCGTGCGAGAGATCGGCGTCACCCTCATGGCTTCGGCAGGCCTTGCCGCGCTGGCGGTGGGTGCTGCCGCCCAGCCAGCGCTCAAGGCGCTGATCGCGGGCTTCCAGATGGCGATGACCGAACCCATTTCCATCGACGATGTCATCATCCTCGACGGCGAGTGGGGCCGGATCGAGGATATCCGCACCACCTACGTCGTCGTGCGCCTGTGGGACGAACGGCGACTGGTGGTGCCGTCCAACCGCTTTCTCGAGGACACGTTCCAGAACTGGACGAAGACGACATCGCAGCTGCTCGGGACGGTGTTTCTCTACCTCGACCAGGGCACGGACATCGGTCCGATCCGCGAGGAATATACCCGCCAGATTACGTCGCACCGTCTCTGGGACAGGCGCGCGCAAGTCCTTCAGGTGACCGACTGCAAGGACAGCGCGATCGAAGTCCGTCTGCTGATGAGCGCGAAGGACGGCCCGACGCTGTTCGATCTGCGCTGCGAATTGCGGGAGGGCATGATGGACTGGATCAGGCGGAACCAGCCCGAGGCTCTGGTGCGGCGCCGCACCTTGCCCGTGGCCCCGGTGGAACTGGAGGCGACGGCCGGTTTGGCCGAACTCGTCACGGCTTCGGCGAACGGGCAGATCGGCCGGGCGAATTAGGGCGTTTACGCCCTAGAGCCCGATCGTCTCGCCCAAGCCCAGGGCCTCGCGAAAATCGGCATCGTGGCTGACGCAGATTACCGCGCCGTCATATCTCCTGAGGGCGTCTTCCAGCATTTCGACCGAAGCGAGATCGAGGTGGTTGGTCGGCTCGTCGAGGATCAACAGCCACGGCGCCTCCTGGCGCGTGAAGAGGCAGGCAAGGGCCAGGCGCATCCGCTCGCCGCCGGATAGCCAGGCAAGCTCGCGGTCCGCCCAGGCGTTGCGGAAGCCGAAGCGAGCCAGTGCGGCGCGGGCGCCATGGGGTGTCGCCTGGGGATCGAGGCGCAAGTAGGCATCGAGCAGAGTGCCGGTTTTGCCCAGCAGCGAGACATGTTGATCGAGCAGGGCGATCCGGTTTCGGTCAACGTCTATCTCGCCGCTGTCGGGGCGGTCGATCCCGGCCAGGATGCGGATCAGGCTGGTCTTCCCCGAGCCGTTTGCCCCCGCGAGCCCGACGCGCCGGGGTCCGCGCAGCGTGAGATCGAGCGGGCCGAACAACCGCTTGCCGCCCCGCGTACAGGTGATGCCCCGAGCCTCGATCAGAACGTGGTTGGAGGGGAGGCGGCTCGGCGGCAATTCGATGTGAATGGGCGCGAGCACCTCCACCTCCCGGCGAGCGGCATCCAGGCCCTGCTGCGCACGGCTCACCATTTCCTCGCCGAGTTTGCCCAATCGGCCGCCGGTCTCCTCGGCTCGCTGCTTGCGCGCGCCGAGCAGGATCCTGGGATCGCCGCCCTTCGCCGCTTCCTTGCGGCCCCTGCTGTCCCGCCGGGCCTGCTTTTCCGCTTCCTGCTGCTTTTCGCGCCGGGCGTGGCGCAAGGCATCCGCGCCGCGTTCGAGCGCTGCGGCGGCCCGGGCGCGTTCTCTGCTGCGCTGTTCGTCAAAGGCGTCCCATCCGCCGCCGACCATGTGGACACCCACGCTCGTGAGTTCGACGATGCGGTCGGCACGGCGCAGTAGGCGGCGGTCGTGGCTGGCGACGAGGGCGCCGCCGTTCCACCCTTCGAGGAGATCGGCCACGACCTTGCGCCCCGCCTCATCGAGGTTGTTGGTGGGTTCGTCGAGCAGGAGCACTTCGGGCTCGCCCAATAACAGGCTCGTGAGCATCAGGCGGGTGCGCTGGCCGCCGCTGAAGCTGGCAAGCGTCCGCTGCGGATCGAGAGCGGCAAACCCGGCAAGCGCCGCCGCTTTCTGGAACCGCTCGGCGAGGGTCCAATCGGCCAGATCGAGATCGTCGTCCGCGAACCGGCCGGTCTCGATGCGATCTAGTCGCGCGAAATGCGTGGCGAGCCCCAGTGCCTCGGCTACGCTGGCATTCTGATCGGGCGGGAGCTGGTGCAACAGGCCGACGCGGCCGTGTCGCACGATGGTTCCCTCCGAAACGGGTGCATCTCCGGCAATGGCGCGCAGCAGGGTGCTCTTGCCGGCGCCGTTGCGACCGACGAGGCCAAGCGTCTCGCGGCCGAGCGAGAAGGTTAGGTCATGGAAGAGGGGAGAACCGTCCGGAGCCGAGCAGGCCACGCGGTCGAGAGTCAGGAATGTCATGCGAACACCGGCAGATAGCGTTTGGGAAAACGGGCTATGTGCTCAGGTGTTCATCGATCCGTTCCTTAAGTTGCGACCTGCTTGTAACCGAAGCGGCCGGCCGGAACAAGTCAGGCGCCTTTCGTGCAGACCGGTGTGATCTGGAAGATCTGGTTCCAGTTCTTGCCGGTCACGAAAATACGCTGTCCCGGAGCATCCCAGGCGATTCCGTTGAGAACGGCGTCTGCGCCGTGTCCGCCTGCCCGGTCGCGCAGGCCGGCGAGGTCCAGCCAGGACGTGACTTTACCGGATTTCGGATCGATGCGGGCGATGCGATCCGTCATCCAGACATTGGCCCAGATCGCGCCCTCGATCCATTCCAGCTCGTTGAGGTTCTCGACCGGCCTGCCGTCGGCAGTGACGGCAAGCGTGCCGGTCTGCCGCATCGTCGCCGGATCGCGCAGGCGCAGGCTGGAGGAGCCGTCGCTCTGGTAGATCGTCTCGTCATGGCGAGTCATGCCCCAGCCTTCGCCTTCGTAACGGAAGGTGCCCAGCGGCTTCAGCGTCTCGCGGTCCCAGCGATAGCCGATCCCGTCCCGCCAGGTGAGGCTGATGAGTTGGTCCTCCCAGTCCACCAAGCCCTCTCCGAAGACGGACGGATCGATCTGCGCCTGGAGTATCGGCTCCAGCGTCTCGAGCGCACGCACGACGATGCGGGAATCGCCCTTCTGGCCAGTGCTTTCGTAGAGCAGGCCGCGATCGAACAGCAGGCCTTCGGTGAAGGCGCCGGTGTCGTGGGGATAGGCATTGTCGATGCGGTAGCCGCAGACCGGCACGCTCTTGGCCTGCGCGGCGGGTACGGCGGCGATGAGGCTGAGAGCGGCGACGAACACGGTGCGAAAGGTAGGAAGCATGGTGGGGAGGTGCCGCAAGGTGACGGTGGCCGCAAGAGGGGGCGGCGGGGAGAGAGGGGGCGACAGGTGAGGATCAGGCCGTCGTCTCGAACTCGACCTGGGACCGCTGGCGGTTCTTGAGGCGCTTGCTCGGGGGCAAGGCGCGCCTCGGCCAGCGGTCCCGGATCAAGTCCAGGACAACGGACTATTCAATCCCCGTGCTTCCGTTCGCGGCGGGATTCCACCATGCCGGGCGCGATGAAGCCGATGGGCGTCAGTTCCATGGCCCGCTTCTTCAGCTCGCCTTTCATGCGTTCGTACTCGGCTTCCATCTCCTCGGTCACCGTGGCGCGGCTGTCTTCGAGGGCATCCTCGAAGTCCTCGCGGCGGACCTGCTCCACTTCGGCTCCGCGCTTGCGAATGGCGGTGAGGCCGGCGCGGCGGACCACGTCTTCCAGATCGGCGCCGGTGAAGCGCTCGGTCCGCGCGGCCACATCGCGCAGGGAAACGTCGTCGGCCAGCGGCATCTTGCTCGTGTGAATGCCGAGGATATGCTCGCGCCCGGCCTCGTCCGGCGTGCCGACATAGACCAGTTCGTCGAAGCGGCCCGGACGCAGCAGCGCGGGATCGACGAGGGCAGGGCGGTTGGTGGCGCCGATCAGCACCACCGACTGCAATTCCTCCATGCCGTCCATCTCGGCGAGGATCGTGTTGACCACGCGCGAGGTGACCTGCGGCTCGCCGCCACCGCCGCCCATGCCGCGGGCGGGCACGAGGCTGTCGATCTCGTCGATGAAGATCACGCAAGGCGCGACCTGGCGGGCGCGGGCGAAGAGGCGGGCGATCTGCTGCTCGCTTTCGCCGTACCATTTCGAAAGAAGGTCGGACGACTTGATCGAGATGAAGTTCGCTTCGGCTTCCTTGGCGACGGCCTTGGCGAGCAGGGTCTTGCCGGTGCCCGGCGGACCGTAGAGCAGGAAGCCCTTGGCCGAGCGGATGCCCAGCTTGTGGAAGGCTTCCGGATTCTTCAGCGGCAGTTCCACGCCCTCCTTCAGCTTCAGCTGCGCATCGTCGAGGCCGCCGATGTCGGCCCAGCCGATATTCGGCACCTGCACCATGACCTCGCGCATGGCGGAGGGCTGGACCCGCTTGAGCGCGGCCACGAAGTCTTCGCGAAGAACCTGCAGTTCCTCCAGCACTTCGGTCGGGATCGTCCGCGCTTCGAGATCGAGCCGGGGCATGATCCGGCGCACCGCCTCGATCGCGGCCTCCCGGGTGAGGGCGGCAAGGTCTGCACCGACGAAGCCGTGGGTAGTGCGGGCGAGTTCGCCCAGGTCCACCTTGCTGCCCAGCGGCATGCCACGCGTATGGATACCCAGGATCTCGCGCCGGCCGGCTTCGTCCGGCACGCCGATGACGATCTCGCGATCGAAACGGCCGGGACGGCGCAAGGCTTCGTCGATGGCGTCCGGCCGATTGGTGGCGGCGATGACGACGACATGGGCGCGGCTGTCGATGCCGTCCATCAAGGTCAGCAGCTGCGCGACGAGGCGCTTCTCCGCCTCGCCGTGGACCTGGCTGCGCTTGGGAGCGATCGAATCGATCTCGTCTATGAAGACGATCGCGGGAGCGGCCTTGGTGGCTTCCTCGAAGACTTCGCGCAGCGCCTTCTCGCTCTCTCCATAACCGGAACCCATGATCTCGGGGCCGTTGATGGTGAAGAAGTTCGCCTCGCTTTCGTTCGCCACGGCCTGCGCCAGGCGGGTCTTGCCGGTTCCTGGCGGACCATGGAGCAGCACGCCCTTCGGCGGGGCGACCCCGAGGCGGGTGAAGAGTTCGGGATAGCGCAGCGGCAGTTCCACCATTTCGCGCAGCTGGCGGATGGTGTCGCTCATGCCGCCGACGTCGTCATAGTTGACGTCGCCGCGGGCATCATGCGCTTCCTCGAAGACTTCGCGCAATTCCACTTCGGTGTTCTCGTCGATGTGGACGATGCCGCGCGGGGTGGTGGAGACGACGTTGAGGCGGATCTGCGTTAGGGCATAGGCCGGCGCATCGAACATGCGGCGAAGCTGCGGCGGAATGTCCGCGACCTGCTGCTGGCCCGTGGTGGCGACGAGATCGCCCTGCACCATCGGCCGCGCGAAGAAATTGCGCTTGAGCGCGGCCGAGGGGCCTTGGAGGCGCATGTCTTTCTGGGCAGGGGCGAAGACGACGCGCTGCGCCGGCCGGGACTCCGTCTTGCGCACGACGACATGATCGCCGGAGCCGACTTCCGCATTGCCACGCTGGAGGCCGTCGAGGCGGATGACCTGAAGGCCTTCGTCCTCGTCATAGGCGAGCACCGCGCGCGCGACCGTGACGGTCTTGCCGGTGATTTCCAGCACGTCGCCTTCCATTGCACCGATTTCCGAAAGCGATGCGCGAGAGAGGCGGGCGATACCCTGGCCGCTTTCTTCCTGCCGGGCAGCCGCGACCTGCAGCTTCACCGTGCGTTCGTCGACATGGGTTTGGGCGTCCGCCATGGGTGTCCTTTCCATCTTCCCGATGCAGGCGCCGCGCCGGTTCGCGTGGGCCTTTCGGATGTGGACGAGAACTAGGTATCGGCGTGTCGGATTTCAAACCAGCGAACGGCCACTGCGGATCTTTCCGCGATGACTTACGAAGAACGGTGTTCCCAATCAAGCCAAAAAAAAGGCCCGGGAGTTTCCAACCGGGCCGTGAAAAGTTTTGGGAGAGGATGCCTGAAAGGCACGATCTATATGACTTGGACCCGGCTTTTGTGCAAGTGCGAAACAAGCTGTTAATAGTTGCGAAACATGCAACGGAGCTTGCGTAGGGGGAAACTGGCCCGTGCAAAATCAAATGAACATATGCAAATCAAAGTCATAGAACCTGGATCGGCTCCGCGGCCGAAGTGCGCAGGCGTCGGGGTAAGAAGTTGCCGAGCCTGCTTCTCCCGGTTGTTGCTGCGCTGCGACATGAACTCGTTTGGCCGAAGATGAGTTCATTTCAGGCCGTGGGCGGCAGTTCGAAAGAATTCAGTGCGCGAACAGGACCGCCGGGGCGCTGGCGTCCGACAGGAAGTGCGCCGTGACCCCGCCGAAGAGGAACTCACGCAGGCGGCTCTTGCCGTAAGCGCCCATGACCAGCAGTTCGGCATGGTTCTGGTTGACCGCAAGCGACAGCGTGTCCTCGGTGGAACCGCGCCGCTCGTATTCCTCGTATTCCGCGTGGATACCGTTGCGCGATAGGTAACGCAGCGCATCGGTGGTCGGGAAGCCGCCGCTTTTTTCGATGACCGTCACCAGCTTCACCGCCTGGCAGCTTTGCAGGAGGGGAACGGCGGCCTTGAGCGCACTTGCCGCTTGTTCGCCTCCGTCCCAGGCAATCACGGCGCGGCGGATCGGCAAGGAGAGGGTGCGGCCCTCCGGCAGCGCCAGCACCGGTGCGCGAGCAACCATGGCCAGCTGCCCGGCAATGCCGCTGGCGCGCGAAACCACGACGAGATCGGAGAGCCGGGCCGCGCGGGCCAGAGCGGGGACCGGGTCTTCCTCGCTGCGGATCATTTCGAAGGCCAGACCGGCCCGGGTCAGGCGGGCCTCGATCGCTTCTGCGGCGGCGTCGTCCTCTCCGCGGGCCTTTTCCAGAGCTTCGGATATGACGTAGCTGCCACCCATCGGGTCCATGGCGATATAGCGGGAAACCGGCGTATCGACGAGCACGGTGACATGACCGTCCATATGGCGGGCCAGTTCCAGCGCAGCCTCGACACGGGCTTCGGTATCGGGCTTGCGATCGGCGTTCACGAGTATCGAGCGCATGGTATTTCTCCCGTCTAGCCAGAGTAACCTATCGCACGATCGCGCAAATGCCATGACGAAGATCAAAAAGCAGGCCGCTCGATGGAGAGGCGCGCCGCCCGTTCGAACAAGTCGAGGATCACGGGCTCGCGCTCCCGGTCCCGAATCGCCGCCTCGAAATGGACCTGCTGCGTCGGACGCGGCAGGACTTCCTGCAAGGAACCGTTTGCGAGTTCTTCCCGCACCATGGTTTCCGGCAGGACCGCCGCGCCTTGTCCCCGCGCGACGATCTCGATCAGCATGCGCACGTTGTTGCAGGTGTTGAGCGCGGGGGCCGCGATCCGGTGTTGACCCAGCGTCGCCAGAGTGACGCCGTGAAGCGGGGAATGATCGGGCAGGGACCAGACCGGCAGCGGCGGGTTCGGGGGGGAACCGGCAAATCCGCCCGCCTCGGCAACCGAGCGGCCCGCCACCCAGACCAGTTCCACGGATCCGATCGGGGCGGTACGCAGCCCTGGGCTTGCGATCGGCCCGGCCAGGAACACGATGTCGCGCATGCCGGAAAGAAGCTGCTGGAGCAGGCGGGCCGTCAGGTCGAGTTCGATCTCCAGCGTCACGCCGGGGCGCTCGCGCTCGATGGCGCCGACGAAATCGGGCAGGCAGGTCGCGGCGGCGATCTCGCCGGAGCCTATGCGCACGGTGCCGGTCGCTCCTGCAAAATCGCTGGCGTCGAGCAGCACGCGTTCCAGGCCCTGCCGCAGGGGTTCGCAGTCCTGCACCAGGCGCCGACCGCGGGCGGTCAGTACCATCCGCCGCCCGTCTCTCTGGAACAGGGGAACGCCGAGTTGCTCCTCGATCTCGCGCACGCGTGCCGAAATGGCCGGCTGGGTGGTGTTGAGTCTTTGCGCTGCAGCTGCGAACGTGCCGAGCCGATCGATCCACATGAGCGTTTCGAGATGGAAGAGCGCGATACGTTTCATAATACGGACTTATTCGTTCCGATAAAAAACAATCGCTATTCCTGATGAGATGCGCTGTCTAGGTTTGCTCCAAACGGGAGAATGAGATGAACAAGATCTATCCCAGCGCAGATGCCGCGCTGGACGGGCTGCTCGAGGACGGGCTGCTGATCGCCGCCGGCGGCTTCGGCCTTTGCGGTATTCCCGAACGCCTGCTGGACGCGGTTCGCGATTCGGGCGTGAAGAACCTGACATTCGCGTCCAACAATGCAGGCATCGACAACGAAGGCATCGGCAAGCTGCTGCGCACCAAGCAGGTGGCCAAGATGATCTCGTCCTATGTGGGCGAGAACAAGGAGTTCGAGCGCCAGTTCCTCTCGGGCGAGCTGGAAGTGGAATTCTGCCCGCAGGGAACCCTGGCCGAGCGCATGCGTGCCGGCGGCGCTGGCATTCCCGGCTTCTACACCAGGACCGGTGTCGGCACGCAGGTGGCCGAAGGCAAGGAAGTGAAGCAGTTCCGGGGCGAGGACTATATCCTGGAGGAAGGCATCTTCGCCGACCTCAGCCTGGTCAAGGCGTGGAAGGCGGACGAGACCGGCAACGTCGTGTTCCGCAAGACCGCGCGCAACTTCAACGTGCCTGCCGCCACTTGCGGCAAGGTCTGCGTGGTGGAAGTGGAGGAGATCGTCCCCACCGGCTCGCTCGACCCGGACGGCATCCACCTGCCGGGCGTCTTCGTCCAACGCCTCGTCCTTGGCGCGCCCTACGACAAGAAGATCGAATTCACGACTACCCGCGAGAGGGAGACCGCCTGATGTCCTGGAATCGCGATGAAATGGCCGCGCGGGCGGCGAAAGAGCTGCAGGACGGGTTCTACGTGAACCTCGGCATCGGCATCCCGACCCTGGTGGCGAACCACGTGCCCGGCGGCATGACCGTGACGCTCCAGTCGGAAAACGGAATGCTCGGCATAGGGCCTTTCCCTTATCCTGACGAGGTCGATCCGGATCTCATCAATGCCGGCAAGCAGACGGTCAGCGAATTGCCGCAGTCCGCCTATTTCGACAGCGCCACCAGCTTCGGCATGATCCGCGGCGGCCACATCGATCTGGCGGTGCTGGGCGCCATGGAAGTGGCGGAGAACGGCGACATCGCCAACTGGATGATCCCCGGCAAGATGATCAAGGGCATGGGCGGCGCGATGGACCTCGTCGCTGGCGTGAAGAAGATCATCGTCGTCATGGAGCACAATGCCAAGAACGGCGATCCCAAGTTCATCCCGGCCTGCACCCTGCCGCTTACGGGCAAGAACGTGGTCGACATGATCGTCACCGACCTTGCCGTGTTCCAGCGGGTCGATCACGATAGCCCGTTCAAGCTGGTCGAACTGGCTCCGGGCGTGACCGCCGAGGAAGTCGCCGCTAAGACCACGGCGCATTATCTGACTTGAACGTCGTGGGCGAAATCCGCCCTCGGTGATTTTCAGGCTAGGGAGAGTTCCGAATGGCCTACACCCTGATCACTGCCAATCGGAACTACTCCAGCTGGTCGCTGCGACCCTGGGTGCTGATGAAGGCGCTCGGTATCGATTTCGTGGACCGGATCGAGCCCTTCACCGCTCCTGCCAACTACGAGGCTTTCCGCAGTTTCTCGCCTACCGGCCAGGTTCCCGCGCTGCTCGACGGCGACAGGACCTTGTGGGACTCGCTGGGCATCACGCTCTATCTGGCCGACCGTCACCCCGGCGTCTGGCCCGAGGACGAAGCGGCCCGCGCTTTCGCCCAATGCGCGGTGACGGAAATGCACGGCGGCTTTTCGGCGCTGCGCAGCGACTGCACGATGAACGTCGGCGTGCGCGTGAGGCCCAAGACGATGAGTGCAGCTCTGGTTCGAGACGTGGCGCGCCTGCGCGAGATCTTCGGCGAGGGGCTTTCCCGCTTCGGCGGTCCCTGGCTGGCGGGCGAACGTTTCACCGCCATCGACGCCTTCTTTGCGCCGATTGCCTTCCGCATCCGTACTTATGGCTTAGACGTGGGTACCTGCCAGTCCTGGGTGGATGCCGTCCTCGATCACCCGGCGATGAAGCAGTGGGAAGCCGAAGCCCTGGGCGAGGTCTGGCGCGAACGGGGCCATGAGGAAGAGCTGGCCGCCTGTGGCGAGGTGATCGCCGATTACCGCACGAGCGCTTGATTGCGGCGCCGTCTTGCCGCCGTCATGGGCTTGCGCCATGTTCCCGGCCGAACCCAACGGGAGACTTCGTTTATGGCCGACATCGCCGCAATTCCGCTGACCCGCATCGACGGCACCGCCGACAGCCTTGCCAATCACCGGGGCAAGGTCCTGCTCGTCGTCAACGTGGCATCGAAGTGTGGGCTTACGCCGCAGTACGAAGGGCTGGAGAAGCTCTATAACGACTACAAGGCCCAAGGCTTCGAGGTTCTGGGCTTTCCCGCCAACGATTTCGGCGCGCAGGAGCCCGGCAGCGACGAGGAGATCGTGGAGTTCTGCCAGGTCAATTACGGCGTCTCGTTCCCGCTCTTTACCAAGGCCGACGTCACCGGCGAGGCCAAGCAGCCGCTTTACGCCGCGCTTACCGAGACCATCCCCACCAAGCAGGGCGATGTCGAGGGCATGAAGGAGCGCTTCAAGGGCTACGGCATGACCCCGAACGACGATCCCGAAGTGCTGTGGAATTTCGAGAAGTTCCTGGTCTCGCGCGATGGCGCCGTCGTCGGCCGTTTCGCGCCGGGTACCGCGCCGCAGGATCCGCTGCTGGTGGATGCGATCGAGGGCGAACTGGCCAAGTAAGGTCAGTCTCCCAGCAGCACTAAGGGCGCCCATGTCGCGGGATGGGCGCCGCCGGGCACTTCGGCATCGTCCAGCAGGCCGAGCTGAGCGCGTCTCAAGGCATCGGCCCGGCTGGTGCCCCCGCGCGCGGTCTGCACGGTGCGCAAGGTGAGACGGCTGGCGACGTCGTCGCGGACCGGCCAGTGCGACAGCAGAAGCGAACGGGCTCCGGCCGCCACGAAGGCACGGGCCAGTCCCGAATACGTCGGCGCATTCTCGCTCTCGCCGGCGCTGGTGTCGCAGGCGGAGAGGATCACCCAATCGGCGTCGAGGTTCAGCTGGGCGATTTCGGCAGCGGTCAACAGGCCGTCCTCGCCGTCGCCTGAGGGCGTCAGCACCAGAGCAGGTTCGACGAGATTGCGGTAGGCGCCGCCGACCAGCCCGTGGGTAGCGAAGGCGATCACCCCCGCTTGGGCGAGCGGCGCCGCCTTCACCGCCGTTTCCGTGGCCTCTGCCCCCAAGAGAAGCCGGTGCTCTCCGCGAAACGATTGCGCCATGGCATGCAGTTCGTGATCGGCGCCGGGCAGCTCGGGAAGCTGCGTCAGTGCGGTTTCCACCGAATCCTCGAAGCCGGCGGTGCCTTGCCTGGTGGTCCTGTCCAGCAGCGGGGCACCTATGCCGACGAAGCCGCGAGGTCGGCTGCCGCGCTTGCCGACCGGCGACAGCGACCCGGCAGTGACCAGAGTGCTCACCGCATGGCGGCGCAGCAGCCACTCGGTCTTGCGCAGCGCCTCGGGATCCGCATCGTCGCCGAGGGGCGGCTCCGTCACTAACGTATCGAACGGTAGGGAGGCCAGCATGCCCGGTGTCAGGACCGCCAGATCGCGGCTCCCCCGCAAGGCCCGCGCGATCGGCTCTGGAAACAGGATCCGGTAGAGCTGATAGGCGGAGCCACGATCGAAGGCGGATCGCCCTTCCGTCAACACGCCGTCGTCTATCGAAGCGCGGAGCCGTCGCTGCAAGTCGGCCAGGTGCCGGGCGGCGATCGGCGTCACGGCAGTGGTGACGGCCTTGCGCGTCACCGCCATGATCACCAGTCCCTCCGCGTCCTGCCCGTAGAGCAGCAGCGCCTGACGCGGCGCCAGGCTGGCCCGCGCGGTTTGCAGCGTCGCCGGCTCGAAGCCCGTCAGCGAGGCATAGCCGGGCACGAGCGCGGCAATACTCGCGTCGAGCGTGCGCAGCCTCTGTTCGGCGGCGGCGATCCGATGGGCGGTCCCGGAGGCGCTCTCGTTTGCAGGGGCTTGGCCGAGGCCCAGCTCGCGGTCGCGCTGCTTGTGCAGATCGCGCAGCTGCGCATTTGCGGAGAGATAGGCGCGAATAGCCTCCCTGGCATCGGGGCCATGGCGATCGGCCACCGCGTCCATCGACGTGAAAGCGGTCTGAAGGTCACCCAAGCCGGCCATCTGCAAGGCATCGAAGGCCGTCTCGTGATCGCCCGCTGCAATCGCGATCCGTGCTTCCACGACGAAAGTGCCCGAAGCCTGATTGCGGAGCCGGATGGTGCCGGCGGCCGAGGCGCTGCGATCCAGCAGATGGGCGCGCAAAGGCGCCACGGCTACCTTCGCTGCGACCATGCCGGCTCCCGGATTGCCGCGGCCCGCATCGATGGCGGCGCGCTGGACAAGGCCTGAAACACGGTCGAGATTGGTCGGCAAGGCCCGCCTCGCATAAGCCGCATTGACGTGATCCAGCAGCGCTTGCGCCGGATCGAGTTCGCCCTTGGCCAGGAGCATCTTCGCCAGGCTGAGTTCGGCGCGAAGGACTTCCGGGTCTTCCGACGACGACGCCAGTCGGCGTGCCATCGCCAGAGCCTTGCGATTGAGCATGAGGGCGCGATCGACCTGACCGCCGTCCCGCACGATCCGGGCGATCTGGCCGAAGACGTTGGCTCCCGACATCGGCTGGGCCGAGGCCGGCAGCTTCTCGAAGATCGCCGCCGAGCGCTCGTAATAGGCGAGGGCTTCGTCGGAAAACCCGGCCAGGTCGAGGGCATAGGCCAGGGCATTGAACGAATAGCCGAGGTCGCGGGCATCGGGTTCGTTTTTTGCCATGCGCAAGTCGAGGGCGCGGCGCAGGATCGGCGTGGCCTGTGCATAGAGGCCGGCATCGTTGAGCGCTGCACCGAGCGCATTCAGCGCCGCCAGGGTGAGGCGATGATCCTGCGCGAGGTGTCCGGAGGCCCAGACCGCGGCGGCGCGGGCCGCTGCCACGGCGGCGGTGGAATCGCCGGCCTGGATGTGCAGGGTGCTCAGCGTGATGCCGTAGATCGCCGGCGCTTCCGCGTTACGCCCGGTGCGAAGGCTCGCGGCGGTGGCGATCGTCGCCGCCTGCTGTACCTTGGGCATGGCTTCCAGCGGCAACCCGCGTCGGTAGTCGATCAAGGCCAGCCCATAGAGCGCCGCGGCATATTCGCTGCTGTCGCGCCCGGCCAGGGATTCGCTTAGCTCCAGCGCCCGCAGCTTGTAAGCTCGCGCTTCGTCGAGCCGGCCGAGGCTGGAAAGGGCCGATCCGATGTTATTGACGATTTCCGCGCGGCGCGTCGTCATCGGCTGGCCCATGGCCGTCATCCGGGCATCGAAGCGGCGGAAGACCGCGAGCGCTTCCTCGTAGCGGCCCAGCCAGAACAGCGCCTCGCCGCGAGTGGCCTCCGCCAGCAGCAGGTCTGTCGTATCGACGTTCCCCGCCTGGCGCGCCCCGGCCAGTGCCGCGTCGATGCGCTGGAGGGCTGCCTTGGGATCGCCGGAAGTGTCGTAGTTCGCCAGAGCGCGGATCTCGTGGGCAGGCGGCGCCGTGGTCGCGGCCTGTGCCGGGCCGCTGGTCATTTCCGCCAGGAGGCCTGCCGCCAGGCAGACCCGAAGCCGCGTCTTCATGTTCACCCCCGACCGGAAGTCGATCATCGGGAACATCCCGCGTCGGCGTCGGCCTTCCCGGCAAAAGACAGGAAATCGAACGGCCGACAAGCATCCAATTGTCCAGGCTTGCAGAAAAGCGCGCTCGAGCAGGTTCAGGCGTCTCCCGTAGCGATCGGGCGAGCCGGGTCGGCGATCCACTCGCTCCAGGATCCGGGATAGAGTCGCGGTTCAGGCAGACCCGCTACGGCCATGGCGAGGGCATTGTGACAGGCGGTCACGCCGGAGCCGCAGGAAAGCACGGCGGGCCGACCGTCCAGCAGCACGGAGAAGGCGGCGGCGAGCTCGGATGCCGGGAGGAACCGTCCGTCGGATCCGAGATTGTCGCGGAAAAAGCGGTTGCGGGCGCCGGGGATGTGACCGGGAACCGGGTCGATCGGGTTGGGATCACCCCGGAAGCGTGAAGGATCGCGGGCGTCCAGCACTTGTGCGCCGCCGTTTTCCACGTTCGCCAGCACCTGGCGCGCCGACACGGGGGCGGGGACCAGCGGCTCGCCCGGCGTGAAATCGCCCGGCACCACGGATGCCGGATAACCGGTCTCCAGCGGCAGGCCCGCTTCCGCCCAGGCCTGCTTGCCGCCATCGAGCAGGGCGACCTGGGCATGGCCCATCCACCGCAGCAGCCACCAGGCGCGCGCAGCCCAGGCACCGCCGCGGGAATCGTAGACGATGACCTGTTGCTCCTGCTTGAGGCCCTGCTTGCGCAGCCAGGCTGCGAACGCGACCCGCGCGGGGAGCGGGTGGCGGCCGTTGGAGCCATCCGGCGGCCCGGCGAGATCCTCGTCGAGATGGGCATAGCGCGCCTCCGGCAAGTGCCCGGCTCGGTAACGCTCACGCCCCTTCTCGGGCTCGCCCAGTTCGAAGTCGCAGTCGAGCACGAGGAGATCCGCGCCAGCGGCGAAAAGATCGTGCAACTGGGAAACGGAAATCAGCGTGTCGTAAGCCATGGTCCTGCCTTGAAGTGCCCGCGTGCCCTTAGGCGAAAGGAGGGGCGCCTGTCGACGCAGTCCGTCCCGACCAGTGGGCGGCCGATCAGGCAAGCGACGGATAGACAACGAAAACGGGCCGAGTTTCCGTCTTGAAAACTCGGCCCGCTCTCTGAAGCCATTATCCGGAAAGCTGGATCAGCGCTCCCTTCAGGCGAGGGCGGCCTTCAGCGCCTCGGCCAGGTCGGTGCGCTCCCAGGGGAACAGATCGCCTTCAGGCTTGCGGCCGAAGTGGCCGTAAGCGGCCGTCTTGGCGTAGATCGGCTTGTTGAGGCCGAGACCGGTGCGGATGCCGCGCGGCGTCAGGCCGCCGAGCTTGTCGGCCGCGACCTTGGTGATCGCCGCTTCGAGAGCGGCATCGCTGGCGGTGCCGGTGCCGTGCGTGTCGACGTAGAGCGAAAGCGGCTCGGACACGCCGATGGCATAGGCGATCTGGATGGTGCAGCGCTTGGCGAGGCCGGCCGCCACGACATTCTTGGCGAGGTAACGGGTGACATAGGCTGCCGAGCGATCGACCTTGGTCGGATCCTTGCCCGAGAAGGCGCCGCCGCCGTGCGGTGCCGCGCCGCCGTAAGTGTCGACGATGATCTTGCGGCCGGTGAGACCGGCATCGCCGTCAGGGCCGCCGATCTCGAACTTGCCGGTCGGGTTGATGTGGAACTTGGTGTTCTCGGTGACGAAGCCGGCAGGCAGGATTTCGCCGACGGCCTTCTTCACGTAGGCCTTGAGTTCCGCGTCCTGGGCGCCTTCGTGGTAGCCGGCCTTGTGCTGGGTCGAGACGACCACGGCGGTCGCTTCCACCGGCACGCCGTCCTTGAAGCGCAGGGTCACCTGGCTCTTGGCGTCGGGCTCCAGGAACGGCGCCGCGCCCGAGTGGCGGTCGGCGGCGAGGCGCTCGAGGATCTTGTGGCTGTAGTCCAGCGTGGCGGGCATGAGGTCCGGCGTCTCGTCGCAGGCGAAGCCGAACATGATGCCCTGGTCGCCCGCGCCTTCGTCCTTGTTGCCGGCCGAATCCACGCCCTGCGCGATGTCGGCGCTCTGCGGGTGCAGGTGGTTCTCGAACAGCAGGTCCTGCCAGTGGAAGCCGGCCTGTTCGTAGCCGATGCGCTTCACGGTTTCACGGACGATGTGCTGGATTTCCTCCTGCGCGCCGTCTTCCCAGTGACCGTCCTTGTCGATCATGCCCTTGCCGCGCACTTCGCCGGCGAGGACGACGCGCTGGGTGGTGGTCAGGGTCTCGCAGGCAACGCGCGCTTCCGGATCCTTCGAGAGGAAGAGATCGACGATGGCGTCGGAAATCTGGTCCGAAACCTTGTCGGGATGGCCTTCCGAGACGCTCTCGGACGTGAAGACATAGTCATTTCGCATCGTGACACCACATATAAAGAAATCTTTATGTGGGCATGGGTCTAGCGACGACGGCGGAGGAGCGCAACCACGGAAAGCGCAAGAACCCAGAAAGACAGGGCCAGCGACAGGGGCAGAAGGTTTCCAAATCTTGCGAAAGGTGTGGCTTCATGGGGCGGGGGTATGCGTCCGTCGAGCCGTCCTGCCTGATGCCAGGGGACATGGGCGCGCACCAGTCCGTCCGCGTCGATCACCGCGCTGATACCCGTCGTTGTCGAACGCATGACCGGCAGTCCCTCCTCGATCGCGCGCAGCCGCGCCTGCGCGAGGTGCTGCGGCGGTCCCCAGCTTCCGAACCAGCCGTCGTTGGAGGGATTGAAGATATAGTCCGGCCGCAGGCGTGGATCGACGACCTGCCCGCTGAAAATGATCTCGTAGCAGATCTGGACGCCGGCCTTGCCCCAACGTCCGAAATCGAACGTGCGCGGGCCGGGACCGGGCCAGAAGTCGAGCGCACCGGGAACAAGCCGCGTGGCTCCCAGCGGTTCGAGCAGCCAGCGCAGCGCCAGGTACTCGCCGTAAGGCACCAGATGGGCCTTGGAATAGCTGGCGAGCAAGTTGCCGCCGCCGTCGATGGTGGAAACCGAGTTGCGTGCCGCGATGCCGTTGCCTTCCTCCATCACCAGATCGACGGCGCCGGTCATGAGCAGGCCGTAAGGGCCAATCACGCGGCCGATGCGCTCGCGCGCGAGTACCGGATCGCCGGCATAAGTGTACATGCGATAGAGGAACGGCGGGTATCCGTCCCGGATGTAGTCGCCAAGGCCGGATTCCGGCCAGAACACCATGCGTCGTTCGCCAGGGGAGCGCGGTAGCGACAGGCGGGCCATCTTGACGAAGTTGGCTTCGTAGTAGCGGGGATCGTCGATATATTCCTGGCGGATATCCGGCTGGACCAGGGTGTAGCGAACGGCGCCTTCCGCTCGGTCCGCCCACGGGTCGGGTGTGGTCATCACCACGGCCAGTGCGCCGAACACGGCGATCGGAGGCAGGACAGAGGCCCAGCGCATAGCGCCGTGAGAGGATCGGGAAAGGCGCCAGAACAGGCCAGGCAGGCAAGCCGTCAGCACGAGCAGGCCGGAGAGCCCGTAAGTGCCGGTCCACGGCGTAACCAGTGCCAGACCTCGGGTTTCGTAGCCGCCCAGCAGGGCTACGCCCAGCGGGTTCCAGGCAAAGCCGGTGAAGACCCAGGCGCGGAGCCATTCGCTGACGATCCAGGCGGGCGCGAATGCAAGCGCCAAGAGCAGGAACGTCTCCGGCCTGCTCACCGAGTTCGCGCTGCCCCGGTGGAGCCGGAGCACGAGCCAGCCGCCCAGCGCCGCCAGGCCGGGATAGATGGCCAGATAGAGCGAAAGCAGGAACACCGCGATCATGCCCAGCCAGGCCGGCATCGATGCCTGATAGGTGAAGGCCGTGGCGATCCAGTTGTTGCCGAGCGTGAAGTGGCCCAGACCGAAGCACCAGCCGATCAGGAAGGCGCGCCGCCAGCCCGGAGCGCGGATCACGAGTTCCACCAGCAGGGCCACGCCGATCAACGTCAGGGGCCAGAGCGCCAGGGGCTGGAAGCCGCAGGCCGCGACGATCCCGGCGAGGATCGCAGCAGACCCGGCCGCCAGACGGGGGCGGCGGTCGAGGAAGTCCAGTGCGGGTTTCAGAAGCCGGGCCTCGTGCCGAAAGGGAACCATTAGCCGCCGCTATGTAGGGGCAAGCCGGCGTGAGGCAAGCCAACATCGCGGATCGAAGTCAAGCCTGTGATCCTCGCCAATAGCCGACGACCCGCGCCTTGCCTTTCGGCGAGACGCGGGTCGCGGGCTTTTCATGCGCTGGCGCTTTCGAAAAAGCGCCCGTCCCTCTTATGAGTTGAGGGCTTCCAGCGGGCTTTCGCCACCTTCGTCGGCCGAGGGCGCGGCCTTGCGCGTGCGACGACGGCGAGGCTTCTCTTCGGTCGCTTCAGCGTCTTCTACGGGCTTGGGCGCTGCCTTGGCCGCGGAAGCCCTGGTGCGCTTGGCCGGAGCGGCCGAAATCGCGGGGGGCAGGGTGGCGGGATCGAGGTTACCCATCGGCTCGGCTGCTGCCGGCGCCGCTTCGGCGGCCGGAGCTGCTTCGACGGCGGTCTCGCCCTGGTCCTCGTCGCGCTGACGACGCGGCTTGCGCTGCTTCAGGCCGCGCGATGCACGATTGTCGCGAACGAAGGGGTTTTCCGCCGGCTCGTAGACCATCGGCTCGCCTTCGGGCTGAACCTGGGCCTCGTTGCCGGGATTGGCAGTAGCTTCTTCCTGGATCGATTCGCTGCGCGGTGCGCGGTCCTCGCGGCGAAATTCCTCGCGGCGCGTATCGTCACGGCGGGGCTGGCGTTCCTGGCGCGGCTCACGATCCTGACGGCCGTAGCTGCGCTCCTGACGCTCGGGCCGTTCCTGCCGTTCAGGGCGTTCCTGACGCTCCGAAGCGGGCGATTCATAATCGCCGTATTCGTCCGATCCGTAATCGTCGCTGTAGTCCGACGAGCGATCGTCCCGACGCGGCTGACGCGATTCTTCCTGACGCTGCTTCTGATCGGCAAGGACACGGAAGTAGTGGTCCGCGAACTGAAGGTAATATTCCTCCTGCACGCGGTCACCGTTGAGGTGCGCGTCATGGGCCAGCTTCTTGTACTTCTCCAGCAGCTGCGGCGCATTGCCGCGTGCCCTGCTGTCGATCCGGTTAATCTGCTGACCGCCCTGCTGGCGATTGTTGCCGCGGCCGCGCCGACGGTTGTTACCACGATTATTATTCAAGGATTATTTCCTCAAAACCCAGGGCATCCGCCTGTTCCCGTCGGGCCGATCTGCCACACGTCACATGATCACGGATCGCCCCCGAGTGCCGTGAACTCCACCGTTGCCGGGTCGTAGCCGTTTCAGGCCGCGACGATCTGCAAGAGTTGGAGGCGAACCACCCACATGGGAAATTTCATCCATGTGCCGGTTCGCCATAATCTTTAGGGACTCCGGGGCGGAATTCCAAGTGAAAACTTAAGAGACTGTTGAAAACTCCAGCACGCGCGGCCGATAGCCCAGATCGCGGTGCAGGCGGCTGGACAATCCGCAGGATGCGCCGATTGCCGCGACCGCCTCGGCCTGTTCGTGGCCGATCTCCACCAGCGCAGCCCCGCCCGGAGCCAGTATCGCAGGCAATTGGGGGATCAGCGCGCGATAGTCGTCGAGGCCCAGTTCACCGGAATAGAGCGCGCTCGCAGGCTCGTAGGCGGCGACCGAGCGCTCGAGCCTTACCGTCGTTTCGACATAAGGCGGATTGGCGAGAATCAAGTCGAACGGCCCGTCCAGCGCCGCAGTCCATCCCGGGACGTGCCAATCCGCCGGGATCATGCATGCGCGGTTTCCGAGGCCCAGGGCAGCCGCGTTGCCCTGGGCGACGGCCAGCGCGCCGGGAGAACTGTCGATGCCGACGCCGCGCGCGTCGGGCAGGTTCGCGAGCACCGCCAGCAGCAGAGCGCCGGAGCCGGTGCCGCAGTCGAGCACCTTGCGCGCAGCGGGGCGGGCGGCCAGGGCGGCCTCGACCAGAACTTCGGAATCTCCGCGCGGGATCAGCACGTCCGGTCCAACCGCGAGGGGCAGGCCGAAGAATTCCTGGGAGCCGGTGATATAGGCGACGGGTTCGTGCTCCATCCGGCGGTCCACGAGCGCGGCGAAGATCTCGGGCACGGGGTCGCGCATGCGGTTCAGCAGCAGCGACGATCGCGATGTGGCCAGGGCATGGGCCATGAGAACTTCGGCATCGAGCCGTGCAGTATCGCTGCTCGCGGACAGGCGTTCTGCTGCCTCGCGAAGAGCCTCACCGACGGTTTTGTCAGGCATCCATGGCGGCGAGGCGCTTGGCCTCGTCCTCTGCCAGCAACGCATCGACCATTTCGGCGAGGCCCGGACCTTCGAGAATCTCGGGCAGGCGATGCAGGGTGAGGTTGATCCGGTGGTCGGTCACGCGGCCTTGCGGGAAGTTATAGGTGCGGATGCGCTCCGAACGGTCGCCCGAGCCGACCATGGCCTTGCGGGCTTCGGCTTCGGCGCCGTGTGCCTCTTCGCGCATCTTCTCGTACAGACGCGCGCGCAGGACCTGCATGGCCTTGGCCTTGTTCTTGTGCTGGCTGCGCTCGTCCTGGCAGATCACCACCAGGTTGCTGGGCAAGTGAGTGATACGCACCGCCGAATCGGTCGTATTGACGTGCTGGCCGCCCGCGCCCGATGCGCGGAAGATGTCGATCTTGAGATCCTTGTCCTCGATCTGGACATCGACTTCGCTCGGTTCCGGCAGAACGGCCACGGTTGCCGCCGACGTATGGATGCGCCCCCCCGATTCAGTGACCGGCACACGCTGCACCCGGTGGACCCCGCTTTCGAACTTGAGCTTGGCGAAGACGCCCGCGCCCGCCACGTTGGCGACCACTTCCTTGAAACCGCCGAGGTCGTTGGCATTGACGGAGATCATCTCCACGCGCCAGCCCTGCTCGGCGGCGTAGCGCTCGTACATGCGATAGAGGTCGGCGGCGAACAGGGCCGCCTCGTCGCCTCCGGTGCCGGCGCGGATTTCCAGCATGGCCGGGCGCACGTCCGCCGCGTCGCGCGGCAGCATGGCGACGGCGAGCTGGCGTTCCGCCTCGGGCAGTTCGGCCTTGAGGCGGATCACTTCCTCCTCGGCAAGCGCCCGCATGTCGGGATCGGGGTCTTCCAGCGTCTGGAGCGCTTCCAGTTCGCCGCGCATCGACACGACCTGGGCCGCGACGCGCGCCACCGGCTCCAGCTCCGCATAGTCGCGGCTGGCGGTGACGAAGGCCTCGCCTTCCAGCGTGCCCGAGGCCAGGCGTGCTTCCAGTTCGGAGAAACGCGCGGCGATCTGCGCCAGACGGGTATCGGAGACGGACATTACAAGCCCCTCCTCTTCAGGGGAGGGGTTGGGGGGGAGGGCTTTCTCCCCGCGTGGCACCGGACGGACAACCCCCACCCCTCGGTCCCCTCCCCTGAGGGAGCGGGGAAGGGGAGGCCCAAAGCGCGATGCACCAGGGAAGCAACCAAGATCACGGATGGACCGATTGGAGGACCTGCTCGACCGCGAGGTACTCGGCGGTGGGCTCGGCCGCGCGCAGGTTCGCGGTGGGGACGCCGTCCTGCACGCCGAACGAGACGAGCACCTTGGCGCCCATCTTCACGGCCTTGTCGAAGCGCTTGCGGGCGCTGCCGGTGGCGACCATCTCGGCGTCGAGGCCCTGGAAGCGCAGGGCGGTGACGACCTTCTGCGCATAGTTCAGTGCAGCATCGTCCTCGACCGCGAGAACGACCGTCAGCGGCGCTTCGGTGAGCGTTCCGGCGTCCGCGACCAGCATCGCCAGACGCTCGATCCCCGCCGCCCAGCCCACGGCCGGAGTGGCGGGGCCGCCGAGGCTTTCCATCAGCCCGTCATAGCGGCCGCCGCCCAGGACCGTGCCCTGTGCGCCGAGGCGGGTGGTGACGAATTCGAAGGCGGTGTGCCGGTAGTAATCGAGCCCGCGCACCAGCGAGGGTGCGCGCTCATAGGCAACCCCGGCGGCATCGAGCCCGGCGGTGACTGCCGCGAAGAAGTCCTGCGCCTCGGCCGAGAGGAAAGCGTCGATCTTCGGAGCATCGCCGACGAAGACCTTGTCGCGAGGATCCTTGGAATCGAGGATGCGCAGCGGGTTGCGCTCCAGGCGGTCCTGCGAATCCTCGGACAGTTCCGCCTTGTGGCCCCGGAAATAGTCGATCAGCGCGGCGCGCCAGGCATCGCGGCTGGCGACATCGCCCAGCGTGTTGAGCTGGAGCGTCACGCCGTCCGAAATGCCCAGATCCTTCAGGAGGTGGTCGGCCATCACCAGCAGTTCCACGTCGGCCAGCGGCTCGGGCGAGCCGATCAGTTCGGCGTCGATCTGGTGGAACTGGCGGTAGCGGCCCTTCTGCGGGCGCTCGTAGCGGAACAGCGGGCCGTGCGTCGCCACCTTGAGCGGGGCGAACTGCTTCCAGCCGTCGGTCAGGTAGGCGCGGGCGAGACCTGCCGTGAATTCGGGACGCAGGGTCAGCGATTCGCCGCCGCGATCCTCGAACGAATACATTTCCTTGGAGACCACATCGGTCGTCTCGCCGATCGAGCGCGAGAACACTTCGGTCTTCTCGAAGACCGGCATTTCCACACGGCGGAACCGGTAGAGCCTGCGGATGCGCTCGAAGGTCTCGACAACATGGGCGAAAGCCTCGGCATCGGTGCCGAAGATGTCTTGGGTTCCGCGAATGGCCTGAGGCGTTTTGCTCGGTGTGGTGCTCATGACGCGCGCGCTTAGCCCGATTGCGGCGGCGGGGAAAGTGGCTGTGGACGGGGCGCCCGGCCCCGAGGGTGAAATTCCGGGGGAGCAGCGGATGGCGCGACAACATGTGGTCCCTTCGCGCCGGAGCGAATTGGATGGTTGCCAAAACCGGCAACAGCCGCAAAGACTGGCGACATGAAATATCGTAACGCGGTCGTCACGCTCCTCGCCCTCCTTTCGGTTTCAACCCCCGCGCTCGCGCAGGATTCCGCGCAGCGGAGCCGCCCCATGGCCCCGGCGCTGCCCGCGCCGCTGCCTGCCGCGCAGGACAAGGCCTACCCCGGCACCATCGCGCTCGATATCGACGCCAGCGATGTCGTCCACGGAGTCTATCGGGTAACGCAGCAGTTCCCGGTCGCGGCGGGTGCGGACAAGCTGATCCTCGTCCAGCCTAGCTGGTTGCCGGGCAACCACTCGCCCACCGGCCCGGCCGCGCTGCTCGCGCAGATCCACTTCTTCGCCGATGGCAAGGAGATCAGGTGGCAGCGCGACCCCGTGGCGGTGAATGCCTTCCACCTCGACCTTCCGCCCGGGACGCAAGCGGTCACCGCCAAGTTCATCCACACTTCGCCGGTGCAGGCCAAGGAAGGCCGCGTCACGATGACGCAGGAAATGCTCAACCTCCAGTGGGAGAAGATGAGCCTCTACCCCTCGGGCTACTACACGCGCGGCATCACCGTGAAGCCGACGGTGAAGTTCCCGACCGGCTGGACCGTCTACACCGCGCTCGACGGCAAGAGCCAGCAGGGCGACACCGTGACCTGGGCACCGACCGACTACGAACGTCTGGTCGACGAGCCGATCTTCGCGGGCAAGTATGCGCAGCGCTGGGATCTCGGCCATGACGTCGGCATGGCCGTGGTCGCGGACGAGGCCAAGCTGCTGGGCATCAAGCCCGAGAACATGAAGACCTATCGCAACCTGGTGTCCGAAGCGCTGCTGACATTCGGCGCGCGGCACTTCGACCATTACGACTTCCTGCTGGCGCTGACCGACCGCATGGGCGGCATCGGCCTCGAACACCATCGTTCGAGCGAGAACCAGATGGAGCCCAAGGTCTGGACCGAGTGGGACAAGATGGACTGGGATCGCAACGTGATCCCGCACGAATTCGTCCATAGCTGGAACGGCAAGTACCGCCGGCCGGCCGACCTCTGGACGCCGGATTACCAGCAGCCCATGCAGAACACCCTGCTCTGGGTCTACGAGGGCCAGACCCAGTTCTGGGGCTATATCCTGGCGGCGCGCTCGGGCGTGCAGACCAAGCAGACGATCCTCGACACGCTGGCGGGTGCCGTCGCCCGCTATTCGGAGGCGACGCCGGGTCGGGGCTGGCGCTCGGTGGAGGACACCACCTTTGCGCCGGTGCTCAACATGCGCCGTCCGCTGCCTTATACCTCGATCACCCGGACCGAGGATTACTACGTGGAAGGCGCGCTGACCTGGCTCGAAGCGGACCAGATCATCCGCCAGGGCACCGGCGGCAAAAAGGGCCTCGACGATTTCGCCAAGGCGTTCTTCGGCGTGCGCGACGGCGACTGGGGCGAGCTGACCTACGACTTCGATGAAGTGGTGAAGACGCTGAACGGCGTCTATGCCTACGATTGGGCGACGTTCCTCAAGACCCGCATCTACGACACCAACCAGCCCGCGCCCACCAGGGGCGTCGAGATGGCCGGTTACAAGCTGGTCTGGAAGGACACGCAGAACGGCTATGACAAGGGCGTCTCGGATTCGCGCAAGTCGCTCGATCTCACCTATTCGCTGGGCGTGACGCTGGACAGCGAAGGCATGGTGACTTCCGCCGTGTTCGACGGTCTGGGCTACAACGCCGGGCTGGTCAGCGGCGTGAAGGTGATGGCGGTGAACGGCACGGCCTATAGCGGAGAAGGGATCAAGGACGCGATCACCGCGGCGAAGACCGCGAAGACGCCGATCTCGCTGCTGGTGAAGCGCGGCGATGCCTTCAGCACCGTGGCGCTCGACTATCACGGCGGCCTGCGCTGGCCCTGGCTGGAAAGCACTACGCCAGGCAAGGTCAACGGCCTCGACCGGTTGCTGGCACCGCGCAGCAAGTAGGCGCGTCCGCCGGGGCGCATATGCCTCATATCAAGGAAGGGCTCGGATACGGAATTGATCCGTTTTCTGGGCCTTTTCCTTTTCAGCGTGGGTATTTCGTCGACCGCAGCGGCGGATGTGTCGCAAACTGGAGACATCTACCCCGAGAAGGCAGTTGCGATGCATAAGTTGCAAGGCTAAGCCCCCCGGTCAAAGATGAACAGGCACGACAACTGCGTGCCAGTAATGAAGGACCAACATGCGCATCGACATGATCCCTGTCGGCAAGAACCCGCCGGAGAGCCTGAACGTCATCATCGAGGTGCCCGTCGGTGGCGAGCCCGTGAAGTACGAGTTCGACAAGGACTCCGGCGCGCTGTTCGTCGATCGCATTCTGCACACGCCGATGCGCTACCCCGCCAACTACGGTTTCGTGCCGCACACGCTTTCGCCGGACGGTGACCCGCTCGACGCGCTGGTCGTTGCCCGCTCGCCCTTCGTGCCCGGCTCGGTCGTGCGTGTTCGCCCGATCGCGGTGCTGAACCTGGAAGACGAGCACGGCGGCGACGAAAAGCTCGTCTGCGTGCCCGACGACAAGACTTTCCCCTACTATTCCGACGTTCAGGAACGGGGCGATCTGCCGGGCATCGTGTTCAGCCAGATCGAGCACTTCTTCACCCATTACAAGGACCTCGAAGCCGAGAAATGGGTGCGCGTCGGCACCTGGGGCGGCGCCGAGGAAGCACGCAAGATCGTTCTCGAGGCGATCGAACGCTACGAGACCGAGGGCAAGAAGGTCGAGGCCTGATCCAGCCTATAGAGTTCCACCACCCCCCATGTGGAACGAAGGGCCGGCGGTGTGAACCGTCGGCCCTTTATGTGTGGGTTTCGAGGAGAGCAGGGGGACTGCGCAGCTCAGTCGACGACGAGGAAGTAGTTCGCCTGGCTCTGTCCGCCGTTGCGGACCTCGATCATGTAGCGCTGGGTAAATACGGGCACCCAGCGGCAGGCGCGACGCGGTGCGTCGGCCAGGCAGACGGGCCGGCGCTCGGCATCGATTACGCGCAGGCTCAGCGGCTCGCCGCCTGCAGTGGACAGAGCGATGCTGGCCTTGCGGCCGGAGAGGAAGACCTGCTGGAAGGAGTCGATTTTCCCCGCGGCCACCTGGCCCGTCCTGTAACCCGGACCCAGCGGGCTGCCGCGCAGGACGGCCCCTTCGGCATTCGGAACGAGCGTCCGCCAGGCCGGAACCGGATCGGCGCCGCTCCAGCCCTGCAGGGGCCGGGCACCCGATCGTTCGACGATGCGCAAGGCGTCGGCCAGCGCCACGCGATCGGAGGAGATCACGGCCTGCTGGGCCGTCACCAGCGCCTCGGCCACGCGTTCGTCGCGCGCCATGGGAAGTCTTGCCGCATCGCCCGGCGCGACGGGTGCCGACAGCGCCGGAACGGCGGCAAGCAAAGCGGCGCCGCCAAGGATGGACCTGAGCGCATTCATGATTTCGACTCCGGGGCGATCGTGAAACAGGCGCCCTTTTCCGATGGCACGAGGCGGATTTCAAGATGATGGCGTTGGGCGATCGCTCGACACAGCGCCAGCCCCAGTCCTGCTCCGCTGGCGTCGAGGCCGTCATGGTTGGCAGCGCGGCTGAACTTGTCGAAGATCCTGTCGCGATCCTGGGCAGGTACGCCCGGGCCGTCGTCGCGGATCGTCAGCCTTGGTCCCCGCTCCAGTTCCAGCCGGACGGTGCCGCCCGGCGGCACGAACTTGAAGGCGTTGTCGAGCAGGTTGGTGATCAGCCGGGTGAGCTGCATCTCCTCTCCTTCGACAGTGACGCCCGGCGCGATCGCCAGTTCGAAGCGATGGCCCGATTCCTCGGCACTGTCGGCATATAGCTCGGCCAGACGCTCGGCGAGAGCGCTGAGATCGACGGGCGAAAGCCCGTGTCGGTCGCCGCGCCGCGCCTGGCTCGCGGCGATATCGAGCAGCGATTCCAACATGCGGATAATGCTCCGGATTTCCTGCCGGGCATCGGTGATGCGGGCGGCGATCTCGCTATCGCGCGCTTTTCCGGGCAGCGCGGCGAGGGCCCGGACCAGCCGGTTGTCGAGATGCATCAGCGGTGTGCGCATTTCGTGCGCCACCTGATCGGTCGTTTCCCGCTGGGCGCTGGCGAGGCGGCGCAGGCGGGAGAGGGCATCGCCGGAATGGCGCGTCAACTCGTCGATCTCGTCGCGGTCCTTCGAGCCGTTCGCAAGCTGGGCGAGGGCATCGTCGTCAGGGTGGCGGAAGGCGGCGTTGATGCGCTCGATCCTCCCCGCCAGCCGCCGCGCGGCCAGGCATCCGGCGAGCGCGACCGCCGCCACGGCGAGCAGTCCGCCGGCGAGGAAGGCCAGCGCGACCTGCCGCAGCAGAAGCCCCAGATCGCGGTACTCGTGCGCCACCAGGAGCCGCAGGTCCGGTCCCAGCTGGGTCGCGCGTGCCAGCGCGCGTTGCCCGCTCGGCAGGGCGATGTCGCGGGTTTCGGAAATGCCCGCGTGCAGCCCCGGCCAGGTGCGGAGGTCGCCCGCAAGGGCCGCTCCTCTGGCATCGGCCAGGATGTAGTGCGCCGGGTTGGCGTCGCGGGGTTGAAGCGCGAGCCGGTCGTTTAGCCGGTTGGAAAGTTCCACCGCGCCGCCGCTGGCGAAAATGTCGACCATGCCGGCAAGGTCCACGTCGACCGCGCGTTCGAGGGCAATGCGGTTGGTGCGCTGGATCGTCGCATCCGTCAGCAGCCAGAGGCCGAAAGTGATCATCGCCGCGATCAGGATGGCCCAGGCGATGAGCTGCGCGAAAATCGACCTATGGATTTCTACGAGGCGTGCCATGAATCCTGCCGCCCATCGAGCAGGCGATAACCCGATCCCCAGATCGTTTCGAGCGCGGGCGAGTCGAAGCCTTCCTCCAGCTTGCGGCGCAGGCGGCCGATATTCACGTCGACGACGTTGGTCTGGGGGTCGAAGTTCATCTTCCAGACGTCGCGCAGCAGCATCTCGCGCGTGAGCACTTCTCCGGCGTTTTCCATGAAGTAGCGGAAAAGCTCGAATTCCTTCGGGCTCAGCGCAAGATGCCGATTGGCGCGGAAAGCGGTGCGCGCCTTTACGTGGCATTCGAAGGCGCCGTAGAGAATGACCGCGCTGTGCTCGCGGCCGGAGGCGCGTCGGTGCAGGGCCCGCAGCCGGGCGAGCAGTTCGGCCGCTTCGAAGGGTTTCGCGAGGTAGTCGTCCGCGCCGGCATCGAGGCCTTCGGCACGGTCGCTGGTGCGGCCCAGCGCCGACAGCATCAGGACCGGCGTGCCGATCCCGCTCTCGCGAAGGCGCGAGAGGATCGTCAGCCCGTCACGATCGGGCAGCATGCGGTCGAGGATGATCACGTCGAAATGCTCGACGCCGGCCAGCCGCAGGCCATCTTCGCCACTGGCTGCCCACACGAGGGTTATCCCCGCCTGCTCCGCCAGCTCCTGCACTTGCGTGGCGGCGCGGGCGTCGTCTTCGATGTAGAGGGTTTTGGGGCCGGTCATGGCACTGACGATCCGGGCGCGATGGAGCCGGGCGGGATCGCTCCCGCCGGCGCCATCCGCCGGATTATGGGTTCAGCGTGCCACCGGAGCCGCTGCCGAGGCATCTTCCGGCAGGCCGCCGAGCTGGGTGACCAGCTTGGTATAGGCATCGAGATAGGCCAGCACGATGATCTGGCCGATCTGGGTATTCTGGTAGCCGCCGCCACCGGCCGCGCCGAAGGTGCCGCCGAAGAACCCACCACCGCCGCCGCCGAAGCTGACGTCCGACTTGCGGGCATAGCCTTCGGTCAGTGCTTCTTCGACCGTGGTGCGCGAATTGACCACCGACAGGGTCACGTTCGCCTCGCCCTTCTTGATGTTGAGGCCACCGGCGATCGCGCCGATCCCGCGACCGAACAGGCCGCCGACGCCACCGAGCACGCCGCCCAGGCCGCTGCCGCCCGAATTGTTGTTGGTCGAGACGATGTCCGGCTGCAGGAAGTAGTCCGCCGCGCGGATCTGGCCCTTGCCGATGTTCGAGCCCCTCTGCAGCTCACCCTGTTCGGCGAGGGCGCGTTCCATGGCGCTGTTCTGCAGCGAGCGGCCACGGTTCACCAGCGTGAAGCAGCCGGACTTCTGCACGAAGACGCGCAGGATCGCCTCGGGGCTGCCCAGGCTGAGTTCGCGCCACCACTGGGTGTCGGGCTCGACGATGGAAACGGTGCCGAGGTTCTTGCGGCAAACCGGAATCTGCTGGACGCCCTTGTCCTGGACCTTGCGCGCGGACGAGCGGTCTTCGGCCTGCGCAGCAGGGGCTGCGGCCATGACGACAAGCGCGGCCAGCGCGCAGGCGATCTTCTTCATGATGACTTCCCTCTGTTGTACCGGACAGATCGGGGCACAACGTCGCCCGGCCTTCCAACCCCCAGCCACCATATCCCCTAATTGCTGCCGGGCAAATGACTAATGCTGTGAGATTTCGGGAGGGGAAATCCAAAAGATCGAGGGGCTTGCGCCCGCGCACTTACCGTTCCGCGACTACTGTCCCGTGACCGCCATGTTGTCGATCAGACGCGTCGTGCCGATCCGGGCCGCCACCAGCAGGCGCATGGGCGCCGTGCTGCGCTCGTCCCGCAAGGCCAGGCTGTCGGCATCGCGAAGCTCGGCGTAGTCGATCGAGGAGAAGCCGCCATCGAGCAGCACTTTTCCGAGCCGAGCGATGCTGGCCGTGACGGGCTCTCCGCGCTCGATCTCCGCGATCGCGACTTTCATCGCATTGGGAAGGGCTACCGCCTGCACCCGCTGCTCGGGCGTGAGATAGGCGTTGCGCGACGACATCGCGAGCCCGTCGTCCTCGCGCACCGTGGGAACACCCAGCACCGCGTCGACATGAGGCTGCGTCAGGTCGAGGTCGCGGGCCATGCGGCGGATCACGGCGAGCTGCTGCCAGTCCTTCTCGCCGAACAGCGCCACATCGGGCAGGACCTGATGGAACAGCTTGCAGACCACGGTGGCCACGCCGTCGAAATGGCCGGGGCGGGAAGCGCCGCAAAGCCCTTCGCTGACCCCCTGGACTGAAATGTTGGAAGCGAAGCCCTGGGGGTACATCGCTTCCACCGTCGGCGCCCAGAGCAGGGCCACGCCCTCGCCCTGCAGCAAGGCGCTGTCGCGCTCGAGCTGGCGCGGATACTTGTCGAGATCCTCGTTCGCGCCGAATTGCAGCGGGTTCACGAAGATCGAGACGATGACATGGTCGGCCCGTTTGCGCGCCTCGCGCACGAGTGTCAGATGACCTTCATGGAGCGCGCCCATCGTGGGCACGAGGGCGATCTTTCCCGTTTCCCGCAGTTCGGCAACGGCACGGCGCAGTGGATCAAGGCTGTGGAGGGTTTGCATTGGGTGTCACTGCTCCGATAGGATGCACTTGACCGGTGGTCGCGCCTGCCCTTAGCCGCACCGCGGCCCTTTGAGCAATGGGGCGAGCAATGGGTTTGACCCGCTTCGGCGGTTAAGGATTTGATTTCGCTTCCGGGGTAGAAGCCGGGAGCAAGGAAGCCGGGCTTGGTCCGGGGGCAACAGGAAAGCGAACAGGGTCCGTGACAGCGCATCGCATCGTCTTCGCCAACGAAAAAGGCGGCACCGGCAAGTCCACGACGGCCGTCCACGTCGCCATCGCACTCGCCTATCAGGGCGCCAGAGTGGCAGCGATCGATCTCGATCCGCGCCAGCGCACCTTGTACCGCTACCTGGAGAACCGGGTCGAGACCGAGCGCCGCCGCGAGATCGCGCTGCCCGGCGCCCGCTTCGCGGTCTACGACGGCGAGGACATAGGCGAACTGGACGAACTGGCCGAAGCCATTGCCGAGGGCTACGACTTCCTGATCTTCGACACCCCGGGGCGAGACGATACCTTCGCCCGCCACGTCGCGGCGACCGCGGACACGCTGGTCACCCCGCTGAACGACAGCTTCATCGACTTCGACCTGATCGGCCAGGTGGAAAGCGAGACGTTCAAGGTGAAGAAGCTCTCTTTCTATGCCGAACTCATGTGGGAAACCCGCAAGAAGCGCGGCCTCAAGACCATCAACGAAGGACGCCGCGAACTCGACTGGGTGGTGGTGCGCAACCGCGTCCAGCACGTCGAGGCGAAGAACATGCGCCGCCTGGAAAGCGCGCTGCTGGAACTGTCGAAGCGCGTGGGCTTCCGCATTTCCAACGGACTGTCCGAGCGCGTCATCTTCCGCGAGCTGTTCCCCTCGGGCCTGACCCTGCTCGACAAGGGGCACCTGGGCGAACTCGGCACCAGCCATCTCGTGGCGCGTCAGGAACTGCGCCAGCTCGTGGCGGGCCTGAACCTGCCGATGCCGACCGGCCGCCAAGCCGAGTTGCAGGCCGCCGGCGACGAATGAAGCTGCTCTGGCTCATCGCGCTGGCCTGCATTGCCTGGCGGCTGATCAAGGGAAGATGGCCGTGGCAGGCCAAGCCGCTGCCCGGCCCTTCCTTTGCGGATGTCCACGCCAGCACGCAGGCGCGCGCCTTGCTGGGCGTGGATGAAGGCGCGAGCCGCCGGGACATTCTCGATGCCCATCGCCGTGTCGTCGCGCAGGTCCATCCCGACCGCGGCGGATCGAACGAGAAGGTTCACGAGGCGAACGCCGCGCGCGATCTCCTGCTGGCGAAGCTTGACAAACTCCAGCCATGAACGGCGCCACCTGAGCGGCTATACCTGAGCGGAGCACCCTGACGATGAGCCATCGGTTCGATCCCACGATCCTCCGTGAATACGACATCCGCGGTGTCGTGGGGCGGGATCTCGGGCCGGCAGACGCCTATGCCCTTGGCCGCTGCTTCGCCACGGTGCTGCGGCGCGGGGGCGGGCAGAAGGTCGCGGTCGGCTATGACGGGCGCCTCAGTTCGCCCATGCTGGAAGCGGCCCTCGTCGAAGGCCTGACCGCGAGCGGAGCCGATGTCGTCCGCGTCGGCCTGGGACCGACGCCGATGCTCTACTATGCGGAAGCCTCGGCAGACGATGTGGACGGCGCCATCCAGATCACCGGCAGCCACAACCCCGTCGATCATAACGGCTTCAAGCTGGTGCTGGGCAGCCGTCCGTTCTTCGGGCCGGACATCGTGCGGCTTGGCGAGATGGCGGCGGCTGCGGACTGGGACGAAGGCGCAGGCGGCGTGGAACGGCGCGAGGTGCTGGAAGCCTATGTCGCGCGGATTGCCGAAGGAATTGCCGGCGTCGAGGGCCTATCCGACCTGCGGATCGGCTGGGACGCGGGAAACGGCGCCGCCGGGCAGGCCGTGGAGCGGCTCACCGCTCGCCTTCCCGGCGAGCACCACCTGCTGTTCACCGAGATCGACGGGACGTTTCCCCATCATCACCCGGACCCCACGGAGGAGTCCAACCTGGCGGACCTGAAGGCGCTGATTGCCGCGCGGAAGCTCGATTTGGGCGTGGCGTTCGACGGCGATGGAGACCGCATCGGCGTGGTCGACGGCCTGGGCCGCGTGATCTGGGGCGACCAGCTGCTGGGGATCTTTGCCGAGGACATGCTCGCGCGGCGTCCCGGCGCGGTGGTGATCGGAGACGTCAAGGCCTCCGGGGCGCTCTTCGATACGATCCATCGCCATGGCGGACGGCCGCTCATGTGGAAGAGCGGGCATTCGCACATGAAGGCCAAGATGCTGGAAACAGGCGCGCCGCTGGCCGGCGAGACAAGCGCCCACATCTTCTTCGCGGACAAGTTCTACGGGTTCGACGACGGGCTTTACGCAGCGGTCCGCCTCATGGCGGCGAGCGCGCGGCTTGGCCGCTCGGTCACGCAGCTGCGCAGCGAGATGCCGGTGCTGGTCAACACGCGCGAACTGCGGTTCCCGGTGAGCGAGAGCCGCAAGTTCGCGGCCGTCGCGGAAGTTCGCGGCCGTCTGGAAGCGGAAGGGGCGCGGTTCGTCGATATCGACGGGGTGCGCGTCACCACGCCGGATGGCTGGTGGCTGCTGCGGGCCTCCAACACGCAGGCTGTGCTCGTCGCAAGAGCGGAAAGCGGATCTGCGGAAGGGCTGGAGCGCCTGATTGCGGAAATCGATCGGCAACTCGCCGCGTCGGGGCTGCGGCGCGGCGATCAGGCCGGGCACTGACGCGGCATGCGGGCGGAGATTTCGTCTCTGGCTCCCGGCGATGATCTGTCTGCACGGCGAGTACCGCAACCGGCCGGCCCCTCGGGCTTTTCTGTTGGAGCCGCCCATGCTTCAAGCCGGGGCTGATGCAACCGACCGAGCGATGACCGTGCCGAGATCGATTCCATGATGCCCGCCGCCGTTCCACCCGAGCTTGCCGAATGGTTCGCGGGACGCGGCTGGCGGGTTCGGCGGCATCAGGCGGAGATGCTGACGGCTGCGGATCGCGGGCGTCATGCTCTGCTCGTGGCCGATACCGGCGCGGGCAAGACCTTGGCGGGGTTCCTGCCGACGCTGGCGGCGTTCTGCCCCTCCCGAGCAGGCGAGGCGCCGCTGCCGGAGGGGCTGCACACGCTTTACGTATCGCCGCTCAAGGCTCTGGCCCACGACGTCCAGCGCAATCTCCTCACGCCGGTCGAGGAAATGGGCCTGCCGATCCGCATAGAGACGCGCAGCGGCGACACGCCGTCCGACCGCAAGGCCCGGCAGCGTAGCCGTCCGCCGAACGTCCTGCTGACCACGCCGGAATCGCTTTCGCTCCTGCTCAGCTATCCCGAGGCGCCGACGCTGTTCGCCGGCCTGAAGCGCGTGGTCATCGATGAAATCCATGCCTTTGCAACGGGCAAACGAGGGGACCTGCTCACACTGGCCCTGTCGCGGCTTCAGGCCCTTTCGCCGGACCTTCAGCGCGCGGGATTGTCCGCTACCCTGGCTGATCCCGATGCCTTCCGCGGCTGGCTGGCGCCTTGGGGCGAGATCGATACCGTCGAACTGGTCGAAGGCGAAGCCGGCGCCGAGCCGGAAGTCTCGATCCTGCTGCCGCAGGAAGAGCGGATCCCCTGGAGCGGCCATGCGGCGACCTGGGCGATCCCGCAGCTCATCGAGCAGGTCAAGGCGCATCGAACGACGCTGATTTTCACGAACACGCGCTTTCTCGCCGAATATATCTTCCAGGAGCTCTGGAACGCCAACGAGGACAACTTACCGATCGGCATCCATCATGGGTCGCTCTCGAAAGAGGCGCGGCGCAAAGTGGAAGGCGCCATGGCCGAAGGGCGGCTGCGGGCCCTGGTCTGCACCGCCAGTCTGGATCTTGGCGTCGATTGGGGGGACATCGATCTCGTGGTTCAGATGGGGGCGCCGAAAGGCTCCTCCCGCCTGCTCCAGCGCATCGGACGCGCGAACCACCGGCTCGATCAACCCAGCAAGGCGCTGCTGGTGCCGGGGAATCGGTTCGAGTTTCTCGAGGCCTTTGCGGCGCAGGAGGCGGTGCACGAAGGGCAGCGGGACGGCGAACCGTTCCGGCCGGGGGGGCTCGACGTGCTGGCGCAGCATGTCATGGCGGTGGCCTGCGCCGGGCCATTCCGGGAGGATGCCCTGCTGTCCGAAGTGCGCTCCTCTCTGGCCTATGCCTGGGTGGACGAGCAGACGTTCGCCCGCGTGTTCGATTTCGTGGCGACGGGCGGATATGCGTTGCGGTCTTACGATCGTTTCCGCCGCATTGTTCGCGAAAAGGACGGAACCTGGCGCCTGGCGCACCCGGAACATGCCGCCCGGCACCGGCTCAATGCGGGAATCATCGTCGACTCGGAAATGCTCGACGTGCGCTTCCGCAACGGTCGTTCGCTGGGGAAGGTGGAGGAAGGCTTCGGCGCCAGCTTGAAGCCCGGCGACACCTTCCGGTTCGCGGGCATGGATCTGGAAGTCGAAGCGCTACGCGAATTGGAACTGGTGGTGCGTGCGGCCCGGCGATCGGCGACGATCCCCAGCTACATGGGGCAGCGCATGCCGATCTCCACGCACCTTGCCGATCGGGTGAGAGCCATGCTGTTCGACCGGGCGGGCTGGTCTCGCTTTCCCGACGACGTGCGCGAATGGTTGGAAGTGCAGGACTGGCGTTCGCACATGCCGGCACCGGGACGGTTGTTGGTGGAGAGCTTTCCGCACCAGGGCAGGGCCTATACGACCTATTACACATTCGAAGGATGGCCAGCGAACCAGTCGCTCGGAATGCTGGTCACGCGGCGCATGGAAGATCGCGGCCTCGGTCCGCTCGGCTTCGTCGCGACCGACTACGCTCTGGTGGTCTACGGCATCAAACCCGTGGAAGATCCCGCTGCGCTGCTCTCGCCCGATATTCTCACGCATGAGTTCATCGATTGGGTGCAGCAGTCCTACCTGCTGCGCCGCGCCTTCCGGGAGGTGGCGGTGATCTCGGGCCTGGTGGAACGGCAGCAGCCGGGAAAGCGCAAGTCGGGGCGGCAGGTGACGTTCTCCACCGACCTCATCTACGACGTGCTGCGCAAATACGAGCCGGATCATCTCTTGATCGAAGCGGCCTGGGCCGATGCACGTGCCCGCATGACAGATGTGGCCCGCGTGGCCGACGTGCTCGACAGGGCGGCGCAGGAAGTGGATCATGTCCGGCTGGAGCGGATCAGCCCGCTTTCCGTGCCGGCGCTTTCGATGATCGGGCGCGAGTCGCTGCCGTCCGGCTCGGCGGACGACGATCTGCTCGTCGAGGCGGAGAGCCTGGCATCGCTGGCGATGCGCGTGGATCCGGTCGAGGCGCCGGAGGGCGATTAGGCGACCCGGCTGGTCTGCCGGATGCCCGGAGCAACAAAAAAGGGGCGGATCGCTCCGCCCCTTCATTGGTCCTTGAGAGACCGGCTCCGTCCGTTCGGCTTACTTGCCGAAGTCGCGGAACTGTTCGTTGCCGACGAAGCCGAACTTCGTGACTTCCGCCGCCTTGATCAGCTGCAGCACCTGGGCCGAGAGATCGTAGCTGGCGTTCGGTTCCGGCTGGTACTGCAGCTCGGGTTCGACCGGGTAGCTGAGCGACTGCTTGAGCAGATTCGCGAGACCCGGGCCGTCAACCTGCGTACCGTTCCAGAGGATCTTGTCGTCCGCGGTGAGAACCACCTTGTTGCGGATCGGATCGACCGGAGGAGGATTGTTCGTCGGAGGGGTTGCAACCGGCAGATCGATGTCGATCGAGTGGGTCGCAACCGGGATGGTGATGATGAACATGATGAGCAGAACGAGCATGACGTCGATCAACGGCGTCGTGTTCATTTCCATCATCGGCGCGCCATCGTCCTTGCCGCCTGACATTGCCATGGAAAGTTACTCCTGTTCCTGCCTGAACGTCAGCCGTTCGGGTCGACGGGATTGGTGATGAAACCAACCGTCGGGTAGCCCGAGATCTGGACGTTGTAGATCGCACCGGCAACGCAGCGCCAGGGGGCGTTGACGTCACCGCGAATGTGGACCTGCGGCACGAGATCGGGGTTGGCCTGAAGGGCCTGCGGGCCGCCTTCGCGCTTCACGATCGCATCGAGACGCTTGAAGGCCTGGTCGCGCAGTTCCTGCGAGGTCACCGGCGTGATGTTGTTGAAGTAGACGCGGCATTCGCCGTTGCGCGAAGCGCCGACGTAACCGGGTTCACCCGCAGCCTTGCCGCCGTCGTCGGTGGTCGAAACGGTGAGGAGCAGGTTTTCCACCTTGTCCTTCGATTCGACGGCCTCGACGACAGGGATCTTCAGCTTTTCGATCGTCTGGATCGCAACCGGAACCGCGATCAGGAAGATGATCAGAAGCACCAGCATGACGTCGACGAGCGGCGTCGTGTTGATGTCGGACATCGGTGTCTCGGCACCGCCTCCGCCCGAGGATATCGCCATAGTTTTATCCTAATCCTTGCGTTGCCCTGGGCAGGCGGCGGACGCGCATGCAACGCACCGCCGCCTTTCTCCCTTGGACGCGCCCTATTTTCCGCATTGCGGAAGCGCGTCCGATACTGCTTACGGCTTGGCCGGAGCAGCGGCCGGCTTGGCCGGAGCAGCGGCGGTCTTCGCCGGGGCAGCAACAACGATCGGCTTCACGGCGCCCTTCGAGTTGATGTTCGCGAGAACGTCGCTCGAGAAGCCGGTCAGGTTTTCGGCGATGCGCTTGTTGCGGCTCTGGAGGTAGTTGTAGGCCAGAACGGCGGGAACGGCGACGATCAGGCCGAGCGCGGTCATGATCAGCGATTCACCGACGGGGCCGGCAACCTTGTCGATCGAAGCCGAACCGGCGATGCCGATGGCGATCAGAGCGCGGTAGATGCCGACGACGGTACCGAACAGACCGATGAACGGTGCGGTTGCGCCAACGGTGGCGAGGAACGGCAGGCCCTGGGCGAGACGGGCGTTGATCGAAGCTTCCGAACGCGCGAGCGAGGCGTGCATCCAGTCGTGCGCTTCGAGCGAGTCGGTCATCTTGGCGTGCTGGTCTTCGGCGGCGATGCCGTCGTCGACGAGCTGGCGCCAGGCGCTGTTCTTCTCGAGCTTGGCGGCGCCTTCACGCAGGGTCGGCGCCTTCCAGAACGTCGTGCGGACGACGTTGTACTGGCGCATGATCTTGGACTGTTCGAACCACTTGGTGAACAGGATGTAGAACGAGCCGAAGGACATGATGCCCATGATGATGACCGTGGCATACGAGATGAAGCCACCGGCCTCCAGGGCCTCCATGAAACCGAACTTGTTCTGCGGCGCAGCTTCACCTGCGGCGGCAAGAATATCAATAAGCATGCGATTTACCTCTCAAGAAGAATGCAGGACTGATTCCGGCCGGGTGTGGGCCTGACCAGTCTTAAAGGAGTTAGTTCAGCTTGTAGACGATGGCCGTCGAGAACTGACCCGATGTCGGATTGCCGGCATCGTCGAGCGCCGGGTTGAACCGCGCGTAGCGGGTCATGCCGTCGCAAGCTGCCTCGTCCAGGTCGGGACTGCCGCTCGATGCGGTGACCGAGCAGGAGGTGACCTTGCCGTCCGGTCCGATCCCGACGCGCACGCCGACGCGGCCTTCACGCTCTTCACGAGCGGCGCGGGTCGGATAATTCGCCTGGATGCGGGCGGCCCAGCTGCCCTGGCCCTTCGGCGAGGCGCCGCGAGCCTTGGACGGGCCCGGGGGTGCCGGAGCCGGAGCCGGGGGAGCGGGCGGAGCCGCG
>NZ_ATHL01000040.1 GCF_000445125.1 Novosphingobium lindaniclasticum LE124
CCCCCGCATCCCGCTTGGGCGCGTCCCCGTTACCCCCGCCTCGCGGCGTATCGGCCCGCTCAGGGGGTCTGCCGAAGCCGCCGGACGGCTCCTTGCCCAGGTTGCCTGAAAGATTGAGTCCCCAACGGACGCTGGAACTCGTCTCCTCGTCGAACGTCACGGCCCGGCGGTCCAGGTAGACGAGGTTCCCCGCAGCATCGCGCTGTACGCGGCCAGGAAACGCCGTTTCGACGGCCGAAGTCAGCAGCGGGAACGATTCGCTGACGTTAGAAGAGCGGTTCCGGAAATATTCAACGATCAGGTTGGACCGCTTCATGAACGGCAGCTCCCAGGTGGCCGAGAGCTTGATGTCCCGCTGCGTTTCACGTGCGAGATCCTGATTGCCGCCGCTCAGCACGGTGACCAGCGCCGTCGAATTCCGGGTGAAATCGTAGACTGAGACGTTGTAGCTGAGCACGCTCGGCGCGCCCAGCAGGGCAAGGGTCGGCGCCTCCTGATCGACCAGGTAGCTCGCCTGGAAGGTCAGCTTTTCGGTGGGAGACCAGGTGAAGCCCGCGCTCCAGTCGGTCAGCGTGCCGAAGTCCGAAAGGTGGTTCAGCCCGGCACTGACGTTCAGGGCCAGATCGCCGATGCCGCCCAGGAAGTAGCCCCGGCTGGTCAGCGGCAGCGCGAGGTTGACGCCTGCCGAGACATCGCCGCGGGTCAGCGTGCTGTCTGCAAAGGTGTCCGATCGCGTTTCGCTCTGCACGCGGCTGAAATCGTATCCGCCTTTGAAGGTCAGGTTCGCATCGCCGGCCGGCATGCTGAACGGCGTACCGGACAGGGTAGCCAGGGAACTCAGCGACAGCGTGCGGCTGCGGGCGGTGTCCACCCCGGTGCCGGGCACGAACGGCAGCGCGCCGGCAATGTCGAGCGTGCCGGCCTCGGCAGCCGCCTGAAGGCCGCTCAGGTCGCGCCGGCGATCGATGCGCGTGCCGGCATTCACATAGCTTCCATCGCCGGTGACATTGAACATCCACCGGCCGATCATGGTGTTGTAGCCGAGCCCGCCCTCGAAACTGTCGGTGACGGTGCGCGAGGCCAGCGGATCGGGCAGCGTACGCGTTTGCCGCCCGCCCGTGGGCGACGTCAGGATCACCGTATCGAGACCCGACAGCGAGGTCGCGACTTCGTGGGTGAAGGCACCGTTGGCGGTGATCGAGCCGGCCATGCCGTTCTCGCCCAGGTTCTGCGTCATGGTGCCGTTGAGCGCGAACTCCGAATCGGCGGCGGCCAGGCTCCGATACCGCGCCGGGCTGGGATCGTCCGCCACCGTGGGCTGCGACCCAGCCTCCTGGCGGATGTTACGCTCGTCCTCGGTCAGCATGGACGTATCGGTATATTTCGCGTTGAAGTTGTACCGGCGCGGACCGGCGATCTTCACGATGCCGCTTTCCAGCTCGTAGTTGTCGTAGCCGCCGCGCGTCGGGCGATTGTATTCGCCCGCGACGGTCGTGGCCGAGAACCTGTCCTTCAGGATGAGGTTGACGACGCGCTGGTTCGCCGCATAGCCGAAGCGCAAGGCCACTTCCTCGGGCAGCACTTCCATCTTGCGGATCGCCTCGGGCGGGATGTTGCGCATCTCGCGGAAGCTGGTGATGCGCTGTCCATTGACGAGGATGACCGGCGTGCCCGATCCGCGCCCTCGGCCGCTGCCGGTCTGGGGAGAAATCGCGGCGATCAGATCGCCGATGGAATCGGCACCGTAAGCGGCGATGTCCTCTTCGTCGAACGTGGCGATCGGCTGGTTGGGCACGTCGAGCTGCCCCTGGATGCGCGGCGCGACGACGACGATGTCGCTGCCCGTCACTTCCAGAGGATCTTCGTCGTGCTCGTCATCCTGCGGACCTGCCGCATCGTTCGGGCTGGCGAGCGCGGCAACCGGTGCAACCGCGGGCGCGGTGGCCGCCGCCACCGAGGCGGAGGCGACTTGCGCCTGGGCCAGGGCCGGCAGACAGACGCCTAGAAACAGTGGCCCAACCCATGGGACCAGACGCACGCACCGCAAATCGACTCTCCATGCTGAAACCCGGACAGGCTGAACATTCTGGCCAGGCTGAAAATTGCCGCCCATTTCGGAGCTTGCTTTCGCTCCAAGGCGCTGATGCCGCGACTGCGAAGACCTCGCAAGGCCATGCCGCGTAACTTTTTGTCGCACACGACTATGCGGTTGTCGCAGGACAGTCTCGCAAGTGCATCATGACACTATCGGGCAAGCAACCGGCGCCCGCAGCCTCTGTTTCATGCGGCATTTTTGAAACGGCTTCGCGACAAAACAGACGAATTTGCAGAGGTCCTCGCCCGCCCCGCAAGCAAGGCTTCCATTTTCGGCGAGTCGTGGTTATGGCGCGCCGCATTCATGCAGCAAGCTGACGGGTAATGATCGCCAATGGCGAAAGAAGAACTCCTTGAGATGCGCGGCCGGGTCGTGGAACTCCTGCCCAATGCGATGTTTCGCGTAGAGCTGGAAAACGGCCACGAAATCCTCGGCCACACGGCGGGCAAGATGCGCAAGAACCGTATCCGCGTGCTGGTGGGAGACGAAGTTCTCGTCGAGCTGACCCCTTACGACCTTACCAAAGGCCGCATCACCTACCGCTTCATGCCCGGTCGCGGCGGCCCCGGCCAGTTCTGAACCGCGTGTCTTCGACCGACCGGGATTCCGCACTTCGGCCCGCCCCCCAGCTGATCCTCGCCTCGGCCAGTCCGCGCCGCCGCGAGTTGATCGGCCGTCTGGGCATCGTGCCCGACGCCATCGTAGCCGCCGACATCGACGAGACGCATGGCGCCGCCGAGGTTCCCCGCGTCTACGCCCGCCGCATGGCCCGGGAAAAGGCGCTCGCAGTCGAAGCTACGGGATCGCACGTCCTGGCCGGAGACACGGTCGTCGCCTGCGGCCGCCGCATTCTTCCCAAGGCCGAGGACGAGGCTACGGCCCGCGCCTGCCTTGCGCTGCTTTCCGGCCGCCGTCACCGCGTCCTTTCCGCGATCGCCCTGAAATCGCCGGACGGTTCGCTGCGCGAGCGACTTTCCGAGACGATCGTGCGGTTCAAGTCGCTTTCAGCCCAGGAAATCGACGCCTATATCGCCGGCGGCGAATGGCACGGCAAAGCGGGCGGCTATGCCATCCAGGGCAGCGCCGAAGGGTTGATCGTCTCCATCACCGGCAGCCACTCCGGCGTCGTCGGCCTTCCCCTCTTCGAAACCCGCGCCCTGCTTCTCGCGGCGGGCTTCACCCTTGGCTGAGCGGGCCATTGGCTGAGTGGCTCGTCGAAGACGGGATCGGCGAAAGCCGCGCGATCCTTGTCGAGAACGGCGAAGTCCTGGCTGCCCGGCTGCAATGGGACGGCAGCCTCGCTCCGGGCGAGGTCGCCGACGCGGTCCTGATCGCGCGCGCGAAAGGCGTCCGGCGCGGCACCTTGCGTTTTCCGTCCGGTGAGGAAGCGCTGGTCGACGGCCTTCCCGCCGATGCCAGCGAAGGCGCCGCATTGCGCGCTCAGGTGACGCGCGCGGCCATGGCGGAGACTGGACGGCTGAAGCGCGCGCAGGCCAGGCTCTGCGATCTGGCTCCCCGCCCTGCTCCCGCGCTGGCCGAATCGCTGCGCGCCACGGGTGTTCCGGTGCGCACGGTCCGAAGGTTTCCCGAGGACCCCTGGCCCGAGATCTTCGCCGAAGCGCTGGACGGCGAACTGGCCTTTCCGGGCGGCTCCATCCTGGTGATCCCGACCCCGGCGATGACGCTGATCGACATAGACGGCACACTGCCGCTGCGCGCCCTGGCCCTGGCCGCCGTTCCCGCGATCGCGCGCGCGATCGACCTGTTCGATCTCGGCGGCTCCATCGGCATCGACTTCCCCTCGCTGGAGGGCAAGCAGGACCGCCGTGCGGTGGATGAGGCGGTCGCCGCCGCGCTCGACCACTGGCCGCATCAGCGAACCGCGATGAACGGCTTCGGGTTCGTCCATCTGATCGCCCGGCTCGAGCGCCCTTCGATGCTCCACCGCTTGCGGCATGACCGGATCGGCGCCTGTGCCCGGCTGCTGCTGCGCCGCGCGGAGCGGGTCGAGGAGCCCGGCACCCTGCTCCTGACCGCGCACCCGCGCCTGCGCGCGCAAGTCCGGCCGGAGTGGGAGGCGCAATTGGTGCGTCGCACCGGCCGATCCGTGACGTGGCACGAAGATGCCGGCCTTGCACTGACGGGCGGATTCGCGCAGGCGATTACCGCATGACCGACAAGACAGCTGTAAGGGCCAATGCCAGGTGCCCGATCTGCGGCAAGCCCCGCGCCACCGAACTCGCCCCCTTCTGCTCCAAGGCCTGCCGCGATCGCGACCTGTTGCAGTGGCTGGGCGACGGCTATGCCATTCCCGGCCGCCCGGCGCCGCAAAGCGAGGACTCCGATCTTTATCCACAGGACGATTGAAACGAGATCGTCATTTTAGGGTTGCCAAGCCGGTTCATGTTCTCCATAGGCCCGCCACCAGCAGCGAACGGCCGCCTCGGCAGCTAGAAAATTCGCTGAATACTGGCCAAAGCATGGTTGGCCCGGGTAGCTCAGTTGGTAGAGCACATGACTGAAAATCATGGTGTCGGCGGTTCGATTCCGTCCCCGGGCACCACTCTCTTCGGAGGGTGGTGCCTTTTTCTTTGCGCCTCTCAGACCGCCAGCCTTGTTCCGCGCGACCTTGTTAGCTTCCCGCATTAGTGAGAGACGCGCTCAGGCCTGTGATTTCCAGTGAACACAGCGGCGGCTCAGCGACGAAAAAGTGGGCCGAATCGAAAAAGAACCTGCGCAAGCGGGATTTTCGGACCAGAATTTCCCGTATAAATACGATGTTAACCATTCGTTGCCAGTCCTGATCCGGTAACAACGGGGATTGTCATGCGCATTGATGCCAGGAACCTGCTGGACCGACTGGGCCGCAACGAATTCGCGTACAGGGAATTCGAAGATCGTTTTTCCGACCTCGAACTCTGGCCGCTCCTGGAAGCTCTGCTGCGCGATCCGCGTCTTCAGACGCTGGACCAGTCGCCCGCCGAAACTCCGGCGCTGCAGACGGATAATTCCGATCAGGTGCTCGCCGCAGAGCCGCTGAAGAACCTGTTCAGCCGCTACGAGCAACAATCTGTTTTGCCATCGATTGCAAAACCTGTTGTTGAAGAGCCCGTTCGCGATGTACGAGCCATGCTGCGCCATCTGTCGGACCTTGGCGCCCGGGGGGAAATCTGATGCCGATGATCGTCTGCCACGGTCCCAAGGGGGGGACCGGGAACACTTTCGTTGCCGCCCATCTTGCCATGGGTCTTTCGGCGCAGGGCGCGGAAGTGACGGTGATCTCGGTGGCGGCGCGCGATTCTCTGCCGCTGCACTTCGGCCTCTCGCCCGCCACCTCGCTTCCCGCGATCACCGCGCCCGCTGACGAGGCCGTGCTGGTGGGCGGGATCAACTTGCGTAGCTGGCGCCGCGCTTCGGAGGATCTCGATTTCGTGCCGATGCTGAGCGACCTCGGCTATTTCCAGCCCGGCAAGGAGCGGGTGCTGCTGGTGGACGTGCCATCCGGCGAGACCCGCCTGGCGCGCCGCCTGGTCGAGCATGCCTGCGCCCACGTCTGCACCATCAATGCCCAGCCCGACACGCTGGCCCTGCTTCCGCAAGTCTTCGGAGAAGCCGGCGCAGAAGGGCTGGCGCGCACCGCCTTCGTCATCAATGCGCTGGACGAGACGCGCCGCCTGGGCCGTCACGGCGCCGCCTTCATCCGCGAACTTGCCGGGCAGCGTCTGATCGGCCGGATCCGCATGGACGAGGCCGTTCCCGAAGCGATCGCCACGCTCCAGATGCTGGGTCGTTATGCGCCCGCCAGCGTCGCCCTTTCCGATGTGCAGCAGATCGCGCAGGCGGTGGCGCCCACGCTGGATTCGACCTCCAGTGCCTGGGTGGCACCGGTGAGCCTCGCCGCATGATCCGAAAACTCGCCGGGCACCGCGCCGTCAGACTTCTGGCGATCGTTCCGATTGCCCTGATCGCAGCCATGGTGATCGGGGTTCCGCTCGACACCAACGGCCAATGGATGTTCGCAGGCGTGGCGATTGCCGGCACCCTGGTCATGAAGCGCTGGCCCGGCCGCAAGGGCGCGCTGGCGCTCGGCCTGCTGGCCGTGCTCATGTCCACGCGCTACATGTTCTGGCGCACGACGCAGACCCTGGCTTTCACCACGCTGCCGGAATTCGTGTTCGGGGGCCTGCTCTACATCGCCGAGGTCTATACCTGGGTCATTCTGATGCTCAGCTCGCTCCAGACGAGCTGGCCGCTGAACCGTCCCGTGATCGAACCCAAGGGCGAACCGGCGGACTGGCCCAGCGTCGACATCTACATTCCGACCTATAACGAGAGCCTGGAGATCGTGCGCAACACGGTCTACGCGGCGATGGACCTCGACTATCCGATCGACCGCTACAAGGTCTTCATCCTCGACGACGGCAAGCGCCCTGAGTTCCGCGCCTTCGCCAAGGAAGCGGGCTGCGGCTACATCACCCGCGACAACAACCTGCACGCCAAGGCAGGCAACCTCAACGCGGCGATGAAGAAGACCGATGGCGAACTGATTGCGATCTTCGATTGCGACCACGTTCCCAACCGCGCTTTCCTGCAGCTGACCGTCGGCTGGTTCCAGACCGACCCGCGTCTCGCGCTGATCCAGACGCCGCACCACATGTATTCGCCCGATCCGGTCCAGCGCAACCTGGCCTCGGTCATGGGCGACATGCCCGGTGAAGGCGATCTTTTCTACGGACCGATCCAGCAGGGCAACGACCTCTGGAACGCCACGTTCTTCTGCGGCTCCTGCGCCGTCATCCGCCGCGAGGCGCTGATGGAGACCAACGGTTTCGCCGGCGAGACCGTGACCGAGGACGCGCATACCGCACTCAAGCTCCAGCGCACCGGCTGGAACACCGCCTATATCGGCGCGCGTCTGTCCGCCGGCCTGGCCACCGAGCGCCTGGTGCTGCACGTCGGCCAGCGCATTCGCTGGGCGCGGGGCATGACGCAGATCCTGCGGATCGACTGCCCGCTGTTCGGCCCCGGCCTCACCTGGCAGCAACGCCTCTGCTACCTGAGCGCGATGCTGTACTACCAGTACCCGCTGTCGCGCATCGTGTTCCTGACCAGCCCCCTCGCCTATCTGATCTTCGGCCAGAACATCATCCAGGCCTCGGCCTCGCTGGTGTTCGCCTATGCGATGCCGCACCTGTTCTGCTCCACCGTCGCCAGCGAACGCCGGCAGGGCACCACGCGCCGTCCGTTCTGGGGCGAAATCTACGATACGCTGCTGGCCTTCCACCTGGTGAAGCCGACGGTCATGACCTGGTTCCAGCCCCGCAAGGGCAAGTTCAACGTCACCGACAAAGGCTCGCTGCTGGACAAGACCTACTTCGACTGGGCGATCGTGAAGCCGCACCTGATCTGCGCCGCGCTGCTCGTCGGCGGCATGCTGCTCGCCATCGGCAAATGGGCGCTGTTCCCCTACATGTTCAATATCCAGACCGATACGCTGGTGCTGAACTGTGCCTGGGCCAGCTTCAGCCTGATCATGCTGCTGGCGGCCATCTCGGTGGCGCGTGAGACCCGGCAGGCGCGGCAGGATATCCGTATCCCGCTGCCGCTGCCCGTCACGGCCTATCTCTCGTCCGGCCACGTCCTCAACGCGACGACGCTGGACATCTCGATGGGCGGGGCGGCACTCGTCCTGCCCTCCGAGATTCCGGTGCGCGACGTCAACGTGACTCACATAACCCTCGCCATGGGCGACGAGGTCCTCTCGATACCCGTGCGCACCATGCGCACGCGGGACAACAATGCCTATGTGCGTTTCGAGGAACTCGACATGCTGGCGAACCGGCATCTGGTGCGCGCCGTCATGGGCCGCGCGGACGCCTGGCAGCCCGCCGCTCCCCATCCCCGCGTCAGCGGCCTTCGCTCGCTGACCGAAATCATCCTCGTCGATATGGTGACCATCAAGCGCATGTTGGGTCTCAATTTTTCGGAACGCCGCATGATGGCGGCAGCAGCCGAGCACGGTTCGCTCGCCCTCGCCGGGGACAGTGCCAAGCCCTCGAAGAGCGGCGCGCGTACCCTGCCCGCTCTCGCCAAGGCAGCCGGACTTGCCGCCGCGCTGGCTTTGGGGATCGCGACATTCGTGTTCGGCAGCCGCGAGGTTCACGCCGCCCCGGCGCCTGCCGCTTCTGCGGCTGCCACCGCCGCGAATGCCGCGCAAGCACCGGGCGCGCCGCGCAGCGGTCTCAGCGACCGCATGACCTTCAAGGACATGCGCATCGGCGGTCCGATCCGTCTGCAGGGCACCCAGGGCGAAATCGGCATTCCGTTCGGCATGCGCCAGGACCGCGTCGTGACCTCCGCCATGCTGACCCTCCAGCTGTCCTGGTCCGCCCAGATGCTGGACGACATCAGCCAGCTCGTCGTCATCGTCAATGGAGAGGTCGTGCAGGCCGTGCCGCTCTCCCGCGCCGAAGCGGGCGGGCAGGTCCTGCGGATCCCGGTAAACCCCGCGCTGCTGCTGCCGGGCGACAATCAGCTCAACATCCGCTTCCTGGGCCACTATGCACGGGACTGCGAAGACCCGTTCCATAGTTCGCTCTGGGCCAATATCAGCAATACCCGCTCGTTCCTCGACGTCGAGTATCAGGCGCTGACCTTCCAGCCCGATCTCTCGCGCCTGCCCCTGCCGTTCTTCGACAAGGGCCAGAACCTGCCGCTGCGCATGCCCTTCGTCTTCGCGGGCCAACCGCACAAGGGCGAGCTGGAAGCGGCGGCGGCAACGGCCTCGTGGCTGGGTTCGCTGGCCTCCTATCGCGGCTTCTCGTTCAAGCCGGTCTATGGCACGCTGCCCAAGGGCAACGCCGTCGTCTTCCTCAAGGCCGGACAGTCGATCCCCGGTCTCGACATCGCGCCTGCCACGGGACCCGTGGCTGCGGCTGTGCGCAACCCGGTCGATCCCACCGGCACCCTACTGGTGCTGATGGGCCGCAGCGACGCCGACCTGCGGGTGGCCGCGAGTGCCGTGGCGCTGGGCCGCGGCGTGTTCGGCGGCCAGCGCATGGCCTTCGACGGCGTGCGCATACCCGCCTGGCCGCGGTACGGCGCGCTGCGCTGGATTTCCACCGACAAGCCGGTGCAACTCGGCAAGATCATGCCGGCTTATGCCCTTCAGGGCATGGGCTTCCGCCCCGGTGCACTGAGCGCCAGCTTCCGCGTTGCGCCCGACCTGTTCTTCTGGCCCCGCGAAGGCGGCCGCCTGAACCTGACCTATCGCTACCCCGTGGCCGATTGGCTCGACCAGCGCGGCTCGCGCCTCGATGCCTCGCTCAATGGCCAATACCTCAAGACCCTGCCGCTCAGTTCGCCCTGGTGGAGCAATCTGCTCGGTGCCCACGGCGCGAAAAGCGAGGACTCGTCGGCCACGGTCATACTGCCGCGCTACAACCTGTTCGGCCAGAACGAACTGACGCTCGACTACAACCTGATCATCGCCAACAAGAAGAAGTGCACCGGCACTCTGCCGGAGAACGTGCGCACTTCGATCGATCCTACCAGCACGATCGACCTGACCTCCGCCTATCACGCTCTGCTGATGCCCGATCTGGCGACTTTCGCAGGCGCCGGCTTCCCCTTCACCGTCGCTCCCGATCTGGCGGAGACGACCGTGGTGATGGCTGCCAACCCCTCGCCTGCCTCGGTCGAGGCGTTCCTGGCGCTGATGGGCCGCTTCGGCGATTCCACCGGGGTTCCGGTCACGGCGATCACCGTAAGCGCCTCGGTCGGCGCTGCCGAGTTGCAGGACCAGGACGTGCTGGTGATCGGCGGCGTGGAGCTGGCTTCGGCGGGCTCGCTGTTCGACAAGGCGCCGGTTCGCTATACCGGCGGCCATCTCGAAGTGACGGAGCGCTCGCCGCTGCAGTTCGTCACTTCGTTCTTCGGCGGCACCGAGCATAACGATCCGATGACCGCCGCACCGCTGGTCTACAACGCACGCGGGTTCTCGGGGCTGGTCAGCTTCCGTTCCCCGTACTCCTCCGACCGCACCGTGGTGGCGCTGCTGTCCGACAATGCGGCCGCCCTGCCCGCGCTGGTCGAAGGCATGGCCGACGTGAAGATCAATGCCGCGATCCAGGGCGACCTTGCCGTCACCAAGGGTGACGGCATGGCCAGCTTCGCGATCGGAGAGCGCTACTGGGTCGGTTCGCTGCCGGTCTGGATGAAGCTTGCGTACTGGTTCAGCCAGCGCCCGATGCTGATGGGACTGTTCTCGCTGCTGCTGGCCGTGATCCTTGCCGGCCCCGCCTATCTCTACTTCCGCCGCCAGGCCCAGCGCCGCCTTGGCCAGCAGGACGAAAACGCATGAGTTCCGCGATGACCCGCCTGCGCCTCGTCGGCCTGGCCCTGCTGCTCTCCACCGCAAGCAGCGGCATGACCCATGCCCAGGCCGCTGGCGTGGACGCGCTGCTGCAGCAGGCGAAATACTGGCGCGGAAAAGGCCGCGAGGATCTTGCCCAGCAGGCCCTCCGCCGCGCCAAGGCGCTCGATCCAGGCAATGCCGCCGTCAATCAGGCACTGAACGCAAGGTCCGCCGCACCGAAGCCGCAGTCCGCTGCGAAACCGGCAGCCGCTCGCCCGGCTTCGAAGCCTGCCGCCCCAAAACCTGCCGCCCAAAGCCCTGCTACCCGGCCGGCGCAGCAACCGGCGCGCGCCGCTGCCACGCCTTCGAAGGCCGCCCCCGCACCCACGACTTCGGCAAACCGCGCGGGCCAGGCCCGCGTCGCCGGCTTCGACGCACTGGAAGACGGCAACCTCGCCTCGGCCTCCAGCCAGTTCCAGCGGGCACTGTCCGTCAACGCCCGCGATCCCGACGCGCTGGGCGGGATGGGTCTCGTGCGCCTGCGCGAAAGCCGCTTCGCCGAAGCGGCCAATTACCTGGAGCAGGCCTCGCGCTACGGCAAATCCGGGCAATGGGCCGAGGGTCTCGCTTCCGCTCGCTTCTTCGCAGGTATGGAGGATGCCCGCAGTTCCGTCGCGCAGGGCCGCCTGGCGGATGCGCAGTCGATTGCCGAGGGCCTGATCCGCTCCGGCTACAAGGAACCCGCCCCGGCGCTGGAACTGCTGGCCGATGTCTATGAGAAGCAGGGTCGCTATGCCGATGCTGCCGATCTCTACCGGCAGGCGAGCCAGGGCGGCGGCTCCGACGACAAGCGCCTGCAGATGCGCGCTGCACGGGGCCGCGCCCTGGCGGCTGCCGCCAACGGCGACGACATGGGCGCCATGCGCGAGTTCCAGAACGGCCTCGTGCTCGATCCCACCGACCCATGGATCCGCTACGAGTTCGCCGAATTCCAGATCCGCCGGGGCCGCGTGCCGGAGGCGGAATCGCTGCTGCGTTCGCTCTCGACCATGAACCAGCCCGACGCGCTCTACGCCGCAGCCCTGCTCAACAACGACCTTGGCCGCGCCACTGAGGCAGCCCGCCTGATCGAGATGATCCCCGAGGCGCAGCGCACCGCGCCGATGCGCAGCTTCGCCATCGGCGTGAAAACCGATGCCGCCATCGCGCGGGCCAAGGCCATGGCCGCCGGCGGTCAGCAGGCCCCGGCCCTTGCCGCACTGCGGCAGCTCGGCGCCATGTCGGCCGTCCCGGTGGGCAAGCAGGCCGCCGTGGCCAACGCGCTGTACGAACTGGGCGACGTTCAGGGCGCCTCGGCCGTGGCGGAAAATGCTGCGCAGGGTCAGGTCTCCGGCATTGCCGACTACGAAGGTCTGATCGGTGTGCTCGCGCGCGTCGGCCGCGACGACCTGGCCCAGCAAGCGCTGCAGCGGGCGGGCGCCCTGGCTGGCAGCTCGGCGGAAGGCCAGCAGGCCTATGCCCGGATGAACGCCGCTCTTCAGGTCAGCCAGGCCGACCGCGCCCGGCAACAGGGACGCTTCGCGGAAGCCTTCGACGTGCTCCAGAGCGCCTGGAGCGCCTCGCCCCAGAACATGGAAATCCTGGCCGGACTGGCACGCCTCTACCAGAGCGGCCAGATGCCGGCCCGCGCCGCCCAGACCTGGCAGCTCGTGCTCGCCCGCAAGCCGGGCGACAAGGATGCCCTGCTCGGCCTGGCGGAAACCGCGCAGGCGGCAGGCGACAGCGACCTGTCGCGCCGGGCGCAGAACGACGTACTCCGCGCTTTCCCGCAGGACTATCAGGTCCGCATGTCGCTCGCCAACGTCGAACGCGCGCGCGGCAATGACCGCGCGGCGATGAAGCTGCTCAAGGACGCGCAGGACCTTTACGCACGCGGTCAGGGCGGCACGTCGATCGACGGTCTTTCCGGCGGCAATCCTTTCGCCGCCATGAGCCCCGCAGGCGGCTCCAACCCCTTCCGGGACCGGCCCGTCGCCGCGGCGCAGCAGGTCAATCCCTTCGCGCTGGGCAGCGGCACGCGCATTCCCGGCTCTCCTGCCGCCGCTTACGGCAGCGCGCCCATGCCCGCAGCCTACGGCGCGGCGCCAAGCTATGGCGGCGCCGGCGGCTATCCCTCGGCACCGGCGGCCTCGGCGGCCTATGCCGGTAGCAGTGCAGGCTACGGCAGCGGCTATGGCGCAGGCCTTGGCGACCCCGGCATGGACGCAGCGACCACCGCCTATTCCGCCGATCCGGTCCTGGCGCAGATCCAGTCGCAGATCGCCGATCTCGGCCATGATACCGGCCCCCGTGCCGACATCGTCACCGGCTACCGCCGTCGCTCCGGCGAAGCGGGCCTCAGCCAGCTCGACGAAATCAAGGGCTCGGCACGGTTCTCGACGGACGCCCCCGGCGGCCGCGTCTATGCGAAGGCGGAAGCCTCGGTGATCGATGCCGGCCGGGCCAACCAATCCGGCCAGGCACGGTTCGGCCGCAACGCGACGATCGAGGCACAAGCCATCGTCGACAAGCAGCCTTCGGTCTTCCCCTCGGCACAGACCCAGAACGCATCGGGCGTCGCTTTCTCAGCGGGCTACGAAAGCGACAGCGTCAAGCTGGAGGCCGGCACCACGCCGGTCGGCATGGGCAAGACGGAAGCGACTTTCCGCGCCGAAGCCTCCCCCAAGCTGTCTCCCACCGTGCGCGCCAAAGCCTTTGCAGAGCGTCAGCCGGTGACCGACAGCGTACTCTCCTACGCGGGCACGCGGGATCCGGTGAGCGGCCGCCGCTGGGGCCAGGTCATGCGCACGGCCGGGGGCGCGGGCCTATCCTACGACAGCGAGGGCAGCGGGGTCTATGCGGAAGGCCGGTATTATCGCTTCCGCGGCACCAACGTCGCGCGCAACGATGGCTTCGAGGCGAATGTAGGCGGTTATCTGCGCACGTATCGCGGCCCGCGCTCGAACCTTACCGTCGGCATCAACGTGAACTACCAGGGCTACGACAAGAGCCAGAACTACTTCACCTGGGGCAACGGCGGCTACTTCAGCCCGCAGAACTTCATCAGCGTGGGCTTCCCGGTGAACTACACTATGAACGACGAGCGCTTCGATATCAGCGCCTCGTTCACGCCCGGTTTCCAGAGCTACAAGCAGGATCAGACCAACATCTATCCTATCGACCAGCCTCTTCAGGCCATACTCGATCAGAACAAGATCGATAACAACGACGTAAGATCCTACTACGACAGCATCAGCAAGACCGGCTTCGCCGTGTCGAGCAACCTGTCGATCTACTACAAGCTGAGCCCCACCACCCGCATCGGCGGCGAGGCTGGCTACAATACCTTCGGATCTTATGACGAGTTCCGTAGCTTATTGGGCGTGAGACAGAATTTCGGGAGCACCGGCCGATGAAACTGCACGCATTTCCCTCTTCCCGCTCGGAGGGCGAACAGAGCGGCGCCGGAGGGCTCGCGCTCTTCGCGATGATGACGGCCGCCGAAGTCTGCGAAGGCGCGCCTGCCGCCCAGTCGCAGGCCTTCTTCTCGGCGATCGGTCGCCGCATGGCGACGCTGGAGCCGCTGGAAGGCGTCAGCGACGCCGCCGTCCTCTGCGCCCGGATAAACGGGTTCTGGCAGGATCTGGGCTGGGGCGAGATCGAACTGACCGTCGGTGACGACGCGATCGTCGTCCATCACCGCAACCTTCCCAAGGCGCTGACGAGCGATCAGCAGGACAGCTGGAACACGATGCTGCTGGGCCTGCTCCAGGGCGCCTACGATGCCTGGTTCCGCGTGCTCGGCAGCGGCCCGGCGCTTCACACGGCGGGCCACTGGCAGGGCGACATCGTCGAACTGCGACACGGCCGCTGAGCCTTCGGTCGATCAACGAGAGAGCATCGGCATGACCTTTCTTCCCGAAACCGGCATCAACCGGCGCAACTTCACTCTGGGGCTGATGCTGGCGATGACCGCTGCCTGCAACACCGACGCGCAGAGCCGTCTGCCCGCGCGCGATACCTTCTGGCGTACCTGGCGCGACTTGTACCTCAATCCCGAAGGCCGCGTGGTGGACACCGGCAACAACGGCATCAGCCATAGCGAAGGCCAGAGCTATGGCCTGCTTTTCGCCTACAAGGCCGGCGATGCCGAGGCTTTCGACAAGATCGCCAAGTGGACGCAAAGCCGTCTCTCCCGCCCGGACATGGCGCTCCACGCCTGGCGCTACGACCCGTCCGCGTCCAACCCGGTCGCCGACCAGAACAATGCGACGGACGGCGACCTCGTCATCGCCTGGGCCTTGGGCATGGCCGGGCAGCGCTGGAACCGCAGCGACTACACCGCGCGGGCCGCGCAGATCCGCGCCGCGGTGCGCAGCCACTGCGTGATCGAGCGCCACGGCATGAGCCTGCTTCTGCCCGGCATCATGGGCTTCGTGAACGGCCAGGAAGTGACCCTGAACCCGTCCTACTTCGCCTGGCCCGCGCTGGACGCCTTTGCGAAGATCGACGGCCAGCAGGTCTGGGGATCGGTGATCCGGGACAGCGAGGCGATCACCCGCCTCGCCCGCTTCGGCAGCGCGCATCTGCCAAGCGACTGGGTCGTCATCGGCGCGCCGGGTCAGGTCGCCCCGGCACGCGACAAGCCGCCGCGCTTCGGCTACGACGCCATCCGCGTGCCGCTCTACGCGGCGCTGGGTGGCCGCGCCGCTCTGGCCTCCGACATCGCCGCTTACTGGCGGTCGCATCTTTCGGCCGGCAAGCCGATCCCGGCCTGGGTCGATGTCGTCACCGGAGAGGAAGCCAACTATGCCTTGTCGGCGGGCGGGGCGGCGGTGGTCGGCAGGCTGCTCGGCAGTGCCCAGCCTTCGCAGTTGACCAACGACTATTACGCGGCCTCGCTGCAGATGCTCGCGCGCTATCAGTGATCCTTTCGGGACCTCTCCGTTCTCCCGGCGGGCTGCGGAGAGGTCTACCTTTCGATCCGTGCAGAAACGTACTCAAACCTTCGTATTTGGTCGCAAATTGTCGCGCTTGCGAAAAGCCGGCTTGCAGGCAGCAACAATAGGCTGAATAGCAGCGCCGACAGGCTTTTTGACGGTGCGCGACTTGAAAATCACGTCTTCTTCGATTGCGGCGGCCTCGCTGCTGTTCCCCTCTCTACGCCAAGCCGGCGTCGCGGTATTGTCCGTGACTCTGCTGGCCGCCTGTTCCGGAGGGGATAAGAAGGACGACAAGCGCGGCGCCGCCCAAGTCGGCTTCATCGTCGTGCAGCCTTCCGCCGTTCCCCTGGCCGTCACGCTGAGTGGGCGAACGGTCGCCTTCGAGACCAGCGAAGTTCGCCCGCAGGTAACCGGCGTGATCGTCAAGCGCCTCTTCACCGAAGGCAGCCTGGTCAGGGCGGGACAGCCGCTCTACCAGATCGACCCCAGCCTCTACCGCGCCGCCGTGAACCAGGCCTCTGCCGATCTCGCCAGTGCGCGCGCCACCGCCGAAGCCGCCTCCGCCAAGGCCCAGCGCTTCAAGCCTCTCGCCGACATGGAGGCCGTGGCCAGGCAGGACTATATCGACGCGCTGGCGGCCTCGCGCTCGGCCAAGGCCTCGATCGCCCAGAACGCCGCCACGCTCGACACGGCCCGGATCAACTTGCGCTTCACCACCGTGCCGGCCCCGATCACCGGACGCATCGGCCGCTCGCTGTCGACCGTAGGCGCTCTCGCGAGCGCCAGCCAGGCCGACCCGCTCGCCGTCATCCAGCGCATGGACCCGATCTTCGTCGACATGCAGCAGTCGGCCACGGACATCACCGCCCTGCGCCGCAAACTGGCCGCCGGCGGCGTCACGCCGGGCAGCACGCAGGTCCATCTGCGCTTCGACGACGGCTCGCAGTATGCCTCGCCGGGCACCGTCCAGTTTTCCGACGTCACCGTCGACCAGGGCACCGGCACCGTCACTCTGCGGGCGCGATTCCCCAACCCCGACGGGCTCCTGCTGCCCGGCATGTTCGTAACCGCCGTGTTCGATCAGGCCACCGATCCCAGTGCCTTCCTCGTCCCCCAGAACGCGGTCCAGCGCGATTTCGACGGCACCGCCTTCGTCATGGTCGTCGGCGGCGACAACAAGGCGGTGCGCCGCAAGGTCACGGCCGATCGCACCCAGGGCGTGCATACGGTGGTCACTTCGGGCCTCCGGAAGGGGGACAAGGTCATCGTCCAGGGGCTGAACGGCCTGAAGCAGGGAGCGCCGATCAAACCGGTGGCGGCATCCAGCCCGCAGACGGTCGCGCCGCCCAGCGGAAAGCCCGGCAGCGGCGATAGCGCCGGTCAGCCCGCCGCCAAGGATCGCTGAGCCAGCCCATGTCGCGCATCTTCATCGACCGGCCGATCTTCGCCTGGGTTCTCGCCATCATCGTCATGCTGGCGGGCCTGGGCGCGCTGGCGTTCCTGCCCAACGAGCAGTACCCGGACATCGCGCCGACGCAGGTGAACGTCCGCGCCACCTACAACGGCGCCTCTGCCGAGACGATCGAGAACAGCGTCACGCAGGTCATCGAGCAACAGCTCACCGGCATCGACGGGCTGCTCTACTTCAGCTCGCAATCCTCGAACCGCGGGCAGGCGACGATCAGCGCGGTCTTCGCCAAGGGAACCGACCCGGATATCGCGCAGGTCCAAGTGCAGAACCAGGTCCAGACGGCCCTCTCCCGCCTGCCGCAGGCCGTGCAGGCCCAGGGCGTGCGCGTCACCAAGTCCAACCCCGACCAACTCCTGCTGGTCGCCGTCTACGACGAGACCGACAGCCGCTCGAACCAGGACGTTTCGGACTATCTCACCTCGAACATCCAGGATCCGCTGTCGCGCGTCCAGGGCGTGGGCGACGTGAACGTGTTCGGCGCCTCGCACGCCATGCGGATCTGGCTCGATCCGACGAAGCTCGCCGCGGTGTCGCTGATGCCCAGCGACGTCACTTCGGCCATCACCGCCCAGAATACCGAAATAGCGGCGGGCGAGATCGGCGGTCTTCCCGCTCCCGAAGACCAGTCGATCAACGCCATCGTCACCGCCGGCTCGCGTCTCCAGACCGCGGACCAGTTCCGCAACATCGTCCTGAAGACCAATACGGACGGCTCCGTCGTCACCATCGCCGACGTCGCCAGGGTCGAGATCGGCGCGGAGAACTATTCGACGATCAGCCGGATCAACGGCCACCCCGGTGCAGGCATCTCGATCTCGCTGTCTCCGGGCGCTGACGCGCTGGCGACGGCGGAACTCGTCAAGGACAGGATGACGCAGCTCGCCAAGGGCATGCCCGACGGCCTCGGCTATATCTACGGCAACGACTCCACGGCCTTCATCAAGCTGTCGGTGGCCGAGGTGGAAAAGGCGCTGTTCGAAGCGATCGTGCTGGTCGTGATCGTGATGTTCGTGTTCCTGCAAAGCTGGCGCGCCACGCTGATCCCGGCCATCGCCGTGCCGGTGGTGCTGCTGGGCACTTTCGCGGTATTCTACGTCGCCGGATTCTCGATCAATACGCTGACCCTGTTCGGCCTGGTGCTCGCCATCGGCCTGCTGGTCGACGACGCGATCGTCGTGGTCGAGAACGTGGAGCGCCTGCTGGAGGAAAACCCCGGCATGTCGCCGCGCGAGGCGACGATCAAGTCGATGCAGGAGATCCAGGTCGCCCTGGTCGCCATTGCGCTGGTGCTCTCCGCCGTGTTCCTGCCGATGGCCTTTTTCGGCGGCTCGACCGGGGTGATCTACCGGCAGTTCGCACTGACGATCGTGGTCGCCATGGTGCTCTCCGTCTTCGTCGCGCTGATCCTGAGCCCGGCGCTCACCGCCACGATGCTCAAGCCAAAGGTGGCCCACGGCGAGGCCACGCCGACATGGATCGAGCGGCGCGCGCCCTGGATCGCGCGGCCCTGGGAACGCTTCCACACCTGGTTCAACCGCAGCTTCGAGCGCATGACCGATGCCTATGCGCAGCGGGTAGAACGGGTGGTCGAGCACAAGTGGCGCTGGCTGCTGCTGTTCCTGATCGCCTGCGCCGCCACGTACGGCCTGTTCCAGCGCCTGCCGACCGGCTTCCTGCCGAACGAGGACCAGGGCACGATCATGGTGCAGTGGCGCCTGCCCGCAGGTGCGCCGCGCTCGCGCACGGAGGAAGTGCAGCGCCAGGTCGAGACGTATTTCAAGACTTACGAGAAGGGCAACGTCGCCAGCATGTTCACGCTTTCGGGCGGCGGCATGGGGGCGGCCGGCCAGAACACCGGCCAGGCCTTCGTCACGCTGGTCGATTGGGAATCGCGCAAGGGCAGCGAGAACAGCGCCGAGGCCATCGTGCAGCGCGCAAACGGCGCCTTGCGCGGATTGCGGGATGCGCAGGTCTTCACGCTCGTACCCGGCGCCATTCGCGGGCTCGGTTCCTCGGCGGGCTTCACCATGGAACTGCAGAACAGCAGTGGCATGACCCGCGAGGCGTTCCAGAAGGCGCGCGACGAACTGCTGGCCAGGGCCGGCGAGGACGACCGCCTTTCCAACGTGCGCCTAAGCGACCTTCCGGATGTCTCGACGCTGAAGATCAACACCAATACGCGCGCGCTGACCACCTACGGCGTCACCGCCGCCAGCGCCAACTCCACTCTCCAGACGGCCTGGGGCGGCACCTACGTCAACGACTTCCTTGACAAGGGCCGGGTGAAGCGCGTCTTCGTTCAGGGCGATGCGCAGTTCCGCTCGCGTCCCGAGGATCTCGCCAACTGGTTCGTGCGCGGTACCAGCGGCCAGATGGTGCCCTTCTCCGCCTTCTCCACGATTGGCTGGTCCACGGCGCCGAGTTCGTCCTCGCGCTTCAACGGCCTTCAGGCTTACGAGTTTTCGGGCAACCCTGCTCCGGGTGTCAGTTCCGGCACGGCGATGACGGTCATGGAAGAACTCGCGAGCAAGATTCCCGGTATTTCCGTCGCCTGGGCCGGCGCCTCGTATCAGGAGCGACTCTCATCCGGTCAGGGGCCGATCCTCTACGGCCTCTCGCTGCTGGTGGTGTTCCTCTGCCTGGCCGCGCTTTACGAAAGCTGGTCGATTCCCATCGCGGTGATCCTGGTCATTCCGCTCGGCCTGCTGGGCGCGATCCTGGCGGTGACGCTGCGCGGGCTGGAGAACGACGTCTATCTCCAGATCGGCCTGCTCACCACCATGGGCCTCGCCGCCAAGAACGCCATCCTCATGATCGAGTTCGCCGAACAGGCGGAACGCCAGGGCAAGCGGGTGATCGAGGCGGCGCTGGAAGCGGCCCGCATCCGCCTGCGCCCGATCCTGATGACGAGCTTCGCTTTCATCTTCGGCGTCATCCCGCTGGCGATCGCCAGCGGCGCGGGTGCCAACAGCCGTATCGCCATCGGCACCGCCGTCGTCGGCGGCATGCTCACCGCGACGCTGCTGGCGATCTTCTTCATCCCGCTGTTCTTCGTCCTGGTGCGCCGCGGCATGCGCGACGGGATCGCCTCTGCCCGCCGCCACCTGCAAGAACGCCGCGCACGCAAGGGAGGCGCCGCATGACCCGGTTTCGTCTGGTGGTGCTGACTTTGCCCGCCCTTGCGCTGAACGCCTGCTCGATGGCGCCCAAGTACGTCGCGCCCGTGGCGCCGGTTCCGGTTTCCTGGCCGGTCGGCGATGCCTATCTGGCGCAAAGCGAAGCTGCGCTGCCGCTGGTCTCCTATCGCGAGATCTTCCAGGACCAGCGCCTCCAATCGCTGGTCGAACAGGCCCTGACCAACAACCGGGACCTGCGAGTGGCCGCCGCCAACCTCGCCGCCGCCCGCGCGCAGGTCCGGGTCGTGCGCGCCAACCAGTTCCCCGCCATCGGCGTAAGCGGATCGGCCACGCGCACCGAGACGAACGGCCGGAACGGCGGTTCCCCGGCAGCGGTGACGGGCGATCGCACTTCCTTCTCCTTGCAGGGCGGGATCTCCAGCTTCGAACTGGACTTCTTCGGCAAGTACGCCAGCGCCACCCAGGCCCAGCGCGACACGGCTCTCTCCACCGAGGCGGCTGCCCGCACCGTGCGCCTCGGTCTCGTTGCCGATCTGGCGCAGGCCTGGACCGACTATGCGGCCGACAAGGATCTGCTGGAGATCGCAAGAGCCACCGCCGCCAACGCCGAGCGCAGCGTGACGCTCACCGGCGCGCGCCTCAAGGGCGGCGTCGCCCCACGCACCGATCTGCGCCAGGCCGAGCAGGTTCTCGAAACCGCGCGCGGGGACGTGGCCTCGCAGACCACGGCTCTGGCGCAGGACATCAACGCCATCCGTCTGCTCGTCGGCGCGGACTTCGACGAAAGCCTGCTTCCCGGCAGCCTCGACGAAGTGAACCGTTCCCTGGCCGTCCTGCCCGCCGGCACCAGTTCCAGGGTCCTGCTGCGCCGCCCCGACGTGGTGGAAGCCGAATATCTGCTCCGGGCCGCCAATGCCGATATCGGCACGGCACGCGCGCAGCTCTTCCCGTCGATCTCGTTGACGGGCCTGCTGGGGGTCGCCAGCAATGCCCTGTCGGCATTGTTCGACAAGGGCGCGTTCTCGGCCACGCTGGGCGGCAGTGCCGATTGGTCGATCTTCAACGCCGGCGGGCGCGTCGCCAATGTCGAAGTCGCCAGGGCGCAGCGCGACGCGGCGCTGGCGTCCTACGAACGGGCGATCCAGACCGCTTTCAGCGAAGTGGCGGACGCCCTGGCGGACCAGGGCACGCTGTCCGAGCGCCTGCGCGCCGCCTCGCGCTTCACGGAAGCGGCCAGCGACACCGCCCGGCTGACGGAAGCGAGCTATCGCCAGGGTATAACCAGTTCGCTCGAGAACCTGGATGCCCAGCGCAGTCTCTATAGCGCACGGCAACAGGAAATCGCGGTCCGCCGCGCTCTCGCCGGCAATCGCATCACGCTCTACCGCGTGCTCGGCGGTGATCAGGCTTCACCGGCACAGGCGGACTGAACAGCACGGCGGAACCCGATAAGCGGCCGGGTTGAGGTGATGCGATGCGATGCGATGCAGGGCGCGGATGTCGCGCTGATCCGTCAGGGCCTTGCACCGGCCGTATCAGCGAGATGTCCGCTTTGGGCCGGGCGTTCTCATCCCGTCGCCGCGAAGCAATCCAGCGGCGGTTTGTGCGGCTCTGGATCGCTTCGCAACGCTCGCAATGACGATGAGCCGTGGGTCGCCTGCTGGTGCTCATTCCCAAGCGACCCCAGTGCGATCTTCCCCAGCCGGCGCTACCAGATCGCGGCGCGCCCCACCCTCAGACCAAGGCCTTGACCTTACCGAGTACCATCTCGGCATGCTCCTTCCGGCAGATCAGCAAGTCGGGCATGTAGACGTCTTTCTGGTTGTAGACGAGCGGCGAGCCGTCGATCCGCGAGACGTGAAGCCCCCAGCCCAGCGCGACGGCGGCGGGCGCGCAGCTGTCCCATTCGTACTGTCCGCCGGAATGCAGGTAGATATCCGCCTCTCCCCGCAGGATCGCCATGGCCTTGGCCCCGGCTGATCCCATCGGCACGAGTTCCGCGCCGATTTCCTCGGCCACGCTGGTCGCTTCCCTGGCAGGCCGTGTGCGGCTGACGACCATGCGCAGCTTTTCCGGTGCGGGCGGCACCTCTCCCGGCTGGTCGGAGCGCAGGACCACGCCCGCGCCCGGCAGCGCCACCGCGCCCAACACTGGCGCCCCGTCCACCGCCATGCCGACATGGACGGCCCAGTCCGCCCGCTCCTCGCCATATTCGCGGGTGCCGTCGACCGGATCGACGATCCACACTCGCTCCTTGCTCAGGCGCTCGGCATTGTCCTTTTCCTCTTCGGAGAGCAGCCCGTCCTCGGGCCGCTGCTCACGAAGGGCGTGGCAGAGGAACTGGTTGGCGGTCTGGTCCCCCGCCTTGCCCAGCGACTTGCCCGAGAACAGGCCGGAGGCCCGCACGTCGAGCAGGATCTGGCCGGCCACCTGGGCCAGATGGGCGGCAAGATTGGCGTCGTTCAGGCTCATCAGGCGTCTCCCAGCAGAGTGTCGACAATGAGGTTGGCCGCCTCTTCCGGCGAGATCACCGTCGTGTCGATGCGGATTTCAGGGTTGCGCGGCGCTTCGTAGGGGCTGTCGATGCCGGTGAAGTTCTTGAGTTCGCCGGAGCGCGCCTTCTTGTAGAGTCCCTTGACGTCACGCGCCTCGGCCACCTTCAGCGGGGTATCGATGAACACCTCGAAGAATTCGCCTTCGGGGAGCATCGAGCGCACCATCTCCCGGTCCGCCTGGAAGGGCGAGATGAAGGCGGTGATGACGATCAGGCCCGCGTCGGTCATCAGCTTCGAGACTTCGCCCACGCGGCGGATGTTTTCGATGCGGTCGGCCTCGGTGAAGCCCAGATCCTTGTTGAGGCCGTGGCGCACGTTGTCGCCGTCGAGCAGGAAGGTGTGCCGGTTCATCCGGTGAAGCTTCTTCTCGACGAGGTTGGCAATGGTCGACTTGCCGGAGCCTGAGAGGCCGGTGAACCACAGCACCGCCGGGCGCTGGTTCTTGAGGCCGGCATGCTGCTTGCGGTCGATATCGACGGCCTGCCAGTGCACGTTCTGGGAACGGCGCAGCGAGAAGTGGATCATGCCCGCCGCCACCGTGGCATTGGTCATCTTGTCGATCAGGATGAAGCCGCCGAGCGTGCGGTTGTCGGCATAAGCCTCGAACACGATCTGCTTGTCGGTGGTCAGTTCCGCCACGCCGATCGCGTTCAGCTCCAGCGTCTTGGCCGCCAGCTTCTCCATCGTGTTGACGTTGACTTCGTACTTGGGTTCCTGGACCGTCGCCGAAACCATCTGCGTGCCGACCTTCAGCCAGTAGGCGCGGCCGGGCACCATGGCCTCATCGGCCATCCAAACGAAGGTCGCCTCGAACTGGTCGGCGGTCTGCGGCGGATTGTCCGCGATCGAGATCACGGACCCTCGCGAACAGTCGATCTCGTCGGCGAAGCAGACGGTGACCGACTGGCCCGCGACCGCTTCCTCCAGATCGCCGTCATAGGTGACGACGCGGGTGATCGTGCTGGTCTTGCCCGATGGCAGAACGCGGATCTTGTCGCCCGCCCTGACCGAGCCGGTGGCGATCAGGCCCGAGAAGCCACGGAAATCGAGGTTCGGCCGGTTCACCCACTGCACCGGCAAACGGAACGGTTTGTCTGCGTCTACCGAGGAGAGAACCTCCACCGTTTCCAGATGCTCGACCAGCGTGATGCCCGCGTACTGCGTCGCCTTGTACCACGGGGTCTTGTCCGAAAGCGTGGTGATGTTGTCGCCCTTGAAGCCCGAGATCGGCAGGGCGGTGAAGCTCTCGATGCCGATTTCCCGCGCGAACGCGCCATATTCCTCGACGATCCTGTCGAAGACATCCTGGCTGTAGTCCACGAGGTCCATCTTGTTGACGGCCAGGACGATGTTCTTGATGCCGATCAGGTGGCACAAGTACGAGTGGCGGCGCGTCTGCACCAGCACGCCCTTGCGCGCATCGATCAGGATCACCGCAAGGTCGGCGGTGGAGGCGCCGGTGACCATGTTGCGGGTGTACTGTTCGTGGCCCGGGCAGTCGGCAACGATGAACTTACGCTTCTCGGTGTTGAAGAAGCGGTAGGCCACGTCGATGGTGATGCCCTGCTCGCGCTCTGCGGCAAGACCGTCCACCAGCAGGGCGAAGTCGATCTCCTGGCCCTGGGTGCCGACCTTCTTCGAGTCCGATTGGAGCGCATCCAGCTGGTCCTCGAAGATCATCTTCGAATCGTAGAGCAGGCGCCCAATCAGGGTGGACTTGCCGTCATCGACGCTGCCGCAGGTGATGAAGCGCAGCATCGTCTTGTGCTCGTGCTGGACGAGGTACGCGTCGATATCGTCCGCGATCAGTTGGTCGGTAACGTAGACGGCTTCTTTGGTTTCAACGTCGGACATCAGAAGTACCCCTGCTGCTTCTTGACTTCCATGCCGGCACCGCCGGCGTCCTTGTCGATGGCGCGGCCTTGCCGTTCCGAGGTGGTGGTGAGGAGGGTTTCCTGGATCACTTCCGGCAGCGTCTTCGCCTCGCTCTCCACCGCGCCGGTCAGCGGGTAGCAACCGAGCGTGCGGAAGCGGATCGAGCGTTCCACGGGAACCTCGCCGGGTTGGAGCGGAAAGCGCTCGTCGTCGACCATCAGCAGCATGCCGTCGCGCTCCACGGTGGGGCGCTTGTCCGCGAAATAGAGCGGCACGATCGGAATGTCGTTGAGGTGGATGTACTGCCAGATATCCAGCTCGGTCCAGTTGGAGATCGGGAAGACCCGGATCGATTCCCCGCGCGCCTTGCGGGCATTGTAGAGGTTCCACAGTTCCGGCCGCTGGTTCTTGGGATCCCAGCCGTGCGAGGAGGTGCGGAACGAGAAGATACGCTCCTTGGCGCGGCTCTTCTCCTCGTCGCGGCGGGCGCCGCCGAAGGCTGCGTCGAAGCCGAACTTGTCCAGCGCCTGCTTCAGGCCTTCGGTCTTCCACATGTCGGTGTGGAGCGCGCCGTGGTCGAAGGGATTGATGCCCTTCTCGGCCGCTTCCGGGTTCTGGTAGACCAGCAGCTCCATGCCGCTCTCCCGCGCCATCTTGTCGCGCAGTTCGTACATCGCCTTGAACTTCCATGTCGTATCGACGTGGAGCAGCGGAAACGGCGGCGGCGAGGGATAGAAGGCCTTGCGGGCAAGATGCAGCATCACCGCGCTGTCCTTGCCCACCGAATAGAGCATCACCGGCTTCTCCGCCTCGGCAACGACTTCGCGGATGATATGGATGCTCTCGGCTTCGAGGCGCTCCAGGTGCGTGAGTGTCTTCATCAGGTCATCCTCTGCCGGGGCGCGTGCCCGTTGGCTGGGTCTCGGTTCGTCCCCACCCGAATCGCAGGGATGACAATCGAGTGAACCTCCCATATGGGAGGGTATGGCCCTCACGAGCAATGATGAGACCGATCTTCTGATCCCACTCTTTCAGGGAAGCAGCGAAAATCCGCGTTTCTCGACATTTCTGGAAAGGTTGCGTCGCCGCAGCCAAGCCGATTACGTCAGCCTGATCCTCCGCATGGGCGATGGATCCCACACCGCAATTGCCGACAGCTACGCCGGATTCGACATGCGCCAACGCGCGCTCGAGTCGCGGATCGAAAGCCCGTTCGACCTCGATCGCTATCTCTACGACAGCTTGCGGCCAGGGCGCGTATACTCGATCGGCGAACTGATCGATCACGATCCCATTGCCCGATCCGACCGCAACCGCAGAATGGCCCGTCTCGGAATCGGCGACGAGCGTGTGGTGCGAATTACCGGGGGCGACGGCTACAGTGCCTGGCTGCTGATGGCGCGTGCGCGGGAATGCACGGCAGCGGACAGCGCGCTGCTTTCCAGCCTCGTGCCCTATGTCGCGATCGCACTGGAAAACCTGGTGGCAATGGGCCGCGATCGGCTTTCGGCGCGGGTAAATGCCATGGGGTTGGAGCGCACCGGAAAAGGCTGGATGCTCCTCGATGCCGACGCCCGCGTCGTTGCCGCCGACCCCGCACTCACACGGTTCTGGCAGGCCCATTGCGGCGCGGCACTGCGCCCCGGCGAGCGGGTGCTTGGCCTCGACCTTGCCGCCGAGCGCAAGCTGGCCGCCGCAGCCGCGGAAATGGCGCAGGATCGCACTTTGCCCGCCCGACCGATGCTCCTGCGCAGCGATCCCCGTGTCGAGGCGCTGTTGGTGCCCGCCGACGATGCCGAGGCGCTTGCCGCCCCCGCTCTCATGGCGCTCTGCACCCTGCCTCAGCCTCACTCGAACCACGGCGCCGAGCGGTTGGCCGAAATCTTCAACCTGGCACGACGGGAAGCCGAACTGGCGATGGCTCTGGCTGATGGGCAATCCATTGCCGAGGCCGCCGGGCGCATGGGGCTGACGCTGGAAACCGCCCGCAACTACTCGAAGCGGCTCTACGCCAAGCTGGGCGTGCGCGGCCAGGCGGAACTGGTGAAGCTGGTCTACGAGAGCAGCGCAGTTATGGGGTGAACGGTACTGGGCGGGCGCGGACAGAGTCCGCCCCAGTGCAGCTCACCCCAAACGTCATCGTGAACTTGGTTCAGAATCCCTTTCTGCGCACGAACCTCCGCTCCTCAGCTCCGCCGGACATTTGCCGCTATCGGAGCCGAGACACCGGAGATCACGTCACCACGTCAGGCGCCGATCGGCCGGTGTGATGCGCGATGCCGGCAATCTCGTGGGCCGCCGCGATCTGGGGTTCCAGCATCACGCCGGTCTCGGCGTCGATCGCACCCGTGGCGGGCTCGTAACGTTCGAGATAGACGCGCAGGGTCGCCCCCTGAGTGCCGGTCCCCGAGAGGCGGAAAACGACCCGGCTGCCGTCCTCGAAGAGCACTCGCACACCCTGGTTCTCGCTGACGGAATGATCGACCGGATCGGTGTAGGAGAAGCTGTCGGCACGGGACACCGTCAGCGAACCGAACATTTCGCCTGCCAGTGTCGGCAACCTGGCCTTCAATTCGTCCATCAAGGTCGCCGCGGCGGCGCTGTCCACCGCCTCGTAATCATGACGGGCATAATAATTGCGGCCGAAGCGCGCCCAGTGCGTACGGGCGAGTTGATCGACGCTGATATCGCGCACGGCAAGGATGTTCAGCCAGAGCAGGACAGCCCAAAGGCCGTCCTTCTCGCGCACGTGGTCGGACCCGGTACCGGCACTTTCCTCGCCGCAGATCGTGACCTTCCCCGCATCGAGCAGGTTGCCGAAGAACTTCCATCCGGTGGGCGTCTCGAAGCACGGAATGCCAAGCGCTTCCGCTACCCGGTCGGCGGCGGCACTGGTCGGCATCGAGCGGGCGATGCCGGAAAGGCGGCCTCGGTAGGCCGGGGCAATTTCGATGTTGGCAGCCAGCATCGCCAGCGAATCCGAAGGCGTGATGAAGCGTCCGCGCCCGATGATGAGGTTGCGGTCGCCGTCCCCGTCGGATGCCGCGCCGATGTCAGGCGCGTCTGGCCCCATCATGAGGTCGTAGAGTTCCTTGGCATGGATCAGGTTGGGATCGGGATGATGCCCGCCAAAGTCCTCCAGCGGCGTGCCGTTGACCACGGTCCCGGGCGCGAAGCCAAGACGATTTTCGAGGATTTCCATCGCGTAAGGCCCGGTGACAGCGCTCATCGCATCGAAGCGCATGGTAAAGCCGCTGGAGACCGCTTTTCGGATAGCATCGAAATCGAACAGCTGTTCCATCAGGTCCGCATAGTCGGCCACCGGATCCAGCACCTCGACGGTCATGTCGCCCACGGTAACTTCGCCAAGCCGATCGAGATCGATGTCCTCGGCCTCGATCGTCAGCCAAAAGGCGATCTCTCGGGTGCGTGCCAGGATCTCGCCCGTGACGCTTTCCGGCGCCGGGCCGCCGTTGGCGATGTTGTACTTGATCCCGAAATCCTCATCCGGACCGCCGGGATTGTGGCTGGCCGACAGGATCAGGCCGCCGCTTGCGCCGTACTTGCGGATGACATGGCTCGCTGCCGGCGTCGAAAGAATACCGCCCTGCCCGACCAGCACCCGCGCATAGCCGTTGGCGGCGGCCATGCGGATGGCCTGCTGGATCACGGTGCGATTGTGGAAACGACCATCACCGCCGATGACCAAGGCCGCACCCGGCTGCGGCTTGACGACGTCGAACACCGACTGGATGAAGTTTTCGGCATAGTTAGCCTGCTGGAATACCCGCACTTTCTTGCGGAGGCCTGACGTTCCGGGCGCCTGTCCATCGAAAGGCGCGGTCGGTACGGTGACGATCTCGGTCAAAACCCATTCTCCAAGCAGGACGTTGCGACGCAAATGCGCTCGCCGGTATAGATAGCCTCTAAGGCAATCCGGTTGCACGTCCCTTACGGTAAATCACCATCTAAATCAGACCGTTGTCACTCATACTGAAGATACCGCTGCGCGCGACGATGAAATGGTCGTCCAGAGCGAACTCGAGAGCGCTCATGACCTGCCGGAACTTGCGAGTGGACCGAACGTCTTCAACGCTTGGCGTCGGGTCGCCGGAGGGATGGTTGTGGACCAGAACCAGTCGGCGCGCGTCGAGGTCGAAAGCGCGCCGCACGGTGCGGCGCAGCGGCAGTTCGCAGGTGGACTGCCGCGTGCCGACGTGAATGTCCTCGGCGATGAACAGGCCTTCGCCGGTCAGGAAGACCACCATGACGCACTCCTCTCGCCGACCCTGCAGGCGGCTGGCGAGGTACTGGCGAAAAGCGGAGCCGGTGAGGCTGATCGGCTCGCCGAGCAAAGTCTCGCGCAGGGCAACGGCGGCGAGATCCCGGGCGGCGACGATCACTGCGGCGATGGCCTGCCGGTTGAGCCCCGAAACGTCGATTTCCTCGGCCAGTGCTTGCGCGGAAGCGGAATAGACGGTTCTGAGCGATCCGAAACGGCGGATCAGGCGGCGTGCAACGGCCTCGCTCCGCTCTCCGACGACGGGGCGGAGGATTTGCGCCAGGAGGGATAGCTGCCCCGTGTCTTCCGCCGCCGCGCGTGAAAAACCAGGCCGAGGGCCATCGCCAGAAGCTGGACGTAGGATGGGATGATCGCCATCACCTGATAGGCCGTCGTATGGATATCGACGATCCCCAGCCGATAGAAATGGCTCGAAAAAGCTATGATCTGAGCCCCACCTATCCATAACGGATACACCCTGTTGGCATGGAGCGCGACATAGCCGATGCCCAGCAGGCTCGACATGTCGATCGCCAGATGGACGACATCCACTCCGTAGTAGACCAGCAGGTCCGAGCCGCGACCGAGGTGATAGATCCGGTCGACCACGACCATGCCCAGCATGATCCCCGCCAGAATGCGCTCAGGCGCATCGCCGCGTCGCCAGGCCACGAGGAAAAGGAGGAGATAGACTCCATATTGGAGGTAGGCCCGCGCGCCCCAGGTCAGCATGCAAGCCCCCCATGGCCATGCCGCCTGAAACGCGCGGAACCCGCGATCGGACCTGGGTCGCTTAGGCCGATCGCAACAGGGTTGCGTCTTCGATCAGTCGGCCGTTTTCGGGGCAGGCTTCCGGCTCGTCGGCGATCGCGTGGATGTCGCGGCCGATCCCGAGGAGTTCCTGATGGACGCGGAGCATGTCGTTCTGGCTTTCGAGCAGCGTGCGCTGCGTCTTGGCAAGGCGCATCAGCGCGGTCTGGCCGGTGAAAGTTGCCACTCCATCCGCCTGGCGCGCGAGAAGCATCGATTCCATCAGGCGCGCCGATGCGAGAAGCGCGGAATCCAGCGACAGTTCGGCCTCGGGCAGTTGGCGGGCGATGCGGGCGGTGGCAGCGGAAATCGTGATCGACATGGTGACCCCCATTCAGCGACATCGGCCCGAGCGATGCGTTTGCGTAAACCGTGGCAGGAGGCTGGATCAAAGCAGACCGCTCAGCTTCGTGGCCAGATCCAGACCGAACACCGCCACGAGGAGCAATCCTCCGGCAATGGCGATCATGGCGGCCGTGCGGCTGAGACCCGCATTCGCTCCATCGAGCACCTCCGGGACGATCCGGGGAAAGTTCTCTTCCTGCCAGGGCGCCGTCACCTTGAATGTGGCGCTGTCGGCAAGCGTGAGCCTTTCGACCAGTTCGTCTCTGCCCTGATCCTCATCGAAGAGGGTCATGGCCGGAACCTGAGGATTCTTCTCTGGTAACGGATTACAGGCTGCCGCCTGGTCCTGCTGATACTGCCTGTAAGCCCGGGCCAGTTCGGCGCGTGGCGGCGATCCGGTGCGGCTGCGAACCCCTTCGATGCGCTGGTTCACGGCGCTTTCGGAAATGCCCAGATCCCAGGCGATTTCCTTGCTCGTGCGGTTTTCGGCCACAAAGGCCAGGACCTCGTGCTGTTTGGATGTCAACGACGGGAATACCGCCAGGATGCGTTGAAACTGCGTCACTTCGCCGCCAGCGTCCGTTCGCTCTAGGTCCATAAACGCTACCGAACCACCCTCGTTCCGCCGTGCCCCAGCCCCGCCGTCCGTGCGGCGCGTTTATAGGTCGTCTGCAAATGCTCTATCAAGCCATGACAGGTCACAATTTAACCGTATCGGATGCATCTCTCATCGAGATCGCCCCTGCGGCCCTTAGGAAATCGATTGCCGAGCCCGTCCGGGACCGCTCGCGCGCAGGCTCGTCTATCGGCCTATCCTTAACCAATCTTGTTCGGTCAGCGATTCGCAACCTGGCAACATCGAAAAGATCCATTTCGGAGGATATTTGGCGAGCACGTGAATCAAAACGCCGCGCATGGCGCGGCGTTCGATAGTCGCTGACAGGTTCCGGTGATCCCAGGCGAGGGAGTAGATCCGCTAAGTGAGGTCCTCGCCCTGCGCGATCATTCCTCGCCCATGCGCAGGGCGGCGATGAAGGCTTCCTGCGGGATCTGCACGTTGCCGTACTCGCGCATGCGCTTCTTGCCCTCCTTCTGCTTTTCCAGAAGCTTCTTCTTGCGGGTGATATCACCGCCGTAGCACTTGGCGGTCACATCCTTGCGCATGGCCGAGATCGTCTCGCGGGCGATGACCTTGGCACCGATCGCCGCCTGGATCGGGATCTTGAACATGTGCCGCGGGATCAGTTCCTTCAGACGCTCCACCAGCGCACGGCCGCGCGGCTCGGCCTGGCTGCGATGGACCACCATCGAGAGGGCATCGACCGGTTCGTTGTTGACGAGGATGTTCATCATCACGAGATCACCCTCCTGAAGCCCGATCTGCTCATAGTCGAAGCTGGCATAGCCGCGACTGATCGACTTCAGGCGGTCGTAGAAGTCGAACACCACTTCGTTGAGCGGCAGCTCATAGGTCACCTGAGCGCGGCCGCCGACGTACGTGAGATCCTTCTGGATGCCGCGACGGTCCTGGCAGAGCTTGAGGATCGAGCCGAGATATTCGTCCGGCGTGTAGATCACGGCCTTGATCCACGGCTCTTCCATGAAGTCGATCTTGACCGGATCGGGCATGTCGGCCGGGTTGTGGAGTTCCTTCACCGTGCCGTCGGTCATCGTCAGGCGATAGACCACCGAAGGCGCCGTGGTGATGAGGTCGAGATCATACTCGCGGCTCAGGCGCTCCTGGATGATCTCCAGGTGCAGCAGCCCGAGGAAGCCGCAGCGGAAACCGAAGCCTAGCGCCGCGCTCGATTCCATTTCGAAACTGAACGAGGCGTCGTTCAGGCGCAGCTTGCCGATCGATTCGCGCAGCTTCTCGAAGTCGTTGGCATCGACGGGGAAGAGCCCGCAGAACACCACCGGCTGCACTTCCTTGTAGCCCGGCAAAGCCTGCGCCGCGCCGCCCTTCACGGTAGTGATGGTGTCGCCGACTTTCGCCTGCTCCACTTCCTTGATCTGCGCGGTGATGAAGCCGATTTCGCCCGGCCCCAGTTCGGGCAGGTCGATGCGTTTGGGCGTGAAACAGCCGACGCGGTCGACCAGATGGTCGGTGCCGCCCTGCATGAACTTGACGTTGAGGCCCTTCTTGATGACCCCGTCGATCACGCGCACCAGAATGACGACGCCGAGATAGGGATCGTACCAGGAATCGACCAGCATGGCCTTCAGCGGCGCAGTGCGATCGCCTTTGGGCGCAGGGATCTTGGCGACGACGGCTTCGAGAATCTCGTCGATGCCGATGCCCGACTTGGCCGAGGCGAGCACGGCGTCGGAAGCGTCGATGCCGATCACTTCCTCGATCTCGTTGCGCACCTTTTCCGGCTCGGCGGCGGGCAGGTCGATCTTGTTGATCACGGGCACGATCTCATGATCGTGCTCGATCGACTGATAGACGTTGGCCAGGGTCTGCGCTTCCACGCCCTGCGCCGCGTCCACTACCAGCAGCGCGCCCTCGCAGGCGGCAAGGCTGCGGCTGACTTCGTAGGCGAAGTCGACGTGGCCGGGCGTGTCCATGAGGTTCAGCTCATAGGTGATCCCGTCGGACGCCGTGTAGTTCAGGCGCACGGTCTGCGCCTTGATGGTGATGCCGCGTTCCTTCTCGATGTCCATGTTATCGAGCACCTGGGCGCTCATCTCGCGGTCGGAGAGGCCTCCGGTGCGCTGGATCAGGCGGTCGGCAAGCGTGGACTTGCCGTGATCGATATGGGCAATGATCGAGAAATTTCGGATCTGGGCGAGTTCGGTCATGGGAGCGCCGTTAGCAGCGCTTGAGCCGTTTGAAAATGCGGTCCGCGCGCATTTTCGCCCGTGCCGTCAACCTGTCTTGCGCAGCAATCCCGCCGCGCCCGTTTCCCCGGTTCGACCGGCGGCAACATCGGTCGGTGCGATCAGGACGTTGCCTGAGGCGTCGAGTTCGAGCGGGTCGACGAATTCGACCCCCATGCGGCCACGTCGGCACCAGCGCGCGGTGGCGAGGACGACGGTGCCCTCGGCCAGTTGGAGTGCGAACTCGGTATCCACCGGTACGTTCCACAGCCCTTCCACCGTGGCGCCGGTGGCGGAAATGTTGCGGATGATCCCGTGATAGACATGACCGCCGTGCTCAAGGACGACCTTGCGCGTCGTCGGCTGGCGCGAGGCGCGGGCGGAACGGGGGCCGCTGGCGACGGCGACGAGCCCGCGCTCCAGCCGCGCGACGACTTCGGCAGAACTCAGCGGTTTTTCGTAGATGTAGCCTTGGATGTGACTGCATCCGAGCAGGCGAACGAGATCGAGTTCATCGAAAGTCTCCACGCCCTCGGCTGTCGTTTCCATGCCCAGCGCTTCGGCAAGGCTGACGATGGAGGAAATGATCGCGCCGTTCCGGCTGCCTTCGACGCAGGCGCCGCGCACGAAGCTCTGGTCGATCTTGATCTTGTCGAACGGGGCTTTCTTCAGGTAGCCGAGCGAGGAATAACCCGTCCCGAAATCGTCCAGTGCCAGGCGCACGCCGATGTCCTTGAGCGCGCCGAACATGGCTTCGGTGGACGCGTCCTCGCCGAGGAAGACGCTTTCGGTGATCTCCAGTTCCAACCGCTTCGCCGCAATGCCCGAATCGGCGATCGCCTGCGCGACGATCGAGGGCAGTTCGGCATTGGCGAACTGCAGCGGCGAGACATTCACTGCCACGCGCACGTCGTTCGGCCAGGCGGCAAGGTCGCGGCAGGCCTTGCGTAGGACCCATTCGCCGATTTCCGAGACGAGCCCGGTTTCCTCCGCCACGGGCACGAACTTGGCCGGTGACAGATAGCCGTGCCGGGGGTGTTTCCAGCGCAGCAACGCTTCGAAGCCGGTGATCGTCTGGGTTTTGGTATGGATCTGCGGCTGATAGTGCAGTTCAAGCGCGCCGCCCGCTATGGCGTCGCGCAAGTCCTGCTCCAGCTGCTGGCGCTCGCGCGCGTCGGAGTGGAGATCGTCGTCGTAGAAATGATGGCGCCCTCTCCCTCCGTCCTTGGCGGCGTAGAGCGCGAGGTCGGCATTGCGGATCAGCACTTCGCTGCTGGTACCGTCCTCGGGGCACATGGCGATGCCTACCGAGGCGCCGATGGTGACGCGGGTGCCATCGATGGAATAAGGCTGCGACAGGTTCTCGATCACGCGGCGCGCCAGATGGCCAAGACCTTCATGCTGGTGATAGCCCGGCAGGATCACCTGGAACTCGTCTCCGCCGAGGCGCCCCACCCGCCCCATGTTCGCCACCGTCAGGCGCAGGCGCTCCGCGACCTGCTTGAGCAGGGCATCGCCGGCCGGATGGCCCAAGGTGTCGTTGACCTGCTTGAAACGGTCGAGATCGAGCAGGAACACCGCGCAGGCCCGGTTTTCGGTCCGCGGCGAGTTGATGACCTTCTCCAGCCACTCCGACATCTGGAACCGGTTGGCGAGCTTGGTCAGCGAATCGAAACGGGCGAGCCGGGTGACGTGCTGCTGCGACTTGCGCGTCTCGGTCAGGTCGATGCCGGAGCCGCGAAAGCCCAGGAAGTTGTGAAACTGGTCCAGCACCGGTCGGCCGCTGATCGACCACCAGCGCTCATCCTGTTCGTCGGTAGCGGCACGCACGGCCACGTCCTGGAAAGAGGACCGGGTCGAGAGATGGAACGCCAGCGTACGCTCGCTGTCGTGGTCTTCCGCGCGCAAGCGGAACAGGCTGAGAAAGGGCTTGCCGTAAAGCTCGGTCTGGCGGCTGTGCAGCAGTTCGGCGATGCGGGGCGAAACATAGGCGACCAGGCCCCGGCGATCGGTTTCCCAGAACCACCCCTGACCGGTCTCCTCGTATTCGCGCAGCAATTCCTCCGCGCGGTGCCGTTCCCGCTCCTGGATCGCCAGACGCATCGATTCCTCGCGGGCGAGCCGCGCCTGCCGCATCGCCGCCACCAGTCCGATGACGAGCCCTGCTCCCAGCAGTCCGAAAGTCCCGAGCGAGGCGGAGTGAAGCGAAGCGCCGGCCCAGACCCCCAGCGTCGCGGCGACGATCGATGTCAGTCGGCGGTCGAGCAGCACGGTCGCCAGCAGGACCAGCAGACCATAGCCCTTGATCGTGATGCGCCAGTCCAGCGCCGGAACCTCGCGCGTCCATTGCGCGGCGGCCATTCCAAACAGCAGCATCGGTAGCGCGATCGTCACCAGCATCAGCGGATAACGCTTCCAGCTGCGGTGATGCAGACTTCCCTCGACGGTCGCCAGCCAGGGCGTGGCGAGACACAGCAGAACGGCTGCAAAGGAAAGCAACAGGGACAGCGAACCCGGCGCACTGCGCGACGTGAAGCCCAGGGCGACCATCGTGCAGACCATGGCGGGCGCCATGAGTTCCCAGCGCCGGGCGATGAAGAAGTGCAGCGGATCGCTGCTCGGCGCGCGGCCGCGAAGGAAGGCGAAGTTGGGAACGCCTCGGTTTTCCGCACCCTCGACGCCGGGTCCAACCTCAGGACCGGACGCAGGCGGGTTCGACGCGCTTTCGCACGGCTGCCCGTTCAGCTCCTTGAGTCCCTTCTTCGCCATTGGATCGGCTATTGCCTCCGCGCCATTGCGAAAGTGTTAAGTTCCGGCAACCAAACCGCAATTGGTCCCTACCCCATTCGATCCTATCCGATCGAGCCATATATATGGCAGGCGCCGACCGCCCGGCCTGTTTTCGCTTGCCGAGTGTGCGCAACCGTGATCACTTCGTGAATGGCGGGCGCGCTGGCGCAGTTTCCGTCCGCCTGGGAGAAAAATCCATGCGACACATCGCCATAGTCGGATCGGGACCGGCCGGGTACTACACCGCCGAGGCAGCGCTCAAACAATGGAAAGACGGCGTCCGGGTCGACATCTTCGATTCCTCGCCCGTGCCCTTCGGGCTGATCCGCACTGGCGTCGCCCCCGATCACCAAAGCATCAAGAGCGTCGCGCGGCGCTACGAAACCACCGCCCTCAGCAAGAATGTCCGCTTCGTCGGCAACGTCATGGTCGGGCGCGACATCACCATCGACGAATTGCGCGGTCTCTATGACGGGGTCGTGCTCGCGACCGGCGCGCCGAACGACCGCAAGCTGGGCCTGCCGGGCGAAGACTTGCCCAACGTCTACGGCAGCGCCGCCTTCGTCGGCTGGTACAACGGACATCCTCAATTCGCCGAGCTGCATCCCGATTTCAGCCATGACACGGCAGTGATCGTCGGCAACGGCAACGTCGCGCTGGACGTCGCGCGGATCCTCGCGAAGTCCGGCGAGGAGTTCGAAGGCAGCGACATCGTAGCCCATGCCCTGGCCTCGCTGCAGACCGCGCGCATCAGGCGGATCGTCATCCTGGGACGGCGCGGGCCGCATCAGGTTACCATGACGCCGAAGGAGTTGGGCGAGCTGGCGAAACTCGCGCGCGCCTGCCCCCGCGTCGATCCCGCCGACCTGCCCCCGCTGGCAGAGGACGCCGGGCTCGATCCCGGCATGCGCAAGACGATGGGCCACTTGCGCAGCTTCGCCGCTGCGGAAACTTCCGCCAACGACAATGGCCGGGACGGCGCGGCAGAGATCGCCTGCCCCGGCCGCGACATCGCCATCGAGTTCGATTTCTTCGCGGCTCCGCGCGCAATCCTCGGCACGGACCGGGTCGAGGGCGTGGAGATCGAACGTACCAGGCTGGCAGACGGCAAAGCCGTGGGCACCGGCGAGACCTACCACATCCCGGCTGGGATCGTCATCGCCTGCATTGGCTACCAGACCTCGCGAATACCGGACGTCCCCTATGACGAACAAGGCGGCCGCTTCGCCAATGTCGAGGGGCGTATCATGTCCGGCCTCTATTGCGTCGGCTGGGCGCGGCGCGGGCCTACGGGAACGATCGGCACCAATCGTCCGGACGGCTTCGCCATCGTCGAAAAGATCGACGCCGATCTCGGCGCCTGGGGAGAGGCAGGCAGCGGAAAGACGGGGCGATCCGGCTTCGAGGCACTCGCGGCGCAGCGCGGGATCGACTACGTCAAATTCACCGAGTGGCAGAAGATCGACGAAGCCGAAGTCGCCAACGCCCGAGCGGGCGCCCCGCGCGAGAAGATCGTCGAGGTGGACCGCATGATCGCCAAGGCCCATCCCTCGGTTCAGGAGAGCTGACTGCAATGAAAAAGGCCGGGGAAGCACCCCGGCCTTGTTCTGCAACCCGAAACTTAGGTCAGACGCGCATCGGCATGAGCACGTAGAGCGCCGGGCTCTTTTCGTCCTGCCGGATGAGCGTGGGCGCGCCGGCGTCGGCAAGGTGGAGTTCCACCGTGTCGCCGTCGATCTGTCCGAGTATGTCCTTGAGATAGTTGGCATTGAAGCCGATCTCGAAGCCATCCGAACCGTAGTCCGCCGGAACCTCTTCCGCGGCCGTGCCGTTGTCGGGCGAAGTCACCGAAAGCGTCACGCGGTCCTGTTCCAGCGCCATCTTCACCGCGCGGGTCTTCTCGGTGGCGATGGTCGCCACGCGGTCCACGCCTTCGAAGAAGCTCTTGGGATCGATCCGCAGCAGCTTGTCGTTCCCGGTCGGGATGACGCGCGTGTAGTCCGGGAACGTGCCGTCGATCAGCTTGCTGGTCAGCACCACGCCGTTCTCGCCGCCGAGGGTGAAACGGATCTTGCTGGCCGAAAGATCGATGAGCACATTGGTGTCGAGCGCTTCTTCAAGCAGCTTGCGCAGTTCGCCGACGCATTTACGGGGCACGATCACATCCGGCATGCCCTCGGCGCCGTCGGGGCGGGCGAGCGTAAAGCGCGCCAGGCGGTGACCGTCGGTGGCGGCAGCCTTCAGCTCCTCGTCCGAGACGTGGAGGAAGATGCCGTTGAGATAGTAACGCGTTTCCTCGGTGGAGATCGCGAAGCGGGTACGGTCGATCAGCTGGCCCAGCGTGGCGGCCGGGATCTCGAAGCTGGTCGGCAGTTCGCCTTCTGCGATCATCGGGAAATCGTCGCGCGGCAGGGTGGGAAGCTGGAAGCGGCTGCGCCCCGCCTTCACCACCATGCGATTGTCCGACACGTCGAGGCTTACCTGGCTGCCGTCGGGCAGCTTTCGCGCGATGTCGAACAGCAGGTGCGCGGAAACCGTGATCGCACCGGCCTGTTCGACCGAGACGGCACCCAGGGTTTCAACGACCTGCAAGTCGAGGTCAGTCGCCATGATGCGCAGCGATCCGCCGCCCGAAGCCTCGATCAGGACGTTGGATAGGATGGGAATGGTATTGCGCCGCTCGACGACGGACTGCACGTGCGACAGGCAGCGCAGGAGCGTGGAACGTTCGATTGTGGCCTTCATGGCGCCTCTAGTCCCCCTTGGTCGGGCTAAGGATGCGCGCGCATCCCGAATTTCAGGACGAATATCTCTAGCGAACGGAAAACAGGCGGCAAGCGACTATTGCGCGCACTATGGTGTTTCTGGGGATAAACAGGGGGATTTCGGTCGTTTTTCAACCGATCCGAACGCGTTCTACGGAGTTCGGCATCAAAAACATTCAAGTGGGCTTTGCGCAGCGAATTAGCTCGACCAGCGGCATCGATGCGCTGCGAAAAGTACCGCAGGCTTATGGCCCGAAATTCCGCACATGCCCCTGCCCATCCAGCGCAAAACGAGCGCTGCCATAAGCCGAGCGGGGCGCGAGCACCCGAATTTCATAGACCACATTGGGCGACAGCCGCTTTGCGCGGACATGGGGCCGCTCCAACCCGCTGCGCGTGTCGAGAACCGATTTTCCCTTCAGAGCCTGTCCATAGACGAACGGGAACCTGTTATTGCAGCCGTCCGGCCAATAGGACCAGTAGGCACCCTCGGCAATCTGCTGGGGATCGTCCCCTGCTTCTGCCTTGGCCCGCGGACCGCTCGAGGCCCGCACGTCCACCATGCAGAAGCGATCCGGCCGCGAAAACCAGTTTCCGGTGGGCACGAAAGCCAGGCGCCCACCGATCATCTCGGCGTGGAAGTCGAAGTCGGACGAGCACGACCCGAGCAGCAGTGCGACTCCGGCTGCTGCAAGGATCGAGACCCGCTTCATGACCTCAGATCATTACCATGCCGCCGTTGACGTGGATCGTCTGGCCGGTGACGTAGCCGGCTTCTTTCGAAGCCAGGAACACGGCGGCAGCGGCGATATCGTCGCCCTCGCCCATGCGGCCCATCGGGATGCGGCCGTTCAGCGCGTCCTTTTGCGCATCGGGCAGCACATCGGTCATCGCCGTGCGGATGAAGCCCGGCGCGATGCAGTTGACGGTGACGTTGCGGCTGGCGAGTTCCTGCGCAAGGCTCTTGGACATGGCAGTGATGCCGCCTTTGGCCGCGCAGTAGTTCATCTGGCCGGGATTGCCGGTGGTGCCGACGACCGAAGTGACGTTGATGATGCGGCCGAAGCGCGCCTTCATCATCGGCTTGGTGACGGCGCGCATCAGGCGGAAAGTCGATTCCAGGTTGATCCTGATGACCTGGTCCCACTCCTCGTCCTTCATGCGCATGGCAAGGTTGTCACGGGTGATGCCGGCGTTGTTGATCAGGATGTCGATCTTGCCGAGCGATTCGAGCGCGGCGGGAACCAGCTTCTCCACCTGCTCGGGATCTCCGAGGTTGCAGGCGATGGCGACATGATCGACGTCCTGCACATGCTGCGGGGTGTGCTCGTCAAGCTCGTCGCGGAAGGCGCGCAGCTTTTCGGCATTCGAGCCCGAGATGGCAAGGCGGGCACCCTGCGCGGCCAGCGCGCGGGCGACGGCCGAACCGATACCGCCCGAGGCGCCGGTGACGAGGGCGGTCATTCCGTTGAGGTTGAACATCTTTTCAAATCTCCGTGACGCGCTCTCCCGTGGCGGGGAGCGCTGGTCCGCTGAACGGACCTTTCTTCAAGCCTCCAGCGGTCCCGGGTCAAGCCCGGGACGACGCGGATCAAAGGGTTTTGGTCAGTTCCTCGATCTCGGCCATGGTCACGGCGGAGATCACTTCCACCTCCCCGGCCGAACGCTTGATCATCGGCCCGAGCACCTTGCCGCCAAGTTCGACGAAGGTGTCGACGCCGGCCTCGCGCATGGCGATCGCGCTTTCGCGCCAGCGGACGCGGCCGGTGACCTGTTCCACCAGCAGGCGCTGCACTTCGGCGGGGTCGGTGACGACCGAGGCGGTGACATTGGCGAAGAGCGGCACATGCAGGCTGCCCGGAGGAGTCTTGCCCAGCGCTTCTGCCATGGCGTCGGCAGCGGGCTGCATCAGCGGGCAGTGGAACGGCGCCGAGACCGGCAGCAGCACGCCGCGCTTGATCCCGAAGTCCTTCACCAGCGCGACGGCGCGCTCGATGGCTTCCTTGTGGCCGGAGATCACGACCTGCGTGGGATCGTTGTCGTTGGCGACGGTGCAGACCCGACCTTCGGCAGCAGCGGCGGCAAGTTCAGTCGCCTTCTCGATATCAGCGCCCAGCAGCGCCGCCATGGCGCCAAGGCCGACCGGAACCGCTGCCTGCATCGACTGGCCGCGCAGCTTCAGGAGGCGCGCGGTGTCGGCAAGGCTGAAGGCTCCGGCAGCGCAAAGCGCGGTATATTCACCCAGCGAGTGTCCGGCGACGAAATCGGCCTTGTCGGCCAGCGTCACGCCGCCTTCCTTCTCCAGCACGCGCAGGACGGCGACGGCATTGGCCATGATCGCCGGCTGGGCATTCTCGGTGAGCGTCAGTTCCTCTTCGGGGCCCTGCGTCATCACGCGGAAGAGATTCTGGCCGAGCGCCTCGTCCACCTCCTGGAAGACCTCGCGCGCGACTGTGCTGGCTTCGGCGAGTTCGGCGCCCATGCCGACCTTCTGGCTGCCCTGTCCCGGGAAAACGAATGCACGCATCTTGGCGGCTCCTTCTGTCCGGCGGGTTTCGGAAACGACCCTGCCGATTTGCGAATCTGGATGTGGCGCGGCGCGTTATTGACCTTGAGGCTACTCGGCAACCCCGAACGGTACGATACTGTTCATCGCATCATGTCCGATATCGGCGCGACCGAGGTAGGGAATGGCGTGATGCGCGCACCAATGACGCGCGATTTCCTCAGCCTCGGCACCGAACGGCCGGTCATTCTCCGGTACCTCGCTGATCCGGCCCAGACGCAGACCGGCCACGCCGCCGAGGTGGGCAGTCAGGTGGAAGAACAGCCGGTCCACGGCATAGAGATATTCCGACACCTCCTCCACCAGCACGACATGGCCCGCCAGACCCGGCATCAGCGGGGTGCCACAGAGCATCGCCAGCGTCATCAGGTTGAAGGCGACGCGGGGATGCTTGTCTCCGCTCGGCTCCAGGCCCGAGGCATCGCCGGTCAGCCAGCGCAGCGCGCGGCGCACCGCCTCGGCTCCGCCCTCGCGGCGAATATCGGCCAGCATCGGGCCATGGACCGGCTTGCCGATCCGCGCGCGATAGAGTCCGCCCAGCATGTATCCCGCGTCCGAATAGCCCAGGAAAGTCTTCGCCTGCGCGTCGTGCGTGAACTTGGCGATCGCCGCTTCCGCCACCCGGCAGGCGCCATAGCCGCCGCGCGCGAACCAGACCGCCTCCACCGAGGGATCGTTGGCACATTCCACCAGCGCCGCGATACGCCGCGCATCGCCTCCGGCGAAGTGGCCGTCCACTTCAAAGCACTGGTCATGGATCACCAGTTCCACGCCCGGGAACTCGGCGGCGGCAAGCGCGACGACGGCCTCCGCATCCTCGCGGGTGATCGGGGTGGACGGTGCACAAACTGCGATACGGGTCATGGTCCCTTCCTATCGAGGTTGTCAGGACGAACAAGGCCGCATACCGAAGCGTCATGACGTCCGCGCATCACGATCTCACTTCTCATCCCTGGTTCTTCTGCGGCATCGGCGGATCCGGCATGCTGCCGCTCGCCCTGATCCTCAAGGGGCACGGCGCGCAAGTCGCCGGCTCGGACCGCAGCCGCGACCAGGGCCGCACGCCCGAAAAGTTCTCTTGGCTGGAAAGCCTCGGCTTCGACCTGCACCCGCAGGACGGCAGCGGCATCACTGGCGCGGAGCAGACCCTGGTGGCGTCGGCCGCCGTGGAAGACACCGTGCCGGAAGTGATCCGTGCGAAAGCGTTCGGCTGCCCGCGCATGAGCCGCGCGGAACTTCTGGCGACCCTGTTCAACGCCGCCCCCTTCGGCGTGGCCATCGGCGGCACTTCGGGCAAGTCCACCGTCACCGGCATGACCGGCTGGATCATGACCCATGCTGGCCGCGATCCCACGATCATGAACGGCGCGGTGATGAAGAACTTCGCCTCGCCCGACGCGCCTTTCGCCAGCGCCCGCGTGGGTGAGGGCAACGCCTTCGTCTCGGAAGTGGACGAGAGCGACGGTTCCATCGCGCTCTATCGTCCGAAGGTCGCGGTGCTGGGCAATGTCAGCCTCGATCACAAGAGCCTTGAGGAACTGCGCCAGCTTTTCGGCGATTTCCTCGGCCGAGCGGACGTTTCGGCGATCAATCTCGACGATGCGGAAACCGCCGCCCTCGCCCCCCATGCCAAGGCTCTGGTGACGTTCGGAATTGCGTCACCAGAAGCACAGATCGGCGCCATCGATGTGGTCGAAGGTCCGACCGCGCTGACCGCCACCGTGCTGGATCGGCGCGAGGGATCCTCGCATGCGCTGGTGCTCAAGGTGCCGGGGCGGCACAATCTCTACAACGCGCTCGCCGCCATCGCCGCCGCCAGTGCCGCGGGCGTATCGGTGGCCGAGGCCGTAGCAGCGCTGGGCAGTTTCATGGGGCTTGCGCGGCGGTTCGACATCGTCGGCACTTCGCCCTCCGGCGTGACGGTGATCGACGACTTCGGTCACAACCCGGACAAGGTCTCGGCCACGCTGGCGACGCTCAAGGCCCATCCGGGGCGCGTTATCGCGTTCTTTCAGCCCCACGGCTATGGCCCGCTCAAGCAGATGGGGCATGAACTGGCCGAAGTGCTCGCCACCAAGCTGGACGGCGGCGACGTGACGATCCTGTGCGATCCGGTCTATTTTGGCGGCACGGTGGACCGCTCGGAAGGCAGCGAGCGGATCGTGCGGCTGATCGAGGCGGACGGCGGAGGCAATGGACCTGGGGCCGAATATGTCCCTGCTCGCGAGGATTGCGCCAGCCGTATCGTCGAGATCGCCAGGCCTGGAGACCGGGTGGTGGTGATGGGCGCGCGCGATGATACGCTAACGGTGTTTGCCAGGGATCTGCTCGCACGGCTGCCCTGACCCGCGTCGTCCCGGACATGATCCGGGACGACGGGTTGCCCCGGGACTCAGTGCGCCTTGCCGCGCGCCTTGGCGATAAGGTGAACGATCACGGCGATCACCGCGCCCAGTACGAGGCCCACTAGCGCCGAAGCCACGGCATAGCCCAGCCAGCCGAGCACCGCGCCAAGCGGTCCACCGACCGCGGCCAGCCAGTGCTGGAAGTCGTGCGCCACATGGGCCGGAGCCGGAACACCCAGTTCCTCCAGGCCGTGAAGGATGATCCCGCCGCCGACCCAAAGCATCGCCAGCGTGCCGACCGAGGCCAGCACCGTCAGCACCTTCGGCATGCCGCTCACCAGCATGCGCCCGAAAGCCTGGGTTCCCGCACCCTGCTTCTTGGCGAGGTGCAGGCCGATGTCGTCCATCTTCACGATCAGCGCGACCGCGCCGTAGACGCCCGCCGTGATGACGATGCCGACCAGCGCCAAGGCCACCGCCCGCGTGACGAGCGAATTGTCGGCCACTTCCGAAAGGGCGATCGCCATGATCTCCGCCGACAGGATCAGGTCGGTGCGGATGGCGCCGGACACCCGGCTCTTCTCGAACGCCGCGACATCCTGGACGGGTTCTTCCAGGGTTTCGCCGTGATGCTCTCCGCCAAACTTCTCGATGACCTTTTCGGCCCCTTCGAAGGCCAGATAGGCGCCGCCGATCATCAGGATCGGGGTGATCAGCCAGGGCAGGAAAGCGCTCAACAGCAGCGCGATCGGCAGGAGGATGACAAGCTTGTTGAACAGGCTGCCCTTGGCGATCTTCCAGATGATCGGCAGTTCGCGTTCGGGCGTGAAATCGGTGACATAGCCCGGCGTCACCGCCGCGTCGTCGATCACGACGCCCGCCGCCTTGCTGCCGGCCTTGGCCACGCCCAGCCCCACGTCGTCCAGCGAGGCTGCGGCGGCGCGGGCGATCACCGCCACGTCATCGAGAAGAGCTACGAGGCCGGAAGCCATCTGAGAAGAAATCCCTTAAGTTGAGAGTGCGAAGCGCAGCCATGCGGGGGAAAGTTCCGGCGATCAAGCGAAAGCGGACAAAGTCGTGCATGCCAAACGACTTGGACGATAGATCGCTCCATAAAGCACAGCGCTCTGAATGCATGCCCTCCCGGCGAACCCTGCGAGCCGCCCGGCTTGCGATCAGCTTTAGCTTGCGTTCCGCCGCAGATCCGCTAAGGGGCCGCCTTCCGTCTCGTGCGCCATGCCGCATGCCGGACGGGAAGGAAGAAAGCCGGAGGGGCCCCGCAATCCCGCGGACAAGCCAGCGATCGGTTAGTTATAGATAAAGGAAGCTGCCGTGGCTCAGTATGAGCACGTGTTCCTGGCACGCCAGGACCTCAGCCAGGCGCAAGTCGATGCACTTGCCGCCGCCGCCACCGAGATCGTCGAAGCGAACCAGGGCAAGGTCACCAAGACCGAGACCTGGGGCCTCAAGAATCTCGCGTACAAGATCAAGCGCAACCGCAAGGCGCACTTCGTGATGCTCAACATCGAAGCTCCCGGCGATACCATCGCCGAGCTCGAGCGCCAGACGCAGATCAACGAAGACGTCATTCGCTACCTGACCATCCGCGTCGACGAGCACGAAGCTGGTCCGTCGGTCATGATGCGCAAGAGCGACCGCGAGCGTACTCGCCGTCGTGAACGTGAAGGGAACTGATTTCCATGGCACGTGCATTCTTCCGCCGCCGCAAGTCCTGCCCGTTCTCGGGCAAGAACGCTCCGGCCATCGACTACAAGGACGTGCGTCTGCTTCAGGGCTTCATGTCCGAGCGTGGCAAGATCGTTCCCAGCCGCATCACCGCGGTTTCCGCAAAGAAGCAGCGTGAGCTGAGCCAGGCGATCAAGCGCGCCCGGCACATCGGCCTCCTGCCCTACATCGTCAAGTAAGGAGGGCTAGCCTCATGGACATCATCCTCCTCGAACGCGTCGAGAAGCTCGGCGCCATCGGCGATGTCGTTTCCGTCAAGGACGGTTACGCCCGCAACTACCTTCTTCCCAACAAGAAGGCCCTGCGCGCCAACGAGAAGAACAAGAAGGTCTTCGAAGCCAACCGCGCGAAGATCGAAGCCGACAACGCCGAGCGTCGCTCGTCGGCCGAAGCGCACTCGGGCAACGTCGAAGGCAAGCAGGTCGTCCTGATCCGCGCCTCCTCGAACTCGGGCCAGCTCTACGGTTCGGTTTCCGTGCGTGACATCGTCGACGCTCTCAACGAACAGGGCGCCGAAGTCAGCAAGCAGATGATCGTGCTCGAGCGCCCGATCAAGACCATCGGCGTGTTCGACGTTCGCGTGAACCTGCACCCCGAAGTCTCGGTCACCATCAAGGTGAACGTCGCGCGTTCGCCCGACGAAGCCGACCTGCAGTCGCAGGGCGTGGACGTGATGGCCGCGATGTTCGAACAGGACGTCTCGGGCTTCACCGAAGCCTATGACCCGAACGCCGAACCCGGCGAAATCGCGGTCGAAGAGGACGTTGCCGAGACCGAAGAAGAGGCCTGAGCTTCCTTTTCGCGGTAACGACCGTCGAGATCGAGGGCCCTCGCTCCCACGGGAGCGGGGGCCTTTCTCTTTGATCGGCCAGCGATCCACCCTCCATCCACGCCTGCCCGACTATTGCACTGCAATACGAATCGCGTAAGTGTGGGCGATGGAAACGATAGAAAGCACCCTCGCGGAACTGGTCCGCGTCTACGAGACCGCCGTCACTACTCTGAAGGCCGACATCGCCGCCTTTGTCGAGAACGGCACCCTCCCTCCCGCCGACCGCCGCGAGACGCTCGCATGGTGCTACCCGGAACTGCGCATCACCTACAGCGGTGTGGAGCGCGGCACGTTCTACGGCCGATCGTTCGGCCGCCTGAACGATGTGGGGACATACGTCACCACGATCACCAAGCCTCGGCTTTTCGCGGACTACCTCGAAGAACAGCTGGCGCTGCTGCACGAAGACTACGAAGTGACGATCGAGGTCGGCGCGTCTCGGCAGGAGATCCCCTTCCCTTACGTCCTCGACGGCGTCGGCATGGGCAACGTGACCCCGCAGGAGCTGGCCGCCCATTTCCCCACCACCGAACTGGCCCTGATCGGCGACGAGATCTCGGACGGCGTGTTCCGTCAGTCCGCCGATGAACCTCTGCCGCTGGCGCTGTTCGACGCCTTGCGCACCGACTTCAGCCTCGCGCGCCTGCAACATTACACCGGCACCAGCGTCGAGCACTGCCAGCGCTACATCCTCTTCACCAACTACCACCGCTATGTGGACGAGTTCGTGGACTGGGCGGGCCAGCAGATCGGCACCGACGGCTATACCGCGCTTTCCGGCGCCGGCGGCCTCTACCTCGACAGCCCGGTGGACAATGCCCGCGAGCGCCTGTCCGACACCGCCTGGCGGCGCCACCAGATGCCGGCCTACCACCTGATCCGCCCCGACAAGTCGGGCATCACGCTCGTCAACATCGGCGTCGGCCCGTCCAACGCCAAGACCATCACCGACCACCTTGCGGTGATCCGTCCCGAAGTCTGGCTGATGATCGGCCACTGCGGCGGGCTGCGCGAAGGCCAGCGCATCGGCGACTACGTACTCGCCCATGCCTACCTGCGCGACGACCATGTGCTCGATCCGGTGCTGCCGCCCGAGATCCCGCTTCCCGCGATCGCCGAAGTGCAGCAGGCGCTGGCCTCGGCGGCAGAAGCGGTGAGCGGCGAAGGCGGCGCCAATCTCAAGAAGCGCATGCGCACCGGCACCGTCGTCACCACCGACGACCGCAACTGGGAACTGCGCTATACCGAATCCGCGCACCGCTTCAGCCTCAGCCGCGCCATCGGCATCGACATGGAAAGCGCCACGATCAGCGCCCAGGGCTATCGCTTCCGCGTGCCCTATGGCACCCTGCTCTGCGTTTCCGACAAGCCGATCCACGGCGAACTCAAGCTGCCGGGCCAGGCCAACCGCTTCTACGAGGAGGCCATCGCCAGCCACCTCAAGATCGGTCTCCACGCCTGCGACCTGCTCCGCGCGGAGGGCGAGAAGCTCCATTCCCGCAAGCTGCGCGCGTTCAACGAGCCGCCCTTCCGCTGATCCTGCGGACATCGCCGGGCGGGTCCCTTGCCACCGTAGCAACCCGCCCCGCGCATGAAAAAAGGGAGCCGGTGCGAACCGGCTCCCCCAATCGGCTCGAAACGGCCCCGGCGAATCGCCGGGGCCGTTTCGTTTACCAGCCTTGCTTCTGGCCCTTGTTCTGCTCGTCGAGCCACTTCTTCAGCGGCGCGAAGTAGTCGAGCATCGGCTTGGCGCTCATCTGCGGGGTGCCGGTGAAAGCCTTGAGCGCTTCCGGCCAGGGCTTCGACATGCCCATTTCCAGCATCTTGTTCAGGTTCGCGCCGACCTTTTTGTCACCGTAGAAGCTGCAACGGTGGAGCGGGCCCTTCCAGCCAGCCTGCTTGCACGCGGCCTGGTAGAACTGGAACTGCAGGATGCGGGCCAGGAAGTAGCGCGTATAGGGCGTGTTGCCCGGAACGTGGAACTTGGCCCCGGCATCGAACCCATCGTCGCTGCGCGGTGCGGGCGGCGTAACGCCTTGGTAATCGAGGCGCATCTTGGTCCAGGCCTTGTTGTAGTCGGCAGGCTGGATCGAACCGTCGAAGATGCCCCAGCGATAGCGGTCGATCAGCAGGCCGAAGGGCAGGAACGCCACTTTGTCCATCGCCTGACGCAGCAGGAGGCCAATGTCCTTGTCGGCGCTGGGCACCTTCGCCTTGTCGAGCAGGCCGATCTGCACGAGGTACTGCGGCGTGATCGACAGCGCGATGAAGTCGCCGATGGCTTCGTGGAAGCCGTCGTTGGCACCGTTGAGGTAGAGAAACGGCTGCTTGTTGTAGGCGCGCTGGTAGTAGTTGTGGCCGAGTTCGTGGTGGATCGTCACGAAGTCGTTCGAATCCACCTTGGTGCACATCTTGATGCGGATGTCGTCCTTGTTGTCGACGTCCCAGGCGGAAGCGTGGCAGATCACCTCGCGGTCGGCGGGCTTGACGATCATCGAGCGCTTCCAGAACGTTTCCGGCAGCGGTGCGAAGCCGAGCGACGAGTAGAAGCCCTCACCCGCCTTCACCATGTCGATCGGCGTGCGGCCCTGCGCCTTCAGCAGGTCGCCGATGTCATAGCCGAGATCTCCCGCGCCCTTCGGCGCCACCAGCGGATAGATCGTGCCCCATTCCTGCGCCCACATGTTGCCGAGCAGGTCGGCGCGGATCGCCCCGGTGTTCGGCTGCACGGTATCGCCGTACTTCTCGTTGAGCTTGCGGCGAACATATGTGTGCAGCGCGAGATAAAGTGGCTTCACTTCGCCCCACAAGCGCTCCGTCTCCGCCGAGAACTGCTCCGGGGTCATGTCGTAGCCCGAACGCCACATGGCGCCGACATCGGCATAGCCGAGTTCCTTGGCACCCTGGTTGGCGATGCCGACCATCTTGACGTAGTCCGCCTTCATCGGCTTGCCGACATTGTCGTGCCAGGTCGTCCACATCTCGGCGAACTCGGCGGGCGTATGGGTCAGGTTGCCCATCTCCGACTCGATATCCGAACCGTTGATTTCCTTGCCGTCCAGCGTCCCGCGGCCCTTGCCGTAAGTCGAGGCGAGGCGCGTGCTGATCTCGCTGAGCTGCGCCGCCGCGCCGGGCGTGGTCGGCGCGGGCAGGACGATGCTCTGACGCAGAATGCCCAGCTTGCGCGAAACGTCGGGATCGAGACCGGGCAATTTCGAGAACTTCGCCGCTTCCACCGCATAGTTTACCTGCTTCTCGGTGAGCAGCCCGTTGGACTGCGCCGCCAGCGCATCCGTGTCGTCGGTGAGGTAGGTGTAGTTCACCCAGTTGATACGGGCATTGTCGACCGAGAAGTCGAACAGATCCTTCTCGGCGGCGGCGATGAACTGCGCGGCGCCCTGGGCGGTCTCCGGGTAGGAAGGCGCGTCCTCGGCAAAGGCGGGCGCGGCCATGCCGAACGAAAGCCCGGCCGCAAGCGCGGCAAGCGCGGTGGATGCGAAATTCATGGGGTATGCCTCATTTGTCTCTCTGATGGCGGGGAGACTAGTCGCCCGCTGCGTCAGATCAACTGTTGAGGAAGGAAGAGAAGGGAATAAGCAGGGGAGCAAAGCCCCCCTGCACCCCCATGACTGTCGAGGTCACACCCTGCCTGTCCGTCTCGCGCCCATGGCGGCGTCGGGAGACATATAGGCTGCGCCGCAAGGAGCGCCCGACAGATAGGTCGCGCACAAGTTCGACATTCCGAGGGTCCGGGGGATCATCCCCCGGAATCTGCCTTGTTCTTCAATCGAGCAGAAACTCCGCCATCGCCCTGCCCATATCCTTGAAAGTCACCGAAGACATGTGATTGCCCGGCGTCTCGATGTAACGCCCCTGCGGCAACGCCTCTGCCAGTTCCGGCGCCGAACCGTTATCATGATCCTCCGCTCCACAGACGCAGAGGGTGGGCATGGCGATCTGCGCGATGGCATCGGCCGAAGTATCGTCCACCGATTGCAAAAGGAGCCGCGCCGCAACACGATCGATCTTCATCGACTTCATGAACGCCTGCGCGACAAAAGCCTTGTCGCCGCGCTCGATGGTGCCGAAGCGGTCGATGGCATCCACGAAGTGGGCGCTGCGCCGTGCCCAGCCGGAAAGGCCAGTGAGGCCCATGCCGCCGAGGATCAGCTTGCGCGGAGCGAGACCCGCCAGCACGCCGCGCACCGAAGTCCGCGCGCCGAGCGAGAAGCCGCCGAGGTCGTAGTCGGTGAAGCCGAGCGCGGCGATCACCAGCTTGAGGTCGTCGACCAAGACGTCAGCCGGATAGGCGGCGGGATCGTGCGGCGCACCGCTCTGGCCGTGGGCGCGAAGGTCGGGCATGAAGACCTCGAACCCGGCATCGGCGAGGATCTTCGCGTTACCGTACTTGATCCAGTTCACGTCGGCGCTGGAGAACAGGCCGTGGAGCAGCAGCAACGGCCGCGCGCCCGTGTCTCCCATCACATGCACCGCCAGATCGGTGCCCGCATAACCTTCGATGACTTCCTTGCGCAGATCGCTCACTTAGGGAACCTCCAGTCCTGCCGCCTTCCAGCGCGAGGCGACGCTTTCGGTCTCCGCGCTGTAATGTCTGGGCAGGTCCTTGGTATCGAGCCAGGCAGGATGCAAGCTTTCGCAGCCGGAATGCGCGGTCGGGCGGAAGAAACCGGGATCGTCGAAGCTGCCGAGGGTCAGGTCCATGTTGCCGCTGCTCTCGATGAAATCGAAGCCCAGCGGCGTGCCGCAATGCGCGCAGAACGGTCGGTGGGCGATGGGGGAGCTTTGGTACCAGTCCGGTTCATGCGCCCAGGCGACACCGGCTTTCGCCACTTGCACGAAAGCCGCCGCGAAGCCGCCGGTCGCCTTCTGGCAATAGCGGCAGTGGCAGAGATAGGCCTCGTCGTTCTCGACCTCGGCCTCATAGCGGATGCGGCCGCACTGGCAGCCGCCGGTCATGGTTCGGGTCATGCAACGGAGAGTAACTCGGCCCCGCTGCTGAGCAAGCAAAGACATGGCACCGAGGCCGTGATAAACGGCCATATGGAAACAACGCACGACGAGACGAACGACGAAGACCTGCCGCTCAGCAGGCCGCAACGGCGCCTGCTGCGGCGCCTCTACAATGGACGGACCACGCCGATCATCGTCGACGACCGCCCGTTTCTAACCTACAAGGAAGCGGCGCGCCATCTTCTCACGCTTGAAGGCGAAGCCCGCGATCTCTCCTACGCCCAGATGAAAGCTTTCGCGGCCGGAGAAGATGCGGGCAAGGCTTAAATCCTCATCGTTCCCGCGAATACGGGGGTCTCGCTTTTAGGGCTCACGCAGAGCAGAACGAAAAAGGCCTGCGAAGCAAATGCTCCGCAGACCCTTTCCATCGGTGCGAGGTCCGAGTTCGCCGCGTCAGCCCTTCTTGAGGTGACGGCGGCCGAGCAGCTCGGCGATCTGCACCGCGTTGAGCGCTGCGCCCTTGCGCAGGTTGTCGGACACGCACCACAGCGCCAGGCCGTTGTCGACCGTCGAATCCTCGCGGACGCGGCTGATGTAGGTCGCGCCGTCGCCCACGGCTTCGACCGGGGTGACGTATCCGCCGTCCTCGCGCTTGTCGACGAGCATCACGCCCGGCGCTTCACGCAGGATGTCCTGGGCTTCGGCAGCCGAAATCTCTTCCTCGAACTCGATGTTGAGCGATTCCGAGTGGCCCACGAAGACCGGCACGCGCACGCAGGTGGCCTGGACCTTGATCTTGGGATCGAGGATCTTCTTGGTCTCCACGACCATCTTCCACTCTTCCTTGGTCGAACCATCGTCCAGGAAAACGTCGATGTGCGGGATCACGTTGAAGGCGATCTGCTTGGTGAACTTCTTCGCTTCGACCTGGTCGCCCACGAAGATGGCACGGCTCTGCTCGAACAGCTCGTCCATGCCTTCCTTGCCCGCGCCGGAAACCGACTGGTAGGTGGATACGACGACGCGCTTGATCTTCGCCTTGTCGTGCAGGGGCTTGAGCGCCACCACCATCTGCGCGGTCGAGCAGTTGGGGTTGGCGATGATGTTGCGCGCCTTGTAGCCGTCGATCGCGTCCGGATTCACTTCCGGAACGATCAGCGGAATGTCGGGCTCCATGCGGTAGAGCGAGGAGTTGTCGATCACAACGCAGCCCTGCGCGGCGGCGCGCGGTGCGTGGATCGCGGTGGGGCCGGACCCTGCGGCGAACAGGGCGATATCCCAGCCGGTGAAATCGAAATGCTCGATGTTCTTTACTTTGAGCATTTTGCCGGTTTCGCCGAATTCAATCTCGGTCCCGGTCGAACGCGACGAAGCCACCGCTGCGATCTCGTCGCAGGGGAATTCGCGCTCGGCGAGGATGTTGAGCATTTCGCGGCCGACATTTCCGGTCGCGCCGACGACGGCAACCCGGTAACCCATTTCAAGATCCTTCTTAGCAAAATCCTGCGGCAAGGCGCGTGGCAGGAACGCGGGCCGTTACAGGGTGGGAGCCCATCTGACAAGCGCCCTCACGCAAAAGACTTTCTTTCAAGCAGCCCTGCTCGATCGAAAATTGCCGGATCACCCTCTTTCCAGAAATGGATAGAGGGTGATCCGGCGGATATCAGTGTGCCGTAGCGGAAGCCGTCGCGTTCTGGGGAGGCGCTGCCGCCAGTTCGTCCGCCTCGGTCCATTCGATGGCCTCGAGCGGCTCGGTCAGTGCCTTGGCCAGCACCTCGTCGACATGTGAAACCGGAATGATATCGAGACCCTGTTTCACGTTCTCGGGAATCTCCGCGAGGTCCTTACGGTTCTCCTCCGGAATCAGCACGGTGGTGATCCCGCCGCGCAGCGCCGCCAGCAGCTTTTCCTTGAGACCGCCGATCGGCAGCACGCGTCCACGCAGCGTGACTTCGCCGGTCATGGCGACATCCTTGCGCACCGGCACACCGGTCAGGGTCGAGACGATCGACGTGACCATGCCGATACCCGCCGAAGGACCGTCCTTTGGCACCGCGCCTTCGGGCAGGTGGATATGGATGTCCTTCTTCTGAATCGTCGAAGGCTTGATGCCGTAAGCGGGCGAGCGCGCCTTCACGAAGCTGAAGGCCGCCTGGATCGACTCGCTCATGACATCGCCCAGCTTGCCGGTGGCCTTGATCTGGCCCTTGCCCGGCACCGTCACGCTTTCGATGGTCAGCAGTTCGCCGCCCACTTCGGTCCAGGCGAGGCCGGTGACGGCGCCCACCTGATGCTCTTCCTCGCCCACGCCATGGCGGAACTTGCGCACGCCCGCGAATTCGGCAAGGTTTTCCGGGGTGATCGTAACCTCGCTGGCCTTGCCTTCGAGGATCTGGCGCAGCGACTTGCGCGCCAGCTTGGCGATCTCGCGCTCCAAAGTACGCACGCCCGCCTCGCGGGTGTAGTAGCGGATCAGGTCGCGCAGGCCGTCCTGGGTCAGCGTAAACTCACCCTTCTTCAGGCCATGCGCCTCGACCTGCTTGCGCACCAGGTGACGCTCGGCGATCTCGACCTTCTCGTCTTCGGTGTAGCCTTCGAGGCGGATGATCTCCATGCGGTCGAGCAGCGGCTGCGGCAGGTTCAGGCTGTTCGCGGTGCAGACGAACATGATGTCCGACAGGTCGATGTCGAGTTCGAGGTAGTGGTCCTGGAACTTCGCATTCTGCTCCGGATCGAGCACTTCGAGCAGCGCCGAAGCCGGATCGCCGCGGAAATCCTGCCCCAGCTTGTCGATCTCGTCGAGGAGGAACAGCGGGTTGGACTTCCCAGCCTTCTTGAGATTGGTGACGATCTTGCCCGGCAGCGAGCCGATGTAGGTACGACGGTGGCCACGAATCTCGGCCTCGTCGCGTACGCCGCCCAGCGACTGGCGGATGAACTCGCGGCCCGTCGCCTTGGCGATCGACTTGCCCAGCGAAGTCTTGCCGACGCCCGGCGGCCCGACGAGGCACAGGATCGGCCCCTTCAGCTTGTTCGTACGCGCCTGCACCGCCAGGTACTCGACGATGCGGTCCTTGACCTTGTCGAGCGCATAGTGATCGGCGTCGAGGACGGTCTGCGCTTCGGAAATGTCGCGCTTCAGCTTGCTCTTCTTGCCCCAGGGCAGACCCAGCAGCACATCGAGGTAGTTGCGGATGACCGTGGCTTCGGCGCTCATCGGCTGCATCGAGCGCAGCTTCTTCAGTTCGGCCGTCGCCTTCTCGCGCGCTTCCTTGGACAGGCGCGTGCTTTCGATGCGTTCCTGAAGCTCCTGAAGCTCGTTCGCTTCATCACCCTCGCCGCCGCCGAGTTCCGACTGGATCGCCTTGAGCTGCTCGTTGAGGTAATATTCGCGCTGGGTCTTCTCCATCTGCCGCTTCACGCGGCCACGGATCTTGCGCTCCACCTGAAGCACGCCGAGTTCGCCTTCCATGAAGGAGAACACCATCTCCAGCCGCTTGAGCGGGTCCGGCTCGGACAGCACGGCCTGCTTGTCGCCGACCTTGGCCGAAAGCTGCGCGGCAATGGTGTCGGCCAACTTGGCCGCATCCTCGATCTCGCCGAGCTGGTCGCCGGCATCCTGCGACAGCTTCTTGTTGAGCTTCGCATATTCGCCGAACTGCTCGACCACAGAGCGCATCATCGCGGCCGTTTCAGTGCCGTCCGCTTCAACCGCTTCGACGCGCTCGACCTGGGCCACCAGCATCTCGCCTTCGGCCGACTGCTCGGTGCGCAGCGTTTCCAGCTTGGCGCGTTCCTGCCCCTCGACCAGCACACGCACGGTGCCGTCGGGCAGCTTCAGAAGCTGCAGGACGCTGGCGATCACGCCCGTATCGTAAAGATCGTCGCGATCGGGGTCGTCGCAGCCCGGATCGAGCTGGGCGAGAAGGAAGATGTCCTTTTCACCCGCCATCGCCGCTTCCAGCGCGGCCACCGATTTCTCGCGTCCGACAAAAAGCGGCACGACCATGCCGGGGAACACGACGATGTCGCGCAGGGGAAGCAGCGGAAGCAGGTTCAAGGTCATATCCATTTCAACACACACGCGGGACGGCTGAGAGCCCCCCGGCCTTTCCCGAGACGACATGGGGCGCGGGACGATATGGGGTCTGTCGCGCCCCACGCAATGGGATCGGCGCCGAAAGACTGTGGAAGCGCCGGTCGCACCCCTTCACCCCTCCCCTGCCCCCGTTCCAAAGAACGACGGAGCCCTGGTTCAATATAGCGCGATTTTCCGTGTCTCTCGCCATGTTTCACGCAAATTCGCCGTCCTCACGCCCCCGCGCCATCGCTGGGGGGCGTGATACCCCAGGCCGGCTCAGAACGGCATCTTGAAGCCCGGCGGCAGGCCCATGCCCTGCTGCGCCTTGGCAAGTTCCTCTCCAGCGACCGAGTCGGCCTTGACGCGCGCATCGTTGTAAGCCGCCGCGATCAGGTCTTCGAGGATCTGCTTCTCGCCCGGCTGCATCAGGCTGTCGTCGATCGACACGCCGATCACGCGGCCCTTGGCCGAGCAGCGGATCTTGACCAGACCGCCGCCCGAAAGCCCTTCGACTTCCATTGCATCCAGCTTGGTCTGAGCCTGGTCCATCTGCTTCTGGATGGTCTCCGCCGCCTGCTGGGCCGCCTTGAGCATCTCTTCCATCGATTTCATTTCAACGTCTCCAATTGCGTCCGCCGCCGCCAACGGCGAGCGGACGGTCATCCTCTATGATCTCGGCTTGCGGGAACGCCGCCTTGGCCGCGAGAACGAGCGGGTGCTGGCTGACCGCGTCGCTTTCCGCCGCCTTCTTCGCCTCGGCGATTTCCACCAGGGTCGGCGCGCCCTGCCCTTCGACCCGGTAGACTTCCCAGCGCTCGCCGGTAGCCTTGGCCAGGCAAGCCCGCAGCAACCCCGTGATGTCCTCGCTGAAGCCTGGCGGCTGCGAATAGCGCAGCAGACTAGGCCCAAGCTCGGCCACGCGCACCTGCATCCGCATGGTGTTGGCGCTGGACAGCTCGCCGACGTGCTCGACATCCTCGACCAGTTCTTCCCAGCGCCGCGCGACCATTTCGGGGCTGGGCCCCAGATTCGCGGCCGGCGCGGAGGGCGCACCGTCCTTGCCCTCAGCCGAGGGCGCGACTGTCGGCGCCCGCGCCGCCAGTTCTTCGAGCTTCTTCACCAGCGCGCCGGGGTCCGGCATGTCCGAAGCATGCATGATCCGCAGCAGCGCCATCTGCACGGCGACGAGCGGATCAGGCGCGGATTTCACTTCCTCGTGGCCCTTGAGCAGAAGCTGCCAGATGCGGTGCACCTGCCCGGCTTTCAGCGCTTTGGCCCATCCTTCGATCGCCTCGCGCTCTTCGGCGGATTGCGCGTCGTGAGCGCCGCCGGCCACTTGCGCCACGGCGACCCGGTTAACCAGCGTCATCAGCCCGCGCATGATCGCGATAGGCTCCACCCCGAGCGAGAATTGGCGCGCCACCAGATCGAGCAGGTCGCCGCCTTTGCCATCGAGAATGGCTGTGATGAGGCTGCGCTGCGCGCTCTTGTCGGAAAGGCCGAGCATGTCGCGCACCTTTTCGGCAAGGACGCGGCCTTCTCCATCGAGATCAGCATGCGCGATCGCCTGGTCGAGTATCGACAAACCGTCGCGCACCGAACCTTCGGCGGCAGCGGCCACCATCGCCAATGCCTCGCCCTCGGCCTCGACGCCTTCGAGACCGCAGACTTTGGCGAAGTGCTCGGCCAGCATCGGCGAGGGAATGCGGCGCAAGTCGAAGCGCTGGCACCGAGACAGTACCGTCACCGGCAGCTTGTCCACCTCGGTGGTTGCGAAGAGAAACTTTACGTGGGCTGGCGGTTCCTCAAGAGTCTTCAGCAAGGCATTGAAAGCATTGCGCGACAGCATGTGGACTTCGTCGATGATGTAGATCTTGTAGCGCGCCGAGACTGCCGCGTAGCGCACCGCCTCGATGATCTCGCGAACGTCGTCGACGCCGGTATGCGAGGCGGCGTCCATTTCGATCACATCGATATGGCGGCCTTCGGCAATCGCTTGGCAGGGCTCGCACCGGCCGCAAGGATCGATTGTCGGCCCGCCCTGACCGTCCGGGCCGATGCAGTTGAGCGCCTTGGCGATCAGGCGCGCCGTAGAGGTCTTGCCGACCCCCCGCACGCCGGTCATCAGGAAGGCATGGGCCAGGCGGTCACGCTTGATGGCGTTCGCCAGCGTCTGGACCATCGCTTCCTGACCGATCAGCTCGGCGAAAGTCTGAGGACGGTACTTGCGCGCGAGCACGCGATAGGGCTGCGCCGAAACGCTCGCTGCGGATGCTGCAGCGGCTGGTGCGGCAGGCGCTGCAGGCTGGGACTTTGTCGCCTTGGATGCGACCGGTTCAGCCTCAGGGGCCGTTTCTGGGGGACTCAGAGCAGATGCCGGAGAAGGTGCAGACTTCGGCGCAGGATCGCCGAACATCGACGCCTGGCCGGCCTCTTCCAGTTCGGCCTGGGTAGCAGCAGCCTCTTCCTCCTCCTTGTCGTCCCAAGGGGGGGTATCGCTGAACATGTCGCGTGAATCGTCCATCGCCTGCCAAACTAGGGACTGGGGGCCGGAATGTCAGCGGAAAAGCAATTTGCTCCACAGCCCTGCGACTACGGGCGAGAACCGAAGACAAAGGTCTTCGCGTTCAGGACCAGTTTTCATGATGTGGGCTGAAGGAGCCGGGCGACCCGCCGCTATCCGTTGTGGCTGCTTCCTTCCGGACCTGACCAGGTTGGCGAACGCAAACGTCCACCCGACTCCCGGGCGGCCATATGCAGAGGCCGGAAAGGTTTGTCCAGCCCGATCGTCCCACTTTTTGCCGGACCTTCCATGAGGCTGCCAAAACGGCATCGGCCCGCGCTTCCTCTTCAGGAAACGCGGGCCGATCGCTGCCGAAAATGCGCCTGGCGCGGGTAAGTCAGCGGAAATTGTCGGCGTAGGCCTGGATCTTCAGGCGGCGCGGCGGGGTCGCGTGGACTTCCGCTTCGATGCCGTAGCGTTCGGCATAGGCCTTGGCTTCCTCCACATCGGGAAACTTCAGCGTGACCTGCTGCCGGGTATCGCCCGAACCGGCCCAACCCATCAGGGGGTCGGGCTTCTTCGCTTCGGCCGGAACGAATTCGAGGACCCACTGGTCCAGCAGTGCCTTGCCGGACTGCATGGCGTTCTTCGGGCGCTGATAGATGCGTGCACTCATGGTCGAGTGCTTTGCCTCCGAATCAGGGAGAGAATCAAGCGCAAATCACGCGTTCCTCGATCTCTCGAAGGCATTGCGTGTCTTGAGGCTGGGATCTTCGGTCCAGGGTTCGTCCGGCCAGCGATGCCGGGGGTAGCGGCCCTTCATGTCCCGCTGCACATCGCGCCACGATCCGCGCCAGAATCGGGGCAGGTCGCGGGTGGTCTGGATCGGCCGACCGGCCGGCGAGGTCAGCTTGAGCAGCAGCGGCTGCGCCGGCTGGCCGAAAGTCGGGTGCCGGTCGAGCCCGAACAAGGCCTGGACGCGCACTTCCACGCTGGGGCCGCCCTCGTCTTCATAGTCGATGGCATGGGTGCTGCCGGCGGGGCTGCGGAATTCGGGCGGAGCAAGCTTTTCGAGGCTTTGCTGGTCGTCCCAGGTAAGACGATTGCGCAGCGCTTCGGCCAGCGCGCCCTTGTCGATCGCATCCAGTCGCCGGCCGAGCAGCGGACCGAGCCATTCATCGAGATCGGCGATCAGCGCTTCTTCGCTGAGCGCCGGGATACCGGCGTAACGCGCGCGGCGCAGCAATGCGAGGCTACCCTTGCCGAAGGGCACGAGGCCAAGCCCCTTCTCCCGTACGCGTTCGAGGAGGAGAGCGGAAATCGCAGCTGGGTCGGGCGAAGGATCCGGGCCGGTGGCCAGCGTGATCGCGCCGATCCGTCGTTCCAGCCGCGCCTCCACGCGCCCTTCCGCCTCGTTCCAGCGCATGACGGACCGCCGCTCGATGCGATCGGCCAGGCCCTGCTCGACCTCGGACGTCTCCAGTGCGGCGCCGGAGAGGATACGCGCGCCTTTCGCCTGCCCTTGCGCATCGCCGATCACCAGCCATTCGCGTGCAGCCAGCGGCGAAGTGGGATCCAGCACATAGCCTCGGCCCCCGGCCGAGAGCCAGTTCTCGCCGCTGGCGTCGCGGCGGCGCGCCACCATGTCCGGACGGCCGAGCGCGAGCAGGACGCCTGCGGGAACCTCTTCGTTTTCTTCCTCGCCGGAGACCATCGAGCGCGCCTTCCGCGCCCATCCGGCCGCCAGCTTGCGCGAGGCTTCCGCTCGGGGCGATCGATCGGCGTCCCACCGCGACAGGCGCTGCGCAAGGTCTTCGCTGCGGCCGCCGAGGCTGCGCTCCTGAAGCAGCAGAGCCAGCCTGGCAGCCACGCCTGCCGCCCCGCGCTCGGCCGCATGAAGGATCATCGCCGCCTGGGCCGGGTCCATCGGCAACGACGCGACCTTGCGTCCAAACGCCGTGACACGCCCTTCCCCATCCAGCGCGCCCAGCGTTTGCAACTGGCGGCGCGCGGCGTCGAGCGCAGGCTTGGGCGGCGGATCCAGCCAGGCCATGGCGGCCGGATCGCCCGCGCCCCACTGCGCCAGCCCCAGCGTCAGCGGTGCAAGGTCGCTGGTCAGCATTTCCGGCGGATCGAATTCGGGGCGCCCTGGATGCGCCGCCTCTTCCCACAGGCGGTAAGCCGTGCCCGGCCCCTGACGGGCCGCACGGCCTGCCCGCTGTGCGGCAGAAGCGCGACTCGCGCGGTGAGTTGCGAGCCGGGTCACACCCGCCGCCTTGTCGAACTCGGCGCGGCGGGACACGCCGCTGTCCACGACGACGGATACACCGTCCAGCGTCAGCGACGTCTCGGCGATCGCGGTAGCCAGTACGATCCTGCGGCGACCCTGCGGATCGCGGCGAATGGCGGCGCGCTGCGCAGCGGGCTCGCACTGGCCGTGGAGCGGCAGGACCAGCGCGCTCGGCAGCTTTTCCGCCAGCCGCTCGGCCACACGCTCGATCTCACGCACGCCCGGCAGGAAGGCCAGCAGATCGCCTTCCTGTTCGCGCCAGGCCGTGAGCACGGCCGATGTCATCGCATCCTCGATCCGCTGGCCAGGCGATGCGCCCAACCATCGCAGGGCCAGCGGCCAGGCTTTGCCCGCGCTTTCGATCACCGGAACGTCGCCGCCCAGCAGCTGCGAAAAGCGCGCGCCGTCGATGGTGGCGGACATGACGACGATGCGCAGGTCTTCGCGGAGGACCTGGCTCGACTCGATGGCGAGAGCGAGTCCCAGATCGCTGTCGAGATGCCGTTCGTGCGCCTCGTCGAAAAGCACGGCGGAAATGGCGGAAAGCTCGGGATCGGAGAGAATCGTCGCGACGAAGATCGCTTCCGTCATCACTAGGACCCGCGTTTTCGCCGAGCGCTTCACGTCGAGACGGGTGACGTAGCCGATCGTCTCCCCAGCCTTCTCCCCCAGCTCTTCGGCCATGCGTTCGGCCGCCGCGCGCGCCGCGACCCGGCGGGGCGACAGCAGGATGACGGTGCCGGTACACCAGGGTTCTCCCAGCAATGCCGGGGCGAGTGCCGTGGTCTTGCCCGCTCCGGGAGGCGCGATCAGCACGGCGTGAGGGCCGTCACGCAAAGCGGCGAGGACTTCGGGCAATACGGCATGAATGGGAAGCTGGCTCACGCCTGCCTTCTTAGTGCCCGCAGGGGGAGCGGGAAAGGGTTCAAGCCTTCCGAGCCAGATCCGTAACGGATGAAATTGTTGAAGAGGGCTACTCTTCATCAAGGAATTCTACTTAAGCATAACTCTCAGGAGTTCTCGTGTTGTCCGACGTCAATTCAATCCAGAGCAAGATGCATCGGGCGGGGCATTACCCCTTGCCTGTCGCGCAATACTTGCGCCTGCGGGAACGCGTGCCTCCGCTTTATGGGCTCCTGGCGGTCAACGCGGGCATACTTGCCTATACGCACCGTGCCATGGCGCCCGGATTTCTGACGCTGACGGTGCCGGCAATCCTGATCGCCGCTTGCTTGATTCGCATGCTCGTGTGGCTGCGCCCCATCGGGCAGCACGACCTGGAGGCGGAAACGGCGCAGCGTCGCATGCGGGGCGCGTTCTGGCTATCGCTGATCTTCGCCATGGCGTTTACAATCTGGTCGCTGTGTCTCGATCGCTACGGCGGGCCTTACGAGCATGGCCATGTCGCGGTGTTCGTCTCGGTGACAGTGCTCGGCTGCGTGTTCTGCCTGACTTTCCTGCCCGCAGCGGCCCTGATGATCTGCCTCACGGCGCTCGGCATGTTCCTGGTTTATTGCGTTACGACGGGTTCGGCGACGCTGACCGCCGTGGCCGTCAACATCGCCCTGGTGGCAGCGGTCATCCTCAAGATCCTGCGCGACACTTACGCATCGTTCGTCGAGCTGGAAGCCGCACAGCGCGCGCTGCGGATGGAGCGCAGACAGGCGCAGGCCCTCGGCGACGAGAACGCCCGGCTGGCGCAGACCGATGCCCTGACCGGATTGCCCAACCGACGGCACTTCTTCGCCGCGCTCGAAAATCTGCTGGAAAGCGCCGAACCTCAGGTTTTCTGCGTCGGCCTGATCGACCTAGATCGGTTCAAGCCCGTGAACGACACGTACGGCCATGCCCAGGGCGACCGGCTGCTTCAGGTCATCGCCACGCGCCTGATCGCGCAATGCGATCCCTCGGTGACGGTAGCGCGCCTGGGCGGCGACGAATTCGGCTTCATCGTACCGGGCGGCCCGGACGAGGCGGAAGCGATCGCGCAAAAGTTCTGCACCGCGATTCGCAATCCGGCGCGTCTGGGCGAAGTGACGGTTGCCGTAGGAGGCTCCGCCGGCATCGCCATCTATCCCGAAAGCGCCCGAAGCGCGCACTCGCTCTACGACCGCGCCGACTTCGCCCTCTACCATGCCAAGAATCACCGGCGCGGACAGTGCGTGCGCTTTTCCGACCATCTGGAAACCCTGATCCGTTCCGAGCAGGCTCTCGACGCCGCGATGCAGAGCGCGGACCTGCCGCAGGAGCTGTCGGTCGTCTTCCAGCCGATCATCGCCACCGAAAGCAACCAGCCGGTCGGCTTCGAGTGCCTCGCCCGGTGGACATCGCCTTCCCTGGGCATGATTGCACCCGAAGCGATGATCGCCTCGGCCGAGCGCGTGGGCCGCGCCCGAGAGGTAACCGTGGCGCTCTTCGACCGCGCCCTCTACGCCCTGTCCCGCCTTCCGCATCCGCTCACGGTGTCCTTCAACCTTTCCGGCCATGACATCTGCGATGCGGAGACCATCGCCACCCTTCTCGAACGAATCGAGCGCAGCCCCTGCGACGGACGGCGTCTCCTGTTCGAGATCACCGAGACCACCCTCATCGCCGAAGTCGAGACCGCGCGCGACGTGCTCGAGAGGCTGCGCGCAACCGGTGCCCGCATCGCTCTCGACGACTTCGGCACCGGCTATTCCAGCCTGTCTTCCCTGCACCAGTTGCCGCTGGACATGGTCAAGATCGACCGCAGCTTCGCGCCGCGGCTAGACGAAACCGTGGGTCGCCGGCTGATTTCGGCCATCCGCAACCTGGCCCGCGCGCTATCGCTCGAATGCGTGATCGAGGGGATCGAGACCGAAGACCAGCTCCTCAGCGCCCGGATCGCCGGGTTCTCGCTCGCTCAGGGCTTCCACATCGCCCGTCCGATGACGCTGGACGACATGCTGAGCCGGGTAGAGTCATCCTCCAAGGCCTGGCAAATGGCCTGACCCCGTCAGTCTCAGCTGTTCCCCCGCGTGCCGTAATCGATGCGGATACGCACCCAGACGCCAAGCTGCGGCTTGCCGTTGATGCGGGGCGGCAGCACTTCGAACTGCCAGGCCGCATTGAGCACGGCGCGTCCGAAGCCGGATCCGCGCGGCGATTCGCCCAGGATCTGACAATTATCGACCTTGTAGTGTTCCATGGTCTGGCAGGCGATCATGCCCCAGCCGGTGTTAGGCCGCTTTTCCGGGAGATAACCGCCAAGCTGCGCATCGGTCGGCCTTTTGAACCAGTCCGCATTGTAGAGCGTCGCGCCGCCCGGACCTTCGCCGGGCCCGTAGGTTCCGCCCGAGCCACCCGGCGCCGGCGCGCCCTGTGCCGGACCCTGCCCTTTCATCTTGCCGATATCCGCCGCCGCGAATTCCTGGCTGGACAGCTTCAGGAAGGTAAAGGCGGGCTTCTTCTCGACCGGCTTTTCAATCGGCGGCGTCGGCACCTTTTCCTGGACAACGGCAGCCTTCTGCTTCTGCTCGACCTTCTTTTCCTTGCGCTGCTTGGGCGCGGCAGGTTTTTCGCCGCCCTTGTCGCGATCGTGATCGACGACATCGAAAGTCGTGAGCGAGGTCGTTTTCTTCGCCAGTTCGGGAACGAGCCCGGTCTGATAGAGCGCCAGCAACAGCGCAATAAGGATCAACCCCGCAGAGAGGATCGAAGATATGAAGCGTTGGCGCGGCGACCCGGGCTGATAGCCCGTTGTCACCATCTCGGATTCGGCGGGCATGGCGCGGCTTGAATAGGGCGCTTCCCCTCCCTCCGCAATTACGGCCTTGCTGCACGTTCATTGCAACGCGGAGTGTTGCGCTAAAAGCCCATCACATGTGGGACCGAGATGGCCGCGCGCTTGGGCACTCTGGCGAGCGCCACGCCGGCTGCCGACATCATCCAGTGAGCCCCAGGAACCGGAACGGGGCGTGCTCCACGAAGTCTTTGTTCGCTTCGCCCGAAAAGGTGTGATCCTGGTTCGGGCCCAGGTCGAGCATCTTCACTTTGCCCGTCTCCTTGGAGAAATCGACCTTCTTCAGATCCACCCAGAACGTGTTGGGGGTCAGTGCCGATTCGAAGAAGTAGAGCCGACGCTTGTGGTCGAACACGGTGCGCCAGCGGGTCGAGGAGATGTTCGGCTCTTCCGGGGTGTTGATGCCATAAGGTACGGAGACATTCCGTATCACGCTGAACACCGCCGCCAGCGCCTTGTTCGGGTCCGGCTCCTTGGGAATGGCATTGATGTAGAACGAGGCCCGCGCAAAACGGTCCGCCGCGCGGTTGGTGCCCGGCAGCATGGTCGTGCCGCCGATCCCCTTCCAATAGGTATTCAGTGCCAGTTGCTCGTCATAAGTCGGCGAATTGGTCATGACCTGGAACTGCCGTCCGTGATGGATGACCTGCTTGCCGCCGATATACTCGACGATGGCACTGTCTCCCTTGGCGTCGGACAGGGAAAGATGCACCGTGGTCAGCCGGTTCTCGCCCGGAACATTGTCGGTGACGATCGTGAACGGCTCCTTCTCCAATGCTGCCACGGCCTCGGCGACGGTCGCGAAGTTGTCGAGCGCATATTGCGCCCAGGCGGCGATTGTGAGCCCCGGTTTGCTCTTGGCGTCAAAGGGCGGGTACTGCGATTCGACGAGCCAGAGCATGTTGGCGTTCAGACCCTTCTCGTTCACGCCGTCGGTGCTCGACACGTCGTAACCGCTGACCACGACGCTGCCGTATCTCGACGTCCACCTGATCGAATTCGGCCCCGCTTCGCCGCTGCGGGCCATGCCGCGCGGCAGGATCCACAAGTTGGAGACAATGTCGCTCTTCCAGTCCATCGATCGGGCGGTGATGACGTTGTCACCCGCGCCGAGATAGACCGCACGCGTGCAGGCATCGGCAGCGACCCCCGCCGCCAGCAGGCCCGGCACTGCTAGCGCAAAGAGCGCCCGTCCGAATCTCGTGGGCAGGCGCATGGGCGATTCTCCTCGAGGACGAAGCCCATTCGCCTTGGGCTCTGGAAGTCTGATGGGCGCGCAGGGCCGGAGGCTCGCGAGAAGGACTCGAATTGCGGATCGGCCATTTCGAACCATCGACGATCTCCTGGCGCAGGAATTCGTAACGGCGCGAGCCTATAACCATCTCTCCGGGCCATCAACTGAATAGATGTTCATTCTTCCCCAAGGATCCTCTGCGTTTTTCTATCAAACTTGTCATTTCGATGACAGTCACTATCCGCAGCGCACATACGAAAACGCCGGGCAGATCCTGCCCGGCGTTGGTTTTCTTGCGGGATGACCTCGGGTCAGTAGCGGCGGGCCACCGCGAACTCGACCGCTTCGCACATGGCTTCCCGTGCGGCACCGGCGGGGAAGATCGACAGCGAATCGATGGCCCGCTGTGCATAAAGACGGGCGCGCTCACGCGTGGCTTCCACGCAGCCGTGACGGTTGATCAGCTTCACGGCATGCGCCAGATCTTCGTCCTCGGTACGGAACCCGGCGATGGCTTCCTCCCAGAACTTGCGTTCCTCGGCAGTCCCGCGCGCATAGGCCAGGATCACCGGAAGAGTCATTTTCCCTTCGCGGAAATCGTCGCCCTTGTCCTTGCCCGATTCCGAAGCTTCCGAATCGTAGTCGATCGCATCGTCCACCAGCTGGAACGCGACGCCGAGGTTGCGGCCGTAGGAATCCAGCGCCTGTTCTTCCGCTTCGCTCTTCTCGGCAACGATGGCCGGAATGCGGGTGGCAGCGGCAAAGAGCGCAGCCGTCTTGGAGCCGATGATCTGGAGGTAGTGCTCCTCGCTCGTCTCGATCCGGCGCTGGGCGGTGAGCTGGTCGACCTCGCCCTCGGCGATGATCGAGCTGGCCTTCGAAAAGACCTTGAGAACCTTGAGGCTGCCGTCCTCGACCATCAGTTCGAAGGCGCGGGTGAACAGGAAATCGCCCACCAGCACCGTCGCCGGATTGCCGAACACGATGTTCGCGGCAGCCTTGCCCCGACGCATGTCCGAACCGTCGACGACGTCGTCATGCAACAGCGTGGCGGTGTGAAGAAACTCGACCGCGGCGGCCAGCTTGTGGTGGCGCGTCCCCTGATAGCCGCAGACTTCGGCGGCGGCGACCATCAGCATCGGGCGCATGCGCTTGCCGCCGCCCGAGATCAGGTGCCCGGCCAGCGCCGGAATGAGCGGAATTTCGCTCTGCATCCGGTCCAGAATGACGGCGTTGACGCTGTTCATGCCGGGAGCGGTCAGCGCCAGCATGGGAGCGAGGGTAGGCTGCGACCCGCGTGCGCGCAGGGGGAGGACTTCGGCACTCATCGCCCCGCGCATTGCGCGTTCGGCGCCGGTAACGCAAGAGCGAATGCCATGGGCCGGGTAAACGCCCCGACTGGAAGAGCCGGCAAAGCCGTGCTAGCGGACCTCGCGATGACCCAGGACACTCCCGCAGCCGACCCCGTTCTCGCCGGTTTCCGTGCGAGCATCGACAATATCGACGCCGCCCTCATCCACATGCTGGCGGAACGATTTCGGATCACCCAGGCCGTCGGTGCCTACAAGGCGCAGAACGACCTCCCCGCTTCCGACCCCGACCGTGAGGAACGGCAGATCCTGCGCCTGCGCAAGCTGGCGGAAGAGGCCCAACTCGACCCCGATTTCGGCGAGACGTTCATCCGCTTCATCATCGACGAAGTGATCCGCCACCACGAGCGGGCCAAGAACGAAGCCTGATGAAACCTCGTCCTCCCGGACGTGATCCGGGACGACGCCGGTTCGAAACCTTATTCTTCCACCAGGTCCTGCAGCTTCGACATCAGGGTCTGGATACGCGTGGCCGCCTCGGTGAAGGTCGTCACGTCTTCGCGGTTGTTGTTGCCGCGCGCTTCCTTGGCAGCCTCGACATAGCCTTCGAGATCGGCTTCCAAAGCATCGACGATCATCTCGATCTCGTCCGACGACAGCGACAGGTTGATGGAATCGGTCATGAGGGTGTCCTTGATCTGGTAAACCGCGCCAATGGGGACGAATGACCGCAGCCGCAACCGCTTCTGCGCCGGTTCCCCCGAAAATACCGTCCGAATCGAACTCAGGAATCGACACGCGGCAGCTTGAGCTTGACCAGCAATCCGCCCAGATCCTCGCTCTCGCCCAGTTCGACGGTCCCGCCATAAATTTCCACGACATCGCGCACGATGGCAAGTCCAAGGCCTGTGCCCGGCTTGCCGGTGTCAAGACGGGCGCCGCGATCGAAGATGCGGATGCGTTCGGCCTCGGGGATGCCCATCCCGTCGTCCTCGATCCAGATCTCGCACAAGGGAGAGCCGCGATCGGCATCCACCGTCACGAAGACGCTGCCGCCGCCGTACTTGGCCGCGTTTTCGATCAGGTTGCCGAGAATTTCCTCGAGATCCTGCTTTTCGAGAGCCACGACCACATCCTGGCTACCGTCGAGATCGAGGCGCGCCTGATCGTAGAGCCGCTCGACGGCACGGAGCACCGCTTCCAGGCTGGGCCAGACTTCCGCGCGGGATTGTCCGACTGCGCGGCGCCCTACCGCCCTTGCCCGTGCAAGATGGTGATCGACCTGGCGCCGCATCACGGCAGCCTCCCGGATCACGGTGTCGGACAGGTCCGGCGAGCGCGCCGTCGCGGCATTCATCACAACGGTCAGCGGCGTCTTCAAGGCATGCGCGAGGTTGCCGGCATGGGTGCGGGCTTCCTCCGCCTGCCGCTCCACATGGGCGAGCAAGGCATTGAGTTCCTCCACCAGGGGCTCGACTTCCTGCGGAAGCGGCTGCGTGACTCGGCTGGCGCCCGTTGTGCGCAGCTTCTGGATCGCCCTGCGGACATGGCGCAGCGGGAACAGGCCGTACCAGGTCTGCATCCCTGCCATCAGCAAGAGGCCAAATCCCAGCGCGACGAAGCTGTAGACGAGGATTCCGCGCACCATCTTGATCTGGTCGTTGAGGTCGGCGCGACTGGCGGCCACCGTGAACATCCACTGGGCATCGCTGCCCGGCAGGATCACGGCGCGCTCCATCACCCGCAAAGGCTCTCCCGGAAACTGGTCGCTGTCGTAGACGTGCTGGTGCGAATCGAAATGGTCCGGCGGGACGTCGATGGTGCGATCCCAGAGCGAACGAGACGGGAAATCCTCATGTCCCTTGGCGCGGATCTGCCAATAGAGCCCTGAGTTCGGCTCCAGGAAGCGCTGGTCGCCGAGCGGCCGGATGAAGAAGACCTCTCCATCCGGCCCTATCTCCACAGAGCCGATCATGCCGGTCAGCATGTAGCCGAGCTGTTCGTCGAAATTGCGGGTAATCAGGCCGTTCAGCGTGCGATCGAGTGCCACCCCGCCGACCAGCAGCAGGATGAATATCCACCCTGCCGCGATCAGCATCATGCGGCGCGCCAGCGAGCCGGTATTGGCGGATCTTACGTGCCCGGTACCGCCCTCGCCGGTCCCGACAGGGTGAGCACCGCCGTCTTCGGGGGCCATGGCCGTGCCGCCCGATGCAGGCGAAGCTGCCTCGGGAGAGCCCGTTCCCGGCGCTGGCACGTCAGCCGCGGCCGGGTTCTGCGGGATCGTCGAGGCTGTAGCCAAGGCCACGGATCGTCGTGATGACATCGGCGCCCAGCTTCTTGCGGATGCGCGTGACGAAGACCTCGATCGTATTCGAATCGCGGTCGAAATCCTGATCGTAGATATGCTCGATCAGCTCGGTGCGGCTGACCACCTTGCCCTTGTGGTGCATGAGGTAGGACAGCAGCTTGTATTCCTGCGCGGTGAGTTTCACCGGCTCCCCGGCCAGGGTGACGCGGCCGGAGCGGGTGTCGAGCCGCACGTCGCCGGCCGTCAGTTCGCTGGAAGTGTTGCCCGAGGCGCGGCGGATCAGCGCGCGCAGGCGAGCGATCAGTTCCTCGGTCTGGAACGGCTTGGCCAGGTAATCGTCCGCCCCGGCGTCCAGCCCAGCAACCTTGTCCGACCAGGAATCGCGGGCCGTCAGCACCAGGACGGGGAAGTTCCGTCCTTCCCTGCGCCACATGCCGAGCACGGTCAGGCCATCGATCTCCGGCAGACCGAGATCGAGGATCACGGCGTCATATTCTTCGGTGGAGCCCAGGAAGTGCCCGTCCTCGCCATCGACGGACAAGTCTACGGCATAGCCGGTCTGCTCGAGCGTGGTCTTGAGCTGGTTGCCGAGCGTGGGTTCATCCTCGACGATCAGGATGCGCAATTCGGTGTCTCCTCGGTCAACTGGCCCTCAGGGCGAAATGGGGCGAAAGCCTGGCAGCGTCAAGCGACGGGAACCGCCAAGGTTCCAGCGCCTCGCCATGGAGCCCGCCCGCGGTAACGTCAACGGCGGCAGCCAGAGGTGCAAACGGCCAAGTCCACCGTCAGGCGCCGAAATGCGCTTGCGTCAACGCGACTGCCCGATCACCCGGCCCGTGCGTGCATCGACATCGACGAAGTAGACGCGGCCGTTCTGGATGAACTTCAGACGATAGGCCATCGCCGCGGAATCGTAGTCCGGGCCGAGGTATTGCTTTCCGGTCATGCGCGGCAGCACGATCTGCTCGATCTCGCGGATCGACAGGATGTTGCCGGCCCGCCGCTCACGGCGCACTTCGCCTTGCTCGCCGCCGGGATCGGCATGCGCGGTCAAGGTGGGCACGAGCGACCCGATGGCTGCCAGAGCCAGCGCGGCCGGAGCCGCTAGGAAGGAAAGAGCCTGTTTCATATCGACTTGCTGCCTAACCCTGCCGCCTTGAACAAGTCCTGAATGTGGCAGGAAGGCGGCACTGCCCAGCCGGTGTGCCCCAAATCACACGGCAGCATCGTTCCGCCGCGCAGCTTGCCAGAACCTGCCCCCTGCCTGTAGGGCGCGCTTCATGGCAATCGCACCGATCCTCAGCTGGGAAGGCCTCGGCCTTATCCAGGGCTCCGGCTGGCTCTTTCAGGACCTCGACATCAACATCGCCCCGCGCGACCGGCTGGCCCTGATCGGCCGCAACGGCGCGGGCAAGACGACGCTGCTCAAGCTGATCGCGGGCTCGGTCGATGCCGACAAGGGCACGCGCTCGGTCCAGCCGGGCACCCGGGTCGTCACGCTGGAACAGGACCCGTTCTTCACCGGGTTCGACACCCTCCTCGATTTCACCATCCACGGGGACGATGCCCCGCCGCGCCATGAAGTCGAAGCCATCGCCGACCAGTTGGGCATCGACCTTTCGCGCGAAGCCAAGAGCGCCTCGGGCGGCGAGCGCCGCCGCGCCGCGCTGTGCCGCGCCCTCGCCTCCGAGCCCGACCTGCTGCTGCTGGACGAACCGACCAACCACCTCGACCTTGCAGCGATCGACTGGCTGGAATCCTGGCTTCAGCGCTACAACGGCGCCTTCGTGGTGATCAGCCACGACCGGACTTTCCTGACCCGCCTGACCAATGCCACCCTCTGGCTCGATCGGGGCAGCATGCGCCGCAAGGACATCGGCTTCGGCGGCTACGAAGCCTGGGAAAACGAAGTCTACGCCGAAGAGGAGCGCGCCGCCCAGAAGCTGGACGCCAAGCTCAAGATCGAGGCGCACTGGCTGGAACGCGGCGTCACCGCAAGGCGCAAGCGCAACCAGGGGCGCCTCGCCAAGCTCTGGGAAATGCGTGCGCAGCGCGCCGCGATGATGGGGCCGCAAGGCGCCGCAAAGCTTGCGGTGGTGGCGGATGACAGCAAGACCAAGTCAGTCATCGTCGCCGAGCACGTCACCAAGCGGTTCGGAGCCGGAGACGGTCAGCGCACGGTCATCAAGGACTTCAACTTGCGCATCCAGCGCGGCGACCGCATCGGCGTGGTCGGCGCGAACGGATCGGGCAAGTCCACTCTGCTCAAGCTGCTCATCGGAGAAATCCAGCCCGACGAGGGGAAAGTGACGCGGGCCGCAACGCTCGACGCCACCGTCATCGACCAGCAGCGCAGCCGGATGAGCCCGGAATTGCGGATCCGCGACGTCCTGGCCGAAGGCGGTGACTGGATCGACGTGGTCGGCGTGCGCAAGCACATCCAGGGCTATCTCAAGGACTTCCTGTTCGATCCCGGCCTGGTCGAGGCGAAAGTCGGCACGCTTTCCGGCGGCGAACGCTCCCGCCTGCTGTTCGCGCGGGAGTTCGCGCGGACGTCGAACCTGCTGGTGCTGGACGAGCCGACCAACGACCTCGATCTCGAAACGCTGGACCTGCTTCAGGAAGTGATCGCGGACTATGACGGCACGGTGCTGATCGTCAGCCACGATCGCGACTTCCTCGACCGCACCGTCAACGTCACGCTGGGCCTCGACGGTTCGGGCCATATCGACGTGATCGCCGGCGGCTATGCCGACTGGGAAGCCAAGCGCCGTGAACGCACCAGTGCCGGAAAGGCCAAAGCCAAGGGCGAAACCGCCCCCCCG
>NZ_ATHL01000041.1 GCF_000445125.1 Novosphingobium lindaniclasticum LE124
GCACCCGCAAGCAGCACGGCGGCGCGCGGGCTGGCGCCGCTGGCAAGGTCGGCGCTCTCCCGCGTCGCCCGCACCAGGCGCACGATGTAGTCGGTCAAACTTTCCGCCAATGTCACGCGCGATACCGCGCGCGAAGCCGCCTCGATCACGGCATGGTTCGCCACGGCCTCCACGCCGCAGGCGGCCGGACTGGGCGCGCCGCGATTTTCCCCGAACCGCGCGACGATCCGCAGTTCTTCCTCGAAGCTGGGATAGTCCACGTCCACTTTGAACAGGAAGCGGTCGAGCTGCGCCTCGGGCAGCGGATAGACGCCCTGGCTCTCGATCGGGTTCTGGGTCGCCACGACCATGAACTGCGCGGGCAGCGGGTGCGCGGTGCCGTCCAGCGTGACGCGCCGCTCCTGCATGGCTTCGAGCAGCGCGGCCTGGGTCTTGGGCGGCGTGCGGTTGATTTCATCCGCCAGCAGCAGGTCGCAGAAGATCGGCCCGTGAGTCAGCGTGAACTGGCTGGTCTGGAAGTTGAACAGGTTGGAGCCGAGGATATCGCCCGGCATGAGGTCGGGCGTGAACTGGATGCGGCCGAAGTCCAGCCCCAGCGTCGCCGCGAAGCACTGCGCAAGGAAGGTCTTGGCGGTGCCCGGCGGCCCTTCCAGCAGGACGTGCCCGCGCGCCAGCAGTGCGATCAGCAGGTGCTCCACCGTCTCGCCCTGGCCGACCACAGCCTTGGCGACCTGCTCGCGGATGCTGCCCGCCAGAGCGGCGACAGTGGAGAGATCGACGCCGGATTCGGACGACCTGGCCTCGGATGGCACGTCGGGGAATGGGGCATCGGTCATCGGGTCAGCATCCTTTCAAGCGCGTGAAGATCGCGCGCAGCCTTGACGAGATCGTGCGACTTGCGCGCATGCCTGAGACGCGCGGCGATCGCGGAAAAAGGTTCTGCCTCCACGCGGCGCGAGGCGAGCGCGCGGTCGATCGCGGCCTCCGCCTGGTCCGGGGCCAGGCTACGCGGCAGCGCCAGCGCCTGGATCAGCCGATCGCGTGCGCGGTCGGCATAAGGTGCGCCGATCAGGTGAAGTCGCCGCGAGCGGAGCACCAGCCCTGCGGAATTGGCGACGAGCGCCCGCTTGCCGAAGGCGATGGCCCGCTCGGTGGCAAGGGGCGGCCCGAAACGCAGGAAGGCGCGCCATCCCAGCACCAGCCCTGCCAGCAGGAGGCAAAGCGTGGCTGCCAGGAACGGCGGCGTGAAGGCCATTGTCAGCAGGTTCTGCGCCCGCCCGAACCCGTTCATGGTGAGGTCGAAGGTCACTCTGCCCTCGGGCTCCAGCTCGCTGGCGGCAAGCAGGGAGTCCACCAGCTGGGCGGAGCGGCGGTCGGCCATGCCCCAGTTGTCGACCAGATCGGGTTCGAACACGAGGACGAGCGGATAGCGATCCTCGTCTTCCGGCTCGCTGCGCATGACGCCGAGAGCCTCTTCCTCGAGCGCGGGGTAGCTGCCTCCGTCGTCCAGGAAGGCCGCCAGGGTGCGCCCGTCCTGCTCCCTGACCAAGGGGACGAGCGCATCGCCCTGACCGGATTGCAGGTACTTGCCGCCAGGCAGAGTGCCTTCGCCCCCGAGCCCGCGCCAGTGGGCCGGCTTGCCGTTGGCGTCCACATCGCCTTGCACCACCGTCACATCGTCGAGAAAGCCGCGCCATTCCAGCGGCTGCATCCCTTGCAGGTTCACCCAGCCGGGCTTGGCATCCTTCTGCTCGCTGCCGGACGGGAAGGCCATCCACTTCGGCAGGATCACCAGCGTCGGCCCGGCGTAGCGCCGCTTGGAGACGATCTTCTCGATGGCCTCCCCATCGGCCCCGGCGGGCGGGGTGAGCACCAGCAGCCCGGGCTGGTCGAGCTGACCGGCATTGCGGGCGCGGATCACCGGATGACCGCGCCTTTCGAGGTAGTCCGCCATGGCCGCGTAGCCATTGAGGCCGCGCCCGTCGGCATGCGCCTGGCCGTCGTTAGTCGAGCCGAACCCGGTTCCCGTCCCGATCATCCACAGCAGCGCCAGGAACAGCGCCGAGCCGATCAGCACCAGCGCGAGCACCGCCCAGCGCGAAAACGGGTTCGCGCCCACCGCGACGCTGGTTTCCCGGGTGGAGGCGGCGTTCATGCGCGCAGCTCGATACGGGTGAAGCGGGCGTAAGCCTCGCGCGCCGCGGCCCAGTCCTCCGCTCCCAGATCGCGCAGGGCGAAGCGGCTGCGCTCCACCCGCGCGGCGATGGCAGCGAATGCCTCCCGGCCGCTGGCGGGCAGCGCCGGCAGATCGGCAATTTCCCGCGCCGTGCTGGCAGGATGAAGCCAGTCCGGCCGCGCCTCGCGGATCTGCGCGACGCTGCGCCGCAGGAGCAGATGCGTCGCCTCGGCAAAGCGGCCGTCCCGGGCGAGCCGGTCGGCATCTTCCAGCAGGGCCAGTGCCTCGGCTTCGGCGGGAACCCAGGCCTCCGGCGCCGCTTCGCGGCTGCGGCGGCGCCAGCCCTCCATGGCCGGGCCGAAAAGCCGCCAGAGAACGAAGAGCGTCAGGAGAACCGCCAGGACGATCAGGATGTTGGAGAAAAGCGGCCAGGACATTCCCAGCAACCTGCCGAGCGGCGCGAAGATCGCTTCCAGCAGCCGACCCAGCGCCTGGAGCCATTCCGGCGCCTGCCCCGGCGGGAGCGGCTTGGCCGGTGCCAGCGGTCCGAACTGGATATCGGTCGCCCCGCGCACGGCTTCCCAGTCGCTTGCCGCGTCCCGCGCTGCCGTCGCGCCTGTCATCTGACCCTCAGCAGCCATTACCCGCGTTGATTGGCATGGCCGGAGGCAGGGCGCAACCCGTTGCGAGACAAGGATTGCGCCAAGGATTGCACCGGCGCGGGGATACCCGCCCAGCAGGTTCTACCGACCGGGGGAACTCCGCCCGAGAGACGTCGGCTCTCAGCTCTCAGCCGCGCGGGCGAGCCTGCCTGTAGGTGCCCAGCGGGCGCACGTACTTGCAGTGGAAGGCAAGTTCCTGGAGCGCCATGTCGATCCGCGATTCGCCGGGCGCCCCCTCGATATCCGCATAGAACGTCGTCGCCGCGAAGCTGGCGCCGATCTGGTAGCTTTCCAGCTTGGTCATGTTGACGCCGTTGGTGGCGAAACCGCCGAGCGCCTTGTAGAGCGCGGCAGGGATGTTCTTCACCTCGAAGATGAAGGTCGTCATCGCCTGTTCGTTTCTCAGCGCGAAGGGATCGAGCGGCTCGCGCGAAAGGACAACGAAGCGGGTGGTGTTGTCCGCTGCATCCTCGACGTTTTCCTCGACGATCTTGAGGCCGTAAAGTTCCGCGGCGAGGTTCGGCGCGATGGCGCAGGCTTCGGGATCGTTCTGCTCGCGCACGAAAGCCGCGGCACCGGCGGTGTCGGCATAGGCCATCGGCACGATGCCGCGCTCCCGCAAGTATCGGCGCGACTGCCCAAGCGCCTGCGGATGGCTGTAGGCAGCGGAGAACGGCCCCGTCGTACCGTCTTCCCTCGGCAGCGCCATCAGCGCATGCTCGATGCCCATGAAATGCTCGCCGACGATCGACAGCCCGCTTTCCGGCAGCAGGAAATGGATGTCCGCCACCCGGCCATGCTGCGAATTCTCGATCGGGATGATCGCGCGGTCGGCCCGCCCTTCCTTCACCGCATCCAGCGCATCCTCGAACGAGAAGCACGGCAGCGGCAGGCAGTCGGGATCGTGCTCCAGCGCCGCGCGGTGCGAATTGCATCCGGGAGCCCCCTGGAAGGCTGCGGCGCGCGAAGGATCGGCCGCGGCGGCCTCGGTCATGCGGGCGACGATGTCGAGAGCGGGTTCAGGATAGGAATGCATAGCGCCCGCGCGATTAAGCCGCAAAGGCGATCTCCGCAATGGCTCTTGCGCTAACCTGCTGGCAACTCTAGAGCCTCAACCCAAAGAGGATGAGAAAAACTCCACCCATGGGACACTAGGGCTAAGGGGCAAGGGCAACAGGAAATGGATGATCGTTTCAACACCATTGCCGGCTGGGCGCTGTTCGCCGGTATCGTCGGTCTCGGTCTGACCACCGTCAGTTCTCATTACTTCAGCGCAGACAAGCCGCACCGTCCCGAAAAGATGGGCTACGCCATCGAAGGCGTGGAACAGGAGGCCGAAGGCGGCGCCGAAGCGCCGATCGCCACGCTTCTGGCCAGCGCCGACGTGGCCAAGGGCCAGGCCACTTTCGCCAAGTGCGCTTCCTGCCACACGATCAACCAGGGCGGAGCCAACGGCATCGGTCCCAACCTTCACGGCGTCGTCGGTGAAGCGATCGGCAAGGGCGTGGGCGGATTCGCCTTCTCCGATGCCCTCAAGAGCGTCGGCGGGAACTGGGACTTCGAGAAGCTGAACGACTGGCTCAAGAGTCCCAAGGCTTTCGCCCCCGGCACCAAGATGACCTTCGCAGGCCTTCCCAAGGGCGAGGATCGCGCCAACCTGATCGCCTATCTCAACACGCAGGGTTCGAACCTGCCGCTCCCCGCCGCTCCGGCCGCAGGCGCAGCCCCGGCAGCGGATGCCGCTCCGGCGGATGCGGAAGCGAAGGACGACAAGGCCGCTCCTGCCGAGGCGAGCGAAGCCGCCGCGCAATAAGGTTTCGTCGCGAGTCTTCGCGAAACGGTCCGTAAGGCGCTCATCCTGCGCTTTGCGGACCGTTCTTGTTCCGAGGATGGGTCGCGGCAAGGCAACCTGCGAGCAGGGCGCCTTCTTCCCGAACCGGATCAGTCTTCCTTCTCCTCCACGGGCCCCTTGAAGCCCTTGGCGATCACATACCATTCCGAGGAGCCCTTGCGGCTCGCGGGAGGCTTGGCATGCTTGACGCTGGTGAAGCGGCGCTTGAGGATGCCAAGCAGTTCCGTGTCCGTGCCGCCCGCGAAGACCTTGGCGACGAACGTACCGCCCGGCGCGAGATACTGGATGGCGAAATCGGCCGCCGTCTCCACGAGCCCCATCGTGCGCAAGTGATCGGTCTGCTTGTGGCCCACGGTGTTCGCCGCCATGTCCGACAGCACCAGGTCCGGAGCGCCTTCCAGGGCGCCTTCCAGCGCGGCCGGGGCCTCGTCGGCCATGAAATCCATCTCGAAGATGGTCACGCCCTCGATCGGGTCGGTAGGCAGCAGGTCGATGCCGACGACTTTCGCCTTGGGGCATTTCAGGCGCAGCACCTGGCTCCAGCCGCCCGGCGCGATGCCGAGATCGACCGCGCGGGTCACGCCCTTGAACAGGTCGAACTTCTCGTCCAGCTCGATCAGCTTGTAGGCCGCGCGGCTGCGGTAGCCGTCGGCCTTCGCCTGCTTGACGTAAGGATCGTTGATCTGGCGAGTCAGCCAGCGCGCCGAGCTGGTCGTGCGTTTCTTGGCGGTGCGAAGCCGCTCGTTGGGATCGCGTCCTGAACGGCTCATGGCCGGGTCTCCAATTGATAGGCCAGATGATCGGGCTTCCCGGCGGCGGCCATGGTCCTGCCGCTGGAATGCGAGGCGATGAGGCTGCGCAGGATGCCTTCGCGGATGCCGCGATCGGCAACCCCCAGACGCGCCGCCGGCCAGAGGTCGAGGATGGATTCGAGAATCGCGCAGCCGGCCACCACAAGGTCGGCCCGCTCGCGCCCGATGCAGTTCACCTCGCGCCTCTCCTCGATCGACATCGAAGACAGCCGCGAGCTGATCTCGCGCATCGATTCGGCGGGGACGATCAGTCCGTCCACCATGCGCCGGTCGTACTGCGGCAATTCGAGATGCAGGCTCGCGAGCGTCGTCACCGTGCCGCTGGTCCCCAACAGTCGCAGGGGTCCGGTTCCGGCAGCGCTGCCGCGCGCCGGCCCGACGCGCTTGGCGAACGCGGAAAAGCTGTCGGAGACCAGTCCATGCATATGGCGATAGCGTTCGAGCCGCTCCTCCAGCGTCGTGCCTTCCGGCCCGCAGCTCTCGGTCAGCGAGACGACGCCCCAGGGCACCGATTGCCAGTCGAGGATGCGGGGCACGGTGCCGGTGCTCTCGATCAGCACGAGTTCCGTCGATCCGCCGCCGATGTCGAAGATCATTGCCGGGCCGAAGCCTTCCTCCAGCAGGACGTGGCAGCCGAGCACGGCCAGCCGCGCTTCCTCGCGGGCGCTGATGATATCCAGCGCGATGCCGGTTTCCTGGCGGACGCGTTCGATGAACTCCGGCCCGTTCTCCGCGCGGCGGCAGGCTTCGGTCGCCACCGAGCGCGCGAGGTAGACGTTGCGGCGCATCAGCTTCTCGGCACAGACTCGCAAGGCGGCCAGTGTCCGGTCCATCGCGGCCTCGGACAGGCGGCCCGACTGCGCCAGCCCTTCTCCCAGCCGCACGACCCTGCTGAAAGCGTCGATCACCGTGAAGTTCTCGCCCGAAGGCCGTGCGATCAGCAGGCGGCAGTTGTTGGTGCCCAGATCGATCGCGGCATAGGACTGACGATGGGACCGCGCCGCGCCGGGTCCGATTCCCCCGCCTATTCCTGCGGACGCGGCCGATGACAGCGAGGGCGGGGTGAAGGACGCGGGCGGCGCCTTGGCCTCCATGGCCGGTGCGGCTTCCGGTTGAACACGCGCCTTTTTCGACGAACGCGCCGCGCCCTTGCGGGCACCGCGCTTACGGGCGGAGGCTCGCCGCGATTCGGAGCGGCGCGATTCGGAAGGCCGCGATTCCGCCTGGCGGGGCGACGCCTGCGATACGGGTGTCTTCTCTTCGCGCGGCGCTCCGCCTGCCTCGGCGGCGCTGCCCGGCGGGCGCGCCTTCTCCTTGGCCGTGCCGGGTCCGGCTGAGCGTGATTTGCCCTTCCTCGCCTTGCGCCGCCTTCCGGTGCGGCCCGACACATCGACTCTTGCTACCGGCGGATCTTGCTCCGCCATGATAAATGATCTCGTTCGAATAAATCTTACCGCCAAGCGGCGGATACCTGAGCCGATGCTAACGCCCCCCGAGCCAAGGCACAAGCCTGACTGCAAAAAGGGTGCTTGACGCGAATCACAACCCCTACTAGAGGGGCGCCTCCCGATGCCCCGTCGTCTAATGGTAAGACTACGGATTCTGATTCCGTCTATCGAGGTTCGAATCCTCGCGGGGCATCCAATTCTCCCTAAATCGTTGAAAATCGCCGCTTGGATGGCTGCGCCTGCCGACTTGGGCCGAGCGGCATGTACGGGATCGTGCCTGGTACGCCCTCAGCGTGCGCAAGCCGATGTTCCGGCGACGATTGGCGCAACGGGCCGATCGCAGTCAGACGGCCGCGCTTAACTCCGCCTCTCGCATGCCGTCCTGATCCGCATCGACAAACCGGGCTTCAAGCCGACGCCGATCCTGCGAAAACGCCGCCTGCATCGATGCGCCCACGTCACGCTGACCGATTCGGACGGAAAGCGAAACGACGTCATCGGCCGCCATGTGTCCTCACACGGATTGAGCGCCGCGGCTGCCGGTGATCCACCCGCCTGCAACGACGTCGTTCGCGCCAGCCTGGGGGACGGCAGCGAGCTTTGTGGGATGGTGCGCTGGGTGGACGGCAATCTCTTCGGCGTCGAATTCGACACTCGCGCCTGTGTCGCCGTCACACAGCCGAGCTGAACCGCCGCAGCGAATCGTTGCGATAGCTGTCGAAGCAGGCGGCGATGGACCGGGCGTAAGGCAGGCCTTGCGGCACTATCACCAGATCGTCACCCTCGCTCCGGCACAGCCCCGCGTCGAGGTAGGGCTGCAGGAACGGCCAGGCCTCCTCTTTCAGGATCGGCTCGATCCGTGCCCTGCCCTGGCAGAGCAGCGCCTCGATCGCGGCGCCGCGCCGCCGGTCTTCGTCCCGGCGCCGGATCCCGCGGCTTGCGGTAAGCCGGTCCTGCGATAGCATCATGCGATAGCGGCCGGTGTTCTTCTCGTTCTGCACCAGAAGATCGGGAAAGCCGCTGATCGACGAGGCCCCCAGGCCGATAAGCACCGGCGCTTGGTCCTCGGTGAAGCCCTGGAAGTTGCGGCGCAGCGTGCCGGACAGCGCCGCCTTGGCAAGGGCATCCCCAGGCTTCGCGAAGTGATCGAAGCCGATCGGCACGTAACCGGCATCTACCAGCAATTCATGTCCGCGTGCTGCCATGGCGAAGCGCTGCGCAGCATCCGGCAAGGCGTGGGCGTCGATCTTGCGCTGGCGCGCTATCAGGTGCGGGACATGCGCGTAACCGAAAAGGGCGATGCGATCGGCGCCCAGGGACGCGGTGCGTCGGAGCGAATCCTCCAGATCGGCCATGGTCTGGCCCGGCAGCCCATACATGAGGTCGAAGTTGAGCGAATCCACGCCGGCGCCGCGCAGCATCGCCGTCGTTTCCTCGATCATCGACGCCGGCTGCACGCGGCCTATTGCGTTTTGCAGCTGCGGCGCGAAGGTCTGGACGCCGAGGCTGGCCCGCGTGATTCCCACGGCCGCGATCACTGCGGCCCAGTCGGCGCGCATCGTGCGCGGGTCGAGTTCGATCGACAGCACCGGGCTGTCTGCGGCGAACTGAAGCGCCAGCGCATCGACCAGGCGCACGAAGTCGATCGGCGAGATGCCGTTGGGGCTGCCGCCGCCGAACGCGATACGCGTGACTCGGGCGCCCTGCGGCAGGCGTTCCGCGACAAGACCGATCTCGCGGTGCAGGGCATCGAGGTAGCCCGACACCCGGCCCGTGCGGTTGGCGACACTGGTGTTGCAGCCACAGTACCAGCAGATCTTCTCGCAGAAGGGGATGTGGACGTAGAGCGAGATATCCCCGCTCGCCTGCTCCAGCGCGTCGATGAAGGCGTTGGGACCCAGGCTGTCGCCGAACTCCGCCGCCGTGGGGAAGCTGGTGTAGCGGGGAACGGGAATCGCCAGAAGCTCGGGATGATAGGTCCACATGCGCGCCAGAATTGCGGACGTGATCGCTCCGGTCATTGCGCTCGATCAACGCGCCAGAAATGGCAGAAACTTGTCGTTTCTTGCGCCGGATCAATGGCTTGAGCACTACGCGGGGCCAGAGCATCGCTACTGCCGCTCCACGGAAGGGCCTCGCACGGTGCGGCCCCGGCGGCGCAGGAAAGACAGAACATGCGCAAGATGAACCTGCTCGCGGCGACTGCCCTTGTTGCCGGTGCCGCCACCGCTATCGCCGCTCCGGCGATGGCCGCAAGCCCGGAAGGCCGGTGGCAGGTCAAAGTGCTCGGCACGGCGGTGCTGCCGGACGGCAAGATCGACACGATCAGGTCGATCGACACCGACACGGTACTGGGCGGCACCCTGGCGACGCTCGACGACGTAGGCACCCGGGCGAACGACAATGTCGTGCCCACACTGGCGGTGGAGTATTTCTTCACCAAAGCGTTCTCGGTCGAGACGATCTGCTGCTTCACGCAGCACCGCGTCAGCGGAACCGGCGACATTGCCGGGGCCGGGCTGGTCGATCACGTCCTGATCCTGCCCGCAACGGTAACGGCCAAGGCGCACCTCGATACGGGCACCCCGTTCAAGCCTTATGTCGGTGCCGGCCCGGCGTGGTTCTTCGTGTTCGACGAAAAGCCCGGTGGGACCGCCCGTGCGCTGGGGGTGGACAAAGTGAAGATGTCGAACAAGCTGGGCTTCGCGCTTCAGGGCGGCGTGGATATCGCCATCAACGACAAGGGCCTTGGCCTGTCGCTCGACGCGAAGAAGTATTGGGTGAAGCCCACCGCCTCCTTCTACGCGGACGGCGATCTGGCGCTGAGGACGCGGCACGATCTCGATCCCTGGGCGCTGAGCGCCGGGGTGTCCTATCGTTTTTGAAGAGGACTTCAGGGGAGCCTCCAGGCTCCCCTTTCGCCGTTTCCCTGTCGAGAACTGGGTGGTTTGCGGCCAGCGGTCCCGGATAAAGTCCGGGGCGACGTAAGGGGTCAACCCGCCTCGGCCACCAGGGCTGCGTGATCGAGGAGGATCACGTCGCGGCGCGAGGGCAGGTCGACTACACCGTCGTTCTTGAGCCGGGTGAACTGGCGGCTCACCGTCTCGATGGTGAGGCCCAGCACGTCGGCGATCTGCTGGCGCGAGAACGGCAGGGTGATGCGGCGAGAGGCTCCGTCCTCGAAATTCCAGACGCAGCCGGAAGGCCGAAGACGCTCCTCCATTTCGAGCAGGAAGCTGGCCAGCTTCTCCGATGCCGACTTGCGGCCAAGCAGCAGCATCCAGCGGCGCGTGCGGTCTAGCTCGGCCAGCGTGCGCTCGAGCAGCTTGTGCTCCAGTGCCGGGTGCTCGCGCGCGAAAGCGTCGAAATCGCGGCGGGAGAAGACGCAGACGGTGGCTTCGGTCAGCGCCGTGGCGCCGTGCCCGGTGGTGCCGCCGAAGGGACGCCCGATGAAGTCGGACGGATAGACCACGCCGACGATCTGCTCGCGCCCGTCTTCGGTATTGGTCGATAGCTTCAGCACCCCGTCGATCACGTTGGCGACGAGAACCGAATCCTCACCCTCCCAGATCAGCGATTCGCCGGGCTGCATCGTGCGGGTGCGCCCGATCGCGTTGAGCACTTCGAGCTCTTGAGCATCGAGGGATGAACAGATCGCCCGGTTTCGAACGACGCACAGGTCACAGTTCGCCATTAACGCGCGATAACAGCCGCTTCGCGATGGCTCAAGGTCAGCTTACCGCCGGTTCCAGCAGGCGCATGGTTCCGGCATCGGCATCGATCTCCACCGGCAGTCCCACCGGCACGCTCAGTTGCGCGGCGATATGGCCGATCTGCAAGCCCTGGAAGGCGGGCACCTTGAGGCCGGAGAACTGGCGGTCTAGCACTTCGTAGATCGTGAAGTTCGCGTAGCCGCCATCGGGGTTGCGGCAGCCGGTGCATTGGCCGAAGACCACGCCCGCCACTTCGTCGAACACCCCGGCAAGCGCAAGCTGGGTGAGCATGCGATCGATCCGGTACTCGGATTCGTTGGTGTCCTCGATGAACAGCACGGCTCCGGCGAAGTCCGGCAGGTAGGGCGTGCCGACCAGACCCGACAGCACCGAGAGGTTGCCGCCGAGGAGCCGCCCGCGTGCTTTGCCGCCCCGGAAGGTCCGCAAGTCCCTGCCGCGGCCGGAAAGGTTCGCGCCCGCGCCCTCCGGCACTTGCCAGGTCGGGGTCGCACCCTCGAAGGCCAATGCATGGAACGAGGCCCAGGCAGCGGGAGGCCAGGAAGCCGAGGCATTCGGTCCATGGACGCTGGCCACGCCGGTACGCGCCGCGAAAGCCAGGTGGAGCGCGGTATTGTCGCTGAAGCCGACGAAGAGCTTGGGGTTCGCGGCGATCCGCGTGAAATCGAGCAGGGGCAGCAGCCGGGCACAACCCCAGCCGCCCGCCACCGACATGATTCCGCGCACCTTCGGATCGGCGAACATCGCCATGAGATCGCTGGCCCGGTCGGCGTCGGACCCTGCCAGATAGCCTTCGCGGTCCAGAAGGTGCGGAGCGGCTTTCGGCTCCAGGCCCATGGCCCTTACCGTTGCCATGATCGAGGCCACTCCGAAACGGTCGCCCACGAAGCGCGCGGGCGCGACCAGCCCCAGCACGTCACCCTCGCGCAGGCGCGGCGGCTTCACCAACTTGGGCAAAGGCGCGGAAAGCGCCGGCATGGCGGGCGCCATGCTTGCCGCTACGGCCGTGCCCACACCCGCCAGAACGGAACGCCGGGTCAATATCTGCTTCGACATGAGGAGAAACTAGGCGAAGGCCGCACTTGCGCGCAACCGCAAGCGCCTTAAATCCTTACCCCTCTCGACGCCGCGCCTCCCAGCGGCCATGGAATGCAGATGACCGAACAAGAAGACAAGAAAGTCACCAACCGCCGGTTCTACAAGGCCGAGCAGGAAGCCAACTTCGCGGATGCGCAGGAAGGCACGATCCAGACCCAGAACCCGGCCTATCGCCTCGCCTTCCAGGATACCGAATTCCTGCTGCGCGACGAACTGCGCCCGGTGCGTTTCCAGCTCGAACTGCTCAAGACCGAGATGCTGCTGGAAGAAGCCAATATCGGCTCGACCATGGTGATGTACGGCTCCGCCCGCATACCCGCGCCCGAGAATGCAGAGGGCGTGCTGGCCATGGCCAAGACCGACGAGGAAAAGAAGGTCGCCGAGCGCCTCGTCGCCAAGTCGAAGTACTATGACGAAGCCAAGAAGCTCGCCAAGCTCGCCAGCCAGTGCTCGGTGGTCGAGCGCGGCATGCGCCAGTTCGTGGTCTGCTCGGGTGGCGGCCCTTCGATCATGGAAGCCGCCAATCGCGGCGCCTACGAAGTCGGCGCGGAATCGCTGGGCCTCAACATCGTGCTGCCGCATGAGCAGGCGCCCAACCCCTACGTCACGCCGCGCCTCTCGTTCCAGTTCCACTACTTCGCGCTGCGCAAGATGCACTTCCTGCTGCGCGCCCGCGCCGTGGCGGTGTTCCCCGGCGGCTTCGGCACCTTCGACGAATTCTTCGAACTGCTCACGCTGATCCAGACCGGCAAGATGAAGCCCTTGCCGATCCTGCTTTACGGCAAGGAATTCTGGGAACGCGTGATCAATTTCGAGGCGCTGGCCGAGGAAGGCGTGATCAACAAGCAGGACCTCAAGCTGTTCCACTGGTGCGAAACCGCCGAGGAAGGCTGGAAGGTCGTCCAGAAGTTCTACGATCTGGAGTGCTGATGAAGGTCTGGCGAGCGGGCCGGGGTCCGCTCCTTTAGGACAGCGCATCGCCACAACACAGCGTCATCCTGAACTTGTTTCAGGATGACGTCTGTCCGGGTGAGCGGTGTGGACGAACCTACCCCCGAATATGATGCCCCAGCGGACCATGCCCGGCTCCGAAGCCCGGCGCATTGAGCAAGGCCGCACGCACATAGTCGCGCGCGCTGACGATCGCCGCTTCCAGCCCCGCGCCCTGCCCCATGAACGTGGCGATGGCGCTCGAAAAGGTGCAGCCGGTGCCATGCGTATGGCGCGTCTCGATGCGCGGCGCCGTCCAGGACAGCGGCAGTTCGCCGGGGCGCAGCAGCCTGTCCTCCACGATCGGCCCCTCGGCGTCGCCCCCCTTGGCGATATAGGCCACGCCTCGCGCCGCCATTGCCGCGTCTCCGCCCAGCACCGCCAGTTCCGGCACGTTCGGCGTCGTCAGCGTGGCAATGCGCATCAGCCGTTCGAACGCCTCGATCGTCGCGGCATCGGCCAGCACCGAGCCGCTCGTGGAGATCATCACCGGATCGAACACTACGGGCACGTCCAGCGATTCCAGCCGGTCCGCCACGACATGGGCGATCTCCGGACTGCCGAGCATCCCGATCTTCACCGCGTCCACGCCGATGTCGCTGACGCAGGCGTCGATCTGTGCCGCCACCATCTCCGGCGACAGCGCCACCACATCCGTCACGCCGCAAGTGTTCTGCGCGGTGATCGCGGTGATCGCGGTCATGGCATAGCCGCCCAGCATCACGATGGTCTTGATATCGGCCTGGATACCGGCGCCGCCCGAACTGTCGGAACCGGCGATGGAGAGGATGCGGGGCGGTGTGATCATGGCGCTCCCTTGCCGTGTGGTGGGGGCGGTGTCGAGGGAAAGGGGAATTCCTGGGGGATGATCCCCCAGACCCCCGGAATGTCCCCGTTGCGCGCGCCAAGGCCTCGCTCACTCCTTGCGGCGCAGCCCATAAGTCTCCCGACGCCACCATGAGCGCACAACGGCGTTGGCCCACGTGACCTCGACGGTCATGGGGGTGCAGGGGGGCTATGCTCCCCTGCTTCTAACCCCTCTACCCCTTGAACCTGCGCTCCTTCGAGGGCGGCGCGGAATCGAAGTGCCGCTTCGCCCGCGTCGGCCGGTCGAGCAATTCGCCGCCGCAATTGGGGCAAAGCTCGTCGAGCTGGTCCGCGCATTCGGCGCAGTAGGTGCATTCGAAGCTGCAGATGAACGCGCCGGGGGCATCGGCCGGGAGGTCGGTGCCGCAGCGTTCGCAGTCTGGGCGCATTTCGAGAGCCATCAGGCGGCAGCCTCTTCCACGGCGGCGCAGATCGAGGCGACGGCGGCCTCCACCTGCCCGGCATCGTCGCCTTCGGCCATGACGCGGATCAGAGGCTCGGTGCCCGAGGCGCGGATGACCAGGCGGCCGCTGCCGTTGAGCGAAGCTTCCGCGTCGGCGATGGCCGATTTGACGCCTGTCGCCTCAAGCGGCTTGCCACCCGAGAAGCGCACGTTGCGCAGCAGCTGCGGCACCGGATCGAAAAGATGGAGCAGTTCGCTCGCCCGCTTGCCCGACTGGACCAGCGCGGCCAGCACCTGAAGCGCCGCCACGGTGCCGTCTCCGGTTGTGGCATGGTCGAGCAGGATCATGTGGCCCGACTGCTCGCCACCGACGTTGAAGCCGCCCGCGCGCATGCGTTCAAGGACGTGGCGGTCGCCGACCTTGGTGCGTTCGAGCGTGAGCCCCTGACCTTGGAGATAGCGTTCGAGGCCGAGGTTCGACATGACCGTGGCCACCACGCCGCCGCCGCGCAGCGCGCCGCGCGCGGCAAGCTGGGTGCCGATCAGCGCCATGATCTGGTCGCCGTCCACGGTCTTGCCCTTCTCGTCCACCACGATCAGGCGGTCGGCGTCACCGTCGAGAGCGATGCCGATGTCCGCGCCCGAGGAAACCACGGTCTCCCGCAGCAGCTCGACGTGGGTGGAGCCGCACTTGGCGTTGATATTGCGGCCATTGGGGGAGACGCCCACGGCCACGATCTCCGCGCCGAGTTCCCACAGCGCCGAGGGGGCCACCTGATAGGCGGCGCCATTGGCGCAATCGAGCGCGATCTTGAGCCCGTCCAGACGCACGGCCTCGGGCAGCGAGCGCTTGACCGCGTGGATGTAGCGTCCGCCCGCATCGTCGATGCGGCGCGCACGGCCGATGTCTTCGGAGGCGGCCAGCGGGATGTCCTGTGCCAATAGCGCCTCGATCGCCAGCTCGTCCTCGTCGGAGAGCTTGAACCCGTCGGGGCCGAACAGCTTGATGCCGTTGTCCTCGTAGGGGTTATGGCTGGCGGAGATCATCACGCCTACGTCGGCGCGCAGTTCGCGGGTGAGCAGCGCGACCGCCGGGGTCGGCATCGGGCCGAGCAGCACCACGTCCATGCCGACGCTGGTGAAGCCCGCAACCATGGCGTTTTCCAGCATGTAGCCGGACAGGCGCGTGTCCTTGCCGATCACCACCCGGTGTCGATGGGTGCCGCGCAGGAAGCGCGTACCGGCCGCCTGGCCGACTTTCATGGCGATGGCGGCGGTCATCGCGCCCTTGTTGGTGCGGCCGCGGATACCGTCGGTGCCGAAGAACTGTTTGCTCATGACCTCCCCTTGGAGTCTGCCTCGTTAATGCCGGATGACGGCACGGCTCCTCGTTCCCACTAACGCCGGATCCTGTAAATTGCCATTGTGGGCAGACTGGCCCTCAGGCTTCCAGTTCGATGTCCCAGTAGAGCCAGTCGCGCCAGGTTTCGTGGAGGTAGTTGGGGGGGAAGGCCCTGCCGCGTTCCTGCAATTGCCAGCTCGTCGGCCGGATCGGGGCCACGAGCGGGGGCATGTTGGCCTGCTTGGGCGTGCGACCGCCCTTCTTGAGATTGCAGGGCGCGCAGGCAGTGAGGATGTTTTCCCAGCTCGTCCTGCCGCCGAGGCGGCGCGGGACGACGTGATCGAACGTCAGCTGATGGGGAGAGCCGCAGTACTGGCAGCTGAACCGGTCGCGGAGGAAGAGGTTGAAACGGGTGAAGGCGGGAAATTCGGAAGGCCGGACATATTGCCGCAGCGCAATCACCGAAGGGATCTGCATCGACCAGCTCGGGCTGTGGACCACCCGGTCGTAGCTGGAAATGATGTCCACCCTTTCGAGGCAAATCGCCTTTACCGCGGTCTGCCAGGGCCAGAGGCTGAGAGGGTAGTAGGAAAGCGGCGTGTAGTCCGCATTGAGCACTAGAGCAGGACAGTCGGAAAGACTTCGGGAGGGGTCATCCTCCGCGCTGCGGAACCGGGCCGCGCGCTCGATCAGCTCCGACTTGAGCATGGCCTCCTGTCGCAGGCCCTGATTGCGGTTTCATGGCAGTGCATGTGTTTCTTTGCAGCATCTACACGAGTCGGCGTCAAGCCAGCACGGGGTGCGCTCCATACAACAATCCACAGCTTCCCAACAGTGATTCCACCGACCTTCCACGAGAAAGGCATAGGAAGCACACATTCTTTGTCCGGCTTATCCACAGCCTTGGCTACACACCTCCCTTGGTGGGTGCAGCTTGCCCCAGCGGCTCCATCGGCTACGAGCGGAAGCGATGATCCGCACCCGCTTCGCTCCCAGCCCCAACGGCCCGCTTCACCTCGGCCACGCCTATGCCGCGATGGTGGCGCACGACCTGGCGCGCTCGCGCGGCGGCGAATTCCTGCTGCGGATCGAGGACATCGACGGCGAACGCAGCCGGGCGGAGTTCGTCGAGACGTTCTTCCGCGACCTCGAATGGCTCGGCCTCGCCTGGGATGGCGAAACCCGGTTTCAGTCCCGCCGCCTCGCCGACTATGCCGAAGCCGGCGAGCGCCTGAAAGCCATGGGCCTCCTGTACCCCTGCCGCTGCACCCGCGCCGAGATCGCCGCCGCCGCCGCCGCCGCCGCGATGGGACCGGACGGCCCGGTCTATCCCGGCACTTGCCGCCACCGCGAGGTCAACCCCGAAGGCGCGGCATGGCGGCTGGACGTCGCCCGGGCACTGGAGCTGACCGGCCCGCTCGAATGGACCGACGAACGCGCCGGGCCGCAGCGCGCCGCCCCCGGGATTTTCGGCGATGTCGTGCTGCTCAGGAAAGACCTGCCCGCCAGCTACCACCTTGCCGCCACGCTCGACGATGCGACGGACGGCATCACCCTGGTCACGCGCGGCATGGACCTGTTCCCGGCCAGCCATGTCCACCGCTTGCTGCAAGCCCTGCTCGGCCTGCCGGTGCCGGTCTGGCACCACCATCCGCTGCTGGTCGAACCGGATGGCCGCAAGCTCGCCAAGCGGCGCGGCGCGCCCTCGCTCGGCGATCGACGGAAGGCCGGTGAAGACGGGCAAGCCATCGTCGAGGCGCTCCGGGAAGGCCGCTTCCCTGCTGGCATTTCGCTTTCCGAAGGCTTACATCAAGCCTCATGAGCACTCTTCTCATCCCGATCATCATTGTCCTGATGATTCTGGTCGTCGTCAGCCTCGTGCGCGGCATCGTGGCCTTCATGCAGGGCACGAAGGAAGACCTGAACCGCGATCCCGGCTCGACCGAGCCGACCGCGAACCAGCTCCTCCAGAACAAGATGATGTTCAACCGCATCAAGTATCAGGCGGCGGCGGTGATCGTCTGCGCCATCCTGCTGGCGATGGCGCGATAGGGATTTTGATGCCGCCAAATCCGCTTTCGGCGGATTTTTAAAGGATTCCATCTTGGTAAAGCTCAATACGATCTACACCCGCACGGGTGACGACGGCACCACGGGCCTCGTCGATGGCTCCCGCCTGCCGAAATACGCAGCCCGCATGGAAGCGATCGGCGCCGTGGACGAGACGAACTGCGCCATCGGCCTTGCCGTCTGCGCGCTCGCCGAGACACCGCATGCCGGTACTCTCACCCGCATCCAGAACGACCTGTTCGACCTTGGCGCAGACCTCGCCACCCCCGGTGACGACTTCACCCCCGGTGAAATGACGCTGCGCATCGTGCCCTCGCAAGTCGCCTGGCTCGAATCCGAGATCGACGCGATCAACGTCCATCTCCAGCCGCTGCGCAGCTTCATCCTGCCGGGCGGAAGCGAAGCCGCCGCGCGTGTCCACATCGCCCGCGCTTCCGCCCGCAAGGCGGAACGCGCCGCCGTCGCCATGGCGGCCGAGGCGCCCGCCAATCCGGCCGCGCTATCCTATCTCAACCGGCTCAGCGACTACCTCTTCGTCCTCGCCAGGGCGGTGAATGCCAACGGGGCCGACGACGTGCTTTGGGTGCCCGGCCAGAATCGCTAGGTTCCCTCCGCAAGCGCCGATGATAATCGTTCCGGCGCAACGGGATCATAAGAGGAGTTCGGCAGTGCGGAAAGTGGGTATCATCGGCGCGGGCATTATGGGTTCGGGCATCGCCCAGACGGTGGCGGGCAAGGGCATGGACGTGATCCTGTCCGACATCTCGATCGAGAACGCCGATAAGGGCAAGGCCGGCATCGCCAAGGGCCTGGCCCGGCTGGTCGCCAAGGAGAAGATCGCCCAGTCCGAGGTGGACGCACTGCTGCCGCGCATCACCACGGCCGGCGACTATGCCGCAATGGGCGACTGCGACCTCATCATCGAAGCCGCCACCGAGCGCGAGGACACCAAGCTCAAGATTTTCGCCGCCGTGGGCGAAGTGCTGGGCGCGAACGCCATTCTCGCCTCCAACACCAGTTCGATCCCGATCACCCGCATGGCCGCGGCCTCGCCCGATCCGACGCGGTTCTGCGGCCTGCACTTCTTCAACCCGGTGCCGGTCATGGGCCTGGTCGAAGTGATCCCCGGCCTTGCGACTTCCGAGGACACCACCGCGCGGATGAAGGCCTTCGGCGAGGCACTGGGCAAGACCGTGGTGCTCGCCGGTGACGCACCCGGCTTCGTGGTCAACCGCATCCTCTGCCCGCTGCTCAACGAGGCGATCTTCGTGCTGGGCGAAGGGCTGGCTTCGGTCGAGGATATCGACGCGGGCATGCGGCTCGGCGCCAACCATCCCATGGGCCCGCTGACTCTGGCAGACTTCGTGGGGCTGGATACGCTCTACGAGATCATGAAGGTGTTCCAGGCGACCACCGGCGATCCCAAGTACCGCCCGGCGCCGCTGCTGCAGAAATATGTCGAGGCTGGCTGGTACGGCCGCAAGTCGGGCCGGGGCTTCTACGACTACTCGGGCGAGGTTCCGGTTCCTACCCGCTGAAGCGGCAGGCACACGACGGGGGCGACGGCGGCGGCGCCCTGCTATCGGATCATTCGCGCCGCCACCGGAACCCGGCACTTCTCCCGGCCGTTAACCCGGCAAAGGAGATTTGAGATGAGCGAACGCCCCGACGACCGCGCCCCTGAAACGGCCAACCCCGACCAGGACGACGAAGACACCCAGGCCCAGACCTTCGCCGAGGATGCGCAGGGACGGTCTTCCGACAGCTTCGGACTGGAAGACACTGAGAAGGCCAAGGGCGGCATCGCCGACGAGGACGATATCACCGACCTTGTCGACCACATGAACCAGATGGACACCAGCGGCGTCATCGACATGTCCGCCTATCGCGGCGAAGAGACGATGGACGATCTGGAAGACCGCTATGGCCGGGAAAACGCCCCGGACGACGATTTCGCCGACGACGACAGCTGAGGCTCAGTTCGCGGCAGAGCCTTCGCCCAGGGATTCCTGTGCGAAGGCTCTGCGGCGGCCTTGGCGTTCCCGCCGCCGTCTGCGGCATCGTCCGGCGAGAGGACGGAACAGTAGGCCGTCAGCAACACGCCGGCCGACCAGAGCAGCGCGTGCCAGCGGCTCCTGAAGACGTTCCTGATTTTCAGCCCGAACATGGATTCCGTCTAGCGCAGGTGGATTAAGACTCCGTGCCCGCCTCGCGCTTGAGGTCGTAGAGGATTTCCAGCGCGTCGCGCGGTGACAGGGCGTCGATATCCATGTCGCGCAGTTTGTCCCTCAGAACATCGCACTGCTCTTCCTGAGCCTCCTGGGCCGCCGCGAACAGCGGCAGGTCGCCGAGACCCGCTGCCAGACCGCCGGTTTCTGCGCGGCCCTTCTCCAGCTTTTCCAGCACCGACTTGGCGCGGCTGATCACCTTGGGCGGCACCCCTGCCAGTCGCGCCACGGCAAGGCCATAGCTGCGGTCCGCCGGGCCCTCGGCCAGTTCGTGGAGCAGCACCAGTTCGCCCTTCCACTCCCGCGCGCGGACGTGGTGCAGGGAGAGCGCCTCGCACGTCTCACCCAGCCGCGCCATCTCGTGGTAGTGCGTGGCGAAAAGGCAGCGGCAGCGGTTGGTCTCGTGGACGGCCTCGGCCACCGCCCAAGCCAGGGCAAGGCCGTCATAAGTCGAAGTCCCGCGCCCCACTTCGTCGAGGATGACGAAGCTGCGATCGGTCGCCTGCGAGAGGATCGCGGCGGTTTCGACCATCTCGACCATGAAGGTCGAGCGCCCGCGCGCGAGGTTGTCCGAAGCTCCGACGCGGCTGAACAGGCGGTCCACCATGCCGATCCGCGCCGACTTGGCAGGCACGAAGCCGCCCGCCTGCGCCAGCAGCACGATCAGCGCGTTCTGGCGCAGGAAGGTCGACTTACCACCCATGTTGGGGCCGCCGATCAGCCACAGCCGGTCGTGGCTGGCGAGGCGGCAGTCGTTGGCGACGAAGCGCTCGCCCTGAACCTTCAGCGCCGCCTCGACCACGGGATGGCGTCCGCCCTCGATCTCCAGCGACAGGCCCTCGACCACTTCCGGCCGCGTCCATCCACCCTCGGCCGCACGCTCGGCTTGCCCTGCGGCGACGTCGAGGCGGGCCAGCGCGGCAGCGGTGCGGGCGATGGCGTGACGGGCAGCCACGGCTTCGGCCACCAGTTCCTCGAAGTGCGCTTCCTCCGCTGCGAGGGCATGCGCGCCGGCCTCGGTGATGCGGCTCGCCTCCTCATGCAGGGCAAGCGCGTTGAAGCGCATGGCGCCCGCCATGGTCTGGCGGTGCGAGAAGCCGCTGTCGGGTTCCAGCAGCTTGTCGGCATGGCGCTGCGGCACTTCGATGAAGTAGCCGAGCACGTTGTTGTGCTTGATCTTGAGCGCCGTCACACCGGTCTGCTCGCGGTACTTGGCTTCCAGCGCGGCGATCGCGCGGCGAGCGTTTCCGGAAGTGACGCGCAGTTCGTCCAGCCCGGCATCGTAGCCGCTGGCGATATAGCCGCCCTGCCCGCGCTCGGTCGGAGGGCTCTCCACCAGCGCCTGCGCAAAGTGATCGACGAGCGCAGCGTGTCCGCCCAGGTCGGGCATGAGCCGGTCAAGCAGCACCGGCAGACCGTCCATCTGCGCCAGCCGCTCACCGATCCGGCGTGCTCCCGAAAGACCGTCGCGAAGCTGGCCAAGGTCGCGCGGAGAACCGCGCCCCGCCACCACGCGGCCCAGCGCCCGGCCCACATCGGGCAGCGCCCGCAGCGCTGCGCGCATGTCCTCGCGCAGCAGAGGATCGTCGTGAAGCCACTCCACCAGCGCGAGCCGTTCCGCAATGGCAAGGCGGTCAGTCAAAGGGGCGGAGAGGTCTTCCGCAAGCTGCCGCGCGCCGGCGCCGGTGACGCAGCGGTCGATCGCCTCGACCAGACTGCCCTTGCGGCCGCCCTGCGACGATTCCAGGATTTCCAGACTCGCCCGGGTCGCCTCGTCCATGGCCAGCGCGGCATCTCCGGCGCGCGCCACCGGCGGCAGAAGGAGCGGCAGCTTGCCCCGTCCGACATGGTCGAGATAGGCGATCAGCCCGCCCGCCGCCGCCAGCATGGCGCGCGTGAAAGTGCCGAAGCCGTCAAGTGTCGCGACGCCATGGACAAATTTCAGCCGCTCGTCGCCGCCGTCGGAGGAAAACTCATGCCCGCCGCGAGAGATCGCACCGTCCGGCGCCAGTTCCCAACCCTCCGGCACCACCAGTTCGCTCGCGCCCAACCGCGCCAGCGCCGCCCCCAGCCGGTCGGGCGGGCACTCTTCCAGTTCCATGCGTCCGGTGGAGATATCGCAGGCGGCGATGCCGAGGACACCCCGCACCTCGCAGGCCGCCGCCAGCACATTGGCGCGGCGCGGCTCTAGCAGAGATTCCTCCGTGAGCGTCCCCGCCGTGACGAAGCGGACGATGTCGCGCGCGACAAGCGCCTTGGAAGCCCGGCCTTCCTTTCTGGCGCGCTCCTTGGCCTGGGCAGGTGTCTCCGTCTGCTCGGCGATGGCCACGCGGCAGCCGGCCTTGATCAGGCGGGCAAGATAGCCCTCGGCCGCATGGACCGGCACGCCGCACATCGGGATCGGCTGGCCGCCATGTTCCCCGCGCGTTGTAAGTGCAATGTCGAGCACCTGGCTTGCAATTTGCGCATCTTCAAAGAACAATTCGAAGAAGTCGCCCATCCGGTAGAACAGCAGGCAGTCCCCGGCGGCCTCTCGCAAGACAAGGTATTGGGCCATCATCGGGGTCACCCCCGCCTTCTCGGACGCTGTGCTCATGGCTGTGAGCGTTAGCCCCCCGCCTCCCTTTTTGTGAAGCGCCGAAGGGCCGCCTTTCCCCTATCGCGTCGCGATAACATTCGTTAGGGCCAGACCCAAATCGGGAGAAATCGCTTGTCCGAAAAGTCGAAGGTCCAGTTCACCGAGCGCGAAGCGCTGTTCTATCACAACACGATCCGCCCCGGTAAGATCGAGATCATTGCGTCAAAGCCCATGGCCACGCAACGAGACCTCAGCCTGGCCTATTCGCCGGGCGTCGCGGTTCCGGTGCAGGCGATCGCCGACGATCCCGCCACCGCCTACGACTACACGGCCAAGGGCAACCTCGTTGCGGTGATCTCGAACGGCACTGCGATCCTCGGCATGGGCAACCTTGGCGCCCTGGCATCGAAGCCGGTGATGGAAGGCAAGGCGGTGCTGTTCAAGCGCTTCGCCGATGTCGATTCCATCGATATCGAACTCGCCAGCGAAGACACGGACGCGCTGATCGAGGCCATCGCCATGATGGAGCCCAGCTTCGGCGGCATCAACCTTGAAGACATCAAGGCCCCCGAATGCTTCATCATCGAGCAGGCCCTGCGCGAACGCATGAACATCCCGGTCATGCATGACGACCAGCACGGCACCGCGATCATCGCCGCCGCCGGTCTCATCAATGCCTGCCTCATCACCGGCCGCAAGCTGGACGAGATCAAGGTGGTGGTGAACGGCGCCGGTGCCTCGGCGCTGGCCTGCACCGCGCTGATCAAGTCCATGGGCGTAACCCACGAGAATGTGCTGGTCTGCGACACGCGCGGCGTGATCTATCCGGGCCGCGAACGGGTGGACCAGTTCAAGTCGGCCCATGCGGTCAAGACCGACAGGCGCACGCTGGCCGAAGCCCTCGTCGGTGCCGACGTCGTTCTGGGCCTCTCGGCCAAGGGCGCGATCACGCCCGAGATGGTCAAGACCATGGCGCCCCAGCCGATCATCTTCGCCATGGCCAACCCGGACCCGGAAATCACCCCGCCGGAAGCCAAGGCCGTGCGTCCCGACGCCATCGTCGCCACCGGCCGTTCGGACTATCCGAACCAGGTCAACAACGTGCTGGGCTTCCCCTTCATCTTCCGCGGCGCGCTGGACGTTTCGGCCACCGCCATCAACGAAGAGATGAAGATCGCCGCCGCCAAGGCCATTGCCGAACTGGCGCGCGAGCAAGTCCATGAAGACGTTGCCGCAGCCTATGGCGAAGCGCAGCAGTTCGGCCGCGACTACATCATCCCCGCGCCGTTCGATCCGCGCCTGATGGAAGTCGTGTCGATGGCCGTCGCCAAGGCGGCGATGGATTCCGGCGTCGCCACGCGCCCGATCGAGGACTTCGAGGCCTACCGCGACCAGCTCAAGGCCCGCCTCAACCCCACCACTTCGGTGCTCACCCGCGTCTACGAGCAGGTCCGCGCCAATCCCAAGCGCATGATCTTCGCGGAAGCGGACAACGAAGTCGTCCTGCGCGCGGCGATCCAGTACCGGGACTTCGGCTACGGCGAACCGATCCTGGTCGGCCGCACCCAGGTCATCCTCGACAAGATGGCGGAACTCGGCGTTGCCGATCCCGAAAGCTATCACATCGAGAACTCGATGGTCTCCGACCACGTCGCGCCGATGGTGGAGATGCTCTACGAGCGCCTCAAGCGCCGCGGCTTCCTGCAGCGCGACGTGCAGCGCATGGTCAATACCGACCGCAACATCTTCGCCTCCGGCCTGCTCAAGCTGGGCGTGGGCGATGCGATGGTGACCGGCATGACCCGCCCCTTCGCGCAGTCCATCAAGGAAGTGCGCCGCGTGCTCGACCCGGCCGAGGGCAAGCTCGCTTTCGGCATTCACCTGCTGGTCGGCAAGAACCACACGGTGTTCATGGCTGACACAACCATCAACGAGCGCCCCACCGCCGAGCAGCTCGCGGTGATCGCCAAGGAAACCGCCGCCGTCGCCCGCCGCCTGGGCCACGAACCGCGCGTGGCCTTCCTCAGCTACTCCACCTTCGGCAACCCCTCGGGCAAGTGGCTGGAGCAGACTCGCGAGGCGATCCGCATCCTCGACGAGGAACAGGTGGACTTCGAGTACGAGGGCGAAATGGCCCCCGACGCCGCGCTGAACCCGAAGATCATGAAGCTCTATCCGTTCAGCCGACTGTCGGCTCCGGCGAACGTGCTGATCATGCCGGGCCTCCAGTCGGCCAATATCTCGGCCAAGCTGCTCAAGGAGATCGGCGGCACCACCTCGATCGGGCCGATGCTGCTGGGCGCGGAGAAGCCGGTGCAGATCGTGCCGATGACCGCGCTGGCACCGGACGTGCTGACGCTGGCCGTGCTGGCGGCGGCCGGGGTCGCAGGGTAAGAAAAAGGGCGCCCGGTACGATCCGGGCGCCTTTTCAACATATAACGTCGGAAAGAAGACGTCGTCCCGGATCAAGTCCGCGACGACGTTACTTGCCAGCTATATCGTCACTTCCGCCGATAGCGGAAATACCAGACCTCATGCCCATATACGGTGCGCGCCTTGTTCTCGTAGCGCGTTTCCGGCCAGCCGCCCGGACGGACCTGGAAGTCCTGCGGCTTGTCGCAGAGCCACTCGAACTGATCGGTATGGCGCTGCATCACCATCAGCGCATGGCGGACATAGACCGCATGGTCGGTGCCGAAGCGGAACTCGCCGCCGGGCTTGAGCTTGGCCGCGAACATGTCCACCGGGCCGTCGTTCATCATGCGCCGCTTGGCATGGCGCGCCTTGGGCCAGGGGTCCGGGTGCAGCAGGTAGAGGAACGAGAGCGAGTCGTCGGGAATGCGCGCAAGCACTTCCAGCGCGTCGCCGTGATGGATGCGCACGTTGCCCAGCGGCGTGCCGGCGCCGTTGTCGCCCGCGACATGGGTCAGCGCCTGGGCGACACCGTTGATGAAGGGCTCGGCGCCGATGAAGCCGTGGTTGGGCAGCATGTCGGCCCGTCCAGCCATGTGCTCGCCGCCGCCGAAGCCGATTTCGAAATGCATCGGGCGATCGTCGCCGAACAGGATCTCGGACGTGACCGGGCCTTCGAGGGGGACTGCGATTCGCGGCAGCAGGTTATCGACCAGCCCCTGCTGGCCCGCGCGCAGGGGTTTGCCCTTGGCGCGGCCGTAGAGGCGGTTCAGCGTGGTCGGATCGCCGGATTTGTGAGCGGTCATGGCGCGGGGCCCTGACACCGTTGCGGGACGAGGTCAACGCCGCCCGATCATCAAAAACGAAACCGGCGCCCAAAGCGAAACGGCCCACCCCCGGGGGCAGGCCGCTGCTTCACGCCTCATCGAGGCGCAAGGGGTAGGGTTCAGGCGACTTCCTGAAGCTCGTCCGGATCGCGCAGCACGTAGCCGCGCCCCCAGACCGTCTCGATGTAGTTGGCGCCGCCGCAGGCGTGGGCCAGCTTCTTGCGCAGCTTGCAGATGAAGACGTCGATGATCTTCAGTTCCGGTTCGTCCATGCCGCCGTAGAGGTGGTTGAGGAACATTTCCTTGGTCAGCGTGGTGCCCTTGCGCAGCGAGAGCAGCTCCAGCATCGCATATTCCTTGCCGGTCAGGTGCACGCGGGCGCTGTCGACCTCGACGGTCTTGGCGTCGAGGTTCACCACCAGCTTGCCGGTGCGGATGACCGACTGCGAATGGCCCTTCGATCGGCGGACGACGGCGTGAATACGCGCGATCAACTCTTCGCGGTGGAACGGCTTGGTCACGTAATCGTCGGCGCCGAAGCCGAACGAGCGGACCTTCGAATCCATTTCGGAAATACCCGAGAGAATCAGAACCGGCGTCTGCACCTTGGCCACGCGCAGCTTCTTCAGCACGTCGTACCCGTGCATGTCGGGCAGGTTGAGATCGAGCAGGATGATGTCGTAATCGTAGAGCTTGCCGAGATCGAGGCCTTCTTCGCCCAGATCCGTAGAGTAGACGTTGAAGCCTTCGGCCGTCAGCATGAGTTCGATGGCCCGCGCGGTAGTCGGTTCATCCTCGATCAGCAGCACTCGCATCGGAATTACCTTTCGCCCCCCGTTCCGGCTCAATCCCCAGCCGTAACGGACATTTCCGTGTATTAACCATAGGACAAATGAAGGTTAAAGGTTAATTTGCCGTAAACACGTATCCTCCGGGACTTTCAGGTTCATAGGCCCGATCGCGCCGTTAAGGTTGTGCCCCGCGGATGCCCTGCCCAAACGCCGAAACCGGCCTCATGCAGCCTTGACGGCCGGTTTGATCCGGGGAACCGCCACGTTAGACTGTTCCGCATCCACGCGCTTGAGGTAACTCCACAATCCGCATTGCAAACCGATCAGCATCAGGATGAACGGCTGGAAGGCGATGCCCACGAACAGCGAGCCAATCAGGTACACTACTTGCGCCAGTTGCAGGGCGACGGCGAGCGGCGCAACCCAGGCCTCGTCCAGGCCGGTACGCTTCTTCCACCTGCTCCGGATCCGCTCCATCTGCCAAAGCCCGCTGACCTGAAGCAGAACCCACAATGCGAAGCCCGGGAAGCCCTGCTCGCCCAGCATCTCAAAGTAGCTGGAATGGAAGGCGCGGCCCTCCTCCACCACATGCGTCCGCCGGATCTCGGTGCTACCGTCGACAGTGACTCGCGCAACCGTGTCGTATTCGACCCGGCTTGCCTGATTCACGACGAAGCCGCCACCCATGGGATGCTGCTTCACATAGTCCCAGGTCCATTTCCACACGCCCAGGCGCGTCCCGGCCGACTGGTCGGCCTGGTGATTCTCGATCGTGCTCATCCGCGCCAGGAACGCCGGCGGCAGGAACGGCACCGCCACCACGACCGCCATCGCCATGCCTCCGGCGATCAGCACTTTGTGCTTCGCGGTCCGCAAGTAGAAGAGGCAAAGCACGCCCAGGCATACCAAACCGGTGCGCGCCTGCGTCCCCACCGGGATCAGCGCGCAGGCGAAGATGAGCGCGGCGGCGAAAAGGTAGACTCGCCAGTCCGCCGGGAACACCGTGCCGTGTTTCACCAACCAGAGCACGATGGGGATGATGGAAATCGCCACGGCTGAGAGAATGGATCCTTCGTAGAGACCCGTGTTGTTCTCCACGAAGATGCGCAGGGTGCCATAGCCGCCGCCGCCGCCTGCGGTCTTGAGCCCACCGTCGATGACGAGCGCGCTCGCCGCGAGCACCATGACCAGCGCCACTGCCTCGATACGCAGGCGGGTGCGCAAAGTGAAGGGCAGGAAGATCGCGAAGACCAGCGCCTTCCAGACCCAGGCCCATTTCTCCGCCGCTGCGGCCGGATAGACCGCCGCCCAGGTGGTATAGCCGCAATAGAGCAGCAGCGCCGCGAGAATGCCCTGCCGCAGGGTGAAGCGCGAATCGCGCTTGTCGTCGAGAGCCAGCCAGCCGAGAAACGCGGCGGCGAAAGCCATGAGCGAGATCGGCAGGCGGGCCAGGATGCCCCAGGAGATGATCTGCGGACTGACGATATCGACATAGAGATAGCACAGCACCCAGAGGAACGGCCGCCGGAAGCCGGCCAGCAGGAAACAGGCGACGAAGCCGGTCAGCGCCAGGTCAAGCATCGCCGCCGCCCTTGCCGGGCCAGCGCATCTCGCGCCGCACGGGCTTCACTCTCCGGGCTGGCTCTCCTACGGGAGCGGCGCCATCTCGCGGTGTCTCGACATCGAGGTCGGCGCGCAGCAGCAGCCGCCACACGGCGAGTGCCAGCAGTCCGTGGCTCACGGCAAGGGCAAGGATGTCGACCATGGCCGCCCGGCCTACCAGCGCGGAGTTGACGCGGCGTTAAGCCTTGCAGACATAGGGATAACCGCCATGACCCGTGTTCTCCACGTCCTCGACCATTCGCTGCCGATGCACAGCGGCTATACCTTTCGGACCCGTGCGATCCTGAAGGCGCAGCAGGCCATGGGCTTCGAGGTCCGGAGCATTACCGGCATACGCCACAAGGCGGAAGGGCCGGACGTCGAGGAAGCCGACGGCCTGTTGTTCCACCGCACCGAAGGGAAAGCCGCCGGACCGGCGGGCCTGCGCGAAATGCGCGAGATCGGGCTGTTCGCCGATTCCATCGACCGGCTCGTGCGCGACTGGCGACCGGATGTGCTCCATGCCCATTCCCCTTCGCTTTGCGGCGCAGCGGCCGGGCGGGTCGCAAGGCGTCACGGCATCCCGCTGGTTTACGAGATCCGGGCCTTCTGGGAAGATGCCGCCGTCGGGAACGGCACGGGCAGCGAAGGTTCGCTCAAGTATCGGCTCACCCGAGCGCTGGAAAACCGTGTGGTCGGACGCGCGGATGCCGTCGTGACGATCTGCGACGGCCTGCGCATCGATCTCATCGCACGCGGCGTTCCGGCCGAAAAGATCTCGAAAATGCCGAACGGCGTCGATCTCGATCTCTTCGGCACGCCGCGTGCCCGCGATGCGGCGCTTGCCCGCGAACTCGGCTTAGAGGCGGAGGGCAAGCCGTGCCCGGTGATCGGCTTCATCGGCAGCTTTTACGATTACGAGGGCCTGGACGACCTTATCGCTGCCATGCCGCTGCTGCTCGCGCGCCAGCCCCAGGCGCGGCTGCTGCTCGTCGGCGGCGGCCCGCGCGAGGAAGCCC
>NZ_ATHL01000042.1 GCF_000445125.1 Novosphingobium lindaniclasticum LE124
ACCGACCGGGGCCGGATCGCCTTCCGGCCACTTGTGCGCAGAGGAGCCATTTGCCCGCTCGTGCGCTGTTCCATGGTCACCGCCCCGCGTGGCGAGCAACGATCAGGAGAGCGACATGAGCATCAAGGGTCAAGCCAAGGAAGCTGCCGGCTATGTGAAGGAGGAAGCCTTCGAGCACGGCGATTCGCCCGAAAGCAAGCAGAAGGCCCAGGAGGGCCGCGACCTGCGCAACGAGGGCCGCATCGAGGACGGCAAGGCGCCCAAGCCCGGCACCCCCGGCACCGAAAAGCCTTGATCGAGCAGCACCGCCCGGCCTTTACAGGACCGGGCGGTTCTTCGCCGAAGGTCATGAGCAGCCTCTGCGCCGATCCTGCGTTCATCTCCGCATGATCACTGTCCACCACCTAGAAAACTCGCGCTCGCAGCGCGTCCTCTGGCTGCTGGAGGAACTGGGCCTCCCTTATGCGGTCCGCCGCTACGAGCGGGACGAGAAGACCATGCTCGCGCCGCCCCAGCTTCGCCGCGTCCATCCCCTGGGCAAATCGCCGGCGATCGTCGACGATGAGGAAGAGGCACAAGGCTCGCCGCGTACGGTCGCTGAAACCGGCGCCATCATCGAGTATCTCACGGACAAGGCAGGCGGCAGGCTCGGCCCGCCGGCGGAGCGCGAAGAGGCACTGCGCTATCGCCATTTCCTGCATTATGCGGAAGGCTCGCTGATGCCGCCGCTGCTGGTCGGGCTGGTGCTGGGCCGCGTTCCCCTGTTCGGCCGGGCGGCGCGAAAGCGGCTGCAACCGATGATCGACGTCCACCTCGACTTCGTGGAACGAGAGCTTGCCGGGCGCCAATGGTTTGCCGGAGATGCCTTCACCGCCGCTGACGTGATGATGAGCTTCCCCCTGGAGGCCGCCCACGCCCGCGCCGGACTGGGCGGCTCTCGTCCCGCAACGATGGCCTGGCTGGAGCGGATCCATGCTCGCCCGGCCTACCAAGCGGCCCTCGCCAGCGGCGGCCCTTACCGTTACGCCTGAGCTGCGCTTCATCCGCCCGGCGAATTGACAGGCCCGGAAACGGCGGAGCAAAGCGGGATACGGCGCGTTTCAGCGCGTGACGATTTCCAAGGGGGTTCTTCCACACATGACCATGAACCGCGCACGCGTCGAGAACGGGGGCCTGATCCTCTTCCTGGCGGCGATCACCATCGCGCTCACGCTCGTCGTGTCCAGCTTCATCGGCGCCCTGCTCTGGGCGGCGCTTGCGGCGCTGCTGTTCCAGCCGCTGTTTCAGCGGCTGCTGTCCCGTTGGCCCGAACGGCGCAACCTCGCTGCGGCGCTGGCGCTCTTAGTGATCTCGGTGGCGGTGGTGATCCCGGCGCTGATCGTCACCAGCCTCGTGGTCGAACAGGCGGCCGGGGTCTACGCCCAGATGCGCGACGGCCAGATCAACTTCGCGGAGTATTTCCAGAAGATCCACGACGCCCTGCCCCTGCGCATCCAGCAGACGCTGGACGGCTTCGGGTTCAATTCCTTCGAACGCGCGCAGGCCCGCATCAGCGAGGCCATCAGCAACAGCGTCAGCGTGATCGCCAGCCGCGCGCTCGCGATCGGTGCGAACGCGGCCTCCTTCATGCTCGCCTTCGGCGTGGGCCTCTACGTCACCTTCTTCCTGCTGCGGGACGGCGAGCGGATCGGCCCGGCCGTAGTGCGAGCCCTGCCGCTGGAGCACGGAGTTGCCTCGCGCCTGGCCGAGCGCTTCGCCACGGTCGTGCGCGCGACGGTCAAGGGGTCGGGTCTCGTCGCTCTGGCGCAAGGCGCGCTGGGAGCGATCACTTTCGCGATCGTGGGATTGCCGGCCGCCCTGCTGTGGGGGGTGCTCATGGCCATTGCCGCGCTGCTTCCTGCCATCGGGCCGGCCATCATCTGGGGGCCGGTGGCAGTCTACCTGCTGGCCACGGGGGCGATCTGGCAAGCCGCCGTCGTGATCGGCTCCGGCATTCTCGTGATCGGTCTGGCCGACAACGTGCTTCGTCCCATGCTCGTCGGCCGGGACACCGGCATCCCCGATTGGCTCGTGCTGGTGACGACTCTGGGCGGCATCGAACTCGTGGGGCTGAGCGGCATCGTGATCGGCCCATTGGCGGGCGCGCTGTTCATGACCGGATGGACCATCATGACCGAACAGCGCATCGGCCACGAACTTTAAGCGAGCATCGGACGGGGCCTCCGGAAATCCGCCCAAGCGGATCTCCGGAGGCCCCGTCCGATCTCGATCAGTCCACCAGGAAGCTGGTCGTGGCGATACGATGCAGCACGGCGACTTCGCCCACCGACGTGTCGAAAGCGCCTTCGTCCTTCTGCGAACTCGTCAGCAGATAGCGGCCTTTCCCGCGAACGGGCACGGTGACGACGCCCTGCGCATCGGCCCTCAGCGCCTTGGTCCATTTGTCGGGCGAAATCACCGTTACCTCCGCCCCGGCAACAGGCTTGCCGTCGCGGACGACCGTAAAGCGATCACCTCCGGCACTGACCGGAGCGATCTCGAACGGCATGACCGCGCGGGCATCGGCGCGGCCAGCCCGCGCGTAATAGGCGACCGCTTCCTTCTTGCCCTCTTCGCCCCAGGGGTCGAAGACGCTGTCGTCCTGCGCGCGAACGTCACCGGCAGGCACTGCGACTTCCAGATAACCCGCCTTGCGCGCCATCGGGGCCGTGCTCGCGGGAACCAGCTTCGGCGCCTTGAGATGGTCGAACTCCGGATCGCCACCGGGTGGCAATGCCTCGGCCGGCTCGCCCAGATAGATCCGCGCCGGACCGGCACCATCGCGCTCGATCCAGACTTCGTGCGCCTGGGCGGCCGGCGCGAAAACGGCCAGCAAGAGCGGCGCCAGGTACTTTGCCTTCATGTCAGGCTCCTTCGAGTTGCAGGACCGGATTCCGAAATCGTCGCGGCCGCCGAAACCAAGTCGGCCAACCAACGATGCGGCGAATGGCGTGATCGCCCGGTCTTCCCAACGCGGCATAGCAAACGAATTATCGCGAGTCACTCGCAACAACGCGAAAACGAAGCATTCTGTCCAGTTATCAGCGACTTCGAAAGGCAGACCGCTCCGCTCAACGCGCCCCCGCCGATGCTGTTACCAACACCGGTGTTGCTAGCTTTCGGAGAGGTTTTTCCCGGCGTACGCCAGGCGATCCGATTCCCCATGCCCCGCCTTGTACCCCATGACACCCCCTGCAGAGAAGGAACAAGACGGGATCGATTGGGACAAGGTATAGACGACAGAACGCAGGAATTCAGCCCCTTGCGGGACTGCTTTGGGCTGATCTGGATAGATAAGTGGCGGAGAGGGTGGGATTCGAACCCACGGTACGGTTGCCCGTACACTGCATTTCGAGTGCAGCGCATTCGACCACTCTGCCACCTCTCCGCTAGAGATGCGATGCAGCGGACAGGGCCGCCGGGTCGGGAAGCGCGCCACTAGCCTGACCTTTCCGGCTTGCCAACCCCTTCTTTTCAAAAATGGGGATTATCCACAAGCATTCCTTGTGAGCACCCCGCCGGAAACCTATATTTCCCGCATGAACAAGGCCTCATTTTTTTCTCCGACGGCCGGCCGCATCATCGATGCACCGCGTGAAACAAAGGCGCGATTTGGAATCGGCGATGTCGTTCGCCACAAGAATCACGACTTTCGCGGTGTGATCTTCGATATCGATCCGGTCTTCGCGAACAGCGAGGAATGGTACGAATCCATCCCTCTGAACGTGCGTCCGCGGCGCGACCAGCCTTACTACCACCTCCTCGCCGAGAACGAGGAATCGAGCTACGTCGCCTATGTCAGCCAGCAGAACCTGATGGACGATGCGGAGGGCGGCCCGGTCGATCACCCGTCGCTTTCGCAGATCTTCGAGGATTTCGACAATGGCCGCTATCATCTGCGGCGCGGGTTGACGCACTGAGCAGGCATGAAAAACCCCGACCGGAAGTCCGGCCGGGGTCTATTGGGCTATAAGCGCGCAAGGCGACTGATCAGCCCTTGATCTTCCAGCCCGAGCGCAGAACCATGTAGACGATGCCGGCCAGAACGGCATCCAGCAGGCCCATGCCCAGCGCACTGTGCAACACGGCCATGTTGGTGTCGCCGATGTCGCTGACGCCCAGGAAGCCGAAGCGGAAGCCGGAGATGACATAGAAGAACGGATTGAGGCGGCTGATCGCCTGGAAGGCCGGTGCGAGGTTGTCGATCACGTAGAACGTACCGGAAAGCAGCGAGAGCGGCGCGATCACGAAGTTGGTAACGGCGGCGTTGTGATCGAACTTCTCGGCCCAGATGGACGAGAGCAGGCCCAGCAGCGAAAGGAAGATCGATCCTGCCAGGCCGAACCAGACGACGGCCCAGGGATGCGCCATCGAAAGACTGACGCCCGGCCAGAGCAGCATGGCCCCGGTCAGCGCCAGACCGACGAGCACGGCGCGGGTCACCGAGGCGCCGATCATCGCCAGCATGAGTTCCCCTTCGCTGAGCGGCGGCATCAGGTAGTCGATGATCGTACCCTGGATCTTGCCGGCGAGGAACGCAAAGGCGGCATTGGCGAAGGCGTTTTGCATCATGCCCATGACGATGAGGCCAGGCGCCACGAAGGTCGCGAAGTTGACGCCGAGCACTTCGCGCCCGCCCCGGCCCATCGCCACCGTGAAGATCACCAGGAACAGCAGGGTGGTAATCGCCGGCGCCCAGATCGTCTGGGTCTGGACCTTGAAGAAGCGCCTGACCTCCTTCATATAAAGGGTCTTGAGCCCCTCCCAGTTCACCTGATGGATCTGGGGGTCTCCCTTCGCCGGGAACTGGCGGGCCGAAACCGCCCGAGGCGCGATGCTTTCGGGTGCGGTCCTTTCGGACGTCGGCAGTTCGGTCGAATTCGTTTGATCGCGCATGGACCGGCGAGTATCGGCTGCAGCTTTCCAAGGCAAGCCGCGCCACGGAATTTAGAGGCGATTCCCACTTCGCCCGATGAAGAGATGGAACACGAATGAGCTGGACGGACGAGCGGATCGAGAAGCTGACCAAGATGTGGGAGGGTGGTGCCACTGCCAGCCAGATCGCGGACGAGCTTGGCGGCGTCAGCCGCAACGCAGTGATCGGCAAGGCCCACCGCCTCGGCCTCAAGGCCCGCCCTTCCCCGGTCAAGGCCAACGAAAAGCCCGTGCGCCCGGCGCCGGCGCCCAAGAAGCCGAAGCCGGTTGAAGCCGCGCCTGCTGCACCCGAGGCCAAGGTGGAAGCCCCGGTCGTGCGCGCCGCGCCGCCGCCGGTCGCTCCTGCCCCCCGCGCGCCGGAACCCGCTGCGCCCCCAGTCGCTGCCGAGGATGTCGCGCCTGTCGCGCCCAAGGGCCCGAGGGTGGTTTCGGTCGGTCCCGGCGGCTTCCTGCGCCAGGGGCCGGGCGATCAGCAGCAGCCGATCCCGCCGGCTCCGCCGCGCCGCCTGGTGCCCGCCAAGCCGAGCGCCGAAATTGCCGACAAGACCAGCCTGCTCGACCTCAACGACCGCGTCTGCCGCTGGCCGATGGGTCACCCCGGCGAGCCGGACTTCCACTTCTGCGGAGACAAGGTGAACCCCGGGTTCCCCTATTGCGTCGAGCATTGCGGCCGGGCCTATCAGGCCCAGCTTCCGCGCGGCGCGCGCCGTCCTCCTCCGCCCCTGCCCTTCGGCGGCCCGCGGGTCCGCTGAGCTTATGACGAGGGCGCGGCACATGGCTCGGTCGATCCGGCTTGCCGCCGTGTCCTTCGTCGTGGCGGCCTGTGCCGCGCTGGCCGGGGCTGCATCCGCGCAGGATCTTCCCCCGGCGGCCGCTGCGGAAGCGGCCGTGCCGGTCGAGCACGTCTACGTCGCCCTTACCACCAGCACGGGCGTCATCGTCCTGGATCTGGACAAGACCCATGCGCCGCTGACGGTGGCCAACTTCCTCAAGTACGTGGACGGCAAGCGCTTCGACGGCGCGACCTTCTACCGTGCCATGCATCTCGATTGGGGCGATAAGCCCAGCGGCCTCCTTCAGGGCGGTCTTCAAGGCGTCGACGTCTTTCCTCCGGTCGCGCACGAGCCGACCGATGTAACGGGCATCAGCCACAAGGCCGGCACGATTTCCATGGCGCGCTTTGCGCCCGGCAGCGCCACGGCCGACTTCACCATAATGCTGAGCGACATCCCCTCGCTCGATGCGCAGCCGGCATCCGAGAACCCCGACAGCCGCGCCGGCTTTGCTGCCTTCGGCCATGTCGTATCGGGCATGGATGTGGTGCGACGGATCTGGGACGAACCCCGCTCGCCCACCAAGGGCGAAGGGGTGATGAAGGGCCAGATCCTGGAGCCGGCGATCAAAATCGTCAGCGCCCGCCGCGTGCCGGCTCCGCCGCCGGCATCCTGACGAGCCGCACGCCCAACACGTTATGAACCCCGGCGATCGGGTCCGAACCGTCTCTGCAGGAGGCGCTTCTCGGGCCTTTCCGGAGCCGGCCCGCCCCCCTTACCAAATTTTCACCGCCGCACACGACGTCAGCTGCTAGGGACACGCGCTCTTCCGGCCATGCGCGGCGATTCGAATTTCCTGTAATTTCAACGCCGCAAAGCGCCATTAGTCACTCTCAAGCCTGGATTTCCCTGCGGGTAAGAAAGAGTTTACCTTCTTTCTTATGCGATACGGGAAATCCCTTAGTTGGTCCTGATGGTCCGTACAGCCATTGCTCGCGCAGGGGTTGTCTTATCCTCTCAGGTCCGGGGGCACGGACTGCATTTACTCGGTTCGCTGTACTATTGAGAGTGCGATGGTAGAAAATTTACCTTGGAATTGCGCTGGCGAAGCCGGCCCAAATGTCGTTTCGCACGAAGAGTTCTGGTTTTCGCTGAAGGTGCGGGTGGATTCAACATCCCAGCTTTGGCAGGCAGCCGCGCTTCGCTGCATGAGCCATTCGGACATGTCCTATGAGGAGGTCGACGAATTGATCGGCCCGATCGAGGACCCGTCGATCGCCGAGTGCCTGATGGTCCTGGCCCTGCCCGACCGCATACCCGGCTGTACGCGGCTCGACGTGGCACTGCAGGCCTCCGAAAGCCCGCCGCTCGCGACGGTCTCCGGCACGGACAGCTGTCGCAGCACGGTAGGCCAGGCCTGAACAAGAAAAACCCCTGGACCGGATGGCGGTTCAGGGGTTTTGCTTCGCCTTTGCGCCTGCTGCGGGAGAGCCCCCTTCCAGGCACTCTCCCGCTCCGTGTCAGGTGTCGATGTTCGTTCCCGCCGCCGCGATCGCGACGAGGCCGGAGGCCGACATGCGGATACCGTTCACGCCCAGCATGATGTTGCTGCCGTCGGTCACGACGTCGCTGACGATCGCGACCGAATTGATCGTGGTATCCAGCTTGTTGCCCACGCTGTCGGTCGCCTCGACGGAAAGCGTGTAGGCGCCCTCCGCGGCCTTGGAGCCGTCCGCCAGGGTTCCGTCCCACTTGTAGGTGCCCTGCGACTCGGCATCCAGCTTCACCGTGTTCACGACCTTGCCCGACGAGTCCTTGATCGTCGCGGTCAGCGCCGCCGGGGTGCCGTCGACGTAGTAGGTCCAGTGGGCAGGCGCATCGCCCAGGCCCGCCACCGGGGAGTCGAAGCGCGCTTCCCGGCCGATGTAGCTGGAAGCCTGCGACATCTGCTGCGACGCCAGCTGGCTCAGGATATCCTTGAGCTTGCCGGTCTGCTGGATCGACTGCTCGACCTGCGAATACTGCACCAGCTGCTGGGTATATTCCGAGGTATCCATCGGATCGAGCGGATCCTGGTGGGTCATCTGCGTGGTCAGCAGCTTGAGGAACAGGTTGTAGTCCGCCAAGAGGCCGGAATCGGCCGCCGGCGTGGTGCCGTTCGTCGCCGTGGACGAAGTGCCTGAAACGGTCGTCATGTCTGTTCTGCCTTATGCCATGAGATCGACATGGCCGCTGCTTCTCAGCGGCCGATAGATCGGGTCTTCGCTCCCGCCGAAACCGTCACCGGCCCCGCCGTGGGAATGGATGCCGGCCTGTCGCTGGCCCTGCTCTCCCTGCCAGCGCTGACCGCCCTGCCCGCCCGAACGGCTGTCGAAGCGCAGGGACTGCCCGTCGGAACGGATGCCGGCATCGGCCAGGGCGCGGCCCAGATCGGTGCTCTCGCGGCGCAGCATGTCCAGCGAGGAGGCGCTGTCGGCGGAGAGGACCGCGCGAAGCACGCCGTCGTGATCGAAGGAGAGCCGCACGTCGATCCGGCCCATGTGACGGGGATCGAGGCGGATGAGCAAGTCGTCGCCGCCCTTGTCGAGCGCGCGGGCGATTTCCACGCCGATATCGTTGCCGAACTGGCCCTGCTGCACGGAAACCGTGGCGCTCTGCAGCGCCGACTGCGCCGGAGGCGCGTAGGGCAAAGCGGCGGGGCGGCTCGCGGTGCCGGTCAGGGTCTGGCTGAACAGCGGCGCGGAGAGGTTCGCGTCGGACGAAGCCGGGCCCTGGTCGGGCGCGCGCTCGGCGGTCGTGCCGGCACCGGCCGCGGCATTCTGGCTGCGCGCGCCGGATGGCTCCTGCGCAGCCTGCCCGTGAGCAAGGGATGACGCTGCCGCACCGGGCTTGGCAAGCTTGCCGGAGATCCCGGCGCTGCCTTCGCCGTTGTCCTTTCCGGCCTCGGGCTCGGCAGCCCCCTCGCCGTGCGCAGACGGCGGCGCGACCGCGAGCTGCGGCTGGATCGAGGGCGCTGCGGTCGGCTGAGTTTGGGAAACCGGGACCTGGAGAGCCAGTGCGGCGGCGGCGTCACCCTGATCGTGCTTTGCGGCCGGCAGGTCGGCATCGTCCTGCGCGGAGGGATCGTCTGCAGCGCCGTCCGATGGCGCGGTCGATGCCGTGGGCTCGGCGGAAGCGGCCTGCTCGACGAGTTGCGGCAGGATCGGCTGATCCGCGGCGACTTGCGGCTTGATGTGATCGGCAGCGGGAGCGGCATCGGCGTCACCGGGCTTGCTGTCCGCCGGTTTGGCATCCGCAGGTCTGGCCTGCTGTGCGCTCGTCGGCGGCTGGGCCTCGGCTGTCATCGGCGGCAGCAGCGCCGGATCGCCTGCCAGGGTGTCGGCGGGGGTAGCCGGAGCCGTCGCCAGCTCGCTCGCGGCAGCCTGCTCGCTGCCGGAACCTGCCGCCGCCTCGCCGGGCGTTCCGGCGATCGACGACGACGCCTGGGTCATGCCGAGCAGCGACTGGAACGATCCCGCAGCCTGTTTCGCACTCGTCAGGGAGCCGTTGCCGGCAAGACCGTCAGCGGCTGCGGCGCCGCTCGGCTGCGCCATGGGAAACAGGGAACTCACGGAAACCGGCATTACAAGACGTCTCCCGGCCGGCGACATGCGGCCATCACTTCATCATAGAGGAATTGCGGGCGGCCCGGTCGCGCCTGGGCCATTAGCCCAACGTGCCCAGGCTGCGCAGCCGGGCGCGCGGGTGGATCTCGTTCTGAGAGAGCACGACCGTCGCGGGGCGGACGCGTTCGATGATCGAGCGGACGAATGGCCGCAGGGGCGGGCTCGTCAGCAGGCACGGGATCTCGCCCTGCCCCGCGAGGCGGTCGTAAGTGTCGCGCACCGTAGCGATGAAAGCCTGGAGCTGCGAAGGCGCCATGGCGAGGTGACGATCGTCGCCCTGGCCGACAATGGCCTCGCCGAAAGCCTCGTCCCACTCGCCGCCGAGGGTGACGATGGGGATCGTCCCGTCGAACGTCTGCTGCGCCGAGATCTGCCGGGCCAGCCGGGCGCGGACATGTTCGGTCACCTGGGTGAGGTTGCCGGTCATTGCCGTCGCTTCGGCCACGCCTTCCAGGATCGTGGGAACGTCGCGGATCGAGATGCCTTCGGACAGCAGGTTCTGGAGCACGCGCTGGACGCCGGAGATCGAGATCTTGCTCGGAATCAGGTCCGCGATCAGCTTCTCGGTGTCCTTGTGGACCTCGTTCAGCAGCTTCTGCGTCTCGGTGTAGGAGAGCAGGTCCGCGATGTTGTCCTTGACGATCTCGGTCAGGTGGGTGGTGACGACCGTGCCGCAATCGACCACGGTGAGGCCGCGGAAGCCGGCTTCCTGCCGCATGTCGCGGTCGATCCAGAGCGCAGGAAGCTGGAACACCGGCTCCTTCGTCGGCTCGCCGCGGATGCCGACGTCCTGGCCGCCGGCGTTGATCACCAGCAGCTTGCCGATGCGCAGTTCGCCGCGCGCGATCTCCGTCTCCTTGACGTAGACGATGTATTCGTTGGGCTTGAGCGCCATGTTGTCGAGGATGCGGACCGAAGGCAGCACGAAGCCGTAGTCGATAGCCATCTGGCGGCGAAGCGCACGGACCTGGTCGTCCAGGCGCGGCTCGGCCTGGGAATCGTTGATGAGCGGCAGCAGGCCATAGCCCAGCTCGATACGCAGCGCGTCGATGGCCAGCGTGCGCGAGATCGGCTCCTCGGCCTGCGCCTCCATCTGTTGCTGCTCGGCCATGGCCTCCTGCATGCGCTCCTGCGCGGCATTGGCCTCGGCCTTGCGCGCCATCGACCAGGCTGCCCATCCGCAGAGCCCCGCCATCGCCGCGAAAGGAACGAACGGCAGCCCCGGCATCAGCGCCAGCACGCCCATCAGCACCGCGACGATGCCGAACGCCTTGGGATAGCGGCCGAGCTGGTCGCCCAGCGCCGCGCCGGTCTTGCCGACGACGCCGCCCTTTGACACCAGCAGGCCCGCAGCCGTGGAGACGATCAGCGCCGGGATCTGGCTGACCAGGCCGTCGCCCACGGTGAGGATGGTGTACGTGGTGAAGGCTTCGCCGAACGGCACGCCGTGGATGGCGACGCCGATGATCAGGCCGACCACGATATTGATCGCGGTGATCAGCAGACCGGCGACGGCATCGCCCTTCACGAACTTCGAGGCACCGTCCATGGCGCCGTAGAAGCCGCTCTCCGCCTCGATCTCGGCGCGGCGTTCGCGCGCCTGGGTTTCGGTGATGGTGCCGGCGTTGAGGTCGGCGTCGATCGCCATCTGCTTGCCGGGCATGGCATCGAGGCTGAAGCGCGCCGCCACTTCGGCGATCCGGCCCGCGCCCTTGGTGATGACCACGAAGTTGATGACGATGAGGATCGCGAAGATGGTGAGGCCGATGACGGTCTCGCCGCCCATGAGGAACTCGCCGAAGGCCGCGATCACGCCGCCCGCCGCCTGGTGCCCCTCGTGCCCATGGCCGAGGATCAGGCGAGTCGAGGCGAGGTTGAGGCCCAGACGCAGCATCGTCACGATCAGCAGGATCGTCGGGAAGCTCGAAAGTTGCAGCGGCTTCTCGATGAACAGCGCCGTCATCAGGATCAGCACCGAGGCGGTGATCGACAGGGCCAGGCCCATGTCCAGCATCCAGCCCGGCATCGGCAGGATCAGCATGCCGATGATGGCACTGACGCCCAGCGCCAGCGCGAGATCACGGCTGGGGCCGAGGCGGGTCAGCAACTGCTCCAGCCTTTGAGAGACGATTGCGTTCATCGCTTAACCGGGTTCCGAAAGTTCAGTGACGGATCAGGCCGGGCGGCACCGGAACGCCGTCGGACAGGAAAGTGCGCAGCTTGTTGCGCATGGTGCGAACCGAAATGCCGAGCATGGACGCTGCACTGGTGCGGTTGCCCCGGCAATGCTCCAGCGTCTTGAGGATCAGTTCCCGCTCGACGTCGGCGATGTTCTGGCCCACCAGCTCGGAGACCGCCATGCCGACCGAAGGCGCGGCCGAAGCTGCACCTTCGCGAGAAAGCCGCTCCCCGCGCAGGCGGGAAAGGACGTCCTCCAGGTTCACGGCGATATCGACGACCACCAGGTCATCGCGCGCCCGGTGCCAGTCCTCCAGCACCGTGGATGTGGCCGTGCCCACGGCGATGCTGGCGGCGGAACCGCGCACCATCTCCACCGCGAGACCCATCGCGTTTCCGAGATCGCCGACCAGCATCAGCCGGGTGGGATCGGTTTCGGAAACGGGCATCATGCCTCCTGCCGGACGATTTCGGTGAGCGTGATGCCCAGCGTGCTGTCGATCAGCACGACTTCGCCGCGCGCGATCAGGCGGTTGTTGACGAAGATGTCCACCGGCTCGCCGACGCGGCGGTCGAGTTCCACCACCATGCCCGGCTTCAGGCGCAGCAGTTCGCCGATGTCCATCCGCGAACGGCCGAGCACGGCCTGGACTTTCACCGGCACGTCGAACACGGCCTGGAGATCGTCAGGGGTAGGCGGCGTGGTCGGACGCGGCGGAATGGCCGTCTCTTCCAGGTTCACGTCTGCGGGCATTTCGTCGGTCAGGTGAGCAGGCGCCAGTTGGCGCGGCTCGAGCTCGTCGCTCATGGTCATACCTTTCAGCTGTTCATCCACTGACGGATTACGGATGCGGATTCTGCGGGACTGGCCGAGATGGCGTCACCTATGCGGCGCAGGGCGGAGAGCTTGATACGCCCGTCCACTTGCGCCAGCGCGATTTCCTGGTCGAGCATCTCGCCCTCGGCCGCGCGCTTTTCCTCAAGCTGGCGCAGGGCCTCCTCGTCGCCTTCGGCGGCACGCTCGTTGAGCGCCATCAGTTCGGCCTCGTCCGCCGTCAGGCGCTGCTCGACCACGCCTTCGACCAGCGGCGGCGGGGCCAGCTTGGGCTTCAGCATCTTGATGGCGAAGAGGATCACGCCGCCGACGATCAGGACCTTCAGAACGTCGAAGATGCGCTCCCAGGTGAGGCCGAAGGGCAGGCCGCCGCTCGCACCCTCAAGGTCGGTCGGCGCATTGAAGGCCATGTTCTCGACCACGACGCTGTCGCCGCGCTCGGCATCGAAGCCCACCGCGTTTTCGACCAGGCGCTGGAGGCGCTGCACTTGCGCCGCCGGCAGGCCCTGCGGGCCGCCGTCGACCATGACTGCCACGGTCAGGCGCTTGACCTGGCCGGGCGTGCGCACCGCGACCTTCTGGGTGCGGCTGTTCTGGTAGGTGACGTCTTCCGAAGTCTCGTTCTGCGCCGAACGGCGCGCGTCGCCGCCATTGCCGTTGACGTTGCCCTGGTTGTCGGGAAGCTGCGCGCCCACCGTGACGCCTTCGGCGCCCGCGGAGTTCTCGTCGCTTTGGTTGCTTGATTCCACGGTGGTCTGATGCGCGATGACCTGGGTGTCGGGATCGAAGACTTCCGATTCCTCGCGCACCTGGTCGCGTTCGAGCACGGCGGCCACTTCGGCGCGCACTTTGCCCTGGCCGACGATCGGCTCGATCATCGACTCGATCTCGCTGCGCAGGCGCGCTTCGACCGAGTTCTGGCGATCTTCCAGATTGCCCGCGCCGGCGTCGCCGCCCTCGCCCGCCCGCGCCAGCAGCGCGCCGGTCTGGTCCACGATCGAAACCGCCTCGGGATTGAGATCGGGCACGGCGGAGGCGACGAGGTAGCGAATCGCCTGGATCTGCTCGCCGGAAAGGCGGCCGTTGGTCTTCACCGTAACGGCGGCGCTGGCCTTGCGCGGATCGGTTTCGAACATCGCGCGCTCGGGCATGACGACGTGGACGCGGGCCTTGCTGACCTTTTCCAGGCTCTCGATCGAACGGACCAGTTCGCCTTCGATGGCGCGCGTCTCGTTCAGCTTGGCGCGCGACGAGGAGATGCCGAATGGCTCCTCCGCGTCGAGCACGTCATAGCCGATCTTGCCGCCGAGCTGCTCCGACGCCATCGACATGCGCAGCTGGGCGAGCTTGTCGACCGGGGCCATGACGGCGGTGCCATCGGCCGAGATCTGGAAGGGAACGTTCTGCCCCTTCAGCTTCTCGGTGATCGACTGGGCGGCCGAGGGATCGAGGTCGGTATAGAGATAGCCCATCTCCGCCGCAGGACTGCGGAAGGCCATCCATCCAAGCCCGACCAGCATGGCCAGGGCCACGCCGCCCATCAGCAGGGCCCGACGGGGGCCGATCTGCTCGATAAAGTTCCGCAACGGGTTCAAAAGTCGCCTCGTATGTCAGCGGCGTCACCCCGTGGTGTCGCCCCTGACATTATAGGATAATCGGCTAGGCAACTCTTGCCGGTATCGCGAAAAGTTTATTCGCCCGCTTCCTGCCCCGATCGGTCGCCCGTTTGCGGCGCCAGAACGCCGGCCAGTTCGGCCAGGACCGCCGCGCGTCGCGCGCCCGCATCGACGTTGAGACCGCCTTCCGCCCAGCCAATATGGGCATCGCCCAGGGGCAGGGCATCATCGTCGACGACGACGATCGACATCGACCGACGCTCACGCGCGCGGCGCTCCTCGACGAGGCGCTCGATGTCCTCGCGCATTGCCGGATTGGCGCGGATTGCCAGCGCGGTATCGCGCGAGACCTGATCGAGCGCGCGCGTCAGCGCCTCGTCGATGGCGCGGGCGGGCTGCGCGGCGATGACATGGCCGGCCAGCAGTTCCGCCGCCTGAAGCGCGATCGCTCCCGCTTCGGCGACGACCTGGTCCATCACCGCATCGAAGCGGCGCTCGACATCGTCGATCGAGGCATGGAGCGCATCGGTGGCGGCCAGCATGGCTTCCGCCCGCTCGCCACGCGCCTGCTCCAGCCCGGCTTCGAAACCGTCTACCCGTGCCCGCGCGAGTTCGGCGACGTGATCCTCGTGCAGGCGTTCGATCCGCGCCTGGAGTTCCTCGACATGTTCGCGCAACGCGTCATGCCGCCCCTCGTCGACAACCGGCTCGTTGGTATCGAAACGGAATATCCTGTCGAAACCGAATGGCTGAATGGTCATGGGATCCTCCATCATCGCCGCACCCTCGGAATTCGTGAACGGTATCATTAGCCTAGCTCGCGCCAGGACGAAACAGGCATCCGCCTGTCTCGAGCGGCGTGAGCTTGGACAAAGACATCAATAAATCATCGCGTCGTCGCTCTTGGGATCGACGAGCATGATCTCGCCGCGGTCGCCCAGCGACTTGGCCAGACGCACGAGCGAGGTCTGCGCTTCCTCGCATTCGCGTGCGCGGACCGGGCCCATGGCGGCCATGTCGTCGCGCATCAGCTTGGCGGCGCGCTCGGTCATGGCACCGAAGAACATCTTCTTCATCTCGTCCGGCGCGCCCTTGAGCGCCAGCGCCAGTTCGCGCTTGTTGCAATTGCGCACGATCGTCTGGATCGCGCCCGGCAGCAGGTTGCCGAGGTCCTCGAAGGTGAACATGAGCGCGCGGATGCGTTCGGCCGATTCCGGCGCCTTCTCGTCGAGCGCGCCGAGCATGGCTTCCTCGGTTGAGCGGTCCAGCGCGTTGAACAGTTCGGCCATGGTCTCGTGCGGATCGCGGCGCTGGGCACGCGACAGATTGGTCATGAACTCGCTCTTGAGCGTCTGTTCGACCTGGACGATCACGTCCTTCTGCACGGTGTCCATGCGCAGCATGCGCATGACGACGTCGGTGGCGAATTCGCGCGGCAGTTCCGACAGCACGCGCGCGGCATGGTCCGGGCGCAGCTTGTGCAGGATCACCGCAACGGTCTGCGGATATTCGTTCTTGAGATAGCCCGCGAGCACCGCCTCGCTGACGTTGGACAGCTTGTCCCACATCGTGCGACCGGAAGGACCGCGAATGTCCTCCATGATCTCCTTGACGCGATCTGCCGAGAGAATGCCTTCGAGCAGGCGCTCGGTCGTCTCGTAGGAGCCGTGGAGCGAGGCCATGCTCGACACTTCGCCGGAGAACTGCACCAGCAGATGCTCGACCACGACCGAGGGCACCCGGCCGAGCTGGGCGATCGTGGCGGACAGCTCCTTGATCTCGTCGGTATTGAGCTGCTCCCAGATCGGACCGCCATGGTCGCGGCCGAGAGCGAGCATCAGCGCGGCGGCGCGCTGCATTCCCGAGTATTTCTTGAGCTCCGGCGGCTCAACCACCGCGGCCATCATGGTCACTTCGATACCCCCGAAAAATTGCTCGATTCCGCACGGTTTGGGCGTTGTTCCCTCTATTTATAGGAGGAAGACGAAGCGCAACTGCCCGATGGAGACAGAATTGGCGATAAATATAAACAATGGGTTGATCGGCCTGTCGATTCTCGGCGGAGCGAGTTCCTATTCCGCCCTGTCCTCCTCCCTCGCCAGCATGGAAAGCGCCGCGGTGCTCAAGGCCAAGAAGGCGTTCACCACCGCCCTGCCGAGCACCACGCCGCCCTGGCAGGAAGATGCCGACACCCGCCCGGTCAGCGCGCAGATCCTGGCGATCAAGAAGATGCTGTCGATCGTCGACACCAAGAAGGACGGTTCCCTCGAAGACCTTCCGGACGTCCAGACCGCCTTCACCACCTACAAGGCGCTGGATCGTCTTCGCATCCTGGCCGAAAGCGCGGCCAAGGCCTCGACCTCCTCTTCGGAACGCGCCTCGCTCCAGAAGGCTTTCGCGCAGGGCCTGCGCGATCTCCAGTCCTTCCTGGGATCGGCCGACAGCGATCTCGTCACGCTGAACTTCGGCACCCAGACCAGCAATGCCAAGTCGGTCGCCGTCAAGGCGGGGAACTCCAGCGGAACCGTCGTCGGCGAAGGCGTGTCCAAGACGCGCGACGCCGCGCTCGCCGGGATGACCGGCGATGAAGTGCTGCAGATCAAGCTGACCAGAGGCAGCACCACCGAGACGGTGACGGTCGATCTGTCCCAGACGACCAAGCCGCCCACGCTCGATTCGGTGGCTGCGGCGCTGAACGCGGCGATCGCGGGCACCCAGGCGACGGACACGAGCGGCAGTCCGGTAGTGGATGCCGATGGAAATCCCGTCAGCAAGTGGAAGTCGAACTTCACCGTCGCCAAGAACGATGGCAAGTGGGGCCTCGTCTTCAACCCTTCGGGAAGCGAGAAAGTCGCGATCGACCAGGTCGGCGGCAGCGATGCCCTGATGATCGCCAGCGGCGAGACGGCAAAGGACGGGCCGACCGCCGCGCGCGTCTACCGCGTGGAGGACCTTGCCGATTCGCTGTCCTGGCAGCGCCTGAGCAAGCTCAACGCCATCGACAGCACGGCCACGGCGGAAGCCAAGGCCTCCGCAACGCCAAGCGATTTCGAGGGCAAGGACTACACGGTCACCTCCCCCACGCAGGCCAAGGCGATCGCGACCGACGCCGAAGGCTTCAGCTATGTCGTCGGCACTACGGCCGGCGATGTCGGCACGCGCATTTCGGACGGCTCGGACGACCTCTTCCTCACCAAAGTGGACAGCGAAGGCCATGTCGTCTGGCAGCGCAGCCTGGGCGCCGCCGGCAGCGCCGAGGGCGCGGCGGTGACGATCGCGGCCAACGGCGATATCGTCGTCGCCGGCACCGTCAGCGGCGCCTACAACGGCGGCGACGACAGCCAGACCGACATGCTGGTCGCGCGCTACAACATCAAGGGCGAGCAGCTCTCGTCCACGGTCATCCGCCAGGTCGGCAACGAGACCGCAAGCGCGGTGACGGTGGGCGACGACGGCAGCATCTACGTCGCAGGCAAATCCTCCACCGGTGGCGGCGACGCCTTCATCGCCAAGCTCGATGCCGCCGGTAAATTCCAGGAACGTCGTACGATCGACAGCGGCGGCCCGGATTCAGTCACCTCGCTCGCCATCGACAACGACGGCAACCTGCTGGCGCTCACCAGCGAGAACGGCATGGCGACCATCCGCCGGATCGATTCGACTTCGCTCGGCAACGACCTCGGCTCGATCGCGCTGGGGAACGTGACGGCGCGCGCCATCGCCATTTCCGACGCGGGCGAGATCGCCGTCGTCGGCACCACCAGCACGGCGGTGAACGGCGCCCAGGTCAACGGCATCAACGGCGGGCAGGACGCCTTCGTCACCCGCATCGATGCGGCGATGTCCTCGGCCAGCACGACCTATATCGGCACTTCGGCGACCGACCAGGCCGACAGCGTCACCTACCTGAACGGCACGCTCTATGTCGGCGGACGCACGGCGGGCGACCTGTCCGGCGCCAAGTCCGGCAGCGTCGACGGCTTCGTCGCGCGCATCGACGCCGCCACCGGCACGATCGAGAAGGTTTCCCAGTGGGGCCTGCATTCCGCCACCACCGAGCCGGTGAAGATCTCGGCCGTCGCGGGCGGATCGACCGTGCTCGGCGCGCTGGGCCTCAACCGGGGTACGCTCAACGACCAGGAGTCGACCACCCTCTTCTCCCAGACCAGCCTGCAGGCGGGCGACCAGTTCACCCTGCGCGTGGATGGCGGTGCCACCCGCACCATCACGATCGCCAAGGACGAGACGATGGCCACGCTGTCGCAGAAGATCCAGCGGATCACCGGCACCAAGGCCACCATCACCACGCCGCGCGTCGATGGACAGAGCACGCTCAAGATCCAGGTCAAATCCGGCTTCAAGATCGAGCTCGGCTCCGGGGCCGACGGCAAGGATGCGCTGTCCAAGCTGGGGATAGACCCGGTGCGCCTCGTCTCCTCCAAGGCGCCCGATCCCGATGGGCCGAAAGTCACCCCCGGCGGCAACTACAGCCTGGGCCTTGCCAATACGCTCTCGCTGACGGACGCCAAGACGGCCGCCGTGGCCCTGTCGAAGATCAATTCGGCTCTCTCCATGACGCAGTCCGCCTATCGTTCGCTCTACTGGGACTCCACCAAGGCGACACTGGTGGACGGCGCGATCACCGGCGGCGGCACCGCCTATCAGCAGAAGCAGCTCGCCAACTACCAGGCCGCGCTTTCGCGCCTTACCGGCTATTGAGGAAATCCTTCATGTCTTCTCTTCCTCCTATTTTCGACGGCATGGCCCAGTCGATGAAGTTCATGGCCGAGCACCAGCGCGTGATCGCCGAGAACATCGCCAACAACGAAACGCCCGGCTTCAAGGCACGCACGGTGGAGGCGCCGGACTTCTCCTCGCTCGTCTCGCAATATGGGGGAGCAGGCGGCACCCCGCGCGTCTCGCGGCCCAAGGTGGAGCTGTCCGGCGGCATGACGGCGCTCGGCGCGCGGCCACCCCAGGCGGGGAGCCGCGTGATCGCCGATAGCAATACGACCGAGACGAAGCCGGACGGCAACAACGTCACTCTGGAAGACCAGTTGCTCAACCTCGGGCAGGTCCAGGCCGATTTCGCGGCGATGACCAACCTCTACCGCAAGCAGATCGGCCTGATGAAGACGGCGCTCGGCCGAGGCTGATCCCGATTTGCCGACGATTTGAAGGAAGGGCGCGGTTCGGTGGAACTGGCGCCCTTTTTCGTTCGTGCATCGGCGCGGCACCGTTCATCCTGCCTTCAACGGGAATCGATATTATCCCATAAAATCGACGAACCGAGTGGATAGGATGGAACTGGATGAGCGCGGACGACGTTCCCTGAATAAATATATCATTCCAGCTTTTTAACACCGCCCTTGCGGGACGAGGATTCTCCCGGACAGCCAGAACTTGGTAGGAAAGTTTTTCCTGCAATGAAACTGCGTTCTCCTGGAAACACGACAGAACTAGCCAATATGGTGCAAAACAGGGAGCCAAATGGTGGAAGTTATTGCCGAGAATGACAATTCGACCCACTTTGGTACGATATACATAATGGTTTATTGACCAAGTGTCCGATCCGTGGAAAAAATTCGGCGTCCATAGCCAAGTAAGAGCTTCAATGACCCACAAACCGCTTGGCCAAAAAGCGCTTTCCCACAAATCGCCGGAATTGCAGAAGCGGGGCGCGAAAGCGCTTGCCGCGGTGCCTGCGGCGATCGAGATCGATGCTTATCGCACGCTCGTGTTCCCCAACCGCATCCGCAAATTCCGCAAGCAGCTTAATATTGGATCGCTGCTCGAATTGTCGGAGAAGCTTCCAGCGATAACCTATATCCGGCTCTCGAAGATCGAGCGGGGAGAAATCTTCGCGCGCGCCGGCGAGTTGCGGGACATTGCAGGCGCCTTGGGCATCGATGCCGAAGAATTGCTGATCGACATCGACGATACGGATTTCGACATCGCTGCCTGGGCCGATCCACTGCATGGCGGAGACCGGACCGACCCGGAAGCCGAACGCTTCGCCGTGCTGCTGGCGGCCGCCCTGCGCCGCCGCCGCGCGGCCGACGATACGCTGACCATCGCCGCGCTCGAACAGGAATATGGGATCGCTCCTGTGATCCTGTCGCGCATCGAGAATGCGCTGAAACCCTTCGAGCGCTGGAACGAAGAGATCCGCACCTCCCTGCGCCGCCTGTTCGCCGCTTCGGACGATGCCGAACTGGTCGCGATCGTCAACGATGCGCACATGCGCGGCGATCTCGACGCGGTTTTGCCCATGGTGGCGAACCCGCAGCTTCGCATCACCAAGTCGCGCAACCGCATCGCCGCCCTGCGGAACGAACTGTCCGCTGCACCGCGCGAAGACCTGGAATCCCCGGCACCGGCGGGCACGGGCGGCCTGCGGGCGGCACCGGGCGAACGCGGCGCTTCCCGTCGCACGGCGCTGGAACGGCCGCTTCTCGATCAGCCTCTCGGCAAGCGGGCGGCACCCTCGCCCGCCGTTTCCGCGGAAGAGATCGCCGCACAGCATGCCCCGCTCCACCTCGTCCCGGTATATGGCAGCCCGCTTCCCGATGGCCTGATCGCGCGCACGCCCGCCGGCACGCAAGTCGAAGCCCCGCGCAGTTCGGGGCCGCGCACCTATGGTCTGCGGCTGGGCCGCCCCACGCTCGGCGCCGGACTGCCCGGACGGTCGATCCTCCTGGTCGATCCCGATCGCTTTCCCTCGGCCGGCGGCCTTGCCGTCGTCACCGAAGAGCAGGGGTTGCGGGTTCTGTCGGTCACGCTGGACCGCCAGGGCCGCATGCTGGGCTATAGCGAAAACCCCGATCTCGAAATCGCGATAGACGAGATCGATCCCGTCAACCTCGGCACGGTCGTAGCCGCTCTGTTCGAATAAGTGACAGCAATTGACATGAAGCCGGGCCCGTAGCACGGGGCGGCGCCATATAATGGTATGTCGGACGTCCCGGAAGGCATGATGCGCATACCGAATCTGTTGAAGCCGAAGGGCAAGCGGCGCTCGCCGTCGCCCGCGGCCGGTCTGGCGCCGTCACTTTCGAACGCGCGTGGATCCCCGCTGCGCCTGATCGAGCAGGCCCTGGCCGGCGTTCAGGCGGCCTCACCGCAAGGCGCCGCGCTCGCGGCAACCGACGGCGGAGCCGGCGTGGATGGCAATGCCCTCTCCCGCCCCGCCGTGCTGCTGATCGTCAATCTCGATCGCTTCAAGCTCATCAACGACCTCTGCGGCCCTGCCGCCGGCGACCGGCTGATCGAGATCATCCATCACCGGCTGACCGGCATCCTCGATCGCTCGCCCGTCATCCATCTCGGCGCCGACGAATTCGCATGCCTGCTGACAGAGCCTCCTTCGCAGGACCGAGCCGAGCAACTTGCGGCCACGCTGCTGGCGGCGATCGGCGATCCCGTCAGCCTTGGCCGCCACATGGTCCATCTCACCGCCTCCATCGGCATCGCCAGCGGCACCTCCCATGTCATGGCGGCCGAGGAACTGCTGCGCGCCGCCTCCATCGCCCTGTCCCACGCCAAGGACGCGGGCGGCGGGCACATCCTGCGCTTCTCGCCCGAGATGTTCTCCAGTCTCGCCGAGCGGGCCGCGCTGGAGGAAGACTTGCGCGGCGGTCTGCTGCGCGGCGAAATCAGGCCGTACTACCAGCCCATCGTCGCGCTCCCTTCCGGCGAAGTCATGCGCTTCGAGGCTCTGGTGCGCTGGCACCATCCGCAGCGCGGCATGCTCGGACCCGGCCGCTTCCTGTCGATCGCCGAGGATGTCGGCCTTGACGACGACCTGCTCTACGCCATGGCCCGCCAGTCCTGCCGCGACGGGCGCGACTGGCCGGAGCGGATCGGCCTGTCGCTCAACATGTCGCCCCGCCAGATCTGCAACCCTTGCGTCGTCGCGCAGGTCATGCGGATCGTCTTTGCCAGCGGCCTGGCCCCGGAGCGGCTCACGATCGAAATCACCGAGGATGCGGTGATCCACAATGTCGCCGCCGCGCAGGCCGCTGTGGCCACCTTGCGCCAGGCGGGGGTCGGGATAGCGCTGGATGACTTCGGCACCGGCTACGCCAGCCTCAGCCGGATCTGCACGCTGCCGCTCGACATGATCAAGATAGACCGCACGCTCGTGCAATCGCTGGATGACGACGCCGGGCGCAAGCTGGTCAAGGTCGTGATGGATCTGGGCCAGAGCCTGTCGATGCCGGTGACCGCCGAAGGGATCGAGACGGCGCGGCAGGCGCGCGACCTCACCGCTCTGGGCTGCACTTTCGGACAGGGCTATCTGTTCGGTCGGCCGGCATCCGCCAGGGATACGGCGGAACTGCTCGCGAGTAGCGAAGCGGTCAGCATCGACTGCTGAAGGTGTGAAGAGAGGGCTGCCCGATCCCGATCACGGGAAACCTTCTCCCATTGCGTTTCAGGCGCTCAATACTCGCTGTTGAACGAGATGGGCGTGGTCAGGTCGAGCCGCGCGATGTCGCCTTTCGATCCATAAGTGTATGTGCGGTTGCCCGAAAGACGCTTGGCCTCGCTGGCGATGGCGCCCATCATCTCCATCGACAAGTCGATCTGCCGCTCCAGCAGCGCGGAATTGACCAGCGAGGCGGCCCGCAGTTCGCCCAGGGCTTCGGCCAGGCGCTCGCGCGTCTCGTCGTCCATCTGCTCGGTCCACTCCGGCTCGAGCCGGTTGCGACGCGCCAGCACTTCTTCCAGCGACGCCACGAGCCGGGTCTTCGCCGCCGCGAGTTCCGCCAGATCGAGCGCGCGTTCGCGGCCTTCCAGGCGCTCCGTCTCCTCGCGCATGACCATGGACAGCGAGGTCATGATCTCGATCAGTTCATTCGGCACTGCGGCTACCTCCCTGCATACGGATGATCTGGGCCTCCACGGCCGAGGCGATGCCCAGGCCCCTGCCCTTGGCGATCTGGTTGCCCAGCTGCTCGGCCAGCACCCCGCGGAACATCTCCTCACCGTGACCGCCCGAGAATTCATCGCCCCGTTCGACGGTTTCCAGCATGATCTTGGTGATCTGGCCGGCGAAGACACCCTCGAACTCGCGCGCGACTTTGGCCGGGCTGCGGTCTGGCGTCTGCACCACGGGACGGGACGGAAGCGAGCGAAGAACCGGATCTGCCATCTTACTGTACCGCGATTTCGGCCTGCAGGGCGCCTGCGGTGCGCAGGGCCTGGAGGATAGTGATGAGGTCGCGCGGGCTGACGCCCAGCGCATTGAGCCCGGCCACGAGCGTCTGCAGCGAGGTTCCGCCGTTCAGCACTGCCAGATGCGCGCCGCTGCCGTCGTCCGCCTCCACGCGGGTGCGCGGCACCACGGTGGTCTCGCCATTGGAGAAGGGCGCGGGCTGCGATACGATCGGCGTCTCGGTAACGCTGATGGTCAGGCCGCCCTGGGCGATCGCCACCGGGCTGACGCGCACGTCGGCGCCCATGACCACGGTGCCGGCCGCCTCGTTGATGACGATCCGCGCGACCTGGTCCACCTGGACCGGCAGGTTTTCGACGCGGGTGATGAGATCGATCACCGAACCGCCGGCCGGATTCAGCTCCACCGTGCCGGGATCGAGCACTTGCGCCGCGCCGGGAGCTTCCCGGTTGATGGTGGCCGCGATCTGGCGCGCCGTGGTGAAATCGGGGTTCTTCAGCGCCAGCTTCAGCGTCTGGGCGGAACGCAAGTCGTAAGGGACTTCGCGCTCGACGATGGCACCGCCGGCGATGCGCGCGGTGGTCATGACGCCGCGGCTGAGCTTGGCCGCCGCACCCTGGGCCTTGAAGCCCGACACCGCCACCGGTCCTTGCGCCACGGCGTAGATCTCGCCGTCCAGCGCGCGCAGCGAGGAGACGAGCAGGATGCCGCCTTGCAGGCTCGTGGAGTCCCCGAGCGCGGAAACCTGCACGTCGATCGAGGACCCGGCGCGGGCATAAGGCGGCATCGTGGCCGTCACCGTCACGGCGGCGACGTTCTGCGTCAGCATCTGCGTGCCGCGGATGTTGACGCCCATGCGTTCCAGCATCGCCTGCAAGGTCTCCTCGGTGAAGGGGATATTGCGGATGCGGTCGCCGGTGCCCTGAAGGCCGACCACAAGCCCGTAGCCGACCAATTGGTTCGGCCGCACGTTCTCGACATCGACGATGTCCTTGATGCGCGGCTGCGGTCCCGCGACCGCCGCCGTTGGCGCGAGCGCCAGTGCCAGCGCCCCCAGCCCCGTCGTCAGGGCGAAAAGCGGACCGGACATCCTCGATTTGAAACGCTGGGGCATCACTGACCTTATAGGATGGTTGAAGCGACAGACGGCGGGCAGGTTTGGGATTTTCACCTCAGTTCCGTCCGGTCCTGGCGAGCCGCATGACGTAGCCGATGATCTCGGCCACGGCGGCGTAGTGCTCGATCGGAATCGGCCGGTCGATGTCTACGGCGGCGTAGAGCGCGCGGGCGAGCGGCGGGCTCTCGACAATCGGCACCTTGGATTCGGTGGCGATTTCGCGGATGCGCAGGGCGATCGCGTCCACGCCTTTCGCCACCACCACCGGCGCCGCCATGGCGCCGTGGTCGTACTTGAGCGCAATGGCGTAGTGCGTCGGGTTGGTGATGATCACGCTGGCCTCGGGCACCGCCGCCATCATACGCTTGCGAGAACTCTGCATCTGGATCTGGCGGATCTTGGCCTTGATCTTGGGATCGCCGTCGCTCTGCTTGTGCTCGTCCTTCACTTCCTGCAGCGTCATCATCATGCGCTTCATGAAAGCACGGCGCTGGTAGATGAAATCGAACAGCGCCAGCGCGACCACCAGCAGCAGCACGGCACGGATCGCCTCGAAGGCCATCTGCCCGGCTGCCGCGCCGACCGCCCCCGGCGTAAAGCCCACAAGCTGGTCGAACCCGGTCATGCGCGGCTTCAGCACCAGCAACACGACGAGGCCGATGGCGCTGAACTTGGCCAATGTCTTGGCGAACTCCACCATCGCCCGCATGCCGAAAATGCGCTTGATCCCGCTGGCCGGGTTGAGCTTGGACCATTTCGGCTTCAGGCGCGACCAGCTCAGCATCGCGCGGCTCTGGAGGAAGATGGTGGCGACGGCACAGGCGAAGAGCACGCCAAGCACCGGCAGCAGCGAAAATGCGAAATGACGCGCGACGCCTGTCATCAGGTTCTGCGCACCGTCCGAATCGAGCGGATAGTCCTCGGCACTGCCCCAGAGGCGCGTCATCATCATGCCGAGATGGCGCATCGTGGAAATGCCGACCCAGCCGGTGACGATCAGCGCGCCGGCCATCATCGCGGCATGGCGCACTTCCGGCGCCATCGCCACTTCGCCGCGCTTGCGGGCATCCTCAAGCTTCTTCTGGGTCGGCTCGTGTGTCCGCTGGTCCTTGTCGCTCTCGGCCATGGCGCTAGAGGCTCCATCCGTTCTGCATGAAGCTGCCCATGGCTGTCGCAAAAGCCGTCAGCATCGTGCCCAGGGTCATCGCCAGCACCGAAATGCCGAGCAGCAGGTTCAGCGGCTGGGTGATGAAGAAGACCTGGATCGAAGGCGCCACGCGCGCCGCCAGGCCGAGGCCTACGTTGAACAGCGCGCCATAGAGGATCAGCGGCGCCGACAGGCTGACGCCCAGTGCCAGAGACTGGCCGGTGACTTTCACCGCAAGGTCGGCAAACTGCGCGGCGGGCGGAAGGCCCCCGACCGGGAAGACGCTATAGGACTGGAAGATCGAGGCGATCCACAAGTGGTGGACGCCCAGGCTCATGCAGACGATCACCGCTGCAATCCCGAACAGGCGCGAGAGCAGCGGCGCCTGGCCGCCCATCGAGGGATCGGCGACGAGCGCGGAGGCCAGGCCGACCTGCTGGCTGGCGATGGACCCGGCGATGGCGGCGGCGCTGAACAGGATCTTCACGATCATGCCCATGGCGATGCCCACCAGCATTTCCCCGATCACCAGAAGCGGCAGCGAAACGTCCGACTTTACAGCTTGCGCGACCGGTCCCTGCAGCATGCCGTAGAGGCCGAGCGTGAAGCCAAGCGCCATCACCAGCCTGATCTGCGGCGGAATGGAATCCTCCGAGAATGCAGGCAGCAGCATGATCACCGCACCGACCCGGCAGAACAGGATGAGGAAGGTCGCCGCGTCGATCGGCAGCGCCGCCAGCGTGGCCATGTCGAGGGAAGCGCCGCCCATGACGTCAGCCGGTGATGATGGCGTCGGCGATGCGGTCCATGAAGGCGCCGAGCGCATGGCCGATCATCGGCAGCGAAAGCAGCATGACGACCCCCAGGACCAAGATCTTGGGCACAAACGTCAGCGTCATCTCCTGCACTTGCGTAAGCGCCTGGAGCAGGCCGATGACGACGCCGACGATCAGCGCGGCGATCAGCATCGGGCCGGCGATGGTCAGCACCAGCACCAGCGCCGCGCGCGCGATCTCGATGGCTTCGGGTGAGGTCATGATGGCCGACTCTCGTGAAACTACGTCAGGACAGGACTAGATCTGCATCCGCATGATGTCGGAGTAGGCATTCACCACGCGGTCGCGCACGGCGACCACGGTGTCGAGCGCGGTCTCGGCGGCGCCGATCGCGGTGACCACATCGATCAGGTCGCCCTTGCCGGCCACCTGCTTGGCGCTTTCCGCCTCGGCGGTGCGCAGCGAGGTCGAGGCGTCGGTCACCATGGATTCCACCATGCCGGCGAAGTTGCCGCCAGTGCCGGCACCAGCCGCGGACAGGCCGGCGAGGCCGCCTGCGGCGCCGCTCGAGGGCGCAGCCGTCTTCATCGCGCGGCCGTAGGCGGCCGCGGCGTCGAGTGCTCCGATTGCCATGGAAGTGTTCCTTACTTGAGCAGGTCGATCGTGCGCATGGTCATGCCGCGCGCGGATTCGATCGCATTGAGATTGGCTTCGTAGGATCGCTGCGCGGCCTTCATGTCGGCCGCCTCGATCAGCGGATTGACGTTGGGCTGGCTGACATAGCCCTGCACGTCGGCGGCCGGGCTGCCCGGCTGGTAGACACGCCCGAACTGGCTCTTATCGCCTTCGATCGACTTGACGGCCACCTGGGTGGCGCCGCTCGCACGGTCGACTTCGGCAGTGAACGTGGCGACCCGGCGGCGATAGGGATCGGCATCCGGCGTCTTCGCCACGGAGTCCGAGTTCGCCAGGTTTTCCGCGATCACGCGCATCCGCAGCGACTGGGCGCGAAGGCCCGATGCCGAGACGCCGATCGAGTTGTTCAGTTCCATCAAGACAGCTCCTGCCCTGCCTTCGTGGCAGTCAGCATCCTTATAGGCATTTTTTGCCTAGTCGCGGCATGATCCTATAAATTTAATTCCTATAAGCAGGCTTGAAAGGAGACGCGCCATGTCCGTCCTCGAAGGCATTCCCATCGACATGTCGATCGTACTCGGATCGACCAGCATCCCCATCCGCCAGGTCCTCAAGATGAGCCGAGGCGCGATGATCCCGCTCGACTGCGGTCACAACGATCCGACCCGCGTCTACGTCAACGACCAGCTTGTGGCCGAAGGCAAGATCCTGATGAACGGCGAGATGATGTCGCTGGAAATCACCAAGGTCGTCGAGCGCGAGCGCTGAACGCATGGACTTTCTCTCTCTCCTGCGGACTCTCGGCGCGCTGGGCGTGGTGCTCGGCATGCTGGTCGGCGCGCTATGGCTGGTGCGCCGCTACGACCTGAAGCTGCCGCAGAAGTGGCTTAACGGCCAGCTTTTCGCCGGCATCGGTTCAGACCGGTCCGACCGGCGGCTCGAACTGATCGAGCGCCTGGCCATCGACCCGCGCCGCTCCGTCGTCCTCATTCGCCGCGACTACCGCGAGATCAGCCTGCTGATTTCGCCCGAAGGCGTCGTCATGCTCGATTCCGCGCCGTGCATCGGCCCGATCACTCCGAAAGCTCCTGCCGATGCGTAAGTCTTATGCCGTCGCCGCCGCACTCTGCGGGGCGACCGTTCTTGCCTTCCTGCCCGAAGCCGCCATGGCGCAGAAAGTCGCCGGTGCGCTGGGTGAAGGCGCCCTGTCCGGCCCTATGTCAGGACGCGTGATCCAGCTTGTCCTGCTGATGACGGTGCTGAGCCTGGCGCCCGGCATCCTGATGACGATCACCTCGTTCACGCGCATCATCGTCGCCCTGTCGCTGCTGCGCTCGGGCCTTGGCGTGCAGGGCGTCCCGCCCAATCCCGTGGTGATCAGCCTGGCACTGTTCCTGTCGTTCTTCGTCATGGCGCCGACGTTCGACGCGGCCTGGAAGGACGGCATGGTTCCCTATAACCAGGGCCGCATCAACGAGACCCAGGCGCTGGAGCGCGCCAGCAAGCCGTTCCACACCTTCATGCTCAAGCAGGTGCGGGAGGACGACGTGAAGCTGTTCGTCCAGCTCTCCGGCAAAGTGCCCGCCTCGCGCGCGGAACTGCCGATGACGACGCTGATGCCGGCTTTCATGATCTCCGAACTGCGCCGCGCCTTCGAGATCGGCTTCCTGCTGCTGCTGCCGTTCCTGGTGATCGACCTCGCCGTAGCCGCCGTGCTGATGGCCATGGGCATGATGATGCTCCCACCCGCGACGATCTCGCTGCCGATGAAGATCATCTTCTTCGTGCTGGTGGACGGCTGGGCCTTGATCGCCGGGTCGCTGGTGAAGAGTTTCGGTGTGCCGGGATAGCGGTATTTCGTCGTCCCGGACTTGATCCGGGACGACGGATATGAGGCCTCATTCGCCGTAGCGCAGAGGGCGATCAATCAGCCAAGCGCCGAAATCTGCGAAAGCCAGCGGCTCCAGGAACGAGAGGCCATAGGCGCCCTCGCCTACCCAGCGCACCGCAGCCTCCCGCTCGCCGAGGCCGGGCACCGCCAGCGTGACGATGCTGTCCTGCGCCAGATGCACCTCGGCGACGAAACGGGCGCCGCCCTGCGAGAGGTCGATCAGGCGACCGTCATGCCGCTGATGGGCGGCGCGCAATTGGGCGGCGCAATCGACATCGAATCGAGGGCCGCGGGCGACACCTTCGGGACCGACGCGATTGGCGACATGGCCGAGCAGTCCCGCAACGTTCACCGGCGTGTCGAATTCCATGCCGATGCGACCATTGAGCGCCCACCGCACTGTGCCGCGTAAAACGTCGCCTGCCTTCAGGGTTACGTGAACCTGCTGGTCTACAGCGAAGATGCCGTGAACTTCGGCCATGAGATCGAGATCGGAGATGTTGCGGATGCGGCAGATCGTCTCGCCGGACCGGCTCGCCAGCTTGCCGATCAGCAGGATCGTCGTGACCCGCGGCCCGCGCGGAGTACGAGGCGCGGCAAGCGGCATGGGGCCGCCGCTCTGCGACAGGGCGGAAGAGGACGCGGGCATCGCTTTCTTCGGCTCCTCGACGCTCAGACCGGCGCGGCCTGGGTGACGACCACGCGCCGCACCAGGTCCTTGCCGTAGACTTCGACGGCGGCATCCATCACCACGCGGCGGAATGCCTCGACACCCGGGATCAGGCCGTCCGGCCCGCTGGCCAGAGGCGTGCGATAGGTGCGCATGTTCACGGCATTGAGCAGCAGCGGAAGCTGGCCGGTGACGTCCTCGGCCTTGCCCTTGGCGACTTCGACCTGGCACTCGAACGAGACATAGCCGGAGAGCCGGCCATCGGGGAAGGTCAGGGGCGCCAGGATGGTGCCGGTGGGTACGAATTCCGTTTCCACTTTGGTCGGCCCCAGGTCCGGCATCGCCTGCGGAAGGAATTGCCGGGCGGCATAGGCCCCGCCGATGCCGACGCCGGTTCCGGCGGCCAGCGCCGCCAGGCCGATCACGATCCGCTTGATCACGGTATTCTCCGATCCAGATTGCTCGATTGCCCGCAAGTCCGCCCGGACTGGGCCGCATCGCGGGGAAGAGTCGTCATCTTCAGAACTTAAAGCTCGCGTCGCGGGGCAGCGCGGAAGGCTCTGCCATGACGACGATGGTGATGCGGCGGTTCTCGGGCCGGTCCGGACGGTCGGGATAGACCGGCTCGGTGCCGGCCTTGGCCACGACTTCGGCAAATCGGTCCGCCGGAAGCCCCGCCGCGATCATCGCCGCGCGGGCGGAAAGGGCGCGCTGCGCGGACAGGTTCCAGTTGGCCTCGCTCTGGCCGCCCGAACTGTCGGTATGGCCTTCGATGGCGACCTGCGCCCCGGTGCCCGCCAGCTTCTGCGCGACGCGGCCCAGCAGATTGCGGGCATAGTCGTTGAGCTGCGCCGTCGGACCCTTGAACATCGAGCGATTGGCATTGTCCATCAGATGGATGCGGAATCCGTCGCGATCGGGCTGGACGTCGATGCTGCGCTTGCCCTGATCGGCATCGACCGGTGGGTCGAGCGAGAGCTGCATTTCCTGCGCCATCACGCGCAGCGCCGCTTCGGGTATATCCGCCGTACCGCCGCGCGCAGCGCCTTTGGTGCCGGCTTCGGCCGAGGGCTGCCCCACGGATACGGTGTCGGCCGACTGGGCGCGGCGGCTATGCCCGCCCATGCCGGGCTGCGATCCGGGCTGGTTGGTCAGCGTGGTCGCCGGAGAAGACCGATCGGCATTGGGCGAGAAATACTCCGCCAGGCCCTTGAGCTGCTCCTTGTCCGGATTGGCCAGCAGCCAGAGCAGCATGAAGAATGCCATCATCGCCGTCACGAAGTCGGCATAGGCGACTTTCCAGGCGCCGCCGTGGTGCCCCCCGTGCGCGTGCTTCTTGACCTTGCGGATGACGATCGTGGGATGATCGTCGTTGGCCCGTGCCACGTTCTAAGTCCTCAATCCAGAGCGGCGCGCAGCCGGTCCTGCATGACGCTGAGCCGGACGGCTCCAACGGCATCGTCGGGGCTTTGGCCGCCGGCCACACGGTCCAGGAGGGCGGCGCTTTCGTCCACATGCTGGGCGATCAGATCGAAAGCCTGCAGCTGGTCGATGTAGTCGAGCACGAAGCGCTCGTCGTTCACCAGCACGCCGGCGAGTTGCTCCAGCAGCTCGCGGGCGACGCGCATTTCCTGCGCGAGCGCCTGCCAGAGCGGCGCCGCCGCCGATCCATCGGCCGACGCTTCCATCGGAATTGTCATTACTTCCCCCTGAATATCGATCCGCTGCGCCATGATCAGAACAGCTCCAGCTCGCCGGTCGGCTGGGACACCGGAACCGGTTTCGGCCGTTCGACCGGCGGCAGCGGCTGGTCCTGCACCAGCGTCGCGCGCACGCGCCCTTCGAAGGGCATGAACTCCACCTTGCGCGCCTGGGTGCCGCCGAGATCGCAGTGATCCAGCGCGATGCCTTCTGTCTGCATGAAATTGCGGGCGAACTGCGCGTTCTTGGTGCCGATGCCGCCGAGCCCGGCGACGATGTTGGCGCCGCCATAGAGGTGGCCGCGCAGCCGCGTGCGCTGCGCTCCGTGCTTCATCAGGGCGTTGATCAGCAGTTCCATCGCATGAACACCGTAGCGCTGCATGTCCGCCGGGTTGACCGGGGCGTCGGCGCCCGGCTCTCCCAGCAGGAAATGGTTCATCCCGCCGACGCGCGCGACCGGATCCTGCAAGCAGGCCGCGACGCACGAGCCCAGCAGCGTCGAGATGACGACGCCGGACTGATGGACGACGTGATATTCCCCCTGAACGATGGCAACGCGGCGCATGACTTCAGACCAGTTCGCCGAAGACGCGTTCGATCTTTTCCTTCAGTGCCGCCGGCGCGAAGGGCTTCACCACGTAGTTGTTCACGCCCAGGGCCGCGGCCTTCTGAACCACTTCCTTGTCCGCCGAACCGGTGAGCATGATGAACACGGTCTTGCCGATCACCGGATCGTTGCGAACCGCTTCCAGGAACTCGAGACCGTCCATCTCGGGCATGTTGTAGTCCGAGATGACGAGATGGACGCGATCGGTCTTGATCGACGCCAGCGCTTCCACGGCGCCGCCCTTGTCGCGAATGTCCTTGAAACCCAGATCCTGTAGCGAGCGACGGATCATCGCGCGCATGGACGTCTGATCGTCGACCACCATTACTTTTATTGCAGACGCTGCCGGCATGAACCGCTCCATTTATCGCCGACACGCGCCGAGGATAGCCTCGGGCATGGCGGACAAACTGAATTCCTTTTCCACCGCACCCGCCTCGAGGGCGGAACGCGGCATTCCGTAGACCACGCAGGTCTCGCGATTTTGTCCCAGCGTGCGGGCTCCGGCATCGCGCATGGCCTTGAGGCCCAAGGCGCCGTCCGAGCCCATCCCGGTCAGGATGACGCCCACCGCGCGCGAGCCGAGCCGGGCCACCGAACGGAACAGCACGTCCACCGAGGGACGATGCCCGCTGACGGTATCGCCCGCCACGAGCTTGATCTGCCCGCTGGTGCCGCCCAGCAGTTCCATGTGCTGGCCGCCGCCCGGCGCGAGATAGACCGTGCCCCGGCGCAGGTTCATGCCGTGCTGGGCTTCCAGCACCTGCACCCGCGCGGCCTTGTCGAGCCGGGTCGCGAAGCTGCCGGTGAAGGCCGCGGGCATGTGCTGGACCACCAGGACCGGCGGGCAATCGGGCGGAAGGGCGCCGATGATCGAGAACAGGGCTTCCACCCCGCCGGTCGAAGCACCCACGGCGATGACCACGTCGCGCAAGGTGCCCTGCGCCACATTGACCGGCGCGGGCGGGCTGGCGGTGCGGCGCACCGAGGACCGCGCCGCGGCCTTGACGATCTTGCGCAGCAGCGCACCGTCCTGGGCGATTTCCAGCGGATTGCCGGAAGGCTTGGCGATGCAGTCCACGGCGCCGAGACGCATGGCCTCGATGGTGGACTCGGTGCCGCGCGCGGTCAGCGTCGAGCACATGACCACCGGCATCGGACGCAGGCGCATGATGCGTTCCAGAAAGGACAGGCCGTCCATCCCCGGCATCTCGATATCGAGCGTGACCACGTCGGGATTGAGCGACTTGATCATCTCGCGCGCGGCATGCGGCTCGGGCGCCATGCCGACGACCTCGATGGCGGGATCGTGGCTCAGCAGCTTGTTCAGCAGCGCACGCATCGCCGCGCTGTCGTCGACGATAAGAACACGGGTCTTCTCGGGAGCCACCGTCATGCGGGGCCGCCATCGTTGCGCGCGTAGATCGTCTGGCCCACCGGCTTCATCAACCGCGCAGCGGGGCCGATCAGGCGTTCGGAATGGCCGATGTAGAGCGTGCCGCCAGGCGCCAGCATCTCGACGAATCGCGCCTCCAGCTCGGCCTTGGCGGTATCGTCGAAGTAGATCATCACGTTGCGGCAGAAGATCACGTCGTACTTGCGCCGCATCGGCCAGGTATCGAACAGGTTGAGCACCCGCGCGGCGACGAGTTCCCGCAGAGGATCGGCCACCACATGGTCGCCGTTCGCTTCGGCGCGCATCCAGCGCCTGCGGTAGCTTTCCGGGATCGGCTCCACGGTGGCGGCGGAATAGCGCGCATCGCGCACCGCCTGGACGACCGGCGGCGAGATGTCGGTGGCAAGCAGGCGCACGTCGCCCTGCTGCAGCCAGGCCGCGCTCGTCGGTCCGTCGCCCGCAAGGCACATGGCGATCGAATAGACTTCCTCGCCGCTGGAGCAGCCCGCCGACCAGATCCGCACCTTCTCACCCCTGCGCGCGCGGTCCTGCAGCTTGGGCAGGACTTCGCGGCGCAGATGGTCGAAGTGGTGGTTCTCGCGGAAGAAGTGCGTGTGGTTGGTGGTCAGCGCCACCACCATGGCATGGCGTTCCTCGGCATCGCGCTCCACCAGCGCGACGTAATCGACAAAGCTGGTCAGCCCATGTTCGCGCAGGCGGCGGCTCAGGCGCGAGTGGACGAGGGTCGTCTTGGCCTCGACCAGATGGATGCGCGCCTCTCGCTGCATGATCGCGGCGATGTCGCGGAACTGGGCGGAGCGCAGTTCGGCCGTAGCCCCCAGCGTCCCGCCCGTTCCTTCAGAGGAAGCCAGCACGGTCATCAGGCGACAAAGTCCGGGATCTGGCGCGTCAGGCTCAGCGCGTCCAGGTCGAGCAGCAGGCACATGGCTTCGGCATTGGCGGCGTCATGGGTGCGGCGCTCGATCTTGACGAGACCGGCGATGGCGCCCTGCTCGTTGATCTCGACATCCGGCGCGGGCTGGATCTCGCTGCCCTGAATCACGACGATGTCCTGCACTTCGTCCACCAGGAAACCGGCATGGCGGCCATTGATGGTGACCACGAGGATGCACGAGCGCGCATGCAACTCGCTCGGTGCCCAGCCGAGACGCTCTGACAAACCGACGACAGGAACGACCGAACCGCGAAGGTTGGTGACGCCCTTCACATAAGGCGGCACGCTCGGCAGCGGCGTGGGTTCCTCCCATTCGCGGATCTCGATCAGCGAGCGCATGTCGATGCCGAACAGGCGGCTGCCCAGCGTGAAAGTGACGATCTTGCGTTCGTCGAGTTCGGTGTCTTCGGTGCTCATGCTGCCATTCCTTTCAGCGCATACTTGGACGAGCCGCCGGTCGCGACCAGGGCGTCGATGTCGAGGATCAGCGCGATCGAGCCGTCGCCGAGGATGGTGGCGCCGCCGAGGCCGCGGATCGGGTGGAGGTTGTCCTCCAGGCTCTTGATCACGACTTCGCGGCGGTTATCGATCGTGTCGACCATGAGGCCGACGTTGCCCGCCGTCTCGCTCTCGACGATGATCACGAGCGAGTCCTCGGGCGCCCGCTCGGAGCGCATGCCGAACATCTCGCCCACGCGGCGCACCGGCAGGTACTGCCCGCGCAGCTCGATCACTTCGGAGCTGGGCGACGTGGCCTGGACCTGGCCCGGCTCCGGCTGGACGGTCTCGACCACATTGGCGAGCGGCAGCACGAAGCGCTGGTCGCCGAGGCGCACGATCATGCCGTCGAGGATCGCCAGGGTGAGCGGCAGCGCCATGGTGAAGGTCGTGCCCTCGCCCGGCACCGAGTTGATTTCCAGACGGCCGCCCAGCGCCTCGACGTTGGAGCGGACCACGTCCATGCCGACGCCGCGCCCCGAAATGTTCGAGATCGTCTCGGCAGTGGAGAAGCCCGGCGCACAGATCAGGCCGTCGATCTCCTCGTCGGACAGCGCGGCGTCGGCGGAAATGATGCCGCGCTCGATCGCCTTGGCCCGCACCCGCTCGCGGTTGATGCCGCGACCATCGTCGCGCACGCGCACGATGATGCGCGCACCCTTCTGCTCGGCGGAGAGATGGATGGTGCCCTCTTCGGGCTTGCCGGCGGCGAGGCGTTCCTCGGCGCTTTCGATGCCGTGGTCCACCGCGTTGCGAATCATGTGGGTGAGCGGGTCGCCGATCTTCTCGATCACGCCCTTGTCCACTTCGGTCATCTCGCCGATGGTTTCCAGCACGACCTTCTTGCCGGTTTCCGCCGAAAGGTCGCGCAGCATGCGCGGCACGCGGGAGAAGGCCTGCTTGATCGGCTGCGCACGCAGCGACATGACATTGTCCTGGATCTGCCGCGTCAGGCGCGAGAGTTCAGGCAGTTCCACCCGCTCCTGGTCGGCGGGCGAGAGCCGGTCCGACAGGATCGAGCCGCGGATCACCAGTTCGCCCACGAGGTTCAGAAGCTGGTCGAGCTTGGACAGGTCGACACGGATCGACTGCGCCACTTCGACACTGCCCTGGCGGGTCTCGGCCTTCGGCGCAGGCGTGGGCACGGCGGCGAGGACGGGAGCAGCGGAAGCGGGCGTAGCGGCTGCGGCCGGGACCTGGGCCGCCTCGGCGGCAACCGGCACCAGCGTCAGGACGGCGTCTGACGGCGCTTCGGAAACGATCGGCAGAGGTTCGAACAGGCCGAAACCGTCGAATTCGTCGGCCGCCGGTTCTTCCACGATGGCGACCACCGTTTCCTGGCGAGCGATGTCCACCAGCGATGCGGGGTCCACGAAGTCGAAGCAGTCGCGGATGTCCTGCTCGGCAACCGTGCCCGGAACGCGCAGGGTCCAGACGAAGTAGCTGTCCTCCGGGTCGAGATCGCGCAGGCCCGGAAGAGTTTCCAGATCGACGTCGGTGACCGAGGCGCCCATTTCCTCCAGTTCGCGGATCACCAGCATCGGCTCGCCGCCGTTGCCCAGCGCGCCGCGGGAAGGACCAAAACGGATGGTCCATCCTGCGGGCTCGGCGGGTTCCGGCGACGTCAGGTCGTCGAGCACCACCGCCACCGGCTCGAAGCCGAAAGGATCGAAATCATCGATTGTCGCCGCGAGCGGCGTAAAGCCGAAGTCGTCGAGCTGCGCCGCGGGCTCGGGCGCGGTTTCCACCTGAGGAGCTGCCGCGACGGCACCCTTGCTTTCGAGGATGGAGTCGAGCTGCTCGAGCATGGCGGCGTCGGCCGGCGGTTCGGTGCCGCCCTGCGCCGCCGCGACGTGATCCGACAGGATGTCGAACGCGCCGAGCATGGTCTGGGTCACTTCGGGGCTGGCAACGATGCGGCCGGCGCGCACTTCGTCGAGCACATTCTCGAACCGGTGCGAAAAGGCCAGCAGCGCGGCATGGCCGAAGGCGCCCGAGCCGCCCTTGATCGAGTGGACGGCGCGGAACACTCCGGCGATCGTTTCCGCCGAGACATCGCCCGCCGCCATGGCGGAAAGACCGGCCTCGGCAACCGCCAGGCCTTCGGTGCACTCCTCGAAGAAGATGCCCTGGATTTCGTCGAGTTCGTCGCTCACGGGCAGACGCGGCGGACAGCCGCTCCCAGCTTGGCCGCTTCGAAGGGCTTGGTGATCCAGCCGGTTGCGCCGGCTTCACGGGCCCGGGTCTTCTTCTCGTCCGAAAACTCGGTGGACAGCACCAGGATGGGGGTGCCGCGGAACTCGGGCACCTGGCGAACCGCCTCGATCAGTTCGAAGCCGTCCATTTTGGGCATGTTGATGTCGGTGATCAGCAGGTCCGGCTTGACCTCGTGCATGCGCTCCAGGCCATGCTCGCCGTCGTCGGCGGCTTCGACGCGGAAGCCCTGCGCGGCCAGCGAGGCCTTGAGAAGCATCCGCATCGAGGCGGAATCGTCGACGGTCAGGATGAGTTTGCTCACGACGGGAATTCCTCTTCAGAAAGGCCGACGGCTTCCGCCAGCCCGCAGGCCTGCACGCGCTCGACGAAGGCGGCGCTGGGATTGACGATTTCGAAATCATGGCCGGCTTCGCGCGCTTCGGCGCGCGCGGCGACGAGGAGCTGGAGCACGGCCTGGCCGACGGTCTCGACCCGGCTGGCGTCGATGTGCAGGGCGCCATCGAAGTCGCAGGCCAGGACCATGCGGACGCGCAGGTCTTCCGCCGTCACCGTCGATCCATGAACGGGCAACTGCAGCGAGCGGTCTTCGACCTCGGGCTCGGAGATCGGCGATGGAGAGAGATCGAGGTTGGCCATGTCAGGCTGGCTTGGCATTGAGCTGGTCCTTCACTTCGTCGAGCGCGGTCTCGAGCTGCGTGAACGAGGGGGCATAGGGCGAGGGTGTCATGCGGCGCGCCAGTTCGATGGCGACTTCGGTCGGCTGGCCCTGGGCGTGGCCGACGATCGCCGTCTTGACGATGAGATAGGGCTTGAAGTCGGAATCGATGATCTGCTGGAGCTTCTGCGCGATCGGACCGACCAGGCAGTAGGCCAGAAGCACGCCCAGGAACGTGCCGACCAGAGCGCCGCCGATCATGGCACCGAGGATCTCGGTGGGCTGGTCGATCGAGCTCATGGTCTTGATGACGCCGAGAACGGCGGCGACGATGCCCAAGGCGGGAAGGCCGTCGGCCATCATCTGGAGAGCGTGCTGCGGCGCCAGTTCTTCGGCATGGTGGCGCTCGATGTCGCCCTCCATGGCTTCGGCGAGCTGATGCGGATCCTCGAAGTTCACGGTCATCATGCGCAAGTAGTCGCAGATGAACTCGATCAGCCCCTCGTCGCCCAGCAGGCGCGGATAACGCATGAAGATGCTGCTTTCCTCCGGCGCATCGAGGTGCTTCTCGATCGAGTTCGCACCTTCCTTGCGGAACGTGGCAAGGAGCGTGAAGAGCAGCGCCAGCAGGTCGCGGAAGTCGACCTCCGTCCAGCGCCCGCCCTTGAAGACGCGCTGGATCCCGGCCCAGGTCTTCTTGACCGTGGTCATGGAGTTGCCGAGGATGAACGCACCCACCGCGGCGCCGGCGATGGCCAGCATTTCGTGCGGCAGGGCGTGAGCGATGACCATGATATTGCCGCCCGACATCAGGAAGCTGCCGAAGACGCACAGCAGAATGACGACAAGGCCGATGGCGTTGAGCATGAAGAAGATCCGCGATTGATGGCCGCAACAGGTTGGTGGGCCGAAGCCCTGCGTTAGTTATAGGATGCTCTCGCCGGAGCCGGTGCCAGCCGACGGAATTTAGGCACCGCCCCTCTTGTCAGGGCGGCCCACCGCAAAACGAGCACCCCCCGCGACCGGTACGCCCCGCTTTGTCCTATATGAGAGGGGCGGACGTCCTTGCTGGAGCCATCATGTCACTCAATGCCTACCAACGCGTGCAACAGATCGCCGCTACCCCGCGCCGGAACGAATACCGGCTCATGAGCCAGATCACCGGCGAGATGATCGCCGCGCGCGATGCCGGCCTGAGCGGAGCCCAACTGGCGCCGGCGCTCCACCGCAATCGCGTGGCCTGGTCCACCTTTTCCTCGATGTGCGCGGCCCAGGGCAATCAGTTGCCCGACGACTTGCGCGCGCGGATCATCTCGATCGGACTGTGGGTTGATAAGTATACGTCCGAGGTAATTACCGGACACGATACCATAGACGACCTGATCGTAGTCAACCGGGCGATCATCGAAGGTCTGGCAAACGAGAACGGCACCGGCAACTAAGGGCAATCACTTAAAACCAGCTCTCCATAATTTTTAGAACCGGTAATCAAGCGCTTATTGCCGAATTGCCGGAACCGCGAGGGATCGGCTGGTATACCGTCTATTTACAAAAACGTACAAAAGTCTATTCGCCGGACCGCCTTGGAGCCTTGAACGCAAGGTGCAATAAACGGGTCGGAATGCAGGAACTGAATCCACCGCCGCAGCGCTTGGGCGGGTCGCTTCCTGTGAGGATGACTCCGATCGTTCCCGCCCTTGTCCTGGCGGCGCAACTTGTCTGCGTCCTGGCCTTGTGCGGCTGGGCCTTCGGGCTTGCGGGGCTTTCCGGCGGGTTCTTCGGCGGCTACCGGATGCAGCCGCTGACCGCCGTCGCCTTCATGACCATAGGCTTCGGCATCCTGCTGAGCGGCACGTCGCGGCGCGGCTTCACGGGCTGGGTCATGGCCCTTCCCCTGCTGATCGGCTGCTCCGCCCTGGCGCAGGAGCTTTCCGGCCTGTCGCTGGGCATCGACCGTCTGCTGTTCCCCGGCAGCGTCGTCCATCAGTTCCGGTCCTATCCCGGCCGCCCCGGCGTTTTGCCTGCGCTGGGCATCCTGCTTCTGGCCCTCGCCTCGCTGGCGGTCATATCTCGCGCGCCAGCCGTGCGCCGTCTCTCGGTGGTATTCTCCTGCGTCGCCATCGCCGCCGCCGCGATCTCCGGGACGCTGCTGCCGCTGGGCATGAGCACGCCCGGTCCCGAAACGCGTTATGCGCTCATGTCCCTGCCCAGCGCCCTGACGATCTGCCTGCTGGCCATCGCCGTGGTCGCGTTGCGGCGTCAGTACGCCTGGCCGGGCAGCCCCGATTGCGGCTTCGGCTCCGCGACGATCCAGACCTGCCTCCTGCTCTGCGTCTCGATGCCGGTGGTTTCGGCCCTCGGCCATTTCTGGGCCGAGCGCGCCGGCCATGCCTCGGCGGAGATGATCGAGATCGTCCAGGCTGTTGCTCAAGTGGCGTTGTCGTGCGGGCTGATCGCCTGGGCCTGGATGCGCATCGCCCGCGAAAGCGGCGCGCGCTCGGCGGTGAACCTGGCTCTCGACTCCGCGCCGGTCTCGATCACCGATGTCGACGGCCGGATCCTGCGCTGGTCGGCCGGTTGCGAGCGGCTCTACGGCTGGACCTCGGAACAGGCGCTGGGCCGCTTCCAGCAGAAACTGACCGGCACGCCGCCGATCTCCGCGGCCGGTATCGAAGCACTGCTCGGCGGCGCCCGTCACGAGAACGAAGTGACCGCCTATCGCCGCGACGGCAGGGCCCTGCGCGTGCTGCATAGCTGCCAGGCGGTGCAGCCAAGGTCCGACCTGCCGCCGATGGTGGTCCATTCGATGACCGACATCACTGCCCGCACCCAGGCCGAGCGTGCGGTCCTGGCCAGCGACGCGCGCCTTTCGCTGGCGATCGACCTGCACGAACTCGGCATCTTCGAGTGGTCGCTGGCCACCGACCGCTTCGTCTTCCACGGCCATGCCGAGCGGTTGTTCGCCTTGGCGCCGGGCGCGTTCGAAGGCGGGATCGAAGCCTGGAAGCAGCACTTGCGCGCCACCTTCGGCACCACTTTCCACACGCCCGGACCACCCGAGACCTGGCCCGCCGGCCGCCACCCCTTCCGCCTCGTCGCCGTGGAAGGCGGTATCGCCAAAGTGGTCGAGGGCACCGCCCATATCCATCACGGCCCCGGCGAGGGCGATATCTCGATGATCGGTATCGTCATGGACGCCACCGAGCGCGAACAGCGCGCCGAGATGCTCAAATCGCGGGAATCCGAACTGCGCTCGATCCTGGAGACCGTGCCGGAAGCGATGATCACCATCGATGGCGACGGGCGCATCCGCTCGTTCTCGGCAACGGCGGAAACCCTGTTCGGCTATGCGGCCACCGAAGTGCTGGGCCAGGACGTCCGCCTGCTCCTGCCCCGCTACGTGCGTCCTTCCGGCAAGCCGGTCGTGCCGGGCCAGGACGGCGCCGCCGAGACGCGCATTACCGCCGGGCTGGACCGCCACGGCAACGAGTTGCCGATCGAGATCGCCATCGGCGCGGCCGAAGTCGGCAACCAGCGCATCGCCATAGCCTTCATCCGCAACTTGCGCGAGCAACTGGCGGCCCAGGCCCGCATCAACGAACTGCGCGAACAGCTCCTCCATGCCTCGCGGGCCAGTGCCATGGGCGAGATGGGCGCGGGCTTGGCGCACGAGCTGAACCAGCCCCTGACCGCGACTTCCAATCTGCTGGGCGCCATCGACCTGATGATGGCCCGCGAGGGCGATCCCGAGCAAGTGCGCTGCATGCTGGAACTCGCGCGCCAGGAAGTGTTGCGCGCCGGGTCGATCATCCGCCGCATGCGCGCTTTCGCGGCGAAGGGCGAACTCGACATCCAGGCCGAGCCGCTTGAGGAAGTGATCGGCGAAACCCTGCAACTCGCGCGATCGCGCCGCCGCGCGCCGGGCGTGCGGCTCCGCTATCGCCCCAGCGTCGCGGCGCCATCCGTCCTTGCCGATCGCATCCAAATACAGCAGGTGCTGGTGAACCTCCTCAACAATGCCTTCGACGCGCTCGCGGGCCTCAACGACAGGCAGCCGGAAATCATCATCTCGACCCGCCAACTGAACGATGGTCACATCATGGTCAGTGTTATCGACAATGGCCCCGGTCTGCCCGAGGCCATCATAAATCGCCCGTTCGAGACCTTTTCCTCCACCAAGGTGAACGGCATGGGCCTGGGCCTGTCGATCTGCCGACGCATCGTCGAGGCACATGGCGGCTGCTTTTCCCTGCGCAACGTCCCGGACGGTGGCGCGGCGGTGGAATTCACCCTGCCGACTTTCGCGGAGCTGGAGTTGAAGGCAGGATGACCACCCGGCGCATCTACATCGTCGACGACGACCTCGCCGTGCGCACGTCGCTGGAGTACCTGCTCTCGATGATCGGCGAGAGCGAGATCCGCTGCTTCGATTCCGGCGACAGCTTTCTAGAATCGGCCCCCCTGCTGGAACCGGGCTGCCTGCTGCTGGATCTGCAGATGCCGGGCGCCTCGGGCCTCCAGGTGCTGAGCACCGTGGGCGGGCGGCCGACCCGCTTCGTGCCCATCGTCCTCACGGGCGAGGGCGACGTGTCGGTGGCGGTCCAGGCAATGAAGCTGGGCGCGATCGACTTCATCGAGAAACCCTGCGATCACCTCAAGCTGATGACCGCGGTGGAAGCCGCCTTCACGCAGCAGGCCGCCTCCACGGCCGAGGAGCAGCGCAAGGCGAAGGCCATTTCGCTGCTGGAACAGCTCTCCTCGCGCGAGCTGGACGTGCTGCGGGGGCTGATCGACGGGCAGTCGAACAAGATCATCGCCCACGCTCTCGACATCAGCCCGCGCACGGTCGAGATCTACCGTGCGAAGCTGATGGAGAAGCTGCAGGTCCGCAGCCTCTCCGAAGTCCTGCGCATCGCCTTCGCGGCCGGCCTGGTGCCGATGGACTGAGCGATCGTTTGATTTTCAGAAGGTCCCTGGGCGATCCAGCGACCGTGAACGGCCTCTGGATCTACTGCCCCGGAGATTTGGTCAGAAGTCGAAATAGAGGTCGACGTAGCCGTACCTCGTGTCGCCGGTCTGCGGCGCGTTAGGTGCACGCTCCAGGAAGCGGCCCTTGGCGAGATAAGCGACGCCGGTATCGACGCGCAGCACTTCGGGGATGAGCGTGCGGCGGTAGCGCGCTTCGATCTGATGCGCGCCGAAGCTGCCGCTCTTCCCGGAGGCATCCCTCACCCCGGTGTTGGAAAAACTGTCCGTGGCCGAGTCCAGCCAGAGCGCGCGGTACATGATCATGATGTCGGACTTGCTGTCCGGCTTCACTTCCACGCGGGCACCGCCGGAGATCGTGTTGAACCGGCCGACAGCGCCGAACAGGCCGGTGGGGCCGAAGTCGAAGCGGCGCGCGCCGAACAGCGTGTCGAAGCGATTGAAGGTCTTCCCGTCCGAACGGTCGCCGCTGGCGATATCGAAATCGAGCGACAGGCGCGGCTTCCAGCCTGCCGCGAAAGTCCTGCCGGCCTCGGCATGGATGAAGTAGGCGGAAACGTCGAGGTCGGTGCGATCGGTCGGGGCGGTCGTCGCGCGGGTCCGGCCGAACTGGTACGCGCCTTCCACATCGTAGTCGAAGCGGCCCGTCTTGGGCGCGCGGAAAGCGCGCAGGCCGGGGGTGAAGATGTGGCGGTTGCGGGTAGGCCGATCGGCACCGTCGCGTTCCGCCAGGCCATAGCCGTAGATCTCCAGCGAGCCGCCGAGGACGCCCACCTTCGTCAGCGAGCCGCCGAAGAACTGGAGCCCAGTGGTCTCCTTGTCCCACTTGACCGAATTGTCGTGGACGCCCTCGATATCGTCGGGCAGGCGCAGCTGCGGCATGGCCCAGAGCAGAGTCAGCTGATCACCGCCGCGGCCCTTCCACTGGAAGTTGACGCCGGTGAACGCATTGGTGGTGTTGCGGAAGGCCTGCCGCGCCACCAGTCGGCGCGATCCCAGGTTCATGGTGAAGCGCCCGGCCGTCACTTGCGCCTTGGAGCCGCCGCCCAGGCCGAAGTCCAGCCCGACGTAGGCCTGGACCATTTCCATCGCGTCCACTTCGCCCGTCCCGGCGGAGGAATTGGATTTCTCGCCATAGGCCCGCGCGTCCCAAAGCTCCCCGCCGATGCGCCATGGGCCGCCGTCATATTCCACCTGAAGCGTGGTCTTGAGCGAGAACATGGCGTCGTCCGTCGCTATCCGGGGGCGGAACTGGCCGTCGATACCCTCGGCGCGGGCACGGACTTCGCCCTTGATCGTCAGCCCTTCCGGGCTCCCCACCGCCTTTTCCAGCAAGCCGTCGGCGCGGGCGGCGGTGCTATGCCCCGCCAGAGCCAGAAGCATCCCTCCACCCGTCAGTACCGCCAGCGCACGGGCGCGAAACGGTGGGAGCGAAGGAGCCCGATCCTCGTGGACCGGGTGGAACAGGCAGGCAGTCATCACGATCTCCAGAAGTTGCCGCTCATTATAGGATAATGACGGTAGCTGCAGCGTCCGAAGATCGGTTTTTACCAGCAGTGCTGTCTAATTTTCCCAACTTCGCTTCGAGCACATTCTGCAAGGAGATGACAGGCTTTCCGGCAGCGTGCCTTGGCCGCCGCCGGCCTTTCGGTCAATGCGCGGCGGCAGGAGCGGCCAGCATCGCCTGGCGATATTCGGCCATCATCGTGAAGCGCGGATCGGCGCCGGCAAGATCGCCCATGGTCTTGGCAGCACGCTTGGCGATCTGGCGCACCCGCTCCTTGGCGACGCCGCTGTCGTCGTCGCTCATGTCGAATGCCGAGGTCTCGAAAAGACGCCCCTCGACCACGCGGCGATTGTGCTCAAGACGCTCTTCCAGCTCGGCCAGTTCGGCGGGATCGAGGCCTGCCTTGCCGGCGCGCCACACGGAACGGCGGGCGCCCGCTTCGGCACGCGGCGCCTTCTTCGGCTGCGCCTTGCGGCGGATCCGCTCGACGCCGATGTTGCGCAGATGATCGACGTAGCTGTCGGTGAGCGATGCCATGGCCTGGCGTGCGAGATAGTCCGAAGCGCCGGATTCCGTGCGTTCCAGGGCGTCTTCGTCCTCGATGGACGCCACGATCGACTGGCCTTCGCCGTCTTCGCCCACGCCGATGGCATCCAGCGAAACGGTAACCGCTTCCACCTTCTTGGCGGAAGGACGCTGGTCGGTCATCAGTCGGAAGCGCAGGCTCTGAAGCTCGCCGCGGATCTGCCAGTTCACGAAAGTGGTGAACTGCGCCTTCTCCGGGTCGTAGGCCTGGATGCCGCGATGGACGGCGATGGCGCAGACCTGCTCGGCGTCGTCCCAATGGGCGACGAGGCCGTACTGGCGAATGAAATGACGGATGCGCGGCGCGATCAGCTTGATGATCTGCGCGAAGGCGCGATCCACGATGACGCGCTGACGCGCCGTCTGTGCCTGCCCTTCGGCCGGCATGTTCGCCCGGACGGTCGCAACCGCCGTTTCCAGAGCGATGGTGATCTTCGACATGTGAACCCCCGGTCAGAGTGGAGCCCCGGGCGCCCATCGCCGCTGCTCCGCTTCAACGAAGTCCGTTGTCTCGCGAATTTCTGAATGGAAGGTTAATCCTATAAACCGTTTTCCTACATTTCCTATAATTTTGCCCGGTTCGTCGGAAAATCGAGGCATTCCGGCCCGCAATTATGCCGAGAAGCGTTCCGGGCGGATGTTGCGGCCGACGTAATCGAGCAGCCACGAACGGTGCGCGGCAACGGCGCTGCCCGCCATTTCGATCCGGCGATTCGCGTTCGACGTCCCGACTTGTGCGTTCAGCAAAGTGCGCGCCCGTTCAGGCGAGAGCCCGCCTTTCAGAAACCGCGTGGCGTCGCCAAGTCCCAGATGATGGCCAAGGTAGGCGGCCTGCGCGAGTTCGATCACGCCGCCGCCGATGCGCACGCCGGAGCCGCGGAGGGAATCGAGGTTGGTCCGGGCATAGTCGGCGATCGTCTCGATCGAAGCCTGCGGATCGTAGCGCAGCGCCAGCAGCGCGCCCCGGCTCTCGCTGCGAACCTGGCCGCGCGCGTTCAGCCACCCGTTCTGCTGCGCGTAGGCATGAAGCCAGGTGCCTTCGCGCTCGGCCTGACCTTCCCAGGTCTTGTTGAGGAACTGGCCGATACCCGCCGCGCTGGACCGCGGGTTACGGGAATAGGGCAGCCAGCGCCCGTCCGAGCCCTTGGCCGCTTCGGCATTGACGATGGTGGCCAGGGCCGCCGCAGGGATCCCGGTGCGCGATGCCGCCGAGCCGAGAATGCCGGAATAGCGCGCATTGGGGCTGCCCTGCATCGACAGGGCGCCCTCGGAACCACTGCCGGAACTGCCGTTGCCCTCGCTATCCTGCTGCCGGGCGAAGCGTTCCCAGACGCCGACCTGCGAATTACAGGAGGGATCTGCGGCGGGGGCTCTCGGAAAGCCCTGCTCCGATGCGGCAGGCTGGCCGGTGGCCGCCTTGGTCCGTTCGTCGAGCAAGGCCAGCAGGCCGTCGAGGCTCATCGGATCGGAACGCTTGTCGACAAGAGCTCCAGCCCGCTTCTCGTCCTCGCCGCCGCCGAGCGCCGCGCGCCACAGGCGGCCCGAGAGTTCGCTGCGTGCCTGCGTATAGATCACTTGCGCTTTCTGCGCCGGCGTCAGCCCCTGAAGGCTGGCCTGCGACCCGAGAACCGACGCGGTGCCGCCTTCGATCATCACGAATCCTCACGGCGCACCGCGCGCCGCGCCTTGATGAACGACATGGCGGCGAAATCGTCGATCCCCGCCTGCTCGGCATTGGCGATCACGCGCTCGGCATCCTGCCGGTAGCCGCTGGCCGCCGTCTCGATCGCGCGGAAGGTGCCATAGGCATCCACCGCCATGTCGCGCAGTTCGTCCAGCCGGGCCTTCAGCACGCGTTGCCGCGTCGCCAGTTGCCGCCGTTCGCCGCGCATCCGCTGGAGATAGGCATGGGAGCAGACCGCCAGGTCGCCGGCCGCCAGATCGGCTTCTCGGGTCATCGACATCGAGACGCGGTCCCGCGCCCTCTCGACTTCGCTCAGCACACCCGAATGGGTGCTGATCGCCGCGCTCATCTCGTCGATCTCGCGCTGCTGCACCCGCAGCGCGGCGTCATAGGGTGTCTTCATCCGGGACCTCCATCAGCGCCGCCAGCGCTTCGAAACTCTCCTGCGCGAAGCCCCGGTCCTGCTTGCCCTGCTTGAGCAGATCCTCGATGCGTGGGGCCAGCGCCACGGCACGGTCGACTTCCGCGCTAGACCCGGCGCGGTATGCCCCGAGGCGGACCATTTCTTCCATGTCCTTGTAGGTCGCCATCTCACGCCGCGCGGCGAGGCGGATATGGTTCTCTTCCTCGCCCAGGCAGTGCGGCAGGGTTCGCGACACCGACTTGAGCACGTCGATCGCGGGATAGCGGCCGCGCTCGGCGATCTGGCGAGTGATGACGATGTGCCCGTCGAGAATGCCGCGCACGGCGTCCGCCACCGGCTCGTTGTGATCGTCGCCATCCACCAGCACGGTGAACAGGCCGGTGATCGCGCCCTGCCCCGGCAGGCCCGGGCCGGCCCGCTCCAGCAGGCGCGGCAGTTCTGCGAAGACGGTGGGCGTATAGCCCTTGGTCGCGGGCGGTTCGCCGCTGGCGAGGCCGATCTCGCGCTGCGCCATGGCGAAGCGGGTGACCGAATCCATGAGGCACAGCACGTTGAGACCCTGGTCGCGAAAGTGCTCGGCGACGGTCAGGGTGGTCCAGGCGGCCTGGCGCCGCATCAGCGCGGGCTCATCGGAAGTGGCGACGACGACGACGCTGCGGGCCAGGCCCTCCTCGCCGAGATCGTCCTGCACGAATTCCTGCACCTCGCGGCCGCGCTCGCCGATCAGGCCGATCACCGCCACGTCGCACTCGGTCCAGCGCGCCAGCATCGAAAGCAGCACCGACTTGCCGACGCCCGAGCCTGCAAAGAGACCGAGGCGCTGGCCCCGGCAGAGCGGCGCGAACAGATCCAGCGCGCGAACGCCGGTGGAAAGGCGCTCGCCAACCCGCGCCCGCGCCGAGGCGGGCGGCGGTGAGGCCTTGATCTTGCGCAGCATCGCGCCTTGTTCGAGCGGCCCCAGGCCATCGACGGGGCGGCCCAGGCCATCGACCATGCGGCCAAGCCATCCGCTAGAGGGCCGCAGGGCGAACTGGCTGGCGGAAAGGTCGGCGCGCGATCCCGAGGCGATGCCCTGCGGCTCGCTGAACGGCATGCAATGGGCAATGCCCCGATCGAGACCGGTCACTTCCGCCTCGACCTGCCCGGTGGGCGAATTGAGCGTGACGCGGGAGCCGATCTGGGCGGCGCCCGAGAGCCCCTCCACCTCGATCAGCGCGCCGCGCACGGCCACGACCCGGCCGTAACGCCGGTCGGGCGTGAGCAGGCGAAGACCCGCGGCAGCGGCGGCGAGACTGGCCATGGCGCCCTCTTCCGGCTCAGGCGGCAGGCGCCGATTCGGCGGCGAGCTGCGGCGCGTCCGAAGACGGGGCCGAAGCGGCCTCCAGGCGCGAGAGCGCGTCGGATTCGTAGCCGATCAGCCAACGGCAGTCCGCCAACGCATTATAGAATTGCCCGGTCGCCACTTTCTGCGCGAAGCGGATGCACACCGCCTTGGCCTCGGCCGTCTCCAGCGCCGTCATCAGCGCCTCCAGCCGCGCCAGCAGAACCTGCTGGTGGCGCGAGAGGTCGGCCGGATCGATATAGGCCATCATGCAGGCGAAGTAGAGCTGGCGCGCCGGAGAAGTGGCTTCTTCCGGCTTCATTACGTCGCGTCCGCGCAGGATCGTGGTCTCGTTCTCGACCACCAGGTCGGTACGACCGACGGCGCGCAGAACCGCGCCGTTCACGATGACCGGCTCCCCGTTGCGAAGCGAAATGCGAAGTGTCATGTCAATTGCCCCCGTGACATCTGCCTCAATTATAGGATGACCGCGTCAAGTCCGTGGCGGAAGACCATAAATTTTCCAAGCCGCGATCCGCCCGGCGCGACATTCTTCCTACAATGCCTCTGTTCGGTGGCCGGTACGCCATACCTTGCCGGCCGACACGCACAGGAGAATGAAATGAGCCTTTATTCAGCTCTTTACGCCGGCGTTTCCGGTCTTGGCGCGCAGGCGAGCGCCATGGCGACCGTCGCGGACAACATCACCAACGTCAACACCATCGGCTACAAGGGCGTTTCCGCCCAGTTCCAGACGCTCGTCACCGACGGCAAGATGAAAAGCAGCTATTCGGCCGGCGGCGTCACGGCCGCGCCCAAGGCGCTCATCTCCAAGCAGGGCCTGCTTCAGGCGTCCAGCAGCCTGACCGACATCGGCATCGACGGCGCCGGCTTCTTCGTCGTACGGTCCAGCGCCGACACCAGCGGCCAGATCGCCTATACCCGCGCCGGTTCGTTCACGCCTGACGCCGACGGCTATCTGCGCAATACGGCAGGCTACTACCTGACCGGCTGGCCGCTCGACGCCAGCGGCAACTACACCAACAACGGCAGCTTCACCTCGCTGGAGCCGATCCGGCCGAACGCGCTGACGGGTGCCGCGCTGCCGACCACCAAGATCGCGATGCGTGCGAACCTCGATTCCACCGCAACGCCGATCACCGGCGCCTACGTGCGCGGTTCGATGGCCTCCGGCGCACTCTCTCCGCAGTTCTCGCGCTCCGTGGAAGTCTACGACGCACAGGGAACGGCGCACAGCCTGACCTTCAACTTCGTCAAGACCGCCGCCAACGAGTGGGTTGCCGAAGTTTCGGGCGATCCTGCCCAGATCGCCAGCTCGAACGGCACGGCGATCACCGACGGCGTGCTCGCCAGCGGCTCCGTGAAGTTCAACGCCGACGGCAGCCTCGACCTTGCTGGTTCGGACCCTGCGCTCTTCGCCAACCTCGATATCGGCTGGTCCAACGGCGCCGGCTCGACGCCGATCACGCTCGGCCTCGGCACCGATGGCGGGCTGAACGGCCTGACCCAGTTCGGCAGCGATTCCGCCCTGCTCTCATCGAGCGTGGACGGCGGCGTGCTCGGTACCGTGGCCTCCGTCGAGATCTCGGACACCGGCATCGTCAGCGCCGTGTTCGACGACGGCACCACCCGCGCGATCTACCAGCTGCCCATCGCCACCTTCCAGAACCCGGACGGCCTGACCCGCACCAGCGGCAATGCCTATGTCGCTTCGGCCACTTCGGGCAACGTCGCGATCAACCAGCCGGGAGCTCTCGGCGGCGGCTCGATCGCGGCGGGCGTGCTGGAAGCCTCGAACGTCGATCTGGCGTCCGAGTTCTCCAACATGATCCTGTTCCAGCGCGCCTACAGCGCCTCGTCGAAGATCATCACGACGGTCGACGACATGCTCCAGGAAGTCAGCAACCTGAAGCGCTGATCCGGAAAAGCGCCGGTTCCGGCGCTTTTCACCCGACTTTCGACCTTCCCTCCCGAGCGATACATTCAGGAAGACCAGACCCGTGTCCCTCAACCAGATACTCAATTCCGCTATGTCCGGCCTCTCGGCCTCTCAATCCGGAATGGCGACGGTTTCCAACAATATCGCCAACGTCAATACGGTGGGCTACGCAAGGCAGAAGCCGGCGCTCTCCACCGGCGTGGCCGGCGGGAAGGTCAACGGGGTCGTGGTCGGCGAACCCTCGCGCGTGGCGGACAAGTTCCTGGAGAACGCCGTCTACCAGCGCGCGGGCAATGCCGGGCGGACCGAGGCGACTTCGAACTACCTCGACCGCCTGCAATCGCTGCTCGGCTCCACCGATTCCAAATCCGGCATCGCCGCGCGCCTGACCGCCATCACCACGTCGGTCTCGCAGATCGCCAGTCTCCAGGGTTCGGCACAGTCGATCGCCCTGTTCACCGGCAATGTATCCGACACGATCCAGGGCATCAACCAGCTCCAGAAGGACGTCTCCAACCTTCAGGCCGACGTCGAGAGCGAAGTGTCCGACACCGTAGACCGGGCCAATGTCCTGCTGAAGAAGATCCACGACCTCAACAGCGAAGTCGCTCGCCTCCAGGGCCTCGGCAAGAGCGTTTCCGGCCCCGCCGACGAGCGCATGTCCGCGCTGGAGGAACTGAGCGGCATGATGGACGTGACCGTGCGCGAACAGAGCGACGGCCGCGTGACCATCGACACCGCCTCGGGCCAGGTGCTGCTCGACAAGCGCCTGCGCCAGCTCAGCTATCCTTCGGGCGCCGCCGCCTCGCAGGCGACTTATCCGGCCATCGACATCCGCTTCGCCTCGGACAACGGCGTCATGGGCGCTTCGACCGGAGAGAAGATCGATTCCACCGCCGTCGGCGGCAAGCTGGGCGGATTGCTCGACATTCGCGACCGCGCCCTGCCCAACTTCTCGGAACAGCTCGGCCAGCTTTTCAGCGGGCTTGCCGAGACGCTGAACAAAGTCGCCAACGAGGGCACCACCATGCCCCCGCCGCAATCGCTCACCGGTGCGCCGAACGGCCTGATCGGCACCGACCGCCTCGGCTTCACCGGCAAGGCGACTTTCGCCGTCGTCGCCAAGGACGGCACGCTGGTGTCCAAGACCACGATCGACTTCGACGCGCTCGGCCCCACGGCGACGGTCGACGACGCCGTCGCCGCGATCAATGCCGGGCTCGCGCCTGACGGCAGCGCCAGCTTCACCGACGGCGTGCTTTCGATCGGCACGGCTTCCAGCGCGAACGGCATCGCCATCGCGCAGGATCCGACGACGCCCAGCAGTCGGGGAGGCGTGGGCTTCTCGCAGTTCTTCGGACTCAACAACATGATCCGCTCGGACACCAGCGCCTTGACGCCTCCGGGCTTCTCCGCAAGCGATCCGCATGGCTTCGGCCCCGGCGAAACCGCGCAGATCGTCCTGCGCGATCCCACCGGCAAAGTCCTGAAAGAATACACCCTGACGGGATCGACGGGATCGACCTGGGGCGATCTGGTGAGCGAACTCAACGCCAGTCCGCTGTCGGCCTACGGCAGCTTCGCGCTGGACGACAAGGGCCGCGTCCAGTTCAACAGCAATTCCGCCAGCGCCGGCTCGACGATCTCGATTCCATCCGATTCGACCAATCGCGCCGGCACCGGGCTCTCCTTCTCCGCGCTTTCGGGACTGACCGGCGCGGCCAGCGGTCTCGGCTCGGCCGAAGTGCCCGCGGGCATCCTGGCGGACCCGACCAAGCTGCCGCTGGCGCTGCTGCAACTGAACGCAGCCGTGGGCGAAAAGGCGATCGGCTCCGGCGACATCCGGAACGTCTCGGGTTTCGTCGATGCCCTTTCGGCGGCGGCGGACTTCGGCAAGGACGGCAGTTCCACGATCGGCAATTTCGCCAATCGCCTGCTCGGCAGTGCCGGTTCGCAAGCCTCGCTTGCCCAGACCAACTACAAGGACGCCTCCTCGCGGCTCGGCGACGCGCTGGACCGCCGCGATTCCTTCTCGGGCGTCAATGTCGACGAGGAGCTGGCGCAGATGGTCGTCCTGCAGAACAGCTATTCGGCCGCGGCCCGCGTCATGACCACGGCCTCCGACATGTACGACACCTTGCTCGGCATGATCCGCTAAATTCGAAAGACGAGGACCAGACGATGACCCGCGTAGCGACGATCCCTCTCCAGCGCACGCTTGCCAGCGGCATAGCACGTTCGCAGGAAAACCTCGCGACCAGCCAGCTCCAGCTCAACTCGGGCAAGAAGGCGACGGACTATGCCGGCCTCGGCCTCGATGCCGTGCGCACCCTGTCGGCCCGCTCGATGATGGCCCAGCAGGAAGCCTACAAGAGCAATGCCGGCCGCGTCTCCACGACGCTCTCGCTCTACGACGCGCATCTCAACCAGATCGATTCCTCACTGTCCGACCTCAGCAAGCAGTTGCTCGATGCGATCGGCACCGGCGATTCGCCCGGCCTCCAGGCCGCCATCGAAAGCGCCTTCGGTGACGTACGCACCGCGCTCAATTCCGGCGAAGGCGGCGTGCCGCTCTTCGCCGGATCGCAGACCTCCAGCACGCCTTTCGTGCCCAAGACGCTGCAGGACACGATCGGCCTCGATGCCGCCGATGCCTTCACCAACGACAACGTGCGCCAGTCCACCCGCGTCGGCGAGAACATCGACCTTGAACATGGCATCGGCGCCAGCGAGGTCGCCGGAAACCTGATCCCCGCCTTCCGCACCCTGGCCGAAGCAGGTCCGTTCGGCGAGAAGCTGACCGATGCGCAGAAGCAAGCGATCACCGATGCCCTGTCCCAGCTCGACGTCGGCCTCAAGGACGTCCGCACGGTCAATGCCACCAATGGCCGCAACCAGAACAAGCTCGACAACCTGACGGACCGCGCGGACGACCGCATCGATCTCTTCAAGGAGCTGATCGGTTCGGTCGAGGATGCGGATCTGGGGCAAGTCGCCATCGACATAACCCAGCGCAAGACCATCCTGGAAGCGAGCTATTCGGTCTTCGCCCAGCTCAATTCCATGTCGCTGGCCAGTTTCCTGAAGTAGTCGCCTCCGGGCGACATTCCAGCCTGACGGAAAAGGGCGCCGGGATCTCTCCCGGCGCCCTTTTCTTGGTTCGTTGTACCGCATTCAAGAGACGGGGTGCTCGACCGTCAGCCTTTCGGTGCGGCGCTGCCCGGCGCGCGTTCGAGCAAGTCGGCGAATTCGCCCGCCGGGCTGGCCGAGGGCATGGCCGCCATGGCCCGGGCCAGTTGCGGGCCGTTGGCCTCCTGGGGATTGCCCGTCAGCATCTCGAAGATCGGCGCGGAAGGCAGCCCCCGGAACGCGCCCGCATAGCGCGCGTGAAGCCCGGCAAGGCCCTCCTCGCGGCCGAGCATGGCCAGCGAGATCGCATGGCGAAGCACCACGGCCTGTGCCACGGCGTCCAGCGCGCGGCCTTTGGGCAGACCTGCGGCGGAAGCTTCCGCATAGCGGCTCCAGTCGCGCTGCTTCCACAGGATCTCGGCCCGCAGGGTATCCGCGTCGGGCACGTCCTGAAGCACTGCCATGGCCTCGTCGATGCGGCCGATCTGGCTGAGCGCGGCGGCCTCGACGCGCTTGCGCGCGGCAATCATGGCATCGGGGAACGACGGATCGTCCGACTTGCGCAAAGTCTCCAGCGCGCGGTCGGGACGGCCCGCCAGAATGAACAGCGTCGCCACCCGCGCCGAAAGCGGACCGCGCGCAAGGTCGCCCGCGCGCACGAAGAGCTGATAGGTCAGCAGGTCGCCGGCGCGTTCGTAGAGGCCGGCCTGCTGCAGCCGTTCGGCGAGGTGGCTGGCCATGAGGTCGCCCTCGGCCCCGCCGGGCGCGATATCGCGGTAGTCCCAGTAGAGCCCCGCAGCCTTGTCCAGCGGCAGCTTGCGGGCAGGATCGAGCGCCGTGGCCAGCTTCGTGCGCAGGCCCGGCACGAAGTCCGGGCCCTGGCGCGCGGCATCGTGATAACGGAACAGCGCCGCTCCTGCCGCGAGTGCGCCCGACAGATCGCCGCGCGCATCGTAGAGCTTGTAGGTCAGGCGCAGGGCGCGTTCCTCGATGGCATCGCCGCGCCAGGCATAGCGTATCGCGTCGAGCCGCTTCAGCGCCGCCTCCGGCCCGACGGCCTTGTGCGCCACTTCGGATTCCACCTCGCTGAGCCGCGCATCCATGCGCTGCTCCATCGTCCCGGAGCGCTCGACCCGCGCAAAACGCAGGCGGGCCTGGTCGGCATGGCCCTGCGCCAGTTCGGCGCGGCCGCGGTAGAGATTGGCTGCCGGATCGCGATCGGGCAGCGGGGCGAGCCATTGCATGGCCTTCTCCGGTGCTCCGCCTTCCACCGCCGCCCTGGCAGCGGCCAGCACGAAGGCCTTGGGCCGAGGAGTCGCGAGAGCCGGACGCGCGCAGCCGAGTTGCTGCAGCGCCTGTTCTCCCATGGCGCTCTGGGCCAGGGCACGAAGCCGCCAGGCACAGGCCTCCGGATTCACGCCCAAGCCCGGCGCGCCGAGCGCGGACAGCGCATCCGGATAGCGTCGGAGCAGTGTCAGGGCCGCGCCCTGGGCCAGGCGGAAGGTGTCGACCATCTCCAGGTCGGGATCGTCCTGCCGCATGACCTCCAGCACGCCGAAGGCTTCTCCGCCGCGCTCCTGGCCGATCAGGCTGCGCGCATAGTTCCAGCGCGCCTGCTGCCGTTCGGGTCGAGGCACGCGGGCAAGGCGCTCCCAGGCTTCCGCCTCGGACAGCTTCGCCCAGGCCGCCGGTCCCACGACCGCCGGCTGCTGGGCAAGGTCGGCGGCGAAGCCCGGAAGGCGCGGGGCGGGCGGCAATGTCACGGCTTTGGCGCCCGGCCGGGCGGGCGGCTTGGCGGTCGGTGCCGGCGCCGGAATGGGAGAAGCCACAGGTGCGGCGAGCAGCGCGGCGCTGGGCAGGAGCGCGGCGGTGGCAAGCAGTCGGGCAAGGATCACAACAGGGCTCCCGGGAACAGGACCGAGGCGGCATAGAGCACGCCGCCCAGCGCACTGCCGATCAGGAACAGCAGGACCGCGAGCGACACCCACAAGAGGCCGCCCCGCTTGCCGACATCGGTCGCGGCGAGCGCCTCGCCCGCAGCCATCTGGGGAGGATCGGTCCGGCGCCGGCCCGGGTTCGGTGCATTCGCCCCGGACGGGGCATTCCCATCCGGCGCGCCGGAAGAAAAGACCCTGACTTTGGCCGGACGCCGATCGTCGCTCATGTTAACCTGACTCCTGGGGTTTCGTTCTATTATAGAGGGAGAAGCCGCTGGACGGTCCGCTCCGCCCGGCCCGATCTGGAGTCATCGATGCCGTCTTCCGCCTTTCCGCGCAGAGCCTTGCCGCCGGCCCGCAGCGCCTTTCGGCTCGCGGCCCTGCTTGCTGCGGCGGTCGCGGCGGCCGCACCGGCCCTTGCGGACACCAAGAAGGCCGATCCGATACCGCCGCCCGATCCTTCGTTTCTGGTGATGGAGCCGATCGACGCTCCCATCGTCGACAGCGGCCGGATCGACGGCGTGCTCCATCTGTCCATCGCGGTGAAGACGAAGTCGGCCGATGACGCGGCAGGTCTGGCCAAGCGCATGCCCGAACTGCGCGCCGCCTCCTTGGCGGCCGCGATCGAGTTCGCCCGGCTCCATGCCTCACCCTATACGCCGGTCAATGTGGCGCGCCTCTCCGCCATGATCGCGCCGCCGATCAAGCGGCTCGACAAGGGGATCGAGAAAGTGCTGATCGTGAAAGTCTCGGCCGACGAAGGCTGAACATCGGCCGAAGTTCCATCGTCGTCCCGGATCAGGTCCGGGACGACGGGATGAAAAAAGGCCCCCGTCCGGATTGGACAGGGGCCTTTTTGGTGCATGCGGAAACGCTTACTTGGCGACCGGTTCCGCCGGCTTGCCCACGGCCGCCAGCGCCTGCGGCTTGCCGCGCCTGGGCTGCGGGACCGGTGGCGGCGAGGCCTTGATGACCTTGCGCCCCGCGAGCGCCATCGACAGTTCGACGGCCGAACCCGGCGACATATATGCCATGATCTGCGCCGTGGCGCGCTCGCGCATGCGGCGGGCGACTTGCGCCTGCACCTCGATATCGAGCTTTTCGAAGATCGGCGCGGCGCGCTGCGGCTTCATCGTCTGGTAGATGCGCGCGAGATTGTCGTAAGGCACTTCCGGCTCGGCGGCACCACCCTTGCCTGCGGGCGAGGCGGCAGCGGCAGCCTGGTTCTGCTGTGCCTGACCGGCCAGGCGCGCCTCGCTCGCCTTGACCGCCTGTTCCCGCATCTCCAGCTTGCGGCGCTCGGACGCCAGCACGCGGTCACGCTGCGCGCTGGCGTCCTGGAGGGACGCGCCGAGGCGACCGGAGTCGCCCTTGCCGGCATCCAGGGGCGGCGCCGCAAGCGCGATGGCATTGGCCACCGCCGCCACCCCGGCCACGCCCAGGATCAGCCGCGAGGGCGTCACGAGCCCGCGCAGGGGTGCCATCACGCCGCCCATCAGCCCCGAGGCACCGGGCAGTTTCATGCAACGGCGCTTTCACGCGAGGCACGGGCCGTGGCGATGTCGCGCACGACGCCGCTGGCATCGTTGATCGCGGCGGGAACCGCGACCTTGCGGCGCGAACGCGTGCGGGTCGGTGCCGCGGCGGTCTTCTCGGCTTCGAGAATGCCGGCGACGACCTGCTCGGCATCGGTCGACTTGGGCGCGGCCTTCGGCTTGGTGGTGCGCGGCTTGCGCACGGCGCGCTTCTTCGGCGCCTTTTCCTCGACCTTGGGGGTCTGCGCGGCTGCGTCCATGATACGGTCGGCCACGGCATTGCCGATGCCGACCATCAGGGTCAGTTCGTCGCGGATTTCCTCGGCGGCGGCGATGGCGGTCGCCTGGGCCTGGCCGTCGGTCGAAAGCACGCGCTTGAGGTCGCCCAGAACCGCGCGGGCCTGGCCCGTCGCCTTTTCGATCTGGGCCACGCCCTCGGCAAGCTGGGTGTCGCGCAGCGTGCGCAGGCGGCGGCTCATCCGCGCGCTCTGCACGAGCACGGAGACGCAGAGCAGGATCAGCACGACATTGATCGTTGTGGCGAAGGTCATTTCGGATACCCCTTGGAAATGTCAGTGGCCATGCGAATGGCGATATTGCTCGAACGCTGGCCGATATGCGCGCGGCCCAGCGGGACACCGCCGCACTGGACCTGAAGCGCATCGTTCGGGCTGTGGCTGAGGGCGATCGTCTGCCCCACCTTGAGAGTCATCACGTCGCGCAGGCTCATGAGCTTTTCGCCGAGCACGACGTCCACGGTGACTTCGGTATTGTAAAGTTCGCTGGCCATATGCGTGGCCCACATGCGGTCGCGGCCGAGCTTCTCGCCCATGAACCGTTGCAGCAGCTTGTCGCGCACCGGCTCGATCGTCGCATAGGGAAGAAGCACGGAGAACTTGCCCCCGCGCCCTTCCATGTCGACACGGAAGGTGGCGACGGCGGCGATGTTGCTCGGCCCGGCGATGGCGGCGAAGCGAGGGCTGGACTCCATGCGCTCGACCTCCATGTTCACGGGCTCGATCGCCTCGAAGGCTTGCGAGAGGTCGTCGAGCGCCAGTTGCACCATCTTGGAGACCAGCATGGTCTCGATGGTGGTGAAGGCGCGGCCTTCGACGCGCATCGGGCGCGACCCCTTGCGGCCGCCGAGCAGCGCGTCGACGACGGCGTAGATCAGGCCGGAATCGACGGTGACGACGCCGTAGTTCTCCCACTCCTTCACCTGGAACACGCCGAACATCGCCGGCAGCGCCACGCGGTTCATGAACTCGCCGAAGCGGGTCGAGGTGATTTCCTCCAGGCTGACGTCGATCGCGTCCGAGGTGAGATTGCGCATGCTGGTGGCGAAGGAGCGCACCATGCGTTCGCAGACCACTTCCAGCATGGGCAGCCGCTCGTGGCTGATCACGTTGGATTCGATCATCGCCTTCAGCCCGCTCTTGGGCTGGACCGGCGCATCGCTGTCGAACCCGAACAGCGCATCGATGCTGTCCTGGTCGAACATGTCGTCGTTGATCGCGCCCATCTTGGGGGGATCCGGAAGGACGAAGTCGTCGAAATCGTCGCTCATTGCTGGACGAGGTCCTGGATCAACACGTCCTTGACCATGCCGGCGCCCAGCGCCTGGGTGGCGCGGGTCATCATCTCCTCCTTGATGCGGAACACGGCGGCCGACCCGTTGAGATCGTCCGGCCGCAGTTCGCGCAGGAAGGGCTGCAGGGCATCGAGCACCGCAGGCAGCTTGGCCTTGACCTTCTCGGCCTTGCCGTCCGCCGCCACGATGATGAAACGCAGCTTCAGGAACCGTGCCTGGCTGTCCCCACCGCGCAGATTGACGATCATCGGCGGCACTTCGATATAGGATGAGGCGTCGCCTTCACCCTTGGACGGTTCCGCCGCGGCCTCGTGACCGCCGCTCTCGCCGCCACGCATGAACCACCATGCCCCGCCGCCGCCGGCCAGCAGCGCCAGGACCGCGGCCCCGCCGATCACCAGCATTTTACGCCCGGACTTCTTGGGCTCCGGCACATCGACCGCCGTAATGTCGATCACGTCGTCGCTGGACACTTTCATCCCCTTGGCTGTCGGGATGCGCCCCCTTCACCGAAATGGTGTCTGCGCATCCGCTTTCGCGATTTCGCCTCTATTATAGGAAAGCTGAGCGGCAAAATCTGCCTAGCGCCGAATATCTGGAACTTTTTCGCAAGGTGCCCGAATGGACGTCTCTTCCTTCGTTCTGCTGAGCCACGAGCAGGCCCTGCGCCGCCAGCTCGACATCACCGCCAACAACATGGCGAACACCAGTACCGTGGGGTACAAGCGCGAGCAGGCGCTGTTCCACGAATTTGTCGAGACCGTGAAGGATGCGCCGGTGGAGGATGCCCGCAAGACGTCCTTCGTGCTCGACTACGGCGCCGTGCACGACGCCTCGCAAGGCGCCTTCCAGTCGACGGGCAACGCGCTCGACGTGATGATCGACGGCCCGGGCTACCTCAACGTCGAGACGCCGGAGGGCGGCGTCGCCTATACGCGCGCGGGCTTCGTGAAGATCTCGAGCACCGGCGAGCTGGAAACGTCCGGCGGCCAGCGTCTGCTGGATCCGAATGGCCAGCCGATCGTCATCCCCGCCGAGCTCAAGAACCAGGTCTCCATCACCGAGGATGGCACGGTCATGGCCGGGGACGGTCCGGTCGGCCGCCTGGCGGTAACCGACTTCGCCGACGAGAACATGCTGGAGCCGCGCGGCGACGGCATGCTCACCGGCGCCAACGGCCGCATGCTGGGCGCGGCGCAGACCAAGCTCAAGACCGGCGGCGTGGAAGCCTCCAACGTCGAGCCGATTACCGAGACCACGCACATGGTCGAGATCCTGCGATCCTACCAGACCAGCCAGCGCCTCTCCGCCGACCTCAACGACATGCGCAAGCGCGCCATCGACCGGCTGAGCCGGGTTGGTTGAACGCTTCCCGTAACGCCTCCATTCTCAAGAAGGAACCATCATGCGTTCGCTCTCCATCGCTTCGACGGGCATGCTTGCCCAACAGACCAACGTCGACGTCATCTCGAACAACATCGCCAACATGAACACCACCGCGTTCAAGCGGCAGCGGGCGGAGTTCCAGGACCTGCTCTATCAGCAAGTCTCGCGCCCCGGCGCCAACACCAGCGACACCGGCACCAAGGTCCCGACCGGCATCCAGATCGGCGCCGGCGTGCGCACCGGCGGCGTCTATCGCATCACCGAACAGGGCGCGATGACCAATACCGGCAACACCTATGACATGGCGATCGACGGCCCCGGCTACTTCCAGATCACCCTGCCCTCGGGCGACCTGGCCTATACCCGCGCCGGTTCATTCCAGCTTTCCGACCAGGGCGAACTCGTCACCAGCGACGGCTATCTCGTCCAGCCGAACATCACGATCCCTCAGGGCTCGCTCGACGTGACGATTTCCAAGACCGGCGAAGTCCAGGTGAAGACAGCCGGCCAGGCGCAGATGCAGACCGTGGGCCAGCTCGAACTCGCCACGTTCGTCAACGAAGCGGGCCTGGAGGCCATCGGCGGTAACCTGTTCCTCGAAACCGGCGCTTCGGGCCAGCCCACCGTCTCGACCCCCGGCCAGCCCGCATTCGGCACGCTGAGCCAGGGCTTCGTCGAAGCCTCGAACGTCAATCCCGTCTCGGAAATCACCTCGCTGATCACCGCCCAGCGCGCCTACGAGATGAACAGCCGCGTGCTGAAGACGGCCGACGAGATGCTCCAGACCTCGACCCAGGTCGCCTGACGCCATGCTCGCCGCTCTCCTCCTCGCCCCTGCGCTGGCCGCCGCCACGGCAATTCCTGCCGGGGAAGCCGCGCCGGTTCTCGCCCGCACCGTCGAACGCGGCGAAGTTCTCTCGAAAGCGGACTTCGTCACGGCCCCCGTGCTCGCGGCGATCGCCCGCAACGCGCTGAGCCCGGCCGAAGCGGCGGGGCAGGAGGCGGTGCG
>NZ_ATHL01000043.1 GCF_000445125.1 Novosphingobium lindaniclasticum LE124
TACCTTGGTGGTGAATTTGCCGTTCAAAACTATAATGTGATGGGTGTAGCTAAAGCAAGTTTAGAAGCTAATGTTAAATATTTAGCTTATGATTTAGGCCCGGACAACATTCGAGTAAATGCTATTTCTGCTGGTCCAATTCGTACGTTAAGTGCTAAAGGTGTTGGTGGTTGCAACACAATCCTTAAAGAAATTGAAGAACGTGCACCATTAAGACGAAATGTGGATCAAGAAGAAGTAGGTAAAACAGCTGCTTACTTATTGAGTGATTTCTCAAGTGGCGTAACTGGTGAGAATATCCATGTAGATAGTGGTTTCCACGCAATAAAATAATAAATTAAATCAATTGAGTCTGGGACATAAACCCTAGAGAAATAGCCAGTAAATGAGTTTTAACAAATTCATTTACTGGCTTCTTTATTTACAATACTCCGTATTGTTGGCTCGCTTTCTTAGGGGACAGCTTCAGCCTGTAGTCTTCAGCTTGTCCTGTTCCCTCAAGAGTCTCGCCAAAATACTTTGTATTTATATGTAATTTTACATTGTAATACTTTAAAAAAATAAAGCACTTTCGTATAATTTAATAAACATCACTAAACTAAATTAACGAGGTGCCTTATGTATAAAAATTATAACATGACTCAACTTACTCTACCAATGGAAACTTCAGTTCTTATCCCCACAAATGATATTTCACGACATGTAAATGATATTGTTGAAACAATTCATGACAATGAATTCGACGAATTCAGACATCACCGTGGTGCAACTTCGTACCATCCTAAAATGATGTTAAAAGTGATTCTATATGCCTACACACAATCTGTATTCTCAGGTCGTAAAATAGAAAAAATGCTTAATGATAGCATCCGAATGATGTGGCTATCACAAAATCAAAAACCTTCTTATAAA
>NZ_ATHL01000044.1 GCF_000445125.1 Novosphingobium lindaniclasticum LE124
CAACCGCGAGGTTGCCGCCCCTTTTCCGTGTACTGGAGCCGTTTTCGGCCCTCTCCCAATCAGGGTCAGGTCGGGATCAGAACTGGAAGCCGACCGTCGCGCGCAGCGAGTGATACGAGAAGTCCTTGTTCGATCCCTTGATGCTCGTCGAGCCCGAATCGATCAGGAATGGATTGGTTGCCGGCGCCGTGCCGGGACCGACCTCGACGTTGTACTTGTTGTCGTTGTAGCGGTTGTAGAGATACTCGATACCGAGGCTGACATTACGGGCGACCATGATTTCGCCGCCGCCGCCGGCCTGCCAGCCCCAGACCAGCCGATTGTTGCGCTGGGGAGCGAACGAATTGGCCGTGTTCGTGGTCAGGAAGGTGTGGTCGATCTTCGCCACGCCGCCGCCGCCTGTCACATAGAACAGCGCGCCGCCGCCGGGGGTGTAGCCCGCCCGCACGCGGGCATTGAGACCGTAGTCCATCTGGCGCTGGATGACGTAGCTGGCGGGCGTGCTGCTGAAGCCGGAGGTGGCGTCCCTGGCGTCGCTCTTGACGCCTTCGATCAGGCCGCCGAGCACGAAGTTGTTGCCCATGCGCTTGTCATAGCCGAAGCGCACGCCGTATTCCGCGCCGTCCTTGTCGCTGCGGCAACCGCCATCGGGCGTGGCGCCGAGGGCGCGGCCGTTGCAGAAGCCGGGCGCGAAGGCGTTTGCGCCCGCCGCCGTGCTGACGGTGTTGTCGTAGCGGCCGTCGCCATCCGTGTCGAACCGCAGGCTGTCGCCGCGATCGTTGCCGCGCGTCGACAGACCTCCGAAGGCCTGGACGTAAGGACCGTCGAAGTGACTGTCGCGCGCCGGCGTGTCGACGGCGATAGGTGCGGGATCTTCCTGTGCGATGGCCGGCATGGCGACGATCGCGACGGCCAGGCCGAGCGTCGAGGAAAGGTAGCGGGCAGTTTTCATGGTAAAATCCCTGTCACTATTCGTACTCGCCCTTGCCGAAGTCCAACCCCTGGTTTTTGTTTCCTTTTCTGCGGCGGAACGAAGCAGGTTCCAAGATGAACCGAGAATCCGAACATCCCGAACCTGCCTCGTTCATTCAAATGATGACGAATATGAACGGAAACTGCTCGACTTGCTTCGATCCGGTTCAGGCACCGCGGCGTAGAAGAAACTTCAGAAGGGACGAGACCCCGGCCCCACCGGAGCCCCTGCCCAGCAAGGAGTTTCGAACGATGACTTTCTTCCGCAAGGCCGCCATGGCCACTGCCCTGACCGCTACCGTTCTCGGCGCCACCACCATGGGCGCCGCACCCGCCGCTGCCCGTGACTACTATCGCCACAACGACAACACGGCTGCCGTCGCCATCGGCGCAGGGGTGATCGGGCTGGCGCTCGGTGCCCTCATCGCCTCGAGCAACGACGACGACCGCTATCGCGACCGCCGCTACGACAGCAGTTGGCAGTACCGCGACGGCTACTATTGGGACCGCGACGGCGGCCGCCACAGCCGGGACGATTACCATGAGTACCAGCGCCGCGGCTGGAACGATCCGCGCGGCGACTGGCGCCGGGGCTACAACCGCGACGGCGGCGATTTCCGCCGCGGCTACTGACCACCGGGTCCTATACGAGGCGCTATGAAGGTGCGGACGGATAAACCCCTCTCCGTCCCACAGGACGCCCGGCTCTACCTGGCCGGGCGTCCTTGCATGCGAGCACCGCGGGCGATTGCTGCGGCCGGACGCGGCCCCTGAGCGGCTCGTCGCAGCCCGCTTCAAATTCACCCCAAGTTCACGGCGGAAGGCGAAATCTCGAACTCCGACGTGCCCGCCGACTCCGCCGTAACTTGGTTGGCCCGGAAAGGAGTGCGATATGATGAAACTGAGTTGGAAATCCCTGGGTCTGGCGACGGCATTGGCCGCTTCTGCCCTCACGGTATCCGCGCCAGCCTCGGCGCGGGACTACTACGACGGGGGCGGTAACGACGCCGCCATAGCCATCGGTGCCGGCGTGATCGGGCTTGCCCTGGGCGCCGCTCTCGCCGACCGCGACGACGGGCGCTACTACGATCGCGGCTATTACGATTCCCGCCGCTACGTCACCGTGCGCGGCCGGCCGGGTTACTATTACTATTACGACGGCGCGCCCAATCGCTACTACCGTGATCGCTATTACGACCGGTATTACGCGCCCTACTACCGCGAGCGCTGGGGCGGCCGCGACCGCTGGCGCGACGGCCGCCATGCCTGGCGAGACGATCGTCGCGGCTGGCGCGGCGACCGCAGGGGCTGGCGCGATGATCGCCGCGGGTGGCGGGGGGACCGCTGGGATCGCAACCGCCACGGGTGGCGCGACGATCGCAGGCGCGACTGGCGCCGCTAAGCTTCGCCCCGGCGCGCGCCGTCCCTTGCGCGCGCCGGGGACGACCTGCACGCGGCGGTTTTCCGCAGGAACCGGCCGGCGGCCATGAAGGCCACTCGCCAATCGGTGCGGGGGCGGCTATGGGGCGCCCACCATGGAAACCGCCGACCTGCGCATTGCCCTGTTTTCGGGCAACTACAACTATGTTCGTGACGGCGCCAACCAGGCGCTGAACCGCCTCGTCGGCTATCTTCTGCGCCAAGGTGCGCAAGTCCGCGTCTACGCGCCGACCGTCGCCCAGCCCGCGTTCGAACCCACCGGCGACCTCATCGGCATCCACTCGCTGCCGATCCCCAACCGCCCGGAATATCGCGTCCCCCTGGCGATTTCGCTCAAGGCGCGCCGCGATCTCAAGGCTTTCGCGCCGAACGTGGTCCACGTCTCCTCCCCGGATCCGGTCGGCCACCAGGCGGTGACCTGGGCGCGCAATCGCAACCTGCCGGTGCTGGCCTCGGTCCACACCCGGTTCGAGACTTATCTGCGCTACTACAACATGGCCTGGGGCGAACCGGTGATCGAGGCGATCCTGCGCCGCTTCTACCGCCGCTGCGACGCCCTGGTCGCGCCTTCGGAATCGATGGCGCAGCTCCTGCGCGAACAGCGCATGAACTACGACGTGTCGATCTGGTCGCGCGGCGTCGACCGCGACATCTTCCACCCGGATCGCCGCGACCTGGCCTGGCGCCGGGCCCAGGGGATCGCCGACCATGAAGTGGTCGTGGGCTTCCTGGGCCGCCTGGTGATGGAAAAAGGGCTCGACGTGTTCTCCGACACGCTCGACGACCTCACCCGCCGAAACGTCGCGCACCGCGTGCTCGTCGTCGGCGAGGGACCGGCGCGCGAATGGTTCCAGGCCCGCCTGCCGCAGGCGGCCTTCGTCGGCTTCCAGCAGGGCGCCGACCTTGCCCGCGCAGTCGCCAGCATGGACATGCTGTTCAACCCGTCGGTCACCGAGACGTTCGGCAACGTCACGCTCGAAGCCATGGCCTGCCGCCTGCCGGTCATCGCCGCCGCCGCCACCGGCAGCCAGAGCCTGGTCGACGATCACGTCTCGGGTCGTCTCATCCCGCCCGGCGCCATCCACCAGTTCGCCGAGGCGCTGAAGGCCTACATCGAAAGCCCGCAGCTGCGCGGCGACCATGGCCTTGCCGGGGAAGCCCGCGCGCTCGACTTCAGCTGGGATCGCATCAACCAGGCCGTCGCGGACACGTACCTCCGGCTCGTCCGCCGCCGCATGCGTGGCTGAAGGGAGCTTGCGACCGGAGCGGCACGGGAAAACGTGAAGCGCCTAACGCAGCACCCTGTCGCCCCGCAGCCGCAACGCGTACCAGAGCAGGAACAGCGCCAACACCCATATCACCAGAGTGATGCCGATGCTCGCCGGACTGGTCAGCATCGCGGGTACGTCCGAGACGAAGGGATAGATCTGGTTAACCGCCAGCCCCAGCAGCGAGATCGTGAAGGCCGCCACCGCCCAGCGCGAGCGCAGGAGCAGCAGCAGCGCCCCTGCCAGCCCGCCCCATACGCCCAGGGCCCAGGTGACGATCGTCCAGCTTGGCGCATTGTCCAGCCAATCGATCATCTCAGGCGAAAGCGGCGCCATCCACGCCGGATTGCGCGTGACCGTCATCGAGAAGTCGGTGCATCCGAAGGCGTTCCACACGAGCGCCAGCACGCCGACGATCCACAGATGCCGCGGGGTTCTGACTCCCAAAGTCCTGGCCATCGCTCAGCCCTCCCTGCCTTCCGTTTAGGGGCTTGTAGACTACGCCCGCGACCCAACCGATGCAATTCCTCGGAACAATAGCTAGATAGTCGCCATGGCCGACCTCTTTGCCGACGACCTGCCCCCTGCTCCGACGCCCGGCGCGCCGCGCGAGGATGCCCCTTTGGCCGACCGCCTGCGCCCGCGCACGCTGCATGACGTGGTCGGGCAGGAGCACCTGACTGGCCCCGAAGGCCCGATCGGGCGCATGGTGGCGGCCGGCCGGCTTTCCTCGATGATTCTATGGGGGCCGCCGGGCACCGGCAAGACCAGCACCGCCCGCCTGCTCGCGGATGCGGTAGGCATGCGCTTCACCGCCGTCTCCGCCGTGTTCTCGGGCGTGGCCGACCTCAAGAAAGCCTTTGCCGAGGCCGACCTGGCCGCCCGCGCCGGGCAGCGCACCCTGCTCTTCGTGGACGAGATCCACCGCTTCAACCGCGCCCAGCAGGACGGCTTCCTGCCTTTCGTCGAGCGCGGAACCGTCACTCTGGTCGGCGCGACGACGGAAAACCCCAGCTTCGCGCTTAACGCCGCGCTGCTCAGCCGCGCCCAGGTGCTGATCCTCCATCGCCTCGGCGCCGAAGCCCTGAACAGGCTGCTGGACAAGGCGGAGGCGCTGGAAGGCCCGCTGCCGCTCGATGCCGATGCCCGCGCGGCACTGGTCGCCTCGGCCGATGGCGACGGGCGCTTCCTGCTCAACCAGGCCGAGACGCTCTATGCCGCGCAGATTGCCGAGCCGCTCGATCCTGCCGGGCTCGGCCAGTTCCTGCAACGCCGCGTCGCCGTCTACGACAAGGACCGCGAGGGCCACTACAACCTGATCTCGGCGCTTCACAAGGCGGTGCGCGGCTCGGACCCCCAGGCGGCGCTCTATTACCTTGCCCGAATGATGACGGCGGGCGAGGAGCCGCTGTTCCTGCTGCGCCGTCTCGTGCGCATGGCCAGCGAGGACATCGGCCTGGCGGACCCGCAGGCGCTCGCCCAGTGCCTCGCCGCCAAGCAGGCCTACGAGTTCCTGGGCTCGCCGGAGGGGGAACTGGCCATCGCCCAGGCCTGCCTCTATGTCGCCACCGCGCCGAAATCGAATGCGGCTTACAAGGCGTACAAGGCCGCCGCCCGCTCGGCGCGGGAAACAGGCTCGCTGATGCCGCCCGCCAACATCCTCAATGCGCCAACCAAGCTGATGAAGGACATCGGCTATGGCAAGGACTACGCTTACGACCATGATGCGCCCGACGGCTTTTCGGGCGACAATTACTGGCCCGACGACATGACGCCGCAGACGTTCTACGAGCCGGTCGAGCGCGGTTTCGAACGCGAGATCCGCAAGCGCCTCGAATGGTGGGATCGCAAGCGGGCCGAGCGGCGCGAGGACTGACGATAGAGGATGCCCCGCTTCCGGCACTTCATGGCCATCGATTGGTCCGGCGCACTCGGTCCGCGCCAGAAGGGGATCGCGGTCGCACTCTGTGAACGTGAAGGCCCGCCGCGTCTGCTGCGCCCGGCAAACCACGCCCACTGGTCCCGAGAGGATGTTCTGCATCTGCTGCGCGACGCCTTGCCGCAGGACACCCTCGTCGGCCTCGACCTCGGCATATCCTTGCCTTTCGCGGACGCCGGCGCGTTCTTCCCGGATTGGCCGGGCAGCCCGCCTGACGCCCGCGCGCTATGGGCATTGATCGACGCGATCTGCGCGCGCGACGAACATCTCGCCGCCGCCAGCTTCGTCGATCATCCCGAAATCAGCGCCTATTTCCGCCGCCATGGCGGGCGCGAGGGTGCGCGCTTCCATCTCCCCGGCGCACTTCATCGCCGCGGCCGCATGCGCGTGACCGAACAGGCGCAGGCGCGTGCGGGCTGCAAGCCATACTCGAACTTCAACCTCGTGGGCGCTGCGCAAGTCGGCAAGTCCAGCCTCACCGGCATGCGCCTGCTGCATCGCCTTGGCGGCGCGGTTCCGGTCTGGCCGGTCGATCCCCTGCCGGAAACTGGCTCGGTGCTGACCGAGATCTACACCGCGATTGCCGCCGTCGCGGCCGGGCGGACCGCCAGCCGGGCCAAGATGACCGACTATGCCGCGCTAAACCAGGCTCTCACGGCGTTGGGTTCGCCGTCCGTGGCGGGGTCCGGCTCCATCGACGACCACAGTGCCGATGCGCTGCTCACCACCGCCTGGCTGCGCGTGGCCGCGCCGCGCGCCAACTTGTGGAAACCCGCTGATCTTACAGCGCAACTGGCCCGAACCGAGGGCTGGACCTTCGGCGCGGCATAGCCCAGAACCTGCCGCATCGGGGTGACGAACGGCGCCCCCAAGATGATCGACAGGGACATTTCCGCCTATGAAACATGCGTTGCTGGCAGGGATAGCCTGCCTTGCCCTGGGCCTCGGAGCACAAGCCTCCAACGCGGCTCCCGCGCCCCACTCCTCCCC
>NZ_ATHL01000045.1 GCF_000445125.1 Novosphingobium lindaniclasticum LE124
ATTATTTTTATGTGTTATCTAGTATTACTTATGTGTAATGCTAACTATAATTACTATACTTATAGTCTTAACCAAAGTTCATATTATATAATAGACTATCTCTTTATTCTTCCTGCATAATCTTAAGCAATAGTGTTACAACGGTAGCATATGCTTGTAGCTCATCAATACCTGTATCTATCATCGTATTGTATAAGCCTAATAGGTCTTCATTATTCTCTACCACATATCTAACTATAGCCTTGCTATTATCTTCTACCTGTCTATTTAATTCCTCGTATTCTTGAAAGCTCATATACGGTTACTCCTAACATTATCTATTCTTATCTTCTTTAGTATACGTCTGATTGTCTTAATACTCATATATGCTATTAGTCCTAAAAATAAGAAAGGGAATAAACCTACAAGTAAAACATTTATTGTTATAGCTATCATTATTTAATTCCTTTCTGAATATGGTACTAATTCTATAAACATTCCATATATCTCATCATTTACTATTCTGCATTCAGCATTACTATTAGGGTTGTATTTCTTATTATCTTCTTTAATTTCTTCTATACGCTTTTCTAAATATTACTTTGTATCATTCATTGCTATCACTCTACTTAGTTAGTAATATTTCTTTGTGTTATCTATTATTAATTATGTTTATTACTTGGTATTACTTATGTATACTATAAAGACGATTTCCTTCATAGTTAGGGTTTATATGTTACTGATAAATAAAGTATCATCTAACTTGTGAATATAAATATCTGCTAATTGGTTAAACAGTTCAGCATATTCTCTAGCTGTTAAATATTCTTCTTGGTACATGTCTGATATTCTTTGCTGTATTTCATATACTTCATCAGTAGTTAAATACTCATGCTGATTCATTTAATTTTTT